>NZ_JBITBX010000004.1:530471-645771 GCF_044452725.1 Actinoplanes sp. NPDC051859 | reverse complement strand
GGTAATCGCCGTGCACATCGCCTCCCCGCGACAGCCCGCATCCTCGGTCGCCAGTCTGGCGTCGACTGCCGGCAGCCACGTTACGAAGAGACCTACCCCAAGCACCGGGTGGCCGTGTCCCTATCAGCGGTCCATCGGCGCCACCCGGCCCGGCGACAACACCCCCCGGATCATCCGTACGACAGGGGCAGTAAGTCATACCGGACCAGGCGACCGAGCAGTCCCCGGCTGGGGACCTGAAAAAGGTAACGGGGGCGGGAAGCAGCGTTTCGGCGCCTAGCCGGCGATCCGCGCCTTGATGACTCAGTAAGCCTGCCGCAACCTCATTGACACGGTGTTCCTGTTCCGCCGTCCAGCTGAGCTGCAGAAGGGCGTCAGCGCGAACCAGACCGTCGCAGCGTCGACACTTCGACGAGCGTGCCCTCGGAACCCAAGGTCCCCAGGATACCCAGAGCGCCTGATCGCCACGTGCAAGAATTCCGTGGTCAAAGGAGGCGACTGGTGGTCGACGCGGCAGGATTCGAGCCCGGGCAGAGAATCCACGTTCCCGGCCTTGACCTGCCTACATGGGTGACTGTGGATCTGGCGCAAGGCGGCGTAGACGGGGGGTGGATCCTCTACGTCGCCGACGATGCGGGTTCACTGAGCAAGGTGACCCTTGGTGCGAAGCAGGCCAGTCAGGTGGTCCGCCTGGTTGAGGACGGACGTGCTCCATCGGCTCGCGTCTTGGCCGGCATGTGGACCCGGTGGATGGCTGCGGCCGCCACTAACGCGAAGACCACACTGCTTGCATCGAGTCCCCTACGCCCGTATGCGCACCAGGCAAACGCCGTCTACGGGGCGATGTTGCCACAGCCGTTCCTCCGGTTCCTTCTTGCCGATGAGCCGGGTACCGGCAAGACGATCATGGCGGGACTCTACCTGCGGGAGATGCAGCGTCTTGGGCTGATCCGCAGAGCGCTGGTCGTTGTGCCTGCGAACCTCGCCAGCAAGTGGCAGGAGGACTTCGAGCGGTTCTTTGGTGGAGGTTTGCGCCGTATCACCGCGGACACGGTGCGTGAGCACGCGCTAGATACCGGTCATGATCTGTGGGTGGTGTCGCTCGAGTTGGCAGCCACTAACGGCGCTGTGCAGGACGCCGTACGCCCCGACAAAGCAGGCTGGGACATTGTGGTGTTCGATGAGGCCCACCGCCTCACGCCGACTGCCACATCGTTTCATCAGGTGGGGCGGATGCTGGCGAAGAACACCCCTCGCGCGCTGTTGATGACCGCAACTCCGCACCGTGGCTCGGAATGGCTGTTCCGTCATCTGCTGCACCTCGTGGATCCAGACATCTACCCCGATCCCGGCGACAAGAGCGACGAGAGCCTGCAGCCGCTGCGTCCCGGACCGGTGCACTTCCTGCGGCGGATGAAAGAAGATCTCGTCGACTACGACGGGGTCACCCGGTTGTTCAAGGGTCGGACGGCGAATAATTTTCGGGTTCCACTGGGATCCAAGGAATACTCGATCTACCGGCAGGCGCTGGAGATGGTTGACCAGTTCTTTCCGTCGACAGCACGAACCCTCGCTCGCATGGTGTACGGCAAGCGAGCCGCCTCTACGCTGTTTGCACTGAGGGAGACGCTACGTCGCCGCTCGGCTCACATGGGCGCTAAGACCGAAGCGGAGGCGGTCCTGGATGTCGAGCGGCTCGACGAGGCGGACGAAGAGGCGAAGGAAGAGGCTAAGGTCATTCATGCCTCTTCCCAGTCTGGGCGGGCCGAGCGAGCGGCGATCAAGGAACTGCTGCGGCAGTTAGACGCCATTCTGATGGACGGAGGCTACGAGCCGTCGAAGTGGCGCGACCTGACACGCCGTTGCCTTGGCGCGAACGGGATCGCCCCGGGTAGCGGTGAGCAAGCGGTCATCTTCACCGAGTACGCGGACTCCGCTGATTGGATCGTGCAGCGCCTAGTCAACTCTGGGTATACCGCCCGAATGTACTCCGGGCGACAATCCTCCGCAGAGCGCGACGCGGTCCGGGCCGCGTTCATGCGCCGGGAGTTCCAAGTCATCGTCACCACCGATGCCGGAAACGAGGGCATCGACCTGCAGGCGGCGCACGTCTTGGTCAACTACGACATGCCCTGGTCGCTGGTCCGCCTGGAACAGCGGATGGGCCGAATTCACAGGGTCGGCCAGTTTCGTGACGTTTTGCTGTACAACCTCATCGCCACGGACACCCGCGAGGGTGACGTGCTGCATACCCTGCTCGAACGGTTCGTCTCAGCAGCCAGCGAGCTCGGAGGCCAGATCTTCGACAGCCTTTCGACCGTCGCCGAGATGACCGGGATGCGGTACGAGCAGTGGCTCACGGACCTCTACGGCGACGACGAGGCCAAGAAAGCGGCCGCCGACGCAGCTGTGCGCAAGGTGCACACCGCGGACCTTAAACGGGCCGCACGCATCGCCCGAGCCCAGGAGTCTGTGCTCGCAAGCCAGGTCGACGCGATGGCAGCGCTCACGCTTTTGCAACGAGACCTGTTGGACCGCATCAACCCCGCGATCGTTGAGTCGTACCTCAACCGGCTCGATCAAGCACGACTACTGCGAGTGCAGCGCACCGCTGCTGGGGATGGCATCCTTCTGATCTCCTCCGACCGACCCTTGCCTCAAGGATTGGGTGGAGGCCAGCAGGTACTTATCGCAACGAGTGGCGAAGCGCTACGGGCACACGGCGTCAGCGTCGACACGTCGAACGTCCTCCCGTTAGGTCCCGGTGACGCAGCCTTCACCGACCTCATCACCCTCGCCGACGACGATCTGGCCGCCGACATGTATCGCAGCGGTGCCGCCGATGATCCCACCAGCGTCAGCGGGTACGACTTGCATGCATTCGAAGCCACCCTCACCGAGGCCGGCGGTAAACGTCGCACCACGTGGGCAGCTCTCATCCGTGTCGACGACAACGGACTGGCATATCCCGTGCGGTGGGAGACGCTCGCCAACCTCGTGCCGAGTGAATCGGCCGGCACCGCACCACACCCCGGGCGGATCGACACCGCCGGACAGGCCGCGGCCACCTTGGCGGCCAAGACCCGCGATGAGCATCAGCGCGTCCGTAGTGAATGGTTCGCCCACGCTCGCCGTGACCTGCAGAATCTTCCAGTCGACTTGACAGTCGGAATTGCGGACAAGCAGGAGCGGGTCGCTACTCGTCGGCGGCTAGAGCAACGCGCATCCGAGCGGCTTGCCGAGCTGGAGGCGCTCAGCCAAGTCGGGCTGAGCGAACCCAAGGTTGTTGCGCGTCTCCGTGTCCATCCGAAGGCATCTCCCCGCACGACTGAGGAAATGGACTCGGAGACCGTGGCGATGCTGCTCGTCCTTCGCAGCCTGCAGGAAGACGGGTGGCGTGCCGCCGACGTGCACGCCGACAACCGCGGCTACGACTTGCATGCCATCCGCGGACGAGAGCAACGCCTCGTCGAGGTGAAGGGGGTTTGGCGCTCCGCTGCCAGTAACGGCATCCGCATGACGGGCAACGAGGTGCTGATCGCCACGCAGCACCGCACCGACTACTGGCTCTACGTCGTCGACCAGTGCCATGACGGCCAAGGCGTCCTCTTTGGCATGTACCGGGATCCGGTCAAGGTCTTCGCTGAAGAGATCCGCAGCGACGCGGTCTTCCGCGTTCCCGGCAGCACCCTGAGCAAGTACCGAACCGCGCCGCACCAGGAGAACCCGGAATGACCCGAATGATTGAACGCTGGTTCCCGTGCGCTGAGGTCTCCGACAACAGTGCCAACGGGTGGGGCTCCGGCAATACAGAATCGAGCTTGTGGGTCTGGTTCGCCAAACGCCCGGTTGCCCAGTCCAAGGCCGCCGTCCTCACCAGCCTCCTGACCTGGCCGGACAGCCATCAGGAGCAGCGCAAGCTGCAGACTTTGGTGCGGACAGCGATGAGCGGCTATAAGAAGGCTCAGGATGAGATTGACAAGATCCTCACCGAGACCTATGGGCGTCGGCCTCGTGTTCTCGATCCGTTCTCCGGCAGGGCCATGATCCCGTTGGAGGCCGGCAGGCTCGGTGCAGACGCATTCGGCGTGGACTACTCGCCGTTCGCCACGCTCGGCGGATCACTGCTCGCCGACTTGCTCTACCGAGACTGGTCAGCGGAGAAGCCACTGCCGTTCGGTGCTAAGACGAGCGGCGGCGTCCGGCTCCTCGACGACGCCGAAATCTTTCTAAACGAGGTAGGGGCCCGCTATACCGCCGCCATGGCGGCGGTCTATCCCCAGCACAGCGGTCGCTTCCCCTGGGGGTACTTATGGGCGTCATCGCTGCCATGTCAGGAGTGCGGACACCGATTCCCGCTCGTCGGCGAACTACATCTGCGGCTGCCACGGCCCAAGAAAGACGACCCAGGGCAAAGCTTCTATCTCGACGCAGACAGCACTGTTGGCAAGGTGAGCGCCGTCGTGCACGACGGGCCACCGAGGGGGACACCGACCCGCGTTCTGGCTGGAAAAAATAAGTACGCGGCAGACGGACGTGTGGCCGTTTGTCCCTTCTGCGGACATGTCCACACGAAGGACACCCACACGCGTCTGAGCCTCGACGGCGAACGACGCGACATGCTCCTCCTAGCCGCAGACATCGCCGATGACGAGACGAAGATCTTCCGAGAACCGACCGACATGGAGTTCGCGGCTGCGGAACGTGCCCGCAAAGCGCTCGCCGAAGAGCCGCCGTTCGGTTTGCTCCCCGCCCGCCCCGACGAACGCATCCCCGGCGGCAACAGCCGGACGATCCAATCCGTCAACTATGGCGACAAGGTCTACGGAGATCTTTTCGAGGACCGCCAAACCCTGGGGCTCGTTCGGCTGGCACGAGCGATCAACGAATCTTCCCAAGCCTGCCTCGACGCAGGGCTGAGCAACGACTATGTGCGCGCGCTGGCCGGATTCGCCACCGCCGCCATGATGCGGAAGCTTCGCAGGTCCTCACGGGGCGCTCGCCTGCAAAAGGCCGGGGGATGCCAAATCGGCGACATCTTCGTCAACCAGTCTGCGGTCTCGTTTTCCTATGACTGGTTCGAGGGGGGCCTCTCTGACGGACCCGGTTCCTGGCAGTCGCTGGCGTCTCAAACCATTACGGCGATGCGGAACATCCTCCTTCGCGCAGGCAGCATCCCCGCCACGATCGAACGCGGCGACGCTACCGGCGTTCGGTTCCGCGCTGGCTCCATGGACGCCGTCGTCACAGATCCGCCGTACGACGACATGATTGACTACAGCGACTCCAGTGACATGTTCTACGTGTGGGCCAAGCGGGCCATGCAGGTAGCCGACCCGTCACTTGCGATCACCGCCCACGCAGACGGGGTGCAGGAAAAAGATTCGGAGATCATCGTCAAGCGCGGCGGCGGTCCGGCAGGCGATCACCGCACCGCCAGCCACTACGATCGCATGATTGCCCAGGCTTTCACCGAAGCTCGCCGGGTCGTCGCACACGACGGAGTAGTCACCATCGTCTTCGGACATGGGGACCCCGAGGTATGGCATCGTCTATTGCGGGCCATCACCGTCGCTGATCTGGTGATGTCCGCATCTTGGCCTGCAAAGACCGAGGCCGGAGGTGCTGCGGCAGGATCGGCCAACATCGTCACCACCTTGACGATGGCATGCCGTCCGGCAATGCCAAACCGGGGCGACGGCAGGGCAGGCGCCGTTGAGATGCAGATCCGCGAAGAGATCGCCCGGCGGGTACGAGACTGGGAACGCGCTGGCCTCGCGCCGACGGATATGCTTATGGCTTCGGCTGGCCCGGCCATGGAGATCGTCGGACGCTACTCCCGCATCCTTGACAGCCGCGCTAATCCTGTTGAGATCGATCGGTATCTTGTCATTGCCCGTCGGGCCGTTCAGGACGCAATGGCCGTAGACGTCGATCGGCATCCGCTGCAGGCGTTCGACCCACGCACCAGATTCGCCCTGTGGTGGGTACGCCTGTTCGGCCGCCAGGTGGTCGCCAAGTCCGAGCTCCGCTGGCAGGTGCTCGCTGCAGACCTGGCGATTGGCGACGTCAAGGACCTCGTGCCGGGCGGGAGCGACGGTTGTCAGTTCGTGTCATCGACGCGCTTCAAGGCAGCCATCACCACCGACTCCCCAGTCATCGACGTCGTGCTAGCGATGGGCAAGGCGCAGCTCGACGGCCTAGGCGCCGTTGGTGAGATCCTGTCATCGTCCGGGCGCGACAGCGAGGACCCCTACCTGTGGGCTGCAATGAAGTTCCTGGTGGACAGACTGCCAGAGCGCGATACCGACGCAGTTGGATGGACCCGGATCCTACGCAATCAGTCTGGGGTCTTCAGCGCGGCGAAGTCTGCGAGCGCGGTGCGGTCGGCACACGACGCACAGCAACCACTATTCTGACCGCACTTACAGAAGGCTTCGCCTCGACCGAGGCATCCGCAACGTCACATGTGCTCCACGTGAAGGGACGACGATGGGCAGCACCAGGATGACCCAGTGGTGGGACGCGATCCGTATCCGACCGGAGATCATCAGCGCTGCCGGGCAAATCGATGACGTCCAGATGTCGCTGTTCAACGCCGTCTACGCAACCGGCGCATTGCGGCCCGCGTATGCCGACGCCATCTACTACTCAGAGATCACCTACCCCACCGACCTGCTCGTCGGGCTGCTCGCCGAGATCGCCGTTCGCCTCGGGGGCGGTACTGATTACACGAAGGCGCGCGCCCTCACCCGTCTGGACCAGGGTATGGGCGGTGGTAAGTCGCACGCCTGCATCGGATGCTGGCAGCTCGCTCGCGACCCCGCAAACCTGGCTAAAACCGACCTGGGTAAGGCTATCTTCGGCAGAGCCGCCGGCATCCTCGGCCGCAGCCTGCCGCCCGACCTGAACAAGCCCCACGTCGTTGTGCTGCCGTGCGACAACATGACACCCGGCGCCCCCGTCAAGGAGTTCGACGGGCCCGCGTACAACCTCTACGAGCGGTTCCTCTGGCGACTGTTCTCGAAGGACTACACGCTCTATGAGCGCTACGCCCCGTTCTTCAACGACAAAAGTAAAATCGTAGAAGCTCTTCGTGCGGTCAACCGCCCCGTCCTCATCATCGTAGATGAAATTATGGACTACGTCGGGAACGGCCTTGACGGTACGGGGAAACCGGAACTCGTAGCCCAAGACATGGCATTCCTGCGGGCCCTGCTTGACGCGGCGAACGACGTGCCAAACGTGGCCATGCTCGTCGTCATGATCGGCTCCGACACCATTGCGCTTGGCACTGAGGCGGCCAAGGATCGGCGCACAGACTTACACGACCTACTGGAGCGCAACGGCCTCCCCGCCACGGTTACCGCGAACGCCGACTTCGCTGACATCCTACGCAGGCGGCTGTTCGATCAGGCGCCCCCGGGAGAGATTGTCGCCGCCGCTGCGGGCGCGTTCGCCGGTATCCACACTGACAAACCCTGGACCAAGAACGTATGGGAAAACATCCCTGGGTCATGGCGTAACGACTTCCCCGAAGAGGTTAGCCGGACCTATCCGTTCCATCCCATGCTGATGTACCTAGCCGAACACGAATGGGCCACCGTGACGGGCTTCCAAAAAGTCCGCTCTACGATCCGGATCTTCGCCGCCTCCGTCTACGCCCTGCAACAACGGGGCAAATCGGGAGCGTGGGCACCTGTACTCATAGGCCCCGGCGATCTGCCGCTGTCGGATAACAATGTACGTGAGGCGATCCTCGGCTCGGGTCTTGTCGGCGACCAACGCACCGTAGCGAATTTTCGGGCCTTGGCCGAGAACGAGATCGTCAATCAGAACGACGACGGCGGGGCAGCACGCCGCCTTGACCTGCAACGCGAACCTGTTCCGTGGGCCACCACCAACCTCAGAGCCGCCGAACGGGGCGCGACCTTCATCTTCCTCACCAGCATCGTCGGCTCCCGGCCGGGCGGTCGACGCGGCGCTTCCGCACCCGAGGTCAAGGCAGCGCTCGCTGCGCCGGACCCCGATTTCACACTCGCCGACGCCGACGGCGTGGTCGCAGACCTGGTCAACCAGGACAAGGGCATGAGCGCAGTCGAAGCAATTGCCGGGCAGGGCAACAATAAGCCAGCCCGCTACTACCTGTCGACCAAGTTGACCTACCGCACGCTTGTTAACTCCTTGCGCAAGACCATCACTGACGACGAGCGAGACCACGCCATAGTCGAATTCGCGCAGCGGCTCGCCAACACAGGACCGTTCAAGGTCAAGAGGTTCATCGCCGCCGACCCCGTGCGAACCCCGACCGAAGTCGTCGCCACTGCCGGCTTGGACGACGCTCGGACCACCCGTCTAATCATCCTCGACCCAGCCCAATTCTCCCTGCGTAATGGAATCGAGCAGCAGACCGTCCAAGCGCTCAAGGTGGCCGTTGGTTTGGGAGAAGGCACCGCAAGACTGCCGGTCGAATGGGCCTCCTCCGCAGTATTCGCCGTTGCCAACACTCAACGCCGAGCCCGGGCGCGTGCCCTCGCCGTCGAATATTTGGCCCGGCAGCGAGCACTCCTGGCGCCCGAGGTGCAAGCCGACGCCGACCTGACCAGCACAGGCAACAAGGAATTCGCGACCGCAAAGCTTGAATTGGAAAAGGCAGTCAAACGTGCATACCAGCACGTGGTGTACCTGGCACAGCCAAATCCCGACACCGACCGGGCACTTGACCAGATCACCTTCGAGGACGAGAGCCAGAGCGCGCTGGACGGCACCCAGGTGTGGAAGGCTCTCGCCGACAAGGAGAAGGTTTTCGATGCCGGGCAGTTCACCGCCCGCGTGCTCCTCTATCACCTACGGGACCAAGATTACGGCCGCCCACTGTCCGAGATCCGAGACGCGTTTTGGAACACACCTCGCCTCCCGCTGCTTTACACCGGTGAAGCCGACCTGCAAGAGGCAATCTACGGCGCTGTCGAATCGAATGAACTCAGTATCGTGGACGGATCCGACCAGTCCGTTGCGGTAACGGATCCGAGCCAGGTCAATCTCGCCTCAGTCGGGCTTCGCCTTGCGCGGCCACGCACCCGCGAGGAATCGGGAACATCCGCGGGAGGCACCTTCGGCGGCTCGACAGAACAACCCGGCGGCCCGCGCGGAGGAGACGCCTCCGAGGGCTCCGGGTCGCCGGCAGACACCGGAGGCGCAGGCAAACCCGCCGACACCGAGCCTGCCGAAAAGTTCGTCACCTTCCCGCTGATGGGCAACCTCTTCCAACAGCCGGACAAGAGCGAGGCCATGGCGCAGGTGTTCCGAGCCATGTACTCGATGTTGGACGAGGGCAACATCTCGTATCTGCAAGGCACTCTGCAGCTAGTCGTGGACGCCTCCGTGGCCGACAAATTGGCTGAACAGGTTCGTTCCCTGGGTTTGGGCGTAACAGTGAGAGATCAATGATGCCGAAGGCCGCGTTGCGTGCGCGGACTAGAGAGCCGGCCGAAGAGTTCGGTACGCTGACCCGGTAACCGCCGATGCTGGCTGCGGGCCGATCGGGACTGATGTCCCTACCGTGCCGAGGAGATCCACCGGTTGAGTTCCAGATTCCCGAGACCCTTGACGGTCTCGACCTGGACGCGTTGACAGCCCTGGAGAACGACGCGGTCGCCGCGTTCGACGCCTTGCGTGACGACCCGGAGCTGACCGGCGACGGTCTCGTCCGGCTGCGGGAACTGGCCGGCTTCGTCCGGCAGGTCCGTGCCCGCGAAGGCGAGATCTTGGCCGCGGCCGCGCAGGTCGCAGCGGAGTTTGGCGATCTCGCCGGGCAGTTCACGGCGACGACGAAGACGAAGGTGTCAGCGACGACGGGGATGACCGGGCCGCCGCACCGCCCTGGGATGAGCCGACGCCCGTGCGTGCTCCTGCTCGCCGCCGCCTGATACCTCGCCCGCCAAGGTGAACCTCCTCGACGGAGACCGGCACCGTGCCGCGCTCAACTCCCCGATGTCGAAGGTCGAGGTGTTCGCGGCGATCCGCCGCGACTCGCGGGCATGTCGGTGCGCGCGCTCGCCCGCAAACCGGCCGCTGGTGCAGTTGGCCGCCCACTGATGAGGCGGCCTCGCAAAAGACCAGTCCATTGCCTCAGCCCTGTGCGGCTTCATGGTGGCCGGGTCGGCGGTCGCTGCCGAACCGTAGTCCGTTGTCGACGCTTAGCAGTTTCCCGCTGTCTTCTCGCGGGCTGCACCGTTGGGGCCACCGAGACTGCCGAAGCTGGCCTTGTGGTACGGGTGCGCCACTGCAGCAGCACTTCCAACCAGAGAACTTTATCGTTCGAGTCCTGCGGCATGATGATGGCGACGAATGCGATCAGGGCGATGAGTAGCACCGCGACGAGCGCGTAGGACAGGCCAGCTCCCCAAGGCATGTCGACCCAACTTCCGAGCATGAGGCCGAGCGAGCCGAATGATCCGAGGAGAACGGCGAAACCGGCGGGCCTCATCTCGTCGCCGCCGCGCAGCGGACGACCACCATCGGTGTCCATGGCCTGAACCGAAGTGGTGTTGCATGACCTGCAGATTCATCGGTGTCTATGAAGGCCGCCATCCATCTAGTTGGATCCGACAACGTGACTCCCTGTGCGCGAAGAAACCCGACGGCGCAGGGAGCTTGTCGGTTATCCCGTGCTCAACACCCCGCCGGCTGGCCGAAGGTCCCACAGGGCCGT
This sequence comes from Actinoplanes sp. NPDC051859, assembly GCF_044452725.1. Classification (NCBI taxonomy): domain Bacteria; kingdom Bacillati; phylum Actinomycetota; class Actinomycetes; order Micromonosporales; family Micromonosporaceae; genus Actinoplanes; species Actinoplanes sp. NPDC051859. The sequence continues at coordinate 635,057 of NZ_JBITBX010000004.1, read as the reverse complement.
ACTAGGCCCACGAGGCACTCGGGGATGCGTGCGCATGAACTCGCCAGGCGGCCGCGTCGGCGTCGCCGCGGAGGGCAGTCCGCACAGGGATGTGGCGACCCTCGCTAGCGTGGAGATCGCCCGGGCGATCTCCACAGCTTCCGCTTGGCGAAGCTTGGTGGCCTGGGCTGCCGACCATCGCGACGACCGGAACGTCTGTTGGAACTGCTCGCGGAGCGATACGGGCAGAATCTTCGACGGAGCGAATACTTTCTTAAGAGCTTCCCGAAAAATACGGCGGTGGGCCGAAAAAACCTGTGGTTTTTTCACCGCGTGCGCTACGCGTAGCTCAAGCAGAAGTCCCGGGAAGTCTCCGCAGCCGAAGTTCGCGGGGTCGTCGATGCCGCTGGATGAATCTCGCGAAGGCACCTCGGCGACCGAATGGTCTGTCGTGGATGACCACTTCAATACCCGCTTGATCATGCGGGCGGAGGCCCAGAAGTTCGACGACTGTTTGGCCTCGATGGCCATGATGGCGGAGTGGGCAGAATTCCCGGCGACCACGGGGAAGGCGATTTCCCAGTCAGCACGACGCACCGGCGCCGCAGCTCCTCGGCCTCGCGGCCGCTCGACGATCGCGTCGGGACTCTTGATGATCACGCTTAGGTTGGCTGCCAAATCGGGCTCTGTGGTGACCAAATCGGGCTGTGGGGTGGCAGGTGCGGCGCATTTGCACTGAGGCAGAGCGCGGCACAGCACCGTCGCGTCGTTCTCGAAGGGGCTGCGATGCACAGGGTTACTGTACGGGGCTCACGACCACAGTGGGGGTCTTCCTTCGAGGGATCTGCTGTGCTTGCTGTCTGGTAGATCGATAGACATATTCGTGGATCTTGAGCTGCGGCAGGGACCACCGGCTGCGCGGGTGTGCGGCTCGTGGGGCGAGCTGGGCGCCTGGGGAAGGCGGAGCTCCGGCCGCAAGGCTCGCTGCTGGTCTAGCGGTCATGCCGCTCCAGCCACAATGGCCGGTCAGATTACGTAAGGGTCTAACCGCCGATGCTGGCTGCGGGCCGGTCGAGACTGTGGTCCCTACCGCTCGCAAGGAGTGCCGCCGGTGGAGTTGGATATGGCGCAGTCCTGCTCGGCCTTCCCCTGGCCGCTGCATTTGCGAGACCTCGACGGTCTAGGCTTGGATGCGTCGACTGCCCTGGGGCGGACGGCCCGGACTTCCGATGGTGTGGTTCTGGCCGCCTCGACGACGGCTCTGCACGAGCAGATTGTCCCTCGGAGATCACACGATGAGCGCTGGGTTGATCGCCAGATACGTGTCGGCGGTTGCGGACTCCAGTTGCCGAGGAGGCCCGTCGATCGTAAGAGGGGAGTCGCGTGCCGCGACGGACTCCCAGTCGTGGCTGTCGGCGGAGCGGAATGCTTCCCGAGCGGTGACGAGCAATTCTTCCTGATGATCCTGCTGGAGCCGGTTGTACGCAATCCGCTCGTATTCACTGCGGACGTCCGTGCGAGGAACCCACTGGGCTCCTTCCGCTCCTGGCGCGGAGGGCGAGAGTGTCGTGCCCCAGACAACGTGATACCGGACGCTTATGCGCTCTTCGACCGCTGTCGTGTCCTGCCGCAGCGGCGGATCCTCGTCAGGGGCAGCACCGTCCGTTGTTCGCCACAATCGGGCTGCGGCTTCGTTGGCTTCCTGCTCTGCCCGCCTCGCCAGGTCAGTCTCCAAGCCCAGCAGCGCGGAACACGCCGCGTAGACCCGCCGAGACAACCCCACAGTCATCCCGGTTCCGGGAACCGCAGCAGTGAGCATGTCGATGCCTGATTCTTTGGGCAGTCGGCGTGAGCTCGGTGTTCGGCGCATACGGTCTCGCAGTGACGACGTCGACCAGTCTCGTTCCAGCAGCGTGACGGCACCGGAGCCGCCTACCTGTGCGGCCGGGCCGCGCCGATCGGCGGCGACACCGACAGGCACGATGGACGTTTGCTCGGCCTCTCGCAAGACCAGGTAGATCAGCATGCTGGCCCGAGCCAGCTGGTACAACGCGTCATCGTCATTGCTGACATCCGGGCCAGCCATCGGGTCGGGATCAGTAGCGGTCAGGTCCAGGTCAGCGTCGTATCGGGTGTCGATATCGAGGGTCATGAAGACCCTATCTTCGATGCTCGTGCCGCAGAGCACCCGACGGTGCGAGCCGTCGATCAGTCCGTCGAGGTCCAGTTGGGCGGCCCCCTCGCGGAGCTTGGTCTTGCTCAGCCGGCGCTCCCCTTTGGCTTCGATCAGCCAGCCGGACGGCGCTAGGGATTGCATACCCACCAGGTCCGGCTTGTTTCTTCGCTCATCCCAGTCGGCCGGGTCTACGCCTAGCGGATAGGTGGACTCGGCGTGCACGCTGTGGCTCATGCCGATCTGTCCCCAGCAGAGCCACTCGGCCATCGTCATGCCGATGCGGTAGCTGAATGCCCCCTTGGCCGTTACCTCAGTGCCCAGCGAATACACCTCATTGGGCACGAGCGCGTAACGCGGGTCGGGGCCTAGACAAGCGACCGGAATTCGGCGCAGGTAGGCCTGAAGGGGAGCGCAGCGAGACAAGATCTCGTGACCAGCGAGGTGAGGGACATGAGCCAACCACGGTGAGACGTCCCGTCCCACGGTGATGGCGGCATGCAGAATCGCCCGCCATGAGGTGGTGACGCGGTAGCTCCCGGTCTTGGGTAGGCCTCTGCTTGGCCATGGCGCTGCTGCCGACGCCACCTGACTGGGCCGGGGGCGACCCTGCACGTCCATGGGACTGCTGTGTTTGACGAACACTGGTACGTCGAAGGTGTCGTCGAACTTGATGGGGTCATCGACGGCGTCAGGTCCCGGATGCACGCCGCAGTGTGGCATGGACTGATCTGCCTGCGCAGCCCCCTGCGCAGACGCGAGTCAGTGTGGCCCCGTGCGACGAAGCGTAGCGTCCCCGACGGCCCTGAGCAGGCCTTTCGGGGGCTAGTAGGCAGGGCCGCGACAGCCAGTCGATCACTTTCCGTAGTTGACCTTGCGTGGATGGTGACGCCAATCGTAGGATCTCCATCTCTCAATGTTCGGATCACGGGGGGATTGCCCGAGCATGGATTCTCAGGTGGGTTCGTCGCGCGTTTTTTCGGTGCTGTGGTGGTGGATCCGGAGTTCTGCGATCGCGGTGGCGCTGGTGGTTCTTGCAGGTCTGTTGCCGTTCGCGGGCCAGGCCCAGGCGAAACCCGCACCGGCGCCGGGCCCGGTGAAGGATCGTTCGGTTGTGGTCGAGAAGGTGCAGAAGCGCGCTGCGGGGGTGTCGCAGTCGCAACAGGATCAGTGGACACCCCCTGAGGTGCGGTGGCCCGGCCGCGGGTAAGGCCGAGGTGCAGGTCAAGGCTTCGGGTCTGGTCGCAGTGCCGGGGCAGCCGGTCCGGGTGGGACGTCGGGCGCAGGACCCGCGCCGCACGGCCGGGGTTGCAGGCCTCGATGCTGTGGAGCCGGTCGGTGATATCAGCTCGGAGGTGTTCAGCCGGGAGAAGGCTGCTGCCGCTGGTGTTACCGGCCTGATGGTGCGGCTGTCCCGCGCGGACGAGGACGCGACGAATCCGGCTCCGGTGTCGGTCGAGGTTGATTACTCGACGGTGGAGCACGCGTTCGGCGCGAACTGGGCCCGACGGTCGCAGCTGGTGCAGTTACCGGCGTGTGCGGTCGAGACGCCGCAGAAGGCGGAGTGTCAGACGATCACCCCGGTCGCCGCGAAGAAGGATGCGAAAGCGGCGACGTTGACGGCTGATGCGATGGTGGCGCCTGCGAAGGACGGGCAGGCCCCGGTGCTGGCGGTTACGTCGCTGGCGGCTGGCGCTGATACCGGGACGTTTGCGAGGAGCAGTCTGTCGGAGTCGGGTTCGTGGTCGGCGGGCCGGCAGTCCGGCGATTTCAGCTGGTCGTATCCGATGGAGGTGCCGCCTGCGCCTGGCGAGTTGGAACCGGAGCTGGAGCTCAACTACAGCTCGGGAGCCGTGGATGGTCGCACGAACGGCGCCAACACGCAGCCGTCGTGGATCGGTGAGGGCTGGGACTTCGAGCCGGGCTATATCGAGCGTCAGTATCGGGCGTGTCGCGATGATGTGACCGGGGCGACGCCCGCGCAGTACACGAATGCCACGAACGACCTGTGTTTCCGGGATCAGAATGCCACCCTGTCCTGGCGGGGGCAGACCACCGAACTCATTTTGGATGACGCGACGGGCCGGTGGCGGCTCGCCGACGACGACGGATCGTACTTGGAGCTGGTGACCGGCGGCGCCGGCACCATGAATTACAACAACGAGCATTGGAAACTGACGACTCCGGACGGTACCCAGTTCTGGTTCGGTAAGAGTCGCCTGCCGGGCTGGCAGGAGGGCCAGCCGATCACGTCGTCGGTGTGGGGTGCACCGGTGTTCGCCAACCGCACCGGCGAGCCGTGCTTCAAGACCGGGGGCTTCGCCGGGTCATGGTGTGCGATGGCGTGGCGGTGGAATCTCGACTATGTCGTGGATCCGGACGGCAATTCCATGTCGTACTGGTACCAGAAGGAAATAACCGGGGCCAAGCTTGCCGGTACCGCGAGCGCCACGCCCTACGATCGTGGCGGGTGGCTGGAGCGCATCGAGTACGGTTCCCGCGCCGGGAGTGAGACCACGGCCAGGGCGCCGATGAAGGTCGATTTCGCCACCGCGGAACGGTGCATGACGAGCTGCTGGAACGGCACCACCCCGAATGCGGCCAACTGGCCGGACACGCCGTGGGACCTGCATTGCAGCGCGGAGCCCTGCAACAACAACCCCGCACCATCGTTCTGGACGGCTAAGCGGTTGGCGAAGGTCACCACGTCGGTGCTGACCGGCGGGACGTATGCGCCGGTGGACGAGTGGGTGTTCACGCACCAGTTCCCGGCCACCGGTGATGGCACTGACCCGTCGTTGTGGCTGGCCACGATCACCCGTACCGGTAAGGCCGGCGGCAGCCAGCCGCTACCGAGGGTTGACTTCGGTGGCACCCGCAACGCCAACCGCACCGACTTCAACACTGCCGCGGCGGTGCCGCAGTCGAACAAGTACCGCATCACGCGGATCACGTCGGAGACCGGCGGTGAGTTGCAGATCGCCTACGAGGGATCGGACTGCACCGTCACGTCGCAGGCCGACCCGGACAATAACTCGAAGCGGTGTTTCCCGCAGTACTACGCCCCGCCCGGCTCGCCGGCCGGTTGGTCGTGGTGGAACAAGTATCGGGTCGCCAAGGTGACCGAACGCGACCTTGTCGGCGGCTCACCCAACGTCGAGCACGCCTACACCTACAGCACCACCGGGTCCAACACGAGCGTGTTGTGGCACCACAACGACAGCGAGAAATGGGCGTCATCGCTGCCGTTGCGGACCTGGTCGGACTGGCGTGGCTACCCGAACGTCACCGTCTACACCGGAGCGCCCGGAGGGACGCGCACCAAGTCGGAGTACCGGTACCTGCGGGGCATGCACGGCGACCGCACCGACGCCGGTGAGACCGCCCGGACAGCATCGGTCACCGATTCGCAGAACTCCGCTTTCACGGACTACGCCTACCGCGCGGGGCTGCTACTCGAACAGATCGACTACGACAGCAACGGCACCACTGCGCTGGTCAAGCGCCGGTTCCGGCCGTGGAACCATCCCACAGGCCAGCGCGTCGAGGCCGCCGCGCACCTGGCCCCGGCCACGTCGCGCTCGTACTTCAAGGACGTCTTCATGGAAGAGACGTTCGAGTACCTGCCCGCGGCTGGCACGTGGCGCGAGAGCGAGGTCGAGTTCGGGTTCGAGTCCACCCACGGCCAGCAGGTCAAGGAAACCAACCGCGGACTCGTCGGCTCCGACACCGACGACGTGTGCACCACGACGACGTACGCCCGTAACACCAACCCGGCCGCATGGCTGATCGACTACCCCGCCGAAGAACTGATCACCAACTGCGCCGCCAACCCCGGCCCGGCCGATGTGCTGGGCGGCGAACGCACCTACTACGACGGCTCGACCACCCTCGGCGCGGCGCCCACCCGGGGATTGGACACCCGCACCGACGACTTGGCCTCCTTCGACGGCGGCACCGCGAACTGGGCCATCGCTGGCACCGCCACCTACGACGCCTACGGCCGCACCGTCACCGAAGCCGACGGGCTGAACCGCGTCACGAAGACCGAGTACACACCCGCAGCCGGCGGGCCGATCACGGCCGAGAAGCAAACCAATCCCGCCGGACACGCCACCACCACCCACTTGGACCTGCGCGGCCAACCCACCAGCGAGGTCGACTCCAACGACAAGACCACCCACGCTGCGTACGACCCGCTCGGCCGGCTCACGAAACTGTGGCTACCCGGCCGCACGACAAGTCAGACCCCGAACATCCAGTACGAGTACACGGTCAACGGCACTCACGGGCCCAGCCACACCCGGACCCGTGAGCTCGGCCCGAACGGTAACCAGATCGACTCCTACGACATCATCGACGGACTCGGCCGGTCCCGCCAGCAGCAGAGCACCGCACCCGACGGCAAACGCGCCATCGCCGACACCCGCTACGACTCCCGCGGCCTCGCCGTCGCCGACACCGCCTTCTACAACAACGCCTCCGGACCCACCGGCACCCTTGTCGGGTTCGACGACGCCGCCGTCGACCTGCAGGAACGCACCAGCTACGACGGTCTCGAACGTCCCACCGAGCAGGCAGCCTGGGCGCGCAACGCTAAGAAGTGGGCCACCACCACCGCCTACGGTGGCGACAAAATCACCGTCACCCCACCGGCCGGCGGCACCAAAACCACCCGGCACCTCGACGTGGCCGGACAGATCACCCAGCTGCACCAGCACCGCGGACCCGGCGCCCAGGATCCCATGGACACCACGTCCTACGGCTACGACCGGCTCGGCAACCTCACCAAAATCACCGACCCGGCTGGGAACTCCTGGACCCGCACCTACGACCTGCGCGGCCGGCTCACCGCAAGCAGCGACCCCGACGCCGGCACCCTCGCCAACACCTACGACGCCGCCGACCAAATGATCACCAGCACCGACGGCCGCGGCAAAAAGATCTGGAACAAGTACGACGTCCTGGGTCGCACCACCGAACGCCGCGACGACAACGCCGACGGCGCGCTACGCGCATCCTGGACCTACGACACCATCGTCACCGGTGAACTCACCTCCGCGGTGCGGCACGCCAACGGCAAGCAGTACACCAAGACGGTCACCGGCTACAACGACTCCTACGACCCCACCGGGGTCACCGTCACCGTCCCCGCGGGACATGCCGGCCTGTCCGGCGACTACACCACCACCTACACCTACCTGCCGGACGGCTCGCCGGCGTCGATGACCTACCCGGCCATCGCAGACCTAGCGGCGGAGACCGTCACCCTCTCCTACACCGACGCCGGTGACATCACGACCGTCAAGGGCAAAGACACCTACCTCGCGGCGGCCACCTACGCCTGGCACGGCGGCGTCACCCAACGCCTGCTCGGCAGCGACGGCAAACGCGTCCGCGTCACCGACATTTTCGAAGACTCCACCCTGCGCCGTACCAAAGCGCAGGTCTCCACCGAACGCCCCACGCAAGGCGGCGTGTTCGACGAGAAACTCACCGAGCGCTACACCTTCAACCCCGACGGCGGCATCACCGCCATCCACGAAGTCAACGAAGCCGCCGGCAACACCACCATCAGCCAGCAATGCTTCCAGCAGGACTACCTACGCCGGCTCACCGAGGCCTGGACCACCACCGCCGACACCTGCCAAACCGGCCCCACGCAAACCGCAGTCGGGGGACCGGATGCCTACTGGCAATCCTTCACCTACGACCTCGTCGGCAACCGCACCACCGACACCAGCCACACCCCCGCCGGGGACACCATCCGCGACTACAACAGCCCCGCCGCCGGCACCGCCCAACCCCACACCCTGACCCGGCGCCAGACCCGCGGCGGCCCCGCCACCAACTACACCTACGACCCCGCCGGAAACCTGGCAACCCGCACCGCCCCCGCGGGCACCGACACCTACACCTGGGACACCGAAGGCAACCTGCAAAGCGTCGCGACCGCCGCCAACGGCACCCACACTTACCTGTACGACGCCGACGGCACCCGCCTCATCACCACCGACCCCGCCGCCACCACCCTGGAACTCGGCCACAGCGAAATCCGCGTCGACACCAGCGGCAAAACGACGGCCACCCGCTACTACGGCAACGCCGTCCGCGCCTCCGACACTGGCCTGAGCTGGAAGATCGGCGACCACCACGGCACCGCCCAACTGGCTATCAACGCCGGCGACCTCACCGTCACCCGACGACGGACCACCCCGTTCGGTGAAAGCCGCGGCACTAACCCGGTTTGGCCCGACAACAAAGCCTTCGTCGGCGGCACCGCCGACCCCACCGGCCTGATCCACCTCGGCGCCCGCGAATACGACCCCACCACCGGCCGCTTCACCTCCGTCGACCCCCTCACCAACCCCGACGACCCGCAAACCCTGCACGCCTACGCCTACGCCAACAACAACCCCATCAGCTTCTCCGACCCCACCGGACTCGCCTGGGACCCCAAAGGCGGCGGAGGAGGACCAGCCATCACCGGCGGCGGATCCATGCCACGCCTCGGCGGCGGCATCCTCAGACGACCACCCAAACCCTCCCGAGCCACCGCCCCCAAACCTCGCCTCCCACGGCAAATCCGCAACCAAGAACACATGCAAGCCGAAAAGGCATACAGCCGCAGCCGGCCAGCCATGCGCCCCGCCGCACCCAAAAACACGCCTAAAATCCGGCAGAACCCGAACTCAGGCAACAAGGCAAAACCAAAAAGCCGGCCAAAGGCCAACACCCCGTCCCGCTCCAACGGTGGCAAAAAATCCGGCGGCAAGAAGCCTGCAATCAAGCGGCCCAGCGGTTCCGCGAAGGCTAAGCCGAAACCTAATCCTGGCAAACTTCGTGGCCCGGACGGTCGGTTTAAAGCAGATCCTAATAAGACCAAGCCTGGCACCCTGGATGCAGACGGCAAGCTGCGAGGGACCAATGAACCCGGATATGTGACGAGCCGGCCGGGCCTTCGAAGCAGCAAGGCGAAACAAGTCTGGAATGAAGCAAAACCCGGGCCGAATGGCGGACGGATGTGTCGGCGAAGTGGTCCGAAGTGTGCAGGCGAAGTAATGGTAAAGCCCGGCTCCAAACAAGATCGGGACTGGGACTACGGCCATGACCAAGGAGCGGCATGGAGTAATACGCAGTTCCCTCCTAACGTCACGCGTCCCCAGGTCATCGATCGCTACCACCGCGGTGGTGGGCTAGAGTGCATACCATGCAACCGCGGCGCAGGAGCTGATTGATGATGAGTGAGACCCCGTCCCTTCTGGTCACGCATTTAGAGAATAGACTTGGTCGAATTAAGGCTGGATGGACCCGGGACTTGCGCGGCAAGGAACTACCCTTCCAGGTAGCAGAATTTTCGGGCGGGGGGCAGCTCGAAGGCTCGACTTCGTACGCAACGGTAGGTTTAAGCGAGCACAAGCTCGCAGTTCCTGGGCGCGAGAAGTCGGTATGGTTAGAATTATTGATGACCACCCATAGCGCTCTAGCTCCAGCACGCTTTCCCCAGGTAGTTCAGTCGGTAGCGAGTGCCTTGCTTGCTAAGCACGAGGCAGTCTCGCGCGGTGAAGTTTTATCACTCCCTGGTACTGTCGCAGATGGAAGCAGTATGTCCTCAGTCTATGCCTGTATTCCGGGATACTTCGATGAAGAATTCGACTCCATCACCAATGAAAAAGGCGTTGGAATCGCGATTGTGTGGCTAGTTCCGGTCGCTGAATCTGAAGTGCAGTACGTCGACAGTCACGGATGGGATGCCTTCGAAGCGAGGTTGAGGGAGCATGACCCTGACCTGCTAGACCCCTTCAGGGCGGAAATTTGCTGAGCGGATGTGGTGCGCTGGTTTCAGCGCACCACATCGCTTTCTGCGTGGCAGCCTGGTCAGCTACCTCCAGCGGCTGACACCTCCGCGGTGCACCTGCTGGTCAACGGCATCCGGCTCAAGGCTGAACGTTTCGTCTTGTGTTCTTGTCGAGGAACTCGACCAGGCTGCCGACCGGGGCGTGGGGATGGGTGGGCCGGGCAAAGTGCCGGGACCACCCACGGCTCGTGCCCACTCTCGTCCGCTACGACATCGGGTGCATGGGCTGAAGAATCCTTAGTTGTCAGGTGCTTGAGTCTGCCCCTCCTGATCTGTCGTTGACGAGAGTGCATCGAGGTGCCGGATGGCACTTGAACTTTGAGGTAAGTAGTCTGATCCGAAACCGCCGATGCTGGCTGCGGGCCGGTCGGGACTGTTGTCCCAACCGCGCGCGAGGAGAGCCACCGGTGGAGTTCGAAATTCCCGAGACCCTTGACGGTCTCGATCTAGATGCATTGACCGCACTGGAGAGCGACGCGGTTGCTGCATTCGACCGCATGCGCGACGATCCGGATCTGACAAGCGACGGTCTCGTGCAGTTGCGAGAGCTGGCCAGCTTCGTGCGGCAGATCCGCGCTCGTGGGGACGAGATCATGGCCGCTGCCGCGCAGGTGGCCGCGGAGCTGGAAGATCTCGCCGGTCAGGTGCATGGCGAGGACGGCGACGAAGTTGACGGCGACGAACCCGATCTGAGCACCGGCGAGGCACAGTCGAGCGAGGAATCCGCGCTTTCCGACGAGGCGCCTGCGGACGTGGCCGAGCGGGAGCGTGCGCCGGTGCTCGCGTCGCTGGCCCGGCGCGCTGCGGCCAGGCAACCGAAGCCACGTACAGCGATCTCGGCGCGTTCGGCGCGGGTGAAGGCTGCCCCGGACGTGCCGAACGTGCCGAACGGGCACCTGTTCGCCTCGGTCGAAGACTTGGCGTCGGCGGTGGACGAGCGGTTCGCGGCGATGCCGCGCGGTGCGGCGGTGCGGACCCGAATCCGTCAGGGCGTGGCCCGGATCGAACTCCCGGCTGAACAGGGCTTGGTTGTGTCGGCCGGTGATGACTTCGAGGTAGTGGAGCATGCCGCGTCGCAGACCCGGCTATCAGGCGGGAACCTGGTCGCGGCCGGTGGGTGGTGTGCACCGTCGGAAACGCTGTGGGATCTGTGCCCTGGATTGGAGACTTCGGAGGGAATCCTGGACCTTCCGACCGTGACCGTGACTCGTGGCGGGCTGCGCTACCCGACCGGACTGGAGTTCCGGGAGCTCTTCAGCGCGGTCGGGTTTGTGCAGACCGAGGCCGATTCGGTCGCCGGCACGGATAAGTCCTGTTACCGGGTGCCGTGCCCGGACTTCGCGGAGACCCGCCTTGAAGTCGACGGGGTTTGCCTAGAGCACGACATCGTGCAGAACGAGGTGTGGCCAGAGAACACGCGCGAGACGGTGCGGCGGGCGATGGTCGCCCACGACCACAAGATCAACGCCAGGTTGATCGCGAAAATGGCCGCCCCAACCGGCTCAACGCCGTTCACTCTGCCACTGGGCTCCGATGTCGACGGGGACCAGACCACGACGGGGGTGTTGGGTGCGGTGGCGGTCGCGGCGACGGACTACCGGCACCGGTACCGGATGGGCCGCCGCGCCACCTTGGAGATGCCGGCGCCGTCGTGGCTGCTGGACTGGATTCGCGCGGACATGGCTCGGCGGGCTGGGCAGAACTTTTTCGACGTCACCGATGAGCAGATCACGTCGTGGTTCCAGCGGCGCAACGTGATGCCGCGGTGGGTGTACGACTGGCAGGACGGCTACGTCGACCCGGCCGGGGCCGGGTTCGGTGGTATCGCGTCGCCGCAGCGGTGGCCGGCCTCGGTGCAGCTGCTGATGTACGCGCCGGGCACGTGGGTGAAGGGCACCCGCGGCATCATCGACCTGGCGGCGGTGTACGACTCGACGAAGCTGCGCGACAACGAGTACATCGCGCTGTGGTCGGAGGAGGCGACGCTGCTGATCAAGCGGTGCTACGCCTCCTACAAGTTGACGGTGCCGCTGTGCCCGACAGGTGTGACCGGGCAGCCGGCCGCGTTCGACTGCGTCGCCGCATGACCCCCACCAGCCGGCGCTGGGGGTGGGGGTGGTGACGCAGCCGTGGGTGAGCGTCACCGCGCCGGCGACGGTGCCGTACCGGTACGGGCTGTTCTCCGCGGCCGCGGTGCTGGACCCGACTGATGGCCGAGAGTTCATGGCGGGGGTGCAGTGGGAGCCGGTGTGTGCGGACGCGCCGGCGCCGGCCACCCTCGCGCAGGCGTGCGTACAGGACCGGCCGCCGATGCTACTCCCGTCCGGGGTGGACCTGGCGCAGGCCGGTCCACCGATGCGGCTGTACACCGGGTTCACGTGCGCGCTGCCGGGCCGTGAGGATCTGCTGGAACGGGCGCGGCAGCAGCTCGGTCTGATCGAGCAGCAGTCGGTGGAGCACTACGCGTGGACGGGCGAGGCCGGGAACCGGCCGCGGCTCGCCGACCCGGACACCGAGATCCTCGGCGGTTCCGCAGCCGCGCCGGTGTCGGCGGCGGCCGGGTTGGGCCTGCTGGAAGCGTTCATCTCCGACCGCACCGGCGCGATCGGCGTGGTGTGGGCGCCGCGGACCGCAGCGGCGCACCTGGTTGGGGCGCAGCTGACCCGCGTCGAGGGGCCGCGGATGGTGGCGCCGCTGGGCAACCCGATGGTGTTCGCGCACACCAGCGGGGCGGGCCCAGACGGGCAACTGCCCGCCGCCAGCGACGCGTGGCTATACGCCACCGGGCCGGTGGTGGTGCGGCGCGGGCCGGTGTCGCTGCCGACGCTGCCGCAGGCCCTGTCAACGGCCACCAATGAGGTGTTCGCCGTCGCGCAGCGCCCCTACCTGGTCGGGTGGGGCTGCGCGCAGGCGGCGGTGAAGGTGCGGCTGCCGGACACGGCGGCGTGAGGACAGGGGAATGACGATGACGGTGACGATCCATCCGACCGATGGCGACGACGCGCGGCGGCTGGCTCAGCGGCTGTTGACGGCGGCCGGGCCGACCCGACATGACGAGATACGTACGACGACCGGCGGTGCCGGCCGCCTCGCCTTCGACGTCCCTGACGACCTCGCCAGCGACGTCCTCGGGGTGTCCGCGAACCCGAACCCGAACCCGAAGCCGCAGCCGCGTACCGACCGGCCGCAGGTTGACGGTTCGGATGTCGTCATGCCGGGGCTGGAGCCTTCCGGTGCGGGAGGCGACGCGGATTCGTTGGACGAGCCTGGTACTGCCGGCGCGCAGGACGGGGGTGTGCCGGAAGCCGGCTCCCCTCGGGCGGGGCGTGGCACGGCCCGCTCGGGAGGTCGGCGGCCGCGCAACGGTCGGTGATGCTCCCGGCGGGACCGGGCTCGCCCGGTACCTCCACCCTGAAGCAGCCCGGTCCGCGCTTCAGCGGGCCGGGCTTTCGCATGTGGGCGTCGCGGCCGGCTCCCCCGTTTCTGCCCGATTGGGCGACGACGGGGTCTGTGTGACTCGCTACACGGCCCTATAGGTGGTCTTAAATGTATGCGCGAAGCCGATTTGAATACAATGAATATATACAGCAAGCCATTCAGAAACGGAGAAAGCCGCATGACCGACCTTGTTTCCCCGCCCGCCGCCTCGCCGCACTACTCGGTCCAAGCGCACGCCTTCCACTACCCGACGCACAGCATCGTGTGGACCGTAACCATCCGCAACTCCCCGTACTGCGATCCTGCCGGTGACCACCTGCATGGCCGCGACGGCCTCGACGTGTACATGGAGTGCAACCCGTACCTCACCCGGACGGCCGCAGAAGCCGCCGTCGCGGACAGGGTCAGCGAACACGCCCAGTACGCCGACGTTCTCGGCACCATCGAGGTCTTTCGGCACCGCGAGCCCGACGACGTGACCACCCCTGCGGCCGCTGACCAGCCGGCGGGGCCGGACGCGACGATCAGCAGCGGCAACCGCGCCGCCACCCTCGCCACGCAGCTGTTCGAAGGCGACAGGCTGTACGTCATCGCTGCCGGCGACAGCCTCTACGTCTTCGACAAGCAGTGGCCGGCCGAGCAGCAGTACACCGTCTGCATCGGGGCGAACCTCGACGCCGAGATGTGGCGGCTGTGGCCGTCACGTTGGGAGGAGCTGCGGCGACACGTCATCACGGAAGGCCTCTCCATCACCATCGTCGACGCCCGCAGCGCGCACTGCCTCATCCCTGCGCGCGGCGGCGCAGCCGCCGAGGCAGTCCGCGGCGCGGACGAGCGCGACGCTGCGGGGGATGGCGCGACGGCGCCCGCGTGACGCGTTACACGGCCTCCTGAAAGTTCAAAAATGTACGGCAATACGCCCTCGGAATACAATGAATATATACACCGAGAAGGTCAATGAATGGAGTTCAAAATGAGTGACGAGCGGATGGAAGAGATCAGGGCCGAATTCGGGCTGACCGAGGAAGAGGCCACACCGCGGTGGATCAAGCTGCTGATCTACCGCCTCGTGCAGGCCGAGCAGCGCGTCGTGCAGACCGGTAATGACCTCGCCGAGCGGGCACAGCAAGGCGCGGACCAGGCCACTGCGCGCAACACCTGGACCTCGATCGGCGGTGCGCCGCAGCACGCCACGACGGAACTCGCCGCCCGCCACGACTACGCCCTCGTGCGACTTCATGAGCGGCACGAAGCCCTGGCCTTGGTCGCCGAAGCGATCCAGAGCAACCGCTGACCCCAGCTTTCCTCCACGCGCCCTCCCCGCAGCCCCCGCTGCGCGGAGGGCGCGTCCCATTTCCGCCGGGAGAATCCGATGACGACGATCAGCCCACGGCGGCCCCCGCTGCAGGTGCCCGCCGACCCGAGACAGCACGCATGGAGCATCGCGGACGCCGTCGCGGACGCGTGGCATCACCAGTACGGAAGTTCCCGCCAGGAGCTGGCGATCAGCGTCGTGGCCGCGCTGGCGGTGGCCGGTCACCGCTGCCACCCAGATCCCGATCTGCCCACCCTGGTGGCGGGCCTGGACCGGAACCGGTTCGCCGAGCTCATCAAACGCATCTGGCTGGAATGGTCGATCGCGCGCCCGGACCTCGTCCCCCGCGCCCGCCTGTTGTGGACGTGCCTCGACGACGACCTCGACGATGCGCAGCTGCGGGCGATGCACGTCGTCGGCCAGGCGGCTCTGCGGCGCGGCGTCTGGGACCTGGGCGCGGAGCAGGACCGCCGGCACGAGGTGGACCTGCTCGGCACCGTGCTGCAGGTGATCACGTCGGCGAAGGCGAAGCAGGCGAACGGTCAGTTCCTCACGCCGGAGTCCGTGACCGAGCTCATGGGGCGGATGGTTGGTCCCGAGCCGGGGCGCAGCGTGATGGACCCGGCAGCCGGTACCGGCCGGATGCTGCTCGGCGCGGCGCGGGCCATGCGCGAGCGGGGCCTGAATCCCGCCGAGGCGCAGTGGTGGGCTAACGACATCGATCCGATGGCCGCGGCGCTGTGTGCCGTCAACACCGACCTGTGGGACCTCGGCTGGCAGGTGGTCATCGGCTGCGGCGACGGTCTGCTCGATGCCTGGACCGGCGAGGCGCTGACCGCGCGGCAGGCAGCGATCGACGAACTCCTGCGCTACTTCAAAATCGCCCGCCAAATGGCGCTCATGCGTCACGTGCTCGGCCTCCCTCCACCCGAGGACCCGCTTCTGCGGCATCTGCGCAAGGCGCGCATCCCCGCACCGCCGCACTCGTCGACGTTCGAACCCGCGGCCGCTTTCCAACAGGACCGCCTGTTCTGACCCGAGGCGGCCCCTCTTTCTCCGGCGATGCCGCACGGCCCGCCGGCCCTTCACACCCCTCAGGAGTTTCGATGAACCAACCCGCTCATCCCGGTGAGCCGACCGGCGGCGCCGCCGTCACGGCTCGGACCATGAACGATGTGCTCGCCGCGGTCGCGGTCGGTCTCGGCTATCACCCCCACCATCAGGTGGTGATGGTCGGCGTCCGTAACCGCAAGGTGGACTTCGTCTCCGCGACCATGCTCGGCGAGCCGGGAACCGACGGTGACGAGCCGCCGCAGTTGCGGGTGATGGTGCATGAGGCAGTCCGCGCCGCAGCGTCGGCGGTCTTCGTCATCGGCTACGGACAGCCGGCAGCGGTAGAGCCGGCGCTACAGGCCGCCGCGGTGCTGTGTCGGCGCCACAGTCTGGACGTGATCGACCTGATGCGGGTCACCGACGGCCGCGTGGTCTCGTTGGGATGCACCGATGCGCGTTGCTGCCCACCCGAAGGCACCACCGTCGACCTCGCGGCCAGCCCCGTGACCGCGACCGCCGTCGCTCAAGGCTTGGTGGCGCGGTCGAGCCGTGCGGCGCTGATGGCCAGCATCGCCCCGCGCGACGGCGAACAGCCGGCGATGCGCGCGGCGTGTGCCCGGGCGTCGCACCGGGTGCTGCTGCTGGCCGATACGCAGGGCCTGGACGGGGTGCAGCGGGCGGCCGACGCAGCGATCGCGGCCGCGGTGACCCGGTACCGCGACGGCGGGCGGCTCGACGACGACGAACTTGCCTGGCTGACGGTGCACCTGCTGACCGAGCAAGCACGGCTGAGCGGGTTGCGCAGCATCAATCCGCGTGACCCGTGGCACGTGGAACTGTGGAGCGATGTCTCTCGGCGCTGCCTCGAGGGCGTGGTCGCCGGACCAGCCACGCTGCTTGCCTTCGCTTCGTGGCTCTCCGGCAACCACGTGCTGGCGAAAGAGGCCGTCGCTCGAGCGTTGCAGACCGATCCGGGCTTTCCGTTGGCGACGGTGTTGGCCAGGCTTCTCGCCGACGGTGTGTCAGCGCGTGAGGACGAGCTCCGGTTCCACACTTGGCGCCGTGCGGGTGGTGAGCCGCGTCGGGAAGGTGTGTGAGCGGCGCTTAGAAACAGCCCCGGCCCAGGCGGTCGCAGAGACGCGCCCTGGGCGAACGCGTAACGCGCTACACCGAAGTCGAGCTTTCGGTTTGACTGCCTCCGCGGGTCTCTGACCTGCCCTCTCCAATCCATTGTCGTACATAAAATATGTACGACAATGGGTTCTTTGTATACAATAAATATATACACTTGGTCGCCTCGGAGAGGCGGAAAGGAACGCGTGATGTACATCGGACCCGACAACCACGGCGAGGTCGACGCCCTCGTCCTGACTATCGCACGACACGGCTCCACACTTCAGGTCGGAACCTCCATCGTGGTCTTGGAACTTGCCTGCCGGGCGTACGAGTTCACCATTGACCCCCGATTCGTCCTCGCGCCCCAGGTGAGGATGACCAGAACTGGAGACATCCTTTTCGGCGGCCACTTCGAGCCGCATGACGTCGGCGATACCCGACCGGGTGGCGGCACCTACCCGGTCCTCGCCGAAGCGGCAGCGCGCCTGGCCGCTACCCGCGACCGGCACGGCCAATGCTTCGCGTACGCCACCTACAGCCACCACCTGTGCTCCGGCCGCAAAGAGCACGGCTTCTGCAGAAGCGGCCCGCGTGGGTGCGCCTGCCAAGGCCGCGACACCTGTTACTGCAACGACAGTTGCCGCACCCCCTATCCCGTCTCCGGCGCCGCGCTCGGCCTGTTCGACCAGGCGAACGGCCCGCGACGCCCCATCCAGCGGCGACCTCGCCAACGGCATCCAGCGATGAGCGGCCACGCCGTCGGCGACGCCGCGATCGGCGACCAGGTCTACTTCACTCTGCCCGCCGCCGAAAGGCGGCCCAAGGTCGAACACAGCGGTGTCATCACCGAGTTGCAGCGACTCACCAGCGGTCGGCATCCCGTCATCGCCTTCGTCGTACACGGCAGCCAAGGTGGCGTCTTACAGCACCGTCCTGAACTGCACATTCTTTTCCTCTGACCCGACCGTTAGGCACCTCGACAACCACGAGATCGGCACCAACCCCTCTCCTCGAAATATACGGCCGCACTTGTCACAGCGGCCGTCTTCATGCAGGGTTGGTGCCGGTCATGGAGGAACGATGTCCACACGAGCACTGATCGGCACCGAACATCCCTCAGGCCGATACCTGGCGCGCAGGATCCACCACGACGGCTACCCGAGAGCCGTCGTGCCGAGCCTGACCGCGATCGTGCACCACGTGCACGGCGGCGACCTGACAGCCGCGGTGGCCGCACTGACCGCAACTCACTGGTCAGGATTGCGGCACCCCGCCGCACTCACCGGCCCCGGGAACGCCATCGGCACACCCTCGGAGTTTCCGGATCCTCCGCTCGCCGGCTGCCTCGCCGACGAGCATCGCGGCGATCAGGAATGGGCGTACCTGATCAGCGGCCACCGCATTCACGGCTACCTGCTGGTGCCCCGACCCCGCTACCGGCTCGCTTTCGTGGCGATCCACTGCTGGCACGTGCACGAACTGCCCGCCATCACCGACGCGGAACTCGCCGCCGTCCAGCGCGCCGGGTACGCGCGGCGGCGCACTGAGCGCAACACCATCACGGGGGAACGACGATGACCACCACCAGCACGCCGGCCTTGGTCGGCCGTTTCCAGCCCGACGCTCGCAACTTCCTTGCCCGGCCCGTACGCACGCATGGACAGCCGACCCACACGTTGGTGAACCTCGCTCTGTTGTACTGCTGGCACTCGTCCGGCGCACCGATGGTGACCAACCTGCTGATGGCCCGTGACTGGGCCGAAATCAACGTGACCGCCCACCCCCGACCCCGCGATCCCCGCCACGAATGGGTGCGCGGCTTCGGGCACGGCTACCGGCTCGGCGCCGACGTGGGCCTGGTAGCCGGGCACGTCGGCGAGGACCAGCCGTGGCGGCGCGGCGAATGGGCGTACCTGTGGGAGCACGAACACGGGGCGCTGCATGTCTACCTTGCCGCCCGCGCCCGCTGGCACCACCTCGCCACCGTCGACTTCGAGCTGCTGCGCGGCATGGGCAGACAGTGCGCCGAAGACATCGAGATGCGGACCGCATGGGTGGAGGCGGTCCGGTGAGCGACGACGTCGACGTCGATGAGCCGCCCGGAATCCGTGTCGACCAGCTGCAGGCCGGTGATCGCGTCCTCATGTTCGGCCGGGTCATCCGGATCGTGACCGTACAACCGCTCAAGGACGCACCAGATCTGCGTGCCCTGAGCATCAAGACCGGCGACAGCACACGCCTGTGCGACACCGTGCTACGCGCCGACTGGAAAGTGATCGCCGTGCAAGCCCCCCGCACGCTGAACCTGACGTGCATCCAGTGCGGCCAGCAGGCACCGGTCGACGTCAACCTGGCGCAGCCCGCGCCCCGATACCCGATCTGCCGTATCTGCGCGCGGGGCTGATCATGCCGGCGGGCGCGTGGAGGGGCAGCCACGCACCTGCCAGCAGTCCGCGCTTGCCTTGACTCGGAACCTGGCTTGAGCAGTGAGCCCCGAGGTGCCCGCCCGGGCCGAAGAGGAGGTGCGAGCACATCGGGTGGACAGGAGAACGGACAGATTGCATCGACGCTGCAGCCCTGTATTGCTAGCGGAAACGCGGTGCCGTGACTCTGTCCGTTCTCCTTCGGGACATCCCATCGTGCGCGCATCGGCGTGCGTGACCTGAGCCGTATGACGGGTCCGTGAGCGAGAGCCACCTCCGCCATGCGCTTACCCCCCCACACACACCGCCCCTACGAGGTTGTAGGCGCGCCTGTTTCACCAATCCGCTGGGCATCGCCTCGGCGGCAGAACCCCCGTGTCTCCCGGCAGGGTTTACCGTCCTGTGATGAGGGGCGATCAGTGTCGATGTCACGATTGCCAATCCCTGTCCGGTTCGTTGAGCTGTCCGTAGGGCGGCTGAGGGGCGGGGGCGGTCGGTGGACGTGGCAGCAGCAGATTTCGGGAACGTGCCAGCCTGGCTCGCGCTGTGCGTCTCCACGGTCGCGGCGGTCCTGTCGGCGGCAGCGTTGCGTCGCGCGAAGCGGGTGGAGCACCGCGACGGCTTCTACCAGGACTGGCCGACATTCACCGCCGACATCAACGAGGTGAGCGGCTGGTACCGGCTCCGCCTACGCCTGGACGGCCCCGTCGATGTTCGCGGCCGCGTCGATGTCGAACTGCTCGACGACGGCCTGATGTTCGGCCAGGGCGTCGACGGCATCGACCACGGCGCCGCGTTCCCGATCAAGACGGCATGGGTGCCGACCTACATCGCCACCGGGGGGCAGGTAGCCCCCGTCGTCGAGCCAGGCGGGATGAAAGTCGGCAACACCGTGCAATGGGTGATCGAACGTCGCGGTGACCGGGCACCCGCGTCGGCGACCGTGCGGGTCCGGGCCCGCGATGCCAAACGGTGCTGGGTCACGCTCGTGCAGGCCGATGTTCCGGTGGGGTTGCAGACTGATAATCCCGCCAACGTCTGGTAGCCGCGCCCGGCACGGTCCGGCGGGGCCGACGGGCAGATATCGGCCGGATCCGCCTCACCCGCGCAGCAACAGGCACGAGCGATTCACCGACTGCCATCTGCACGATGCTGCGACCACCCCAGCCACGTCCGCTGTGCTCGGCAGCTACAGGTCCTCGCCGAGCAGTTGCAGCACGTGCCGCACCGCCGGATGAACGGCGACCAGCAGCACCTTCACCCCGCTGGTAACACCTCTTCCGCGGGCGGCAATTATTGCCCGGCCGCCGGCGGCGTCGCAGAACCCGACGCCCGCCAGATCCAACTCGACTTTGCCCAGCGGGCCAGCGAACAGCGCCCTGATTTGGTCGTGAAAGCGGCCTGCGACGGCTGCATCCAGTTCACCGATCACCCGGATCCGCAGCGCACCTGAGCGCGGGCGGAAACATGACACCACCAGCTGCCTCGCCGCCTGCAGCTCCCATCCCGCGTCCGCCATACCTGCTCCGCCCGATCGTGTGACGGGTCGGCCCCCTCATTTCGGCACGTCACTGCCTGCAGTATTTCTTTATCTGACTCCGGCGGCGCCATGATCGGTAGCTACGACCCGGCAACAAATTAGGTACCCAAACAGGTAGTCGCCGTGGAGAACTCACGTAGACAATTCTGCCGCCGATCAGCGTGATGTCTCCGGTGCACACGTTGATGTGCAGCTGACAGCCGGAGCGCATGAGGGATCGTGTCGGCCCTGCGGCTGTCCTCGGTGGGGCCGACACGGTGCCCGGAGCAAAAGTTAGGCGCGGTGGGGCTGTCGCCTGGGATCGCTCCTAAGGTCTGGTAAATAAGCGGTTCAGGTGTGTCGGTGGCGGGCGAGGCGCCGGGTCATGGTGGTGATCATGGACCATGGGAGCATCGCGGCGTGGTGCTGCGGTAGGCGTTCATAGTCGCGGACGGTGCGTCGGCAGCGGTTGATCCAGAAGAAGGTCCGCTCGACCGCCCATCGGCGGTGCAGCACGACGAACGTGGTCTGCCTGGCGGGTGCTGGTCAGTGCCCGCAAGCTGGCCGAGTCAGGTGTCGGACGAGGAGATGACGGTGCCCGCGCGGGTTGATCTGGCCTTATGGCAGCCGCGGGCACCCGAGCTGGTGGACGAACGCGGGGCCGGCAGTGGTGGGTATTCCACTGCCGGCCCCGTGGTTGCGGTGACGTCCGCGATCAGCGAGGTGTCAGCGTGGTGGTGATGTTGGTGTAGTAGAGCTGGGTCAGGCTCTCGAAGCCCGAGTCCGTTCCCGCGTGAAGCCACAGGGTGCCGTCCGCCGCGGCCGTGACGGTGATCGTGTTGGTGGCGGTGCTGGTCCGCTTGACCTTGGCCCACTTCTTCGGGCTGTCGCTCGGGAGGCCGTTCTCGATGTTGCCGAGGACGACCGACTGCGGGCCGTCGTTGTTCTGGTTGCCCTTTTCCAGCTGGACGCGCTTGTGGTTGTCGCTGGCGTCGACGTAGACCGCGGGTTCCTGCGGGGACGCGCCGGCCTTGACGTAGACGGACGCGCCGGGCGAGCCGCCGACGCCGAACTGGCCGGCGTGCTCCTGGGACCAGAAGGTCACCGAGGATTTCACCGTGTAGGTCTTGCCCGGGATGATGCCGTCGGCCTTGGTGAGCTTCTTCCGCAGGTACATGAAGAGGTCGTCGCTGTGGTTGTTGCCCTGGATGTAGTAGCCCGTGCCGGTCGCGGTGCCGGCGGGCATCCGGCGGATGCCGTGGTCCGTCTCGAAGAACTCGTGGAACTTCGCGTCCGAGTACTCCGCCGAGTAGTCGGCGTAGTCGGCGACCCAGCCCTGCTGGCCCTGGGCGAAGTTGTACGAGAAGGTCTTGGACCGCGGTGCGGCCGTGGTGTCGGCGGCCGTGGCGGCGGTCGGGGCGAACAGACCGACGAGGGCCGCGAAGGCGACGGCGGGCAGGGCGAGCTTGGTTGCGCGCAAGGGTTTCTCCCGGGCAAGTGTGGTGGGTGAGGCTTGTGGCCTCGGCCGAAATCTTGCACATGCCGAAGAATCAAAGGTGAAGATGAGGAAAGATCTTGTTTACCAAGGTCGACAAGGGAGATCTTGCTGTGAATCATCGGCGTCTAAACAGTTCTGACCAGGGCGTCTTCGGCGCTGAAAAATTTCCGTGGGTTGAGAAAATCCTCACAACCCAAGATCGCCAGAGATGCCAGGACAGCTGGCGGCGCAGCGCGCGGGCCGGGCCCATACAGGTCAGAACGGCGGTGAAAGCAAGGGTGCCGTCCGCTTCGTCGTGCGGTGCCGGCCAGCCGTCCGAGCCGTCGGCGATCGGATGGACCCGGTCCAGGTCTGCTGGGGTCACGTCCAGCACGGTCGGCAGGCCGACCCGGTGTACCACCGCGCGGTCGATGTCCGGCCAGGTCAACGCTCAGTCGCCGGTGTCCGGGCGGCGTCGGGGCTGGCGAGCCGTATGCGCCCGGCAGCGCCGGCTCGCACAGCTTGCACCGCATCGGGGAGACCCCGCGGCGGCCGAGCCGGTGGCGCGGGACTCAGGTGAACATGCGATATTCTGACGATTGAAGATCGCCGCTGGCTTCGGGCCGGGCACCGACCTCCTGAGAAGTTGAGGACGTGCCAGATGGCTGCGGTGACTGATACTCCTGTCAAGGGCAAGATGTTGCGGGCGACCAAGCTCGGCCCGTGCGGTGATCCCGTCGTGGGCGCGGGCGGGTGGCCGGTGCAGGTCGTCACGAAGGGTTTCGTGTCGGTCGAGTATTCGGCCGAGGTCGACGATGGTGAGGAGATCGATCAGCGCGACGCCAACGGGGACTCGTGCGTGTACGTTCCGGCGCGCCGGCGGATCAAGTTCTACAACGTGACCGTCACGGCGTGCCGGGTCGACCCGGAGCTGTACTCGCTGTTCACCGGCTCTCCGATCGTCGTCGACGAGACCGGCACGAGCACCGGCCTACGGGTGACCTCCGCGGTCAACCAAGACAGCGCAGTCGCCCTCGAACTGTGGTCCGGAACCGCGCAGAAACGCTGCTCGGGATCGGCAGTGAACCGCAGGCCCCGCTTCGGCTATTTCCTGCTGCCGCAGATCCTCGACGGGCAGATCGGCGACTTCACCATCGAGAACGGCACCGCGAACTTCACCCTGACCGGCAAGGCCGTGGAGAACCCGGAATGGGGGATCGGCCCGTACCCGGTGTATCTGCGCCCGACCGGGGTGGTGGCGTTGACGGACCCGATGGGCGAGCAGGACCTGCTGCACCTGGACTGGACCACCCTGCCGCCGCCCGCTCCGACCGCCGGGCTGGTGCCACGGCCGGCCGACGGGACGGTGGCGGCGAACGGGTTGAAGGCGACGTTCACCGCCACCTACGCCGGCCCGGCCGGCGGCTACACCCTGGACTGGGGTGACGGCTGGGTGACGCCTGGGCCTGCGGTCGGTGTCACGGCGAGCCACGATTATGCCGAGGCGGGCACGTACCTGGTGACGGCCACCGACACCGGTTCGGGCGGTCAGCGGTTCCTGTCCATCGCCGTCGCATGACCGGCCCCACCACGCCGGAAGACCAATGCGGGTGGCCGGTCGACGTGCGGCAGTGCACCGGTTGGGACGAGTTCCCGGTGTCGGTGCGGGAGCTGGCCGCGGTGGTGGCCGGGCAGTTGTTGCGGATGCTGTCGGGCCGCCAGTTCGGGGTGTGCCCGACCACGGTCCGGCCGATCCCGCGGGGGCATCCGGACATGCCGCGGTGGCGGCGCTGGGAGCTGTACCTGTCCCCGGAGCTGCCCGGCTGGACGTCGTTCTGCGGCTGTCCCGGCCTTGGGCCTGCTGCCGGGTGCGGTTGTGACCGGGCGGTGCAGGTGAGCCTGCCCGGTGGCGTCTACCAGGTCCTCGAGGTCCGCGTCGACGGGAAGGTGTTGCCGGCTGCGGCGTACCGGGTCGACAACCGGCGGTGGTTGCTGCGCACCGACGGCGCGTCGTGGCCGGCCCAGCAGGACCTGACCATCGCCGACGACCAGCCGGGCGCGTTCACGGTTACCTACGTCCGGGGGGTGCCGGTGCCGGCGGCGGGCCGGTGGGCGGGCGGCCAGCTGGCGTGCGAGATTGCGCGGGCCGCGGTCGGCGACGCGAAGTGCCGGCTCCCGCGCCGGGTGTCGGCGATCGTGCGTCAAGGCGTGCACACCGAGTTCGTCGACCCGGCCAAGCTGGCCCGTGACGGCATGACCGGGATCCCGGAGGTCGACGGGTGGCTCGCCGCGGTCAACCCGCACGGCCTGCCCCGCGACAGTGTGGTCTGGTCACCGGACCTGCCCGGCCCGCGCAGGCGCACGTCGTGACCGCGCCGGTAACCGCTGATGAGGTGGCGTGGCCGATCGCGACCGGGCTGCGGTCGCTGCTGCGGGCCGCGCTGGCCGACGCGGTCGGTGGGGCGCCCGCGTCGTGCGCGGTGGTGCCCGGCCGCGACGTCGCGATCGACGACTGCTGCGCCGGGCAGGCGTGGGTGCGCATCGTGCGGGTGTATCCGACCACCGCGGCGGAGTTTCCGAACCCGCGCGGCACGGCGGTCGGCGACGGCTGCGACGACGGCGTGTCCTGGGCGGTCGAACTCGGGGCGGGTAGCGCCCGCTGCGCGCCGTCCGCCGACGACTACGGCAACCCGCCCGCCGACGAACTCTTGGAGGATGCGGCGCGCACGCTGGCCGACGACGCCGCGCGGATCCGCCGGAGCGTCCTGCGCGACCTGCGCCGCGTGGACGGCGTGGACGAGGTGTTCATGGCGGAGCAGTCGTCGGTCGGGCCGTCCGGCGGCTGCGTCGGCCAAGAGCTCCTGCTGACGGTGCTGACCGTGATGTGTGTCGACGATGGAGGTGCCTGGTGATACCGGCAATGGGTGAAGTGGTGACGGTGCGGGCGCGGTGGCCGATGCCCGGTATCGCGGACGGGGCGGCTGTGACGGTGAGGTGGGGTCCGTACCTGGCCGCCATGGTCGCGGCCGGCCGCTACGAGCTGCTGCCCACCCCGTTGGCGCCGCACGACGACGGGTCGCATCCGGCGGGGCCGGCAGACCAGCCCAGCACCGGTGACGGTGGTCAGGGTTCTGACGCTGCTGCAGACGGTGCCCGGCCGGGTCGCGGACCGCGTCGACGCTGATGGCCGTCACGGTCAAGGCCCGCCTGGACCTGTTCCAGCCGGAAATCCGCCGGCTGCTCACCGGCCCGGTCGGGCCGGTCCTCACCTTCGTGCGGCAGGTCGCCCGCAGGGTCCGTACCCGGTCGGTGCTGACCTGCCCGGTCGACAGCGGCCGGCTGCGCTCGGCGCACCGCGAAGAAGTCGGGGTGCGGCACGGCACCGTGTACGGGCTGGTCACCAACGACGTCGAATACGCCGCACACGTGCACGACGGCACCGGCCCGCACACGATCCGGCCACGCCGCCATGGCGGGGTGCTGCGCTTCGAGGCCGGCGGGCAGGTCGTCTTCACCACGGTCGTGCGTCACCCGGGCACGCGGGCGCAGCCGTGGCTACGCGAAGCGATGGAGCACGAAGGGCCCCGGTCCGGGTTCCGGATCGTGCGCCGCTGAGGAAAGGGGAGAACAAGGATGCGGGAATTCACCACGAGTACGAAAGTCGCCTCCGACACTGGGGCGCGGCTGCCGGCGGTCGAGTTCGTGCTCGACGGGGTGCAGATGGTGTGTCAGGCGCCGAAGAACGCGCAGGTGGCGTACCTGGTTGCGGCGGCGTCGTCGCATCGCAGCGAACAGGACCAGGTCGCCGCCGTCCTGGACTTTTTCGAGCAGACTCTGGATCCGGCGTCACTGATGGTGTTCCGCCGCCGGCTGCTGAACACCCGCGACGATTTCGACTTCGAGCACGCCATGCAGATCTTCGAGTACGTGTGTGAGCAGTGGTCGGGTTCCCCTACTGGGTCGGGTGGCGGCTGATTCAGCTGGCTGTCGCCCGCTGGCCGGTTTTCCACGGCCAGATGCTTCTCAGGGGCGGCCGCGACCCGCTCGAACTGCCGCTGCCGTCGCTACTAAACCTGATCTACGCCTGGTGGATCGGCGACGCACTAGACAGCGAGGTCGCGAAGTTCGACGCTGCGCTATACGCCCCACCGTCAGGCACGGACCTCGGCGAGCGCGATGAGTGGTCCGACGACGAAGTCGATGACACGTTCGCCCGCGCCTTGGACGGGCACATGCGGTAGCCCTCGCGCGACTATCGGCTCCGGCGTACGCAGCTACCGGTCGTCGAGACGGCGGTCACAAGTGTCACCCTGCTGGCAACTTTCTTGACCTACCGGTCAGTAACATGCCTGGTCGAGTTCACGACTACTTCGGGGGATGTCCATGCTCTTTCGACGAATAGCACCGCTCGTGGTGCTATTGACCGTCCTCGGTGTCGCATCACCTTCAGGCGCGCTAGCCGCGCCGCGACCGGTGGCGGCATCTACCACCAACAGTGAATCCGTCATTGGCAAGCTACGGACGTGCGTAGCGAAGGTCGAGGCCCGCAGCGGGTCCACCCTTCTGCATCTCCCAGCGTTGCGCCAATGCGTCCAGGATTCAGGATTCCCGGCTGTAGCGGTCACAGGCTGCTTCATCGTCGGCATGACGGCGGAAGCCTGGGCGGACCGCTACACGCGATTCAAGGATTGCGCTCTCCAAGCCGGTCTGACGATCACGGGCACCAACTTTGAACTCATGCACTATGTCAAGACCTTTAGTGCATTGCGGGCTCTCAACGCAGATCTGCACCGGGACCTCTCCGCCTGGGGCAAGGAGAATCAGGCGCGTTGGCAGGAAAGTCAGCAAAACTTGCAGGCTATGCAAGCCGACCTGCAATTAATGAAGGCTACACTGGATCAAAAAGCAGGCCGGACGCTAAGCACGATGGAGGCGCTTCGCGCCGGGCTTCAGGCGTTCGCCGACTTCGGTGAGGCCATCACCGGAATGGCAAAGCTGGTACCTGAGGCGTCGAAGACACTCGACGAACTCAACGGCCATGTTGATGGCATCAACAAAGCGATGGCGCAGAATATAGTCGCCTTGGAGAAGGTCAATCGCTCTCTCGTCGAAACGAAGCAGGCCATCGACGTGGCCAACGAGGGGATGGCCGAGCTGAACGTAGGCGTTCAGGAAATCACCGTCGGCATCAATGAGATGAATGCCGCGGTGGACAACCTCAACGTTGCAATGCGGCAAACGAACGATTCCGTCGCCGGGATGAACAAATCCATCAAAAGCCTATCGAATCATTTCAGATCGTGGGAAAAGTACCAACTTCCGGTAGAGATGGTGGACCAGTACCGGATCGAGGACCTGCTGGTCCAGGAGGAAGAGTACGCATCTCTTTTCCTCGACTTCATTCCGGGCGTGGGCGACGTTAAGGGCCTTCAGGAAGCGGCTACGGGCCAGAACCTCGTGACCGGCGGCGATGTGGATCCGCTGTCGCGGGTTCTCGGGGGGCTGATTGTCTTCCGTCTCGTCAAGCCGATCTACAAAGGGGCAGACGCAGCTTTCAATGGCTTCCGTCTCCGCGGCACCCTGGAGGTCATCGAGAAGGCCAACGGGATGGTGGACAGCCTGCGCACCACCGGAAAGCTCCCGCCTCACTTCATCACACAGGATGAAGCCAGGGCGATGTACGGTTGGGAAAAGGGTGCGGCACTCGCCCCGAAGGCACCAGGAAAATCGCTCGGAGGCGATGTCTTCGGAAACAAAGAAAATGTTCTGCCCAACGCCGAAGGCCGCACTTGGTACGAGGCCGACATCGGGCAAGATTACGCCAAGAAACGCAAGAACAATCCAGGTGACCGCCTTCTGTACTCCAGTGACGGGCTGCTATACGTATCTACCGATCACTACCAGACGGTATATTATGTAGGAACGTACAAGTAACTAGGAGTATTTGATAGGTCGAGGCAGGCTGTCCGCCTGCCTCGACCACTTGTAGGAGCCGCGGCATGAATAGCGAACCCACCGAAATTGACGAAGAAGAAGAAATGGAGGTACCCGAGCAAATCTGCATTGATTTGCACGGAGTTTCCAGCGCTCGACAGCTGCATGAGCTGCTGCGCAAAGAACTGCAATTCCCGCTATGGTACGGCCATAACTGGGATGCTTTCTGGGACGCGATCAGGGGGCTGGTTCCCTTGCCGAAGCGAATCACCTTTATCGGTTGGGCAAATCTGGTCGAGGCTTTGCCCGAAGATTCCCGGAAGCTCCGGGAACTGTTTGACAAATATTCCGAAAAATACGGATGCTATGCTAGCGATTACTGCGAAGTGATATATCTTTAAAGGTGGATTGTGAGCCTGTCGCCGACAGGACTCCATCTCGGCATTCTTGACAGACGCCTACCTGGGTTGCTGTTCTCGGGATGTATCCACTTCAGGCGTGTGGCTCTTCCGCGAATCGCTGCGTAGGGAACTATGTGATGCGCCAGAGCCGTCGCCGCCCGAGGCCCGAATTGTGCGGTGGCGGCGAGCTGCCAACCACCCGTCCTTCATGCTAGATCAAAGAAGCGAAACGCCTTATCAGCTCGGCGGTGCGCTGCGCTGCAGGAGCGTCGCCACGCCGGTCTGGAGCTTGTCGACTCGATTGCGAATGTCGTGGCCCACATTCGAGGCGATGACTGCTCGGTGCAGCGCCCAGGCTGGCCTCACAGTAGGGTTGGTGGTGGCGTCGTCGTTAGGGTTGACCACGGCAGCGCCGGGCACCTTGCCAGTGGCGTCCTTGCCCGGATCGTAGGCCAGCACCGCGGTGGCCAGGGCGTCGCGGCCGGCGCTGCTGCGCGCCCACTCCGTCATCCAGCTGATGAACTCGCTCTTGGTCACGTCGTCCTCCTCGAGTAGGCCCCACGGGCGGGTGTTGTTCTCCTGGGCGGTGGTGTAGCGGGCGGAAAAATGCGCGTGCCCGGTATGCGGGTTGTCGCCGTGGTAGGCGCGGGCGGTCCAGCCCCACGACCGCGCCCAGATCTTGCGGTTCCAGATCACGTATTCGAGCCGGTCGTCGAGCCCCTGTCGGTGCCGGTTGACGATGATCTGGACGCACCGGTCCATCGACCAGCCCGGCTCACGCAGGTCCGCATCCACGTCGACTGCGTGGACCTCGTCAATCGAGTCTGCGTCCTCCGTCGGCGTGAGGCCGGTCTCGTCCGGGTTGTGATCCGACTCTTCTACGGCGTGTGCCTGGTTGCCGATAGACCCGTCACTGGCCTTCCTGCGGCGGGGTGCCCGCTTGTTGAACTCGCTAAAGAGACTGCGTAGGGCTGCCACCAGAATCCACGCCATCCTTGTCACCTCCTGTCTGCGGGTCTGCCGGGCCGTCGGCGGGCGGGGACTCGGTGTCCCAGCCGTCGTCGACGGGTTCACCAGCGTGGTCGAGGGGGTTACGGTCGCCGCAAAGCGGCTGGCCCATGGTCGGCTCCTTTCCTGGTGTTCGATAACCGGGGTCAGAGGTCGCCGCGGGTGCGCGGCGACCGGGGCGTGATGCCCGGCGGCGGCGTGGCCAGCGCGGTGGCCACCTGGTCGTCGACGCGCGGCTTGACCCAGCCGAAATAAACGCCGAGGTCAGCGACGGCGGCCAGGGCGAGGGTGACCGCGGTGATCTGGTCATCGTCGAGCGGCAGGATGTTGAGGGCGGCGACAGCGACCAGGACGGCCTTGATCGTTGTGGAGACCACGACGCCGACCGCGGTCGGATTCTGCGGAACCATGCGTACTCCCTTGCGAGGGTGACGGGATGGATAGCCGGTAGCGGCACCAGTGCCGCTACCGGGGTCAGGTGGGGTTAGTGCCGAGCAGCAGGACGGCGTAGACGCTGGCACCGGCCACCCCGTCGACGGCGAGCCCGGCGCCGCGTTGGACGGCCTGGACGGCGGTCTCGGTGGCCGTCCCGAATTGCCCGTCGAGGGCCAGGTGCTGGCCGCGGACGCGGAGCAGTGCTTGCAGGACGCGGACACCGGCGCCGCTCGCGCCGCGGCGCAACACCGGCAGCTCCCGGAGGATCTGCGGCATCGGCTTGGGCGGCGGTGTCGGTGTGGCGGGCTGCGCCGGAGCCGGCGTCGGGGTGCGGGTGAGCGCGCGTAGCTGGGTGACGGTGCCGCGGAACGCGTCAACGTCGATCCGGCGGCCGGCAACCTTGCCGGACGACGAGAACTGCAGGATGGTGGCCTTCGGCCAACCGCCGTAGCCGGGCATCCACCACGAGGCGGGCACCTTGCGGTACAGCACCGACCCGTAGTCGCTGCCGTCCACATAGTGCGAATGCCACAGCAGCGGAGTGAGGTCCGCGCCGCGGAATCCCCTGGTGCGCGGCCACCACCAGCTGCCCGAGTAGATGAAGAACGGATGGTTGCCGGTCAGCCGGCTCCACTCCGCGGCCCAGGCGGTCATTTCGGTGCCGTAGCCGTCGGACTCGGCGTCGAACTGGATTAGCCAGCCGTCGGGGCCGCCGAGCTGGCGGACCTGCTGATAGAAGTGGCGGGCCTGCGCGGCGCCGTCACCGGCACGCAGATAGTGGTAGGCGCCCGGGATCATGCCCGCCTTGATCACCGCGGTGATGTTGCGGTCGAATGTCGGGTCCTTGTAGTTGGTGCCCTCGGTCGCCTTGCATACGCACGCTGAATATCCCTCACGGGCGATCTGGGCGATGTCGATGTCGCCCTGCCAGTGTGAGATGTCGACGAGCCAGGTGATGGGCTCGGCCACAGCGCTCCTCTCGTCGAGAGTGGAGCGACTGCTTGGGGGGCAGTGATCACACTGTAACGCGAGGGTGCGACGCATTTTGTGGCCGGTCGCGGCGCGGTCGGTGATCTCACCATCGTCCGGCTGTCGTCGCTGGTCACGGGCGCGACGCCAGCCTGTTCCCACAGGTTATCCACAGCCGCGACTAAGCGGGTTGCGAGCGTCGCGCGGGGAGGGAAGAGTCGAGCGCGTCGGCGAGGTCACCGAACGGGCTGCCGGCCACGGCCGCGCGGCAGGTGGGGCTGAGCCCGTTCCGCAGGCCACTGACCGCACATCATAGAGGCTCGCCGGCTCCGGCGGGCCTCTCGACAGCCCGACCAGCGAAGAGCCTACGAGGGCACCCGCCACCTAGATTTAGAACAAATGTACGATCGCGTGGGTGGGGCACACTCGATCGGAGCGCGAGGAACCGCTGCCGCGTGCCCGGTACGTGGCGGCGGCCAGGCGGTATCTGGACGCGTTCAGCGTCGTGCTCGCCTCCGGGGTTCCGATCGATCCGGGTCCGCCGGGTGCCGTCCGTAACTGGACCGCGCGCGACGTCGCCGCGCTCCGCGAGTTCCAGGCTGCGCTCGGCGACCTGCTCGACACGCGGCGAAGCTGAGATGCCCTGCGCCGGGCTCGATAGTTTGCCCGACGTGCGGTGCCGGGCTGGCGTGGCGCAGAGCAGCGGCTGCGTTTGGTGTCGCTCGATCAGCTTCTGTCGGCGCGAGATGGCCGCTCAGCGATCCACGTTTCGACGTCGGCGGCAAGCCACACGTTGCTCATCGCCAGCTCGGCGATCGGTGCCGGGAAGTCTCGTCGGCTGGTGAGTTGGTACACGCGTTGCCGGCTGATCTCGCCGAGCATCCTGCGGATTTCATGCGCTCCTACGAGCTGCAACTTCTTCGTCGCCACAGCCGGTATAGTAGTCAAGAGTCAACCTGTCGTGCAACCAGTGTGCGACAGTCAAGTATGGCTGGGGCGGAACGCGGATCCGGGCTGCGGGTTGCGGGTTGCGGCGGACTGCCATCGTGGCGTGCGCGGCGATCGCGGCATGCCGGAGTCGAGTATGTAGCGGCGAAGTGTCGAAGACGGAGTCGGCAGGCCTGCCGGTGGCAGGCCAGCCGCATTCCGCACCTGAGCGCTATTCGCTCAGTTGGGTCCAGGCCGTTCGAGCGGCGTCGAGTTGCGCCCGGTTCTTGGTCACGAACTGTTGTAGCTCCGGGGCAGCGGTGGCGAAAGCCTGTTCCTGCGCTGGGCGGCGGCAGGCGGCATCCGCGGCGGCGGCCTTCTTCTCGAACTCGACGGCCTCCTGCCACTTCGGGTCGGCCTGCATCGACGCCAAGCCGAGATCCGCTCGCGGGAATCTGTCGAGGGTCTGCTGGTAGGTGGTGAAGTACGACTTTGTCTGAATCCCAGCCTTGCTCATGCAGGGAACGTACGTGTCGAGGGCGTCGGCGACGGCGGGTGTTTTCTCCACCTCGCGGAAGGTAGTGGTCAGCCACTTCATCAGGTCGCCCTGGCCTGTGGGGGTGAAAGGCTGCTGCTTGGACGCTTCCGGGGTGCAGTTGCCCAGGGCCTTGCCGTAGGCGGCTTCCTCCTCGGCAGTCATCGTGCTGCTCGCGTTCATAGCGCGCAGTTTGTCGGCCACTTCGGCCTGGTTGCGCTTGGCGGTGGCGATGCCGAAGTCACCGGTGATCTCGGTGATGCTGGCGAGGTCTCCGGGCGCGATCGGGCCGCCGTTCTGCTGCTCGGAGGGGGCCTGCTGGTAGGTGAAGCCCTTTTCCTTCATACATCGGGCCAGGGCGCCCTGGAAGCGTGCGGCGACGTCCTTCTCGGCGGCGAGCCGGTCGTCGGCCGAGCCGTAGAGGCTGAGGCTGACTTGCTCGAATAGGCTGCGGCCCTGCGCGGCGGCGGCTGGCTCAGCCGGGGCGCCGGCGGCGACCGAATTTGCGCAACCGGCGGTGAACGCGCCGATGGTCAGCGCCGCACCCGCCGTGATGATCTTCTTCATGACCTGTGTCTTTCGGAGTCGGGGATATGGGTCAGCTGCTGCACGAGCTCGAGATGCCGCCGCTGTTGTAGAGAACGGCGGTGCCGTTGACGTCGACACGCCATGAGCGGGCGCACTGGTTCGGCACGTTGGCGTTGGGGCCGGTCGCGTCGCCGAAGATGTCCTCGTCGCGGTAAACGGTCCGGTCGGCAGACCAGAAGTCGTTGCAGTTCGATGCCGTGGTGTTGGTGGCGTTCACCGGGCCGTAGCAGGCGCCGAACTTGACCATGCCGGTCAGCCAGCGATGAGTGCTGCCGGGCTGGTAGGAGTCATTGCTGTTGCCGTCGATGTGGATCGACGACTTGCAGGTCTTCGCGATCCGCGCGTCGAAGTGCTCGCTGTCGGCCGTTTTCCAGTCGAAGATCGTCGCCAGGCAGTGGCTGCTGGCGAACGCGCCTCCGGGGTGTGCCTCCAGCGATCCCAGGTTGTCGATTGCCTGGTCCCAGCTGGCTTCGCCATACGAGTAGTTCGGGCCTTTGTAGATGGGCTGATCGACGCCGTACGGGACGACGGCCAGCGCAACGCCGGGAGTCGATCCGACGAGCGCAAGGACCGCGACGGCCACCACGGCAAACAGCCGTGCGCGTCCGATCTTGGGATACAACATGGTCTTCCTTCACGGGGAGGGGTGTGGGCCTTGCACGTTGCAAAAAGGACCAACGTGGACAGATTACGCGAAACATGCAATATGTATTGCACTGCGCGTCGGCTGCAGCGCTGCGCGCAGTCCGCATTCGATGATCGAAGCGGTCGACAGAGGCCGATTAGAACATGCGTACTAAGTGATTGCTACGGTGCAACTGTTCATCGATGGCGACTAACGACCATCCGGGCGGGCCGGGTGGCGGGCCGGAAACTGATGGTCAGGGCCAGGTGACGGTGAGCGTCCCGTGCCGCTTGACGGTCTTCCACCCGGCCGGGATGGTGCTGTTCGCGCCGGTTGGGTGGTATTGGATGCGGGCGGCGTTGCGGCGGAAGTATTCGCCGCCCCACTGGCGCACCAACGTCAGGAACTCATCGCCGACGGCTGCGGCGTCGGGGCCGTGCGCGCGGACACCGGCCTCGAACTTGCTGCCGAAGTCGGCGCTGTCGCGCTTGAGGCGGTAGGCGAAACTGCCGCCGCGCACCAGGACCGGCATGCCGTGCCGGACGGCGGGCTCGACGAGGCCGTCGTCGATGGCCTGCTGTGCGGCGTGCAGCATCACCATCTGCTCGCCGCCGTTGGTGAGCAGGAACAAGGCCAGCTCGTCGGGCATGTCGAACTCGGTGCCGGCCCACAGGTCGATGCGCGGGCCGTGCAGCGCCTGCCGCAGGGCGGACACGTCGAACGACGGGGTGTGCTGCGGGTCGAGGTAGAGGCCGATGTCGTCGGTGATCGTGACGAGCCTTTCGCTAGTCTCTCCGTCGCCCTGCATCGCCACGAACGCGCCGAGCCGGTAGTCGGCGGCGGTCAGGAAGTCGCCGGTGCGGTCGAACGCGATCAGCCGGGATATCCCGGCGAAGCGCAGCGGCAACACAATCCGGCCCGTGCCGGACAACTGGTCGAGCCAGGCCGGTGGGATGTCCCAGGCGCCGACGGTGACAATGATCCGGTCGTACGGGGCGTGCTCAGGCACCCCGGCATCCGCGTCGGCAAGCACGACGTTGACCCGCTCGTAACCGGTAGCGGCGAGGCACGTTCGGGCCCGCTCGATGACGATCGGGTCGATGTCGACCGTGGTGACCTGTCCGGACGGGCCGACCATCTCCGCGATCAGCGCCGCGTTATAGCCGCCCGAGCCGACCTCCAGCACCCGCATCCCCGGCTCGATCAGGGCCTGCTCCAGCATGATCGCCTGGATGTGCGAGGCCGAGACAACGCTGATTTCCGTGCCGTCCGCGGCCCGCACCGGAACGAGGGTGGTGTGCGTGTCGTACGCCTTTCTCAGCGGCTCACCCGGGGCGAACTCGTGTCGGGGAACCGTCGCCAGTGCGGCGGCCACCCGGTCGCAGTGCAGCACGTCCTGGGCGTGCAGAGACGCCACCATGGCGGCGCGCAAAGCGACGGGGTCATCTTCTCGGGTCGTGGTCATCAGAATCCTTTTCTCCGTGGACGGGGTCGGTGGACGGGGCTGCATAGGTGGGAGGTGCTCGGCGGGGGCGCGGCGTCGCGCGTGGCATGACCTTCAACGGTCGCCTGGCTGCGCGGATGCCGGGTGCGTCGGGGACCGGGCGCAGGTGCACGGCAGGGTGAGCACGGATTTGGTGGGCCAGGTAGTCGGCGGCGGGTCGTACCGCATTGACCGACAATGGTCGTGTCTGCTGCCGGTTTCGTTGTTGCCGTACCAGGCGATTCCGGTCTGCATCAGGGCGGTCATGAACGCTCCCCAGCCTTCGGGCTGGAAGGACGCCACATGGGCAGCAGCACCGGCGAGTCGCGGGTGATGAGATACGGCTGGCGGCGTTGGTAGCCGTGCCGGCGGTAGAGCGCGTCGGTGCGGTATCCGGTGGCCTCCAAGTAGGCGGCAGTTCCGGTCGCGTCGAGCTGTGCATGGTGATGGTCGAGAAGCCGACTGCCGTAGCCGCCGCCGTGATCGGCCGGGTGCACGGCGAGCAGGGCAAGGTAGTGGTGCGGTTCGTCGGTGGGGTGGTGGCGGTGCATGGTGTCGTCGAGCGCCGCGAACCGTGCGGCGTAGGGCTTGGTGATGTCGGCAAGCTGCGCGCCGTAGTCGGGCAGAGGGGGGATCGGGGTGCCGTCGTGGATGTACCAGACGGCGACACCGGCCCCGTCGCAGGTCATCTCGACGTGGCCGTTCGCGAGGGCCTGCTCGGCGAGCAACGCGAAGTAGCGGGGGTAGATGCGGGCGCGGTCGTCCTCATCAGCGATCAGCCAAGGGGCGAGGTCGGCGTGCAGGAACGCCTCGGACAGCAGGGTGGCGATGGCCTGGTGGTCGTCTAGCTCGGCCGGGCGGATCGTGGTGGCGTCGATGCCGCTCACCGCGCGACGCCGTTCCCGGTGGGGGTGGCGGTGCGGGTGGCGCCCCGTCCGACCTGCGCGTACACGTCGCGGCGCCACACCCGAAGCCCGCAGCCCCAGATCACCCCGAGACAGGCGACCGCTGCGTAGATCGTGGGTAGCTGCCAGCGCACCGACGAGGCAGGCTCGACGCCGAGGAGTGTGGCGAACTGCGACAGCGTCACGACCGCCACCGTGCCGAGCAGGAGCGTGGCGATGGCCGGGCAGATGACGCCGCGCAGCACGCCGATTCCGTGGCGGCGGCGGAGGCGGGGCGAGAAGTAGGCCATTACGGCCAGGGAGGTGGCGGTCATGAGGAACAGCACGCCCAGGCCACCGAGGACGGTGAGCCAGAAGAACATGCGGGTGAACGGGTCCCAGCCGCCGATCGCGTACACGGTGATGCCGGCGAGCCCGATGCCGGTCTGGATGAGTGAGCCTGCGAGGGGGGCTTTCGTGCGGGGGCTGGTGCTGCCGAGGATTCTCGGGAGGACGCTTTCGCGGCCGAGGGCGAACAGGTAGCGGGCTCCTGTGTTGTGGAAAGCGAGGGTGGCGGCGAACAGGCTGGTGATGAACAGCAGGTGCCCTAGAACGATGATGAATCCGGGCACATGCGGCGCGGCCAGGGTGAAGATCAGTTCGGAGCCGTCGGTGGTGGCGCGGGCGACGATGTGCTGGGGGCCGGTGGCGACCGACATGGCCCAGGCGCAGCCGGCGTAGAGGACACCGATGACGGCCAGCGCGAGGTAGGTGGAGCGGGGCACGGTGCGTTGCGGGTCGCGGGCCTCTTCGCCATACACGGTGGTGGCTTCGAAGCCGACGAACCCGGCGATGCCGGTGACCAGCGCGGCCCCCGCACCCGCCCACGACCCGAAGAGGGCGATCGGGCTCAGCGTGGTGTAGGTGACGGTCCCGCCGCCCGGGTGGGTGACGTGCACGGCAGCGAGCCCGATCGCTAGCGCGACCTCCGCGATCAGCAGGACAGCGAGGATGCGGCTGTTCAGGTCGATGCGGCGTCCGCCCAGCCCGGCGATCACGGCCCAGACCAGCATCGCCCACACCGACCAGGGCAGGTTCACGCCTGCTTGGGTCTTGGCGAAGGCTGCGGCGACGACTCCGAAACCGCCGTACAGGCCGACCATCATGACGGCGTACGCGGTGACGGCGACGAACGCGGACATGATGCCCCACAGACGGCCAAGGCCGTAAGCGATGTAGGAGTAGAACGAGCCCGCGTTGACGATCTGTCGGGCCATCGCGGTGTAGCCGACGGCGAAGATCGCCAGGATGGCCGCGACGACGAGATAGGCCAAGGGGATGCCGGTGCTACCGGTGACCGCAAAGCCGGCGCTCGCACCACCGGCCACCACGGTCAGAGGTGCCGCCGCTGCCATCACCGTGGTCACGAGCGGGGCAACGCCGAGGCGGGCTCTTGCCAGGGCGCAGGCGACACCGTCCGGCGGTGCAGCGGAGGTGAGAATCGCGGGCATACAGAGTCCTTCCTGAGGCAGGAGGAGCAGAGGGTGTGACGGTGTGGTTGTGGGTGCTGTCGGTGGTCGCCGGTCAGGCGCCTGTGGTGACGGCGGCCGCCACGGCGGTCTCCGCCTGGTACAGGAGGTCACGCAAGTCGACGCGAACGTCGTCCACATTGCTGCGCAGCCAGTCCTCGAGGTCACCGGCGGCGCCGGTGAGGACTTTGCGGTGCAGGTCGGTGGCCAGGATCAGCCCGGCGAGCACCGTGTCGGCGGAGTCCAAGCGCTCCTGGCTATGTGCCGCGCGGGACAGCCGCACCCAGGGCCATGCCGCCGCGTTTACGTCGACAGGTGTGCACCGAAGTTTGCGGCGGAAGACGCCCTTGCGTTTGGTGTGCAGGTGACCGGCGAGGGCCAGCCGGCGCGTGACCTGCTCGTACGAGTCCCCGCCGGGCATGGTCCCGCTGGTCAGGTACCTCATCCAGTCCCGCACCGACCACGCGCGGCGCTCCGCTCGGATTAACCGCAGCACCGTCGCGGCGAACGGGTCGACCGGCTCGCCGTCCGGGTGCGCAGCAACCATGCCGTCCACGGTGGTGGCGAAGCCTTCCAGCACAAGTTCGGCCAGCACTGCCGCGCCCAACGCCGCCCCGACGACATCGGCGTGCAGGCGCAGGCGACCCCAGTCGTCATGCGCTACGCGGAACAGGTCATCGGCGATCAACGGCCACCGCGAAGGCACCCGTGCACGGCCCATCGGGGTGATCGTTGGGGACGGCATCGGCGGGTCCGCGGCGGCGATTAGGACGCCTTCAGCCTGAACGGCGGCATGACGGGGCGTCGGATCCCTGTGAGGAGCCGGGTGGCCGACAGGGCGGTGAGTTGTGGTGCTCTGGCTCGGGTGCACGGGGGCGCCTCCTGAACAGGGGTCGTGGCGTTCGCCAGCGTGGAGACGTGGACAGCCGGATAGCGGTCCCGGGAGCGACAGCGAAGTGCTCAGTAGCTGGCTGTGATCAGCGGTCAGCAGGAGCGCAGGCGAGCGATGTCGCTGCGCTCCTGCTGTTTCCGCAGCTCTCGTCTAGGGCCTGGAGCCAGCTAAACGTGAGCGCACGTAGTGAGGTGGTTGCACGTCGTAACTGAAATCTACTCTTGCACTGATACTCTCAGAGCACAAGTATCGCTCAAAGAGTATTCCATGATCGTTTGGAATCGCTTTGGTGCGCAGTCTCACGATGAGACAGAATGTGCCGGTGAGCAGTCAGGAGGCGAACATGTCGGCGCCCGTTGCCGGTCCCACGGTGGTTCGGCGTCAACTCGGACGCCGCCTCCGCCGGCTGCGCACAAGCAAAGGCCAGTCGGTGGATGAGGTCGTTGCCGAGCGGCGCCTGGGCATCTCCCGCGCGAAGCTGTTCAAGCTCGAGGGCGGGCGGAACTCCGCAAAGCCTCAGGACGTCACCGTCCTCTGCCACTACTACGGTGCCGACGAACAGGAAACTCAGGCGCTCACCACCTTGGCCCTCGCCTCGCAGAGCGACAGCTGGTGGGACGTCTTCGGCGTCGAAGCCGTGCCGGAATGGTTCAGCCTCTACCTGGACGTTGAGCCGGCCGCCACGCATATCCGCACGTACGAGGCCGAACTGATCCCCGGACTGCTGCAGACCGCTGACTACGCGGCCGAGGTCTACCGCGCCCGCAACCCGGAAGCCGATCCCACCGAGGTCGACCGCAGCGTCGCCCTGCGCATGGAGCGGCAAGCCATCCTCACCCGAGACCAGCCCGCCGCGCCGCAGCTGCACGTCGTCCTCAACGAGGCCGTCATCCTGCGCCAGGTCGGAGGTGCGAGCGTGATGGCCAACCAGGTCGAACGACTGCGCAAAGCCGCGACCCGGCCGAACGTCACCATCCAAGTCCTGCCGTTCGCCGCAGGCGCCCACGCCGCCATGGAGACCGCCTTCGTCATCCTCGACTTCGCCGACCCCGAAGACGACCCGCCCCTGGTCTACGTCGACAGCCCCAGCTCGGCCGCCTACCTGCAGAAACAAGTCGACCTCGACCGCTACGCCACGATCTTCGACCATGTCCAACACCAAGCTCTTCCGATCATGGAGTACCCGGCATGACGAACAGGCGATACACCAAGAGCACCAAGTCCGGTGGATCCGGCGGCAACTGCGTCGAGTGGTCCATCCAGAACAACGGCGTCTACGTACGGGACAGCAAGAACCCCGACGGGCCGGAACTGCTCATGTCCCACCAGGAGTGGGGAACCTTCACCCAGGCGGCAGGCTCCGGCGGTGCCCACCGGTGGATCCAGCCCGGATGTGCGGGCACCGCCGTCGCCAAGGACGACCACATGCTCACGTTCACCCCGGCCGAGTGGGAGGCATTCACCGCCGCCGTCCACGCCGGCGAGTGCACGATTCAACTGGTCTCCATTGGATAAGCGGCTAGCAGCCGATCGATCACCGCGACCTAGCCCCGGCCTTGCCTGAAATTGCGGCCTAGAGATCAACATTTTCAGAAGCGTCTGCGTGGAAGCGGCGGGCGCCGTCGCCTCGGCTGCGCTGTCCGACCGGTTGGTCCGCAAGCGGCCAAGCTCGATCCTCACTGGCTACTCCTTCACGTTCTGGTGGGGCCGATGTTCGGTCTCGTCGCATCACAGCCCGCGGCTCGCGTAACGGTGCGGTCTGCGGCTACAACCTGCGCTTCCGAGGGCGGCGGGAGCGCACTCGTAGGGCTGCGCTCCCGCCGTTTCCTCAGCTCACGTCTAGGGCCGGGCCGGCCAAACGTGAGCGGGAGTAGCGTCGTTCAACTCGTAGCGATGTGGCGTTATCAGATGGCGGTGCGGTTTTCCTGGGGCAACAATTATTTATCTCCAGCCAGTAAGAGGCTCAGAAGATCCCTCCTGACTGGCATTAGTGGGTCGCCCCCGGCTCGGCACTGAAACCGCCTTCGATCAGCCTGTCTATATAGGAGCCCAGCATGGGGCGTGATCAGCAGCGTGTGAATGCGCCGTGTGACGCACGCCGGTCCACACGGGGTGTGAACCGTTGACAGCACTTCTGTTGATCGGAGTCAAGCCGTAGCCTGCGGTGATGGCGGAGGCTAACCTGCTTCTCGAAGAGCTCCTCACCCGTGCAGGGCTCTCTCATTCGCGCCTGGCCCGCGAGATTGTCACCGCTGCGCCGTACTTGAGCTACGACCATGCCTCTGTGACGCGCTGGATTCGTGATCACCAAATCCCCCGCGAGCCAGTACCACAGATGATCTGTCGGATCTTGGGCGACCGACTTGGCATGCCGGTGACCCGCGCCGACATTGGCATGGCTGCCCATCGTGGCTCGCACAACCCCGCCGCTCGTCTCATCACCCAAGCCGCCGCTCTGTGGACAGGCGAAGCTCGAGGACGGGTCCCTAAGACACTGCTGACCGGGCCGGATGCCACAGCACCGGTCTGGGACTGGGTGAGTCCACCTCACCGCCTCGATCTGCTCCGTGAAGGGCACCGACGCATCGATGACACTGACGTGGCCACCTTGCGGCACCTTCGCCGTCACTACCAGCAGATGTACCGTCGCGTTGGCGGTGAGCCGGTGCGGCCCTTGCTGGCCCGCGACCTGAACCAGATCGCGGTCCCCATGCTGCGAGCGGCCTATGACAACGAGATCGGCTGCAAGCTATTTCGCGCCGCCGGCGGCCTCGCTGCCCTCGCCGGCGTCTGCGCCTATGACGCCAATCTGCAACCACTCGGCCAGCGGCACCTGTTTACCGCGCTGGGCCTGGCGAAGGCAGCCGGTGATCGTGGTTTCGGCGCCTATGTCGTTGCGCTGCTCGCCAATCAGGCACTCTTCCTCGACGACCGTATCCTGGTGGTGCAGTACGCCGAGGCAGCGCTACGTAGCGGCGGCTCAGCGCTCGGTCCCGAATTGATCACCGATCTGCATGCCCTCGCGGGTAAGGCGTACGCCCGGATGGGTGAAACCGCCGATTGCCATCAACACCTCCGCCAATCCACCAGCACCGCCGGCAGGCTTGCACCTTCACCCAGCGACACGGAGACCTCTTACGTCCAACCCGGCCTGGTCGAGACCCAGGCGGCCGAAGCATTCCGGCGGCTCGGGGATTTGGCCGCCGCCGAAGATCACGCCCGTGAAGCGGTGCGTACCGCCCCCGCGGCGCATCCCCGAGGGCAGGTTCACCGCTACGCTGGACTCGCCTTAGTTCTCGCTGGCCGGGAACGCGCTGACGAGGCTGCAGCGGTGGGACACCACATGCTCGACCGCGCCGAGGGAATGGAGTCGGGACGCATTCACGACCGCGTCACCCAGGTCGTTGACGCCGTGAAGCTCTACGCCACCGATCCCATCGTGGACGCTTTCCTCAACCGCGCTGAACAGCACTTGAGCCTGAGAGGACGATGATGCGCTGGACCGTTCACAGCGAGGAGACCCTCTACCAGGACAAATGGGTGCACCTGCTCACCGCCGACGTAGAGCTCCCGGACGGCAGACATTTGGACCACCGCCTAATCCGTACCTCCGCCGCCGGCGCCGGCCTTGTCGTCGTTGAGGATGACAAGGTCTTGCTCATCTGGCGGCACCGCTTCATCACCGACACCTACGGCTGGGAAATCCCGCTCGGCTCCATCGAGCCCGGCGAGGATCCCGCGACAGCTGCCGCCCGCGAAGCCGAGGAGGAGACTGGTTGGAAGCCT
Organism: Actinoplanes sp. NPDC051859; assembly: GCF_044452725.1. Taxonomy (NCBI): domain Bacteria; kingdom Bacillati; phylum Actinomycetota; class Actinomycetes; order Micromonosporales; family Micromonosporaceae; genus Actinoplanes; species Actinoplanes sp. NPDC051859. The sequence goes on along the minus strand of NZ_JBITBX010000004.1, from coordinate 592,710 downwards.
CACGGCCCCATCGAGCCACTGCTCTATACCCAACCTTCTCCCGGCCTGATGGGCTCCGAGCATTACCTCTTCCGAGCAAACGCCGCCACTTACACTGGCCCGCCTAGCGACGACTTCGAAAGCGACAAGGTCGACTGGGTGCCCCTGGGTGACGTCTACGACCTCATCCGCGACCGACAGATCACCGCTGGTACCACCCTCAACGCGCTACTTATGGTCCTGGCCAACACGCGCTAAGCACCTCTCGCCAGCTCACCTGCGTCGCGGATCAGCGAGTCGTAGGTATCCGTGGTGCGTTGTACCGGCACGCCAAGCGAGTGAACGAGCCGGTCAAGACGGTACTGCACGTCCAAGCCGGACATGTCGGCACCGACCATAGCTTCAAGCTCAACGAAGGTACCTAGGCCGTCGACGGTGTCCAGGCAGAGAGCGGCGTCGTCCCACCGGCCACTGCGGCGGCTCTTGACGATGCGTACAGTCGGCACGTACCCCATGGTCGTAAGCGCGGCGTGCATCTGTTCGCGGTCGGCGACCGTGGTCTCGTGCTCTAGGCAGGCCATCTCGTTGTCGATCGGCTGCTTCACGGTGAACAGGTGCATGCCGTCCTGGGTGCGAAGTCGCGCGAACGGCACGCCGATCTTGCTCACGCCGTATCGCCAACCGGCCGGGGCGTACGCCTGGTCGTCTTGGCGTACCGGCTCCGACAGCACCACGCCCCGCTCGTCCAGCGCCCGCAGTAGCGCCGCCTCGTCAGAGACGTGGTACTTGACCTCGATCTCCTGAACGGCACCCGCCGTTGTCGCCTGCACGCGCGCAGCTTAACCAGGTGAGACCGCCCTGGCGGGATGCCGCACTCGTGCAGGCGACCTCCGCTGTGGACAGGGAACGTTATACACGGCCACAGTCAGCTATGGCGGCCGTATTAATCTAGGGCGATGGCGTTGGGGCGGGCGTACATCGAGATCGTTGGGGACGTCTCGAAGTTCGCCCCTGACTTGCGCCGCAGCCTGACCTCGATCTTCAAGCTGAGTGCGGTCACGTCCGTCGCGGCGGTCGCGTCATCGCAGCTGATCGGGGTCGCGGGGGCGATCGCTCAGGTGGGTGGGGCGGCGGTGGCGATCCCGGCCGGGATCGCGGTCGCGTCCGCCGCGATCGGCGCGCTACAACTCGCCACGTCCGGGTTGGGGGAGGCGTTCTCGGCGGCGGCGACCGGCGACGCCGCCGCGTTCTCCAAATCGCTCGAAGGGCTGTCGCCGCGGGCGCAGCAGCTCGCCCAGGAGCTGCGCGGGGTGAAGCCGGCGCTGGACGCGGTGCGCGCGAGCGCGCAGGACGCGTTTGCGGGCCGGCTGGTCGGGCAGATCACGGCGACGTCGGCGGTGATCTCGGGTCCGCTGCGTGCCGGCCTGGCGGGGATCGCCGCGGAATACGGCACGATCGCCCGCCGGGCGTTGGAATTCGTCCGGCAGTCCGCGTCGGTGTCGGCGCTGACCGCCGTCCTGGACACCACCCGCACCGCGGTCGCCGGGGCCGGGCAGGCAGTTGTTCCGCTGCTTGCCGGGTTTCGGGACCTGGCCGTGGTGGCGCTGCCGACCCTGACCCGGCTCGTCCAGCTCGCCGGCCCCCTCGCAGCGCAGTTCGGGGCGTGGCTGTCGAAGATGGCCGCCTCCGGCGCGGCGACCGCCGCGCTGGAGAACGCGGTACAGGTGTTGACTCAGCTGGGTCAGGTCGCGGCGAACGTCGGCGGGATCATCTCCGCCGCGCTGCGCGCGGCCGCGACCGGCGGCGGCGGGCAGCTGCTGTCGACACTGGTCGCCGTCACCGGCCAGCTGAAGGCGTTCCTGAACTCGGGCGTCGGGCAGCAGGCGCTGACCAGCCTGTTCCAGACCTTGTCGACGCTCGCCGCGGGGCTCGGCCCGGTGCTGACGACGCTGCTCGGGATCATCGCCCGCTCCATCGTGCCTGCCCTGGGCGAGGTCGCCGCCGCGGTCGTTCCCGCGATCCAGGCCCTCGCAACCGGGCTGGGTCCGGCGATTGCCGCGCTGGCGCCGGTCGCCGCGCAGCTGGTGTCCGCGCTGGCTGACGGGATCAAGGCGCTGGCGCCGGCGCTCGGCCCGGTCGGCGAGGTGATCGCCTCGGTGGTGTCGGCGCTGACGCCGCTGCTGCCGATCGTTGGTCAGCTGATCACGATGCTGGTCGGCCCGCTCGCGACGGCCCTGTCGGCGTTGGGTCCGCTGATCGCGCCGCTGGTCACCGCCCTGGGTCCGGTGCTGCTGCAGCTCGGCCGCACCTTGTCCGACGCGCTCGCCCCCATCGCGAAGCTGCTCGCCGAGCTGTTCCGGCAGCTCGGCCCGGTGATCGGTGAGCTGGTCGCCGCGCTCGGCACCGCCCTACAGCCGACCCTGGACGCCATCGGCCCGGTCGTGACGGCGCTGGTCGAGGCGCTGATGCCGCTGATCCCAGCCATTGTGGATTTGGTTCCGGCGATCACCGAGATTGTGGTGGCCGCGGCCCCGCTGACGAAGGTCCTCGCCGAGCTTCTGGTGCTCGCGGCGCAGATCCTCGCCCCTCTGATCAAGTTGGTCGCGGTGCTGGTGCAGTTGCTGGTGTCGAAGGCGGTCGCGCCGCTGATCTCCTTGATCGCGTCCGGGCTCGCCGAGCTGCTGGCGCCGCTGTCGGACGTCGCGGACTGGATCGGCCGGTTGTCGACGGCGATCGCCGGGATCGACTGGGCTGGTGTGGGCGCCGCGATCAGCGGCGCGTTCGCCAGCGCGTGGCAGGCCGTGGTCGGCTTCTTCACCGGCCTGGGCGATTTCCTGATCTCGCTGCCCGGCCGGCTCCTCGCCGCGCTCGACGCCCTGCCCGATTTGCTGGTCGACGTACTGAAGTTCGCCTTCGACGCGGGGCTGCAGGCGGTCGGGAGCGGGATCGGGCTGCTGGTGTTCTCCGTGGACACCCTGCCCGGCAAGATCATGACGGCGGTGCAGTCGCTGGCCGGGTCCATCGGCCGGTTCTTCGCCGGGATCTGGGCCAACGCGACGTCGCTCGCCGGCCAAGGCATCGCCGCGTTGGTCGCGTTCGCGAACGGCCTTCCGGGGCGGATCAGCGCGGCCTGGTCGCGGCTGCCCGGCCTGCTGGGCGGCTTGCTGACCAGCGCGTTCAACGCAGCCCGCAACGCGGCGTCCTCGGGTATCGCAACAGTGGTGTCGTACGTGAGTGGCGCCGCGGGCCGGCTGTCCGCCCTCGCCGGCAAGTTCGTCACCGCGGGGGCGAACCTGATCGCCGGGTTCATGCGTGGCCTGCGCCGGGTCGGATCTTTGGGCGACATCGCGGGGTCGATCACCGCGGCGGTCCGCTCCGGCCTCAACTCGGTGATCGGCCGGATCAACGCCGGGATCGGCGACATCGACCGCTACCTGCCCGGCACCCTGCCCCGGATCCCGTACCTCGCGAACGGTGCGGTGGTGAACCGGACCACCCTCGCCGTGCTCGGTGAGGCCGGCCGCGAGGTCGTCATCCCGCTGACCCGCCCGCGGCGGGCCCGCGAGTTGGCCGAGCAGTCCGGGCTGACTGACCTGCTCGGTACCGGTGAGGCGGGTGGCGGGGCGGTGGTGTTCGGCCGTGGTGCCATCTCGATCACGTTCGAAGGTGTCGTACCGACCCGGCAGGAAGCCCTGCGCGTGGGTGAGGCGGTCGGTGACGGAGTCGCGCGGACATTGGCACGCCGCGACGTGGCGACAACGGTGAGGACGATGTGATGGGCAACTACAACCCGGACCTGCCGTACGTGGTGGGGATGCAGTGGGCGCCGCTGGTCGCCGACCAGGTGCTGCTCGACCCGGCCACGGAGGTCGGATACCGGTTCCGGTCGGTCACGGACTGGCAGGAGATGCAGATCGGCCCGGACCGGGTGCGGGTGCTGGTGCAGCCCCCGCCGGGCCAGCCGGCACAAAAGTGTGTGGCGGTGCACCTGTACGTAAGTGGTTCGGAGGCCGCGACGGGCCCGGTCCGCAAACTGGTGATCCCGTGCTCGTCCGGGGCGGCGGTGGCCGGCGCCGGGCTGGGCGGCGGCGCCGGCACCGTGGCGGCGGGGGTGCAGAACCCGTCCGACGCCGGGCATGTGACCTTGACCGGGCCGAACGCCGGGGCGCGGTTCTGGTTCGCGATGAGCGCCGCGCACGCCGCCACGTTGCAGTACCAGCGGATCTTGGACGTGAGCGTGCGGTACGCGGTGTCCGGGCCGTTCGACGAGGTGCCGGCGGCGATGACCGTCGGCTTGGAACGGCCTGCGGCGAACCTGACCTGGTGGATGGACGACACGGTGACCGGCCCGGCCACCGCCCGGGCGGGGGTGGCGGTGCGCCGGGCCGCGCTCGGGGACCTGAATCCGTGGTGGTCGCCGACGCTCACCCCGGCTGCGACGACGATGCGGTTGCCGTTTCGGGCGTTCGGGTCGCCGTTCGCGCCGACCCCGACCACCGGCCTCGACGCCCTCGCGGCGGCGGGCGGCGCGAACATCGCCGTGCGGTTCGGTACTACCCCTGGTGTCCCGGCCGGGGCCGTGTTTCAGCTCCACTATGTCGCGCTGGAGGTCACTTTCTGCGAGGAGTCGCGCATCGCCGCGGGTGGCCTGGACATTTCCGGCGGTGCGGTGCACGCCGACGGCGGCTATCACTTCGACGTGCCGATCCGGGAGATGGGCAACTTCGGCCATTTCGTAGACCTGGGTATACGCGGCGCCGTGTTTGCGGTGACGGTGACGCAGGCGCATGCCGGGGCGCTGTCGCTGACCTCCCCCGTACCGGTCGTTCTGGACCGGCTCGGCACGCTCGGGCAGTACACCGACCATCAAGGCATCGTGCTGCGCAAGACCCTGCGCGAGGGGTCGACGCCGACGATGGAAGTGGGCACGCTGATGCCCGCGATGGTGTTGATCGCACCGAACAACGTCGTCGAGGCCGGCTCACACCCGTACACGGCGCAGGCTGTGGGCAACTGCCATCAGCAGTACGCGCCGAGCGCCAACGCGCAGGTGCTGGCCGACCGGGCGGCCGGCGCCTACGTGTGGGCGACGTTCTACGCCCGGCCCACGCCCGGCACCGCCGCCCCGCTCACCGTCGAGCAGATCGACCTTGACGACGAATGGGCCTCGATCGGCCCCACCGGGTCGATCAGCGTGGCCGATTTTGACGCGCTGCCGGAGGCCGCCAACGGTTGGAAGAAGGTCACCGTGCGGCTCGACCCGCCGGTGGTCCTCACCGGAGACGGCAGTCCGCAGCGGTTCGGGTTCTCATCCCTGGGAGACGCGTCGGCGCCGTGGCAGGTCCTCGGCGCCGACACGAACCCGGCCTCGCAGCTGACCGCCCTCGCGAACTGGGCATCGTTCGACGGCGAGGCCGGCGCCGCGCGCCTCGACAGGCAAAACGACCTGTCCGCGGACCTCGCCATCAGTTTGGCGCGCGACATGGACCCGGTCACCGGGCTGACGCTCACCAGCGCAGTGCAGGACCTGGCCGTCGTCGACGCCGACGTGTGCCGGCCGGACGCGCCGGTACCTACGGGCATCCGGTTTTACCGGCTGCGCTGGGATCCGATCAACTCGCCGATGGTGCGCGGCTGGGGTTTCTTCGAAGTGCAACGCCAGGACGACACCATGCCCGCCCAGGTGTGGGAGGTCATCGCCCGGGTCCGTGAACCGCAGCTGACCGGCGTCGACGACTACGAGGCCCGTGTCGGGGTCGCCACCCGCTACCGGGTACGGGCGGTGCACCGCACCGGCATCGGCGGGCCGTGGACTCCGGCCGTGACCGCCACGATCCCTGTGCCGGGGGTGACCGGCCGCAACGTCGACACCGGTGTGCTCATCATGACCAGCAACGCGCGGCCGGCGGCGAACCTGGCGTACGTGATGAGCTGGGACCGGCGCACCCCCGAAGATTTCAGTTTCCCGGAGGCGGCGCAGGTCGACCTGCAGGCGATGTACGGCCGCGATTACCGGGTGGCGATGCGGCCGGTCGAACGCGGTGGGATCGAGTTCACCCGCACCGTGCTGGTCAACGCCGCCGCGATCCCGACCGCCACCCTCGACGCCGGCTTCCGGCAGCTGCGCGACCTGGTGTGGGAGTCGGTGCCGTATGTGTGTGTCCGCGACGAACTCGAGCACCGCTGGCTGTCGACGGTGCTGGTGCCGTCCGCGTCGGTGCGCCGCCGACCGGGGCGCGCCCAGCTGCAGGTGGCGCAGCTGACCGTGATCGAGGTGACCGACACCCCCGCACCGGTCGACGGCGGCCCGGCCCCGTGCGAGGGTCTGCGCCCGCAAGGTGCCGGGTCGGGCGATGCCCGCGCCGCCATCACTGTCGACACGATGTCGGTGCGGGCTGGCACCGACGGCTTCGACCGGCAGGTCCCTGCCGGATGGGGGAGTACGGCGATGCCGGCCCGGCCGTGGCAGCTGCTGCAAGGTGCGGCGTCGGCGCTGTCGGTGTCCGGCGGCGCCGGGCAGATCCGGGTGATCGACGTGGCCAACAGCAACCCAAACTTCGAGACCGGCGTGGCCGGGTGGACGGCGTTCGGCGGTACCGCGACGCACTCGACCGCGCAGGCGCACGAGGGCACGGGATCGTTGTTGCTCACCCCCGCCGGGGGTACGGATACGGCCCGAGTGCAGTCCGAGCACATCGTCGGCGCGGCCGTCGGCGTGGACTGGCAAGCCACCGCCTGGGTACGGTGCCCGGTCGCTCGCACCGTGCAGCTGTCGATCAACTGGTTCGACGCCGCCGACACCTACCTCGGCACCTCCAACGCAGCGCCGGTGAACGTGGCGGCGAACACCTGGACCAGGTTGACGCTCACTGCGGCGTCGACCTTCGCGGGTACCGTCCGGGCCGCGGTCAACGTCGTCCTGCCCGGCACCCCGGCGGTGACCCACCTGCTGCACGTCGACGAGGCGACGATCGCCCGCGCCCCGGGCACCACTCGGCTCGTGACTGAGCCGGTGCTGGCCGACGTCGACGTTCGGGCATCGTTCCGCGTCGACCAGACCCCGACCGGGGCGCCGGTGACGGCGGGGCTGATCGCCCGCGGGGTCTCGTCGGGCGATTACTACCGGGCCAACCTGGTGTTCCGCGTCGACGGGCAGATCGCGGTGTCGCTGGACCGGATCGACGCCGGCGTCCGGACGGGGCTGGCCGCCGAACAGGTCCAGACCACCACTGACGACGCCCCGCTGCACTACGCCCCCTGGCAGTGGATCACGCTGAGGCTGCGCGTCATCGGCCACGTGCTGATGGCGCAGGCGTTCACCGACACCCGGCCACCGGAAAATCGCGTGCACGCCGTCGACGGCACCATCACCGCTGCCGGGCGGATCGGCGTACGCGCCGCCGGCACTGCGGAGATCACCAACCCCGGCACCCTCACACTGATGGTCGACAACCTGGAGGTCCGCGCCCCCACCCGCGACCTCGACATTCAGCTGCTGCTACGCCCGACCACCGAGGACCCCTGGTCCCTGTGGATCGAGCAGCTGTCCCTACAGGACAGGACGATCACTGCCCGGATCAAGGTGCAAGTGACGTCGCTGGGCATGTGCGCCTCCGTAGGCGCGCCGCAGGAGGACTTCGAGGCATGCGTGAGCGCGGAGGCGCTGGAGCTCACCCCCCGTCAGCGGCGGTGGCTGCGCTGCCGCTACGAGCAGAACATCGGCGGCGGGCAAGCCCGGTTCAGCTTCTTCACCTCGCTGGACGGCGCGACGTGGACGCTAGTGGGATCCGAGACCGGGCCCGCAGTGGCGGCGCCCATCGACCCCGGCGTCTTCCTCATCAACGCCGGTGAGGGTGTCACCCTCAGCCGCCTGTACTGGCGCGACGACACCGACGGCCGGCTGCTGCTCAGCCCCCAGTTCGACGCGCAGCCCCCCGGCACCACAGCGTTCGTCGACGCTCAGGGAACGCGATGGGAGATCAATGGCCGTGGCCTCTGCCCCACCACCTGACCTTCTCGCCCTCGACGCGCATGTCGGGCAGCGCCAGGTCAGCTTCCGCTTCGCGCTGGTCGACCGGCTCGGCGTGCACCGCGGCCAGCTCACGCCGCTGCGCGCCTCGACGCCGACGTTGAGCCACGACACGACTACGACGATCAGCCGCCGCGTCACCGGGCTTACCTTGGGTGCCGACGACAGCGCGCTGGTCCGGCCGTTGACCGACCGCATTCACCTCTCCATGGTGCTCGCCACCAGCCCACCCGCGGTGTTCCCGCTGGGTCGCTACCTGATCGCCGACGCCGTCAACGTGCACACGCCTGGCGGTCTCACCACCCAGCTCACCTTGTACGACCCGATGTTCATCGTCGACCAGCAGCTCGACACAGGGTTCGACGCCGGCGGGGCGCTGGTCGACACCGCCGTGCGGCGCCTGCTCGACGGGCTGCCGATCGGTGACCTGGTCCTGGACGCCACCGAGCAGACCAGCAGCAACGCGTGGCCGGCCGGCACGTCGCGGGCGGCCGCGCTGCTGGACCTGGCCACCGTCGGCGGCTATGTGAAGCCTTGGTTCAACCACGCCGGCCAGCTGCGGATGCCCCGCGCGGCTGAACCCGCCGCCCGGCCACCCACCATCGACCTCGACCACCCGCGCCGGGTGCTGCGCGGCTCGGTCACCCGCAGCCCGCAGCTGCTGCGCGCCCCGAACCGGTTCGTCGTGGTGTCCAACGACCCGGCCTCGGACGCCGCCCCGGTGATCGGCACCTACGACGTCCCCTCGGCGGCGCCGCACTCCATTAGCCGGCGCGGCTTCGTGCTTCCGACCGTCGTCGAGGCGCAGCTGCCGTCGCCGCGGCACGCCGCGGTGTACGCGCGGACCCTGGGCATCCAGCAGAGCGTGTACGAGGTCGTCGAGTTGAGCACCCCGCCGGACCCGCGCCACGACGGCTACGACGTGGTGCGTTTCGACGGGCACCTGTGGCTGGAGACCGGTTGGGAGATGCCCTTGGCCGCGGGCGGCGAGATGCGGCACACGCTGCGCCGCGCCTACCCGAGCGACGGTGACCAGTGACGAACGCGCCGGGCGGTGGGCTGCCGGTGAAGGCGATCGCCGAGGCGGTCCTGGACCGGGCCCGCCGCACCGGCCTGGTGTGGCGGCTGCGACCCGCCACCGTGACCGACACGGTCAACGGCACGGTACGCGTGCGGCTCGACGGTGACTCGCAGCCCATCGGGGTCGCCTCGATGATCGGCCCGGTCGCCGTCGCCGCCCGGGTGATGGTGCTGATCACCCCACCGGCCGGCAACCACATCGTCGGCTGGGCCGGCCCACCCGCCCCTGGCGGCGGTCCCGCCGGGCTCGCCTTCTCTGACAGCAACTCTGTTCCGGTTGCCGCGACACCCACCGTCGTCTTGTCCGCGCCGGTGGTGCTGCGCGCCCGGACCGCGTACCGCGTCGAATTCGGCGGCGGCGTGCTCTCGTCCGCGGCCGGTGTGCTCGCGGACTTCCGCCTGGCCGACGGCCGATCCGGAGCCTCGCTGGGGGAGTTCTACCGCTACCGCACGGAGGGCGGCCCGGTGATGCACGCCGACGGGGTCCGCTACATCCGGCGCACCGCGGACACCGCCCTAGCGGCGACTGTGCAGCTGACGCTGGCGACGGCATCCGGGACGGTCACCCACATCGGCGCTCCCGGGCGCCCCCGCTACCTGATGATCACCGCCTGCGGGGAAGCCGCCGCTTTTCCACACGCCGTCGACGTGCGGTGACGTCGCATCGTCCCTGACCACAACCCCGAGCCGTATATAAAACATTGACGACAGCTCGCCCGCTGAATACAATGAATATATACATTAGGTTTTGTGAAAGGGGTTGTTGTGCTGGGAAAATCCGCCCTGCGGCGTACGCGTTGGCGTCGCTGGCCGTGCTGCGAGGGTCACGACGGGCACCCCCGCAAGCGGTTCGCCCGCACCGGGCAGCGAGCCGCGGAGCGCCGCGCGTGGCGCACCGAAGCCGGGCTGCATCCGGCCGTGCCCGCGCGGGCCGACCGGTCGGTCGCCTCGTGATCGTCGCCGTGCTCGGTGGCCGTACATTGACTATGTACGGTTACCGAACAGGGGAGGCAGCAGCCGATGAGGGTTACGAAGGCGCAGTTACGCGCGGCGGTGGGCCGCGTCGCCGAGGACCTGATCGCCGACCGCCCGTCGACGATCCCGTCGGTGGTAGGTCTCAAGGAGATCAACCGCATGTTCGGGTACGCGTCGAACACGGCGTACCAGCTGCGGGCACGTGGCGTCATGCCCGAGCCGACCTCGCCGATTTCAGGCAATCCCGTGTGGAAGCTCGTCACGATCTACGCCTGGGCCGAGGAGACGAACCGGGAGATCGTGTGGGATCCGTGGGGGATCTGCGCCCCGTCCGGGCAACCAACGGACACCCTCGCCGATCAGTAGACCCTAACGGTCGCACTGCGGCCGTACCTATTCGGTGTAGGGTGCCCAGGTACGTCGCAGCCCCGCCGGGGTCGGATCCGGCAGGGCTGCGGTGGACGTACCCGACGTGCAGACCGGGTCGCCCTCGCATCGTACGTCGCTGTGGCGTGCTGTCCCTGTGCGACCCGCAAGGGATAGGGGTCGCGTGGATGGTCGACCGATGGGCCGTCGAGAAAGCTGTCAGGTCCTCAAGCCTGGAACCGCCCGGCCGTCACCTCGTCCTGACGCTGCTGACGTACGCCGACACCCACACCGCCGCGATCCCCGAGAAGTTCACGCCGAGCCTGACCACGCTCAAGAGCGACACCGGGTACGCCCGGTCGACGGTGGCCCAGTGGCTGAACACCCTCGAAAGCCTCGGCTGGGTGATCCGCCACCGGCCGAGCATCGCTGATGCCAGGATCCGCAAAAAGCGCACGGTGTACCGCCTCGCCGTCCCGGCCGACACCCCGCAGGCGGGTCCGCCCGATTCGGGTGCCGCTGGTCCGCCAGGCGGACCAGTCCCCGATAACTCCTCGTCAGTTGGTCCGGGTGCCGGACCAGCCGCACAGGAAACCGCTGGTCCGCCTGGCGGACCAGCGCCCGATACGGCCCGGTTCGCTGGTCCGGCAGGCGGACCAGCAGAAGCCCCCGTTGGTCCGGGACACGGACCAGAGCTGGTCCGCCAGGCGGACCGAGTTGGTCCGCCAGCCGGACTCAACCAGACCAGTTCATCTGTTGACCTTGGTGGGCGCGTTCCTGCGCCGCGTGCCGGCGCCGACCACCCGTACGTCGACGGACCGAACGGCTACTGCGCCGTGCAGGGCTGCGCGGTCTCCGCGCCGATGCACGGCATCGGCCGCCCCCGCCAACCGGCGAAGGCTCCCCGATGAACCCCGCGGCGTCCGGCCCGGACGAGGCGCAATGCGCCACCTGCGGTGGGGTGCTCGTCGCGGCCGGCGACGACTGGACGCACCTCGACGACACCGGCTGCACCGAGTACGGCGAACCGATCCTGTGTCAGCGCGACCCGGCATGCGCCCTGCCCGCCCTCGTAGGGGCCACCGCCTGCCGCGATCACACCGGCGTTTTTTTGCCCAAGAAATATACGGCCACAGTTATTAACTGCGGCCACACTGAATGAGAGGTGTCGACACGATGACAATGTTCGCCCCTGCCACCCGCAAGCAGGCCAAGGCGCGGCTCGCGCTCGTCGGGCCCAGCGGTGCCGGCAAGACCCTGACCGGCCTGAAACTGCTCTATACCCTGACCGGAGCCCGCACCGTCGGCGACGGTCGCGCACGGATCGCGTTCATCGACACCGAACGCGACTCCGCCGACAAGTACGCCGCCGACCCGACCCTGCCGGGTGTCGCCGACATGACCCCGGAGCAGGCCGGCGGCCACGGGTTCAGCAAGGTGTCGCCGGTGCGTTACGACCCCCGCGAGCTGGTCACCATGGTCGAGGACGCCGCCCTCGCCGGGTTCACCGGCTTACAGGTCGACTCCCTGTCGCACTACTGGTTCGGCGCGGGCGGCGTCCTCGAACTGGTCGACCTGTTCACCCGCAACGCCGGTGGACGGTCGCTGGACGGCTGGCGCGATGTCCGCCCGATCGAACGCTCGTACATCGAGGCGCTGATGGCGTTCCCGGGCCATGTCGTGGTGTGCCTGCGTTCCAAACAACGCTACGAGATCGAAGACGGCCACGACGGCCGCAAGCGGGTCGCCAAGCTGGGCATGCAGCCGGACCAGAGGGAGGGCTTGGAGTTTGAGTTCGATGTGGTCGGCGACATCGACAGCGAGCACTACCTGCGGATCAGCAAGACCCGGTGCGATGTCCTGGACGGCCAGGTGATCCACAAGCCGGGCCAGGAGTTGGGGGAGCAGCTGCTTGACTGGCTGGCCCACGGCGAACCGCCGAAGGCCGTCGACTGGGACCAGGTCCTCGCCGACTGCACTAGCCGCGACGACCTGGCCGTGTGGTGGCAGCAGGCGCAACGCGCCGGACAATCGGCCTTCCTGCGGGACAAGTTCGCCTCCCGCGGGCAGGAGATCACCGCCGCTCGTAACAACCCCACCGTGCCGGCCGCCGCAAGCGCGGCGCCGCAGCAAGAGCAGGCCGCCGAGACCGGCGACGCTGCCGGTGAGCCATCAGCGCAGGACTCCGCTGCTGTCGGGCGCCGTCCGGTGGGTGCCCGCGCGAAGTCCCGGACGGAGGCGGTCCAGTGACCGCGGATCCCACCACCCTGGCGGCGCTGCCCGAGCTGGCGCAACGCGCCGCCGTTCTCAAGGCGCTGCTCGACGAGGTCCGCAAGGCGTACGACGAGGCCCGCGCGCAGGTCGACACCGCCCTGCTGCACCTGCACCGCGGCGCGGGCATCCGCTCGGTGGAGGTCCGGCTCCCGGGCGCGGACGCCCCGATCGCGCAGATCACCGTTCCCGACACCGCCGCGAGTCTGCGCGTCGACGAGCAAGCTCTGCTGGACTACTGCGTCCGCGAGTACCCCGGCGAGATCGAGGACATTCCCGCTACCCAGGTCGTGCGTCCTGCCTGGCGCAAGGCACTGCTGGCCCGGCTGCAGGTGGAGGCAGGCGGCGCCGTCGTGGACCCGGACAGCGGCCGCGTGTTGGACTTCGTCGAATCCCAGCCGGCCCCGCCGGCGACGTCGACCACGATGACGTTCAAACCGCACGGGCGTGACACCGTCGCCGCGAGCCACCGTGAGGGTCGGCTGTCGCTGCCCGAGCTGCTGCACGGCGGTCCGCGGTGACCGCCCCCGGGGCGGGCCGCCCCGCGGCAGCCGAGCCGGGCCGATCAGCCCTGGACGATGCACGCTGCTGCGTCGCTGCGGGAAGGCCCGGCGCAGCGACGGCCCCCGGCGTCTCGGCCCTGGAACACCTGCGCGGCGCCCACGCCGACCACCGTCTGACGCTCGCGGCCATCGGCCGTCGCCGCCTGCTGCGCCTGGCCGCACGCGAGTACGTGCACGACAACCCGATCGGTGTCCTCTGGTTCTGTGTCGGGGCACCCCGACCACAGCGCAAGATCGTGATCGTGTTGCGCGAGGACGACACGTACGCCGTCGAAGTCGGGCGCGTCGACCGCGTCGCCGGGACACCGAAGTGGATCAGCGAAGCGGTCGTCGGCAGCGACCAGGGAGTCCACGACGAGCAGCTCGGCGAAACGGTGGAGCGGCTGTACGCGCAGGTGACCGGATGAGCGCCGAGCGGCTGCGGGTCATCGCCTTCGGCGGCGGCGTCCAGAGCACCGCGCTGCTGGTGCTGGCCGCGCACCGGCGCATCGACTACCCGACGTTCCTGTTCGCCGACGTGGGCGCCGACTCCGAGCATCCGGCCACGGTGGACTACGTCGACCGGTACGCGCGGCCGTTCGCCGCCCTGCACGGCATCCATCTGCACGTCCTGCCCCGCAAGCGCCGCGACGGCACCACCGAAACCCTGTACGGGCGGCTGACCCGGCCCGGGTCGAGGTCGTTGCCCATCCCGGTCCGGATGGCCGGGGGCGCGCCGGGCACCAGAGCGTGCACGGCGGATTTCAAGATTGCGGTCATGGGGCGGTGGCTCAAGCAGCACGGCGCCAGCGCAGCCCGGCCCGCCACCGTAGGGATCGGGATCTCGCTCGACGAGATCGAACGGGTCAACAACCGCCGAGCCATGCCGTACGAGTGGCCCGTCTACCCGCTGCTCGACCACGACCCGCCGCTACGGCGCATTGACTGCCAGCGGATCATCACCGCCGCCGGACTGCCGGTACCGCCGAAGAGTGCCTGCTGGTTCTGCCCTCTGCACCGGGCCAACACGTGGGCGGAGATGCGCCGCGACCGGCCGGCACTGTTCGCCCGCGCGGTCGCGCTCGAGGAACTGCTGAACACGAGACGGTCTGCGCTCAGCAGGGACCCGGTATATCTGACCCGCTTCGGCCGGCCCCTCGCCGATGCGGTCCGTGAGGCACAGCCGATGCTGCCTGGCCTGGATGGTCCTGACGAGGGCAGCTGCGACAACGGGGCGTGCTTCACATGAGCGCCGACAACACCTGGCATCTGGCGATCACCGACAACTGGATCACCGCCGCCCCGGTTATCGGCCAGTTCGACACCGCCGCCGAGGCCGCGCACACCGTGTCCATCGTGCTGCACCTCGTCGCAGCTCAACTTCAGACGTGGGCCAGCACCGCTGTGCCAGGCGACGCCCGAGCAGCACGGGCCCGCGAGATCGCTGCACGACTTCTGTCCGATGCGGCCGAAGTTCGTGCCTTCGACACCGAGCGCGGCTTTGCGCAGATCCTCGACGAACCCTCGTTCGCGTCGATCCCGCTGAACACGCTCTCGCTGCACCAGGACCTGTGGGTGCAACGCGACGACCAGTGCGACGAGCCGATCCCGTTCAGCGGCAGATGGAGCCGCAGGTCTCTCTGGCTCCAGACCTGGACGACCAGGAAAACACCCCGGACCAAACCCTAAGTGCGCCGACGGCGGTGCGCACACGGGGGTTGCGCACCGCTATCGGCCCTTGCACCGTATCTCAGGAGTTCCACCATGATCATTCCCCTGCGCCAGCTCGACGCAACCAACGATGCCGAGAACCGCCCGCAACCGGTGCGCGACTGGCTGACGGCGGCGATCACCGCGGCTGTCATCCCTGGCTGTCAGCACTGCCGCAACCGGCAGCCCTGCCCGCCCCACGCGGCCGACGCCGTCCTGAACGCCTGCCGACAGGAACAGCTGTTCATCATGCCGGCCGCCGACGCCGACGCGCTGCTCACCGCCGCCAGGAACGACTATGGCTGCCGATGACCGGCAGGCGTCCGCGGCGGCGACGACTTCGGCAGCGGCGGACCCGCTGGTGGCACGCGGCGATGACACAGCGGAGGCCATGGATCTCCAGGATGGAGTAGAAGCCGCTGCCGCATTAGCGGCGGTACTACCGTGCAGACTTCCCGGATGGGTGAGGCCGCGGCACGAGTGGCTGGACCCTGCCCATGACGAGACGCCTGAGCTGTACCTACGCGCGTCCGAGCTGTTCGAGCTTTCCTGGGCAACCGGCCAGCCGATGAGTGGTGCCCGGCTTGGACAGGAGTGCGGACGCTCCGAACGGTGGGGCAGGGAGCGCATCGCCGAGGTGAGGGCCCGTAAAGCGGCCCTCGCGGCGGAACAAGCCACGGATGTTTCCGGCGCATCGACGACGACCGCATAGATTGCGGGCGATCAAAAGCGCGTCCGGGGGTAGTCCTGGGCCACGCCGGTGGTGCAGCATGGATGGTCGGCCCGCTGAGAGGGGTATGACACGTGATCGATGTGGGTGTGCATTACCCGGTGGAGGACTGCCCCGGGCGATGCGCGTGCGGCGAAGAAGGCACGAGCCGCGACGTCGTGATGATGCACGTGCTGGCACGGGGACGCGAGGTGCTCGCGTCATGCAGCCCGGCGGAGCTGGGGGCGCTGCTCGACCTCGCAGTCGACCGATCGGACCCGTTCGCACCGTCCGGGGTGGCCGAGCGTGCCGCCGCCCGCGCGCTGCGTCGCCATGGCGGGGTTCTCGGATATCCTCCGGGCCGCTCTGTGGTTGCACTGGCACCCCGACGGTCGCCTCAAGCCTGGCCTGGGGATGCCCAACCTCACCCGCCGGGCCACGGTGTCGCGCGCCGACGCCGACTTCCTGTCCGTGCTGCGGTCCATGACCAGTAGCCCCTACGCCGAGGCGAACACCTTCGAGAACTCCGTGTCCTTGGGGCTGGTTACCCGCAGGCTCCGGGCCCGGGACCGGGTGGTGCTCGCCGACGCTGTCGACGACTGGCTCCTGTCCGATCCGCCCAGCGACGGCGAACAGACCAGCACGTACCGGCTGGCCTCGGCGCCCAGCCCGGCTGCCGAGCGCACGATCCCTGCATATCGCTGTAGACCCGCCGCCGACGCGTACGCCCGGCCCGAGTCATGAGGTTGTGCCTCCCGCGGCGCCGAGGAAGCCAGCCTCCTGCCGGGCCTGCCAGTAACACCTTGGAGACCTAGGAGTTCAGACCTACTGGACGCCCACAGCTACTATCTATACGGCCTCCATGATTAAATGTGACCATATGTTTCTCGTGTGGGCGGGTAGGTCGTGCCGGGCCAAGCCGGCGACTGCTGGGGGGCGTGATCCGTAACGCCCGGTAGCGCTCGCGAAGGGAAACGTGCAGAAGGCCGGGGGCGACGCGACGTGATGCCCCCGGCCTTCTGCATCCAGCATCATTGTCATAGAGCGCGTCGGCTGCGCATCCGTTGTCACGCTGCGGAGAGGCCACCGCCAGATCAGTAGCTCATGATGGTCTCCCTGCGCTATTGCGGCACGTACTTTGGGTTACGGAAGTGGGGGCGCGATGAGGGACTGTGTGGGTCGTACTTCTGTGTCTGTAGCGGTTGCGCGAAGGCACCGTTAGCGTATAGACATTGCTATTAGCAACGACTAACGTCTCGACGCAGACGGGGCGGCATACAGACCGGGTGAGGCAGTAATCTCACACACGCCGTGAACAGCCTTATCGAAGCAGGCTGGCCACGGCATGTCGGTGCCACCGAAGCACTTTCGCCAGGGGTGACGACAAGCTGGCTCAGGCATCGCCCGTCCATTCAGTGACGCATGCGGGCTGAACGACGGTGGCAGAGGTGGGTGCGGCTACGCCCAGAGTGACGTAGCCGTCGGCTGGAGGTTATGTTGCGGTGCTACGGCTATGACTCGTCGGGCGAAAATATCATCGAGCTCGAGGCAGAGGTGATCGTTGAAGTCGCCCGCCGGCTCCTGGTGTCAGCGGAGAAGATGGCGTCTATCGTGGCCGATCTGCGCGCCCGCCTAGTGAAGACAGTCACCGGCGGTCTCTGGTCGCAGCACTCGCTGACCCGCCTCATGAAGTATCCGCGACTGGCCGGGTTGGAGGAGCGGGACGGCAAGCTCGTCAAGGCCCGGTGGCCGGGGATCCTCACCCGCAAGCAGCATGTGCAACTGGTGGCGCTGCTCGGGGACCCCAGCCGCGAGCAGCCGGACACCCCTAACACCCCCAAGTACCTGTTGTCGGCCGGGCTGCTGACATGTGGGTGCCCGCTGAAGGACGAGAACGGCTCGCACCCGTGCGGGAAGACGCTGTACACCCAGCCGTCCGCGAGCAAGACGCGTGGCTACGTGTGCCGATCCAGCAGCCCGTCCTACGGGTGCGGGCGAATCCGTATCGGCGCGGATGCGCTGGAAGAGATCGTTGCCGCCCGCGCTCTCGCCCGTCTCGCCTCTCCGTCCGTCATGGAACGTCTCAGGCGCGCTGTCGGCGCCGTCGACACCATCGACCTGGAGCTCAAGGACCTCGATGACCGACTCCGGGAGGCCGGGGAGCAGTACGCCCAGCGGGAGCTGAGCATGACGACGCTCAAGGCTATCGAGTCCCAGGGTAAACGCGAGCGCAAGCAACTCGTGGAGCGCCAGAAACAGGCGGAACGGTTCCAGAAGCTGCCGGCCCCCGAGGCGCTGGCCGACTGGTGGGTGGACGCCTCCGTGGATGAACAGCGTGAACTTCTGTCTCTCGTTCTCGACCACGTGATGGTCAAGCCCGCTCCCCGCCGCGGGAACGTCCCGTTGGATCCCGAACGGCTTGAGTTCGTCTGGAAGTGACCGAGGTCCGCTCTGCTCCGAAGTCCGAGACGTAACTTGCCTGGTCTATACAGGCACGATCGAACACTGTCCCTTGAGGAGCTATTTGTGGTCCTTAAAGGACCTGGGGCTGCGAGGGATAGATGATGGTTGGTAGGGTGCTCTGTCTCGGGTATGTGGGGCCGCAGTAGTTCTGCGGGGCACACTTACACAACCAGGGACGGGGGGCGTGGCTGCGTGAGCCGCGAGCGGGCCATACGCAAACTGAAACTAGCGCAGCTGATCGAACAGGCGTTGACAGCCGATCAGCTGCCCGAGAAGGACATCGACGACCAAGTCGTGAAGCGCCTCGCGGATCTGATCACCGCAGCTCCGCGAGGTGGCCGCACGCGACGAACCTAGTCCGAAACCCCCTCCGTCGACGACGCTCGTCCGTATATAATTTATTGACGTCAAGATCGTCGTTTACTACAATGAATATATACAGCAAAGACACTGCTGTGCATTGTGGAGGACACCATGACTGCCAAGCCGATCTTCAGGACAATCGAGGTTGCCCGCATCGACGCGGACCCGGATCAGCCTCGCAAGGAGTTCAAGCAGGAAGACATCGCAGAGCTGGCCAAGTCGCTGAAGTCGAACGGACAGCTGCAAGCCATCGCCGTGCGCTACGACAAGTCGTCCAAGCGCTACCGGATCGTCGCCGGTGAACGGCGGTGGCGTGCCGCCCAGCACGGCGGGATCGAGACGCTGAACGCGCAGGTGTTCGACATCGACGACGACCGCGCCTTCGAGCTGCAGATCGCCGAGAACGTCAACCGCGAAGACATGTCGCCGATGGAGGAAGCCGCGGCCTACGACGTGCTGCACCGCCGAGGCTGGGAGATCTCCCGCATCGCAGGCGCCTACGGCAAGACCGAGCCGTACGTGCAATGGCGCATCGACCTGCTCAACCTCAACCCGGACGCCAAAGAGCTAGTCGAGAAGGGCCACCTGCCGATCAACGCCGCCTGGTACGTGTGCAAGCTGCCCGCCGACACCCAGCAGCGCTTCCTGGTCAAGTGGGCGCGCGGCGACTTCCGCAGCCCTCGCGACGCTGAAGAATTCGCGAAGGCGTGCCGCGCCGTGGAAGCGCAGGGCAGCTTCTTCACCCTGGACGAGTCCGAGCACACCGAAGAGCGGCGAGAGGAAGTCGCCGCCGCTCGGCGGCGGGTCATCTCGAAGGTCGAGCGCCTGGCCACCGCAGGAGAGATCTTGACCGAACTCGCGGGCACCGACCCGGCGGAACTGGCCCAGGTCCTGGCCGGCGCCGAGGGCGGCATCGCTGCCTACCAGGAGCGCATCAGCCATTTGCAGGCCGCCGCCGGCAAGGCGGTGACGGTGTTGCGCAAGGCCGCCGCCATTGCGGCAGCGGTGACGATCGACATCGACCCGGCCGCCCTCGCCGCCGACGGGAACGGCGACCAGAGCGAAGAGCAGCCGGAGACTCCGCAGGACGACGACGCCGACATCCACGCGGACGCCGCGACCGACGAGGACGACAAGGGCGAGGAGTTCGACGACAACCAGGAAGACGGCGAGCAGCGCGTTACGCCGGCCGTCGCCGATCTCGCGCTCGCCTCCGCCTGACCCCTCCGGCACGAATCACGCGGTGGCACTGTCGGTTCAATATATACGGCCACAGTGCCACCGTGTATGGTCATCGACTGTGGACGACGGCTGGACAGCCTTCCTCCCGGCCGATTCCCCTGCACACGAGCGGCGCACCCCGCCGCCTCCTGACCAGGAACGGAAACCGCCATGCACCACGCAGCACCCCCCACCGATCGGGCCCCGCGAACGCCGGACGACTCGACCGAACCCACTACGCCCGCGCCGATCGTGTACCGCTCCACCCGCGGCCACGTCGAGGCCGTCGGTACCACCTGGCCGCAGATCGAGGCATACCTGATCTACAAAGGCGCGGCCGTGACCTCCCAGCGCTACATCGACCAGGTCCGCGACTGGTTCGAGCGCACCCCGGACGGTCACTACTACGCCGAGTGGAACACCTCCGCCTGGACCGGCTGGATCGAAACCTGGCGCAAGGAATGGGCCCGGCCGATCCGCACGCTGCACCCGCGGCGCAGCGTGCAGGCAGGCGGCTAGAACCGTGAACGCGAGATCCCTGCCGCTACCCGCAGCCGTCACCGCCGAGGTGCGCGGCATCGCTGTCACCGCGGCCTGCCGCATCGCCGCCCGCGAAAGTCTGCCGCTCAACCGCGCAACGATCGACCAGCTGGTCGAAGCGATCATCGACGACATCTGCCAACCCCTGCTCATCGGAGGCTTCAGGTTGGCCTGCGACCGCGTCGAGCAGTACATCGGCGACATCGACCGCTACCTCATCACGCCGGCACGCCGACGTGCTGAGGCCGGGCAGGACACCGCCGACACCCTCTACACCCACTTGCAATACCTCGCCGGGATGCACGACCTGCACACCAGCGTGCAAGCGGAGTGGAAACACCTCACGGCCGACCCCGCCCCGATGGCAGCCGGCGCCCGCACCGCCCAGCCCGAACCGCGCACCTCACACCGCCCCCTACCGCTGCTGCGAGAAACGACGTGACCGTGGACCTATTCACCTGCCGCTACCAGCGGTTCCAACCCGCCATGGGATCGCCCGTCCGCACCACCGCGGGCCTTCCCCGATTCCCCCTGACGTACGAGCTGGCCGGGCACGCGCATCTCATCAGCCCCACTTGGGCGATGGTGTCGATCAACGACCAGGCGACCTACCGCGGCCAGTACCGGCTCCTGCTCGACGCCCACGGCCTCGACGCCGTCCGCGCCGAGCTGCAGGCCATCGCCGACCAGGCCACCGACCCGCGGCTGGTCCTGCTGTGCTTCGACGACCTGTCGAAGCCCGACGGCTGGTGCCACCGCCGCATGTTCGCCGACTGGTGGACCGAACAGACCGGCGACGACGTTCCCGAACTCGCCGAACCACCCATCGCGAGCCTGTTCTGACCCGGGCGGGTGCTGGACGGTGACAGCCGTCCAGCACCCGCCCGGTCACCACTAACCGGCTCCTGGCGTCCGCCTACCCAGCTACCGCCAGGGCCGCACTCCCCTCGTCCAACACAACGCTGAGGAGCGCCCATCATCATGGCTGCTACGCCTGCTGATCGGAACACCCCACCCACCGAAAAGCTGACTGTTCCTGAGGTCTGCGAGGAATTGAAGATCGAGCGATCGACCTTCTACCACTGGCGTCAAACGAACCAGGCGCCGCGCTGCATTCGCCTGCCCAACGGAAAGATCCGCGTCGAACGTGCCGACCTAGACGAATGGGTCGCCAGCATGAAGGACGCCGCATGACCCGTCGGCGGGGCACGCCCGGCCCCGGCCCCGGCTCCGGCGATGGCCTCCGACTTACCGCCAACGTGCGAATCTGGGACATCCTCGAAAACCAGCTCAAGCCGAAGATCGGCAAGAACGGCAAGCCCGGAAAGCCCCGCAAGTCGTACACCGTGCGGTGGGTTGTGGACGGCGAAACCTTCCCCCGCACCTTCGCCACCTATGGGTTAGCCGATAGCTGGCGATCCAAGCTGCTGACCTACCAGCGCGAAGGCACTCTCTTCGACATCGGCACCGGGCTGCCAGAACCCTTAGCGCGGGAAGCGCTGTCCGTGTCCTGGTACAAGCTAGCGACCTCGTTCGTCGATATGAAGTGGAAGGATCTTGCGCCGAAATCCCGCTACTCCGTTGCCGAGAGCCTGTCACGTGCCACCGCCGCCTTGACGACTACCACCCGCGGTGCGCCGGACCCGAAAGTCCTTCGGCAAGCGCTCGAACATTACGCCTTCAACACCACCGCGCGAGCGGCTGGTCCGCCACCCTCTGACCTCGCGGCTGCCGTCGAGTGGATCAGCACCAACACGGTCGCAATGGCACGTTTCTTCGACAAGACCGAAGCTGCTGCCTTGACCAGGGCAGCCCTCAACCGCTGCGCCACCAAGGTGGACGACAGCGGGCCCGTCGGTGCGAACACCATCGCCCGCCGCAGGGCAGTCCTCTACGGGTGCCTCGACTACGGAGTCGAGCTCGGATTCATCCCCACCAACCCCATGAACCTGCTGAAATGGACGGCCCCCAAAGTGGTTAGCGAAGTCGACCGCCGCACCGTGGTGAACCCCGCCCAAGCCCGCCGATTCCTCGACGCGGTCCGAGACTCCGGTCCGCGCGGCACGCGACTAGTGGCGTTCTTCGCGCTTCAATACTGGGCCGCGCTGCGCCCCTCCGAAGCCCTGCAGGTACGGCGCAGCAACTTCCTCGACTTGCCCGAGACGGGCTGGGGTGAAGGTCTGCTTGACGAGTCCAACCCTCGAGGTGGCCGCCGCTGGACAAACGGCGGCGAGTCGCGTGAGGTGCGACAGCTCAAACACCGGCCAGCCGGCGCCACGCGGCCATTCCCCGTCCACCCCGCCCTGGTGAAAGTTCTCCTCGCTCACTTCGACGCGTTCGGCATCGGCCCCGATGATCTGTTGTTCCTTGGCCCCCGCGGTGGGCTGCTCGCGGAGTGGGCGTACCTAGAAACCTTTCACCAAGCCCGCTCTATCGCCCTGACTACGGAGGAAATAGCCTCCCCGCTGCTGGCCGTGCCCTACAGCCTGCGCCACGCCTGCGTGTCGACGATGCTCAACGCCGGCATCTCGCCCACTCAGGTAGCGGAGTGGGCCGGCCAGAGTGTCGAGGTTCTGCTCAGGGTCTACGCCAAGTGCCTCGTCGGGCGGGACAAGATCGACCGGCAACGCTTCGAGGAAGCAACTCGGGAGGCATTTGCCGACGCACCGCCGCCGCCCGATGTCACCGAAAGTGACGATGACCAGGGCGAACAGGCCGGGTAGCGCGCCGCGCCGCCAACGCAAATACGACGCAGACAGCCGTGAATCCCCGTTTCTGGCCGTGAACAGCTGGACATCGACACCGACGGAGCCGCCCAGCCACGACGGCCAGAAACGGGGTCTGACCTGCGAAGGGGCAGGTCAGGCAGTGCGGAGGGCGTGGGATTCGAACCCACGATGAGTTTCCCCATACCGGTTTTCAAGACCGGCGCCATCGGCCACTAGGCGAGCCCTCCAGATGACGGGCACCAGTCTGCCAGATCACCGCACGGGCGGCGGAGCGGACACCGGGAGATCCGTTTCTTGTCGGACCCGTCGGGCAAGCTTGCAGGCATGCACGCCATCGTGATCGAGAAGCCTGGTGGGCCGGAGGTGCTCGTGTGGGCCGAGGTGCCGGATCCGGAGCCCGGGCCTGGTGAGGTCGTTGTCGAGGTCACCGCCGCGGCGGTGAATCGGGCGGATGTGTCGCAGCGACTGGGCCACTATCCGCCTCCGCCGGGCGCTTCGGAATATCCAGGTCTGGAGTGCGCCGGTGTGATCACGGCCGTCGGGACAGAGGTCTCAGAGCACCACGTGGGCGAACGGGTTTGTGCTTTGCTCGCCGGCGGTGGGTACGCCGAGCGGGTGGCGGTGCCCGCCGGCCAATTGTTGCCGGTGCCGCAGGGCATGTCTCTGCAGGAGGCGGCGGCGTTGCCGGAAGTCGCCTGCACGGTCTGGTCGAACGTCGTGGACGTGGCGCGTCTGCGGAAGGGGCAGACGTTGCTGGTGCACGGCGGGAGTGGTGGCATCGGGACTTTTGCGATCCAGTTGGGCAAGGCGCTGGGGGCGACGGTGGTCGTGACCGCGCGGGAGGCCAAGCACGAGCAGCTTCTCGCGCTGGGTGCTGACCTCGTCGTCGACTACACCAGCACCGATTTTGTCGAGGCGACTCGGGAATTCACCGAGGGGCATGGCGCTGACGTGATTCTGGACATTATTGGTGCGAAGTATCTGGCGCGGAATGTGGCTGCGTTGGCCGCGGGTGGGCGCGTGGTGACCATCGGGTTGCAGGGCGGCCGCAAGGGTGAGCTCGATTTCGGGGCTTTGATGGCTAAGCGCGGTTCGATCTCCGCGACGACGTTGCGGGCCCGGCCGAGCAAGGACAAGGCCCGGATCGTGCGGGGGGTGCGCGAGCAGGTGTGGCCCCTGATTGACGCGGGGGCGATTCGCCCGGTCATCGACTGCACCATGCCGATGCGCGAGGCTGCTGAGGCGCATCGGCGGGTGGAAGCCAGCGACCACCTCGGCAAGATTGTGCTCCTCCCCTAGACGCGCTGGCCGCGGTGTCATGACTGACACCGCGGCCGGCGAAATGCCCAGAGCCTCAGACCTGGACCGTGGTGGTGCCGGAGAAGACCCGTAGAGTCCAGGAGCAGCCGGATGCGCTGCTGACCTCGAAGAAGCCGGCTCGGCCGCCCTCGTGGCCGTTCATGGTGAGCGTGCCCCGCTGTCGTTCCGAGCCGACGTACTCGTACCCGCTGCCCTTGCCTTCCCAGGTCAGGTAGAGGAAGGGGAATTCGGGGTCGGCGCAGTCCCAGGTGGCGATGGCCTTGTAGTCGACGGTCGGCACTTTGATGGTGCGGCTCTTCCAGGGCGTCGAGGTGCCGCGCCAGCTGGCGATTTCTTTGGAGCGGGTCTGGACGACCTGGATGGCGTCGAGCCGGGCGGCGTTCTTGCGGGCGGCAGTGCCGGCGAAAACCGCTTTCCACGTTCCGGTGGTGTCGGCGGTGAAGCGTCGGATGAAGGTGCCGGCGTCGGTGGCGGTCGTGAAACCTTTGTAGACAAAGGCGGTGGCGGCGGTGCCGGCTTTGCGGAAGTAGAAGCTGACCCGACTCGTGTTGCCGGTGGCGCCCACCCAGACGCGGCCGCTCAGGGTGACGGTGCCGCCCTTGATCGCTGGCTCCGGCGTGGCGTTGAAGGTCATCTTCACCGCTGCGGGGGCGGCCTGGGCCGGCGCCGGCGCGGTGACAAGGGCCACCAGCACGGTCAGGAGGGAGAGGAGCAGGGCGGGCTTGCGACGCATCGGCCGTAGACCTTTCGGGCTATAGGTGGCTTATGTCCGAAGTGTTGCAGGCTTGGCGGCGGCCGTCGAGGCGGCAGCCGAAGACCACCGTGTCCGGTTAATCCGAATGGCGCCGAATGGCGAGCGCGCGGCCGAGGTCCGGAGCGACCCGGCCGGTTGACCTCAACGTCGGTTGAAGTTTTAGCGTTCCGGCATGGAGATCACCCCGCTGCGTGTGGCAGTCGTCATCGGTAGTGCCCGGGAAGGCCGGTTCGGCCCCACGGTGGCCGCCTGGATCGCTGCCGAAATCGGACTGCGCCCAGAGCTGGTACCCGAGCTGGTGGACGTGGCGGAGGTCGGCAGCGGGACGGTCACCAAGCAGCTGGGGCTTGCCGATGCCTTCATCGTCGTCACGCCCGAGTACAACCACAGCTTCCCCGCGCCGCTCAAGGCTGTCATCGACGATCACTACACCGAGTGGCAGGCCAAGCCGGTTGCGTTCGTGTCCTACGGCGGCTTGTCGGGCGGTCTGCGCGCCGTCGAGCAGCTTCGCCCCATCTTCGCCGAACTGCACGCTGTCACCGTCCGCGACACCGTCAGCTTCCATGGTGGACGAAAATGCTTCGATGTGGACGGTCGAGTTGCCGACCCCGAAAGCTCCGCCGCGGCCGGTCGGCTGCTCGACCGCCTCACCTGGTGGGCGCACACGCTCCGCGACGCCCGGGTGGCCCGTCCCTATGCGAGCTGAACGAGGGCGCTCATAGCCGCGCAGTCAACGCCGGATCGTCGTCGCCGAGCAGGACCGCACCCACCAGATCGACCACGTCGTCGGAAACCATCGCGTGTTGGGTCGCCACGTGCACGTCCCGGAAGTGTCGTTGTAGGGGGCTGGCTGCGTACACAGCGCTTCCGCCGGCGGCGCGGTAGACCAGATCAACCGCCAGTGCCGCATTGCGGGTCGCGGTAGCGATCGCGAGTCGCATTGCGGCGCGCTGCGACACACTGGTGCCGGCGGTGACAAAAGCCTGCCGAAGGTACGCGAGTCCGCTCCCGTGCAGTGCCGTGGCCTGCGCGACCGCGGAGCGCACAGCGGGCTTACCCGCGATCGTCGCACCGGTGAGCGGGTTGCGCTTGCTGCGGGCGAGCTCGCCGAAGTCCTCGATGGCCGCCCGTGCGATGCCCAGCGCCACGGCACCGATGCCGAGGGCAAGGAGCGCGAGCGGTGGGAACGAGTACAGCGCATCGGACTGCTGGGGCGGTTCGGACAGCGTGCAGGTCCGTTCGGTGGGGACAAAGACGTTGTCGGCGGAGAAGTCGTGGCTGCCGGTGCCGCGGAGGCCGGCGACGTCCCAGGTGTCGTGGATGGTCACTTGGGCGGGCTCGAGTACGCACAGGCGTACCCCGGACGGAGTCATGGCTCCGCCGATCAGCCGGGTGGCGTGCCGGCATGCGCTCGCGAAGGCCCAGCGGCCGCTGACCAGGTAGCCGCCGTCGACCGGGATCGCCCGGCCCATCGGTGCGGCCACGCCGGCGATGAGGAAGTGCGGGTCGCCGAGCAGTTCCTTGGCGGTGGCGGCCGGCAGATAGGCCAGGCTCACGCCGGTCGCGGCGCCGATCATCGCGCACCAACCGGTCGAACCGTCGGCCCGGCCGAGTTCCTCCCAAACGTCCACGAGCAGGCTCGGCGTAGCCGCGCCGCCGCCTAATGCTTGCGGTACCGCAAGGGTGAAAATGCCCAGGTCAGAGAGCTGATCGAGGATTGCGCGCGGCACGCCCCGATTGCTTTCTATCAGCGGTGCGAGTTTGCGGATGTCGGGGGTCAGCGCACGAAGCTCGTCGATCAGTGAGGGTGGCATGACGCTGAGTATCGCCGATGTTCGCGGCCGCGAATAGCCACCAGTGTCGTGCAATTCCGCCCCGGGGCTGGCGCCTCGTGCCGGATGGGTGTGAACGGGCCGTGGAACACGGCAGGTCCGGTTGGTCCGGGATGGAATTTTTCTGTTCCGCCTATCGGCCCGGCAAATGTGTGTTGGCATGGTCGGCGGCATTAAACAAATTAACGCCCGGGTTCCCATTGTCCGCCGTTCACCGGCAGATACCGGCACGGCGAACACTGCGCTGCGCCACAAAATGGGATACGCGTGAGTGCCCCGGGCCTAGTTCGGAGGCTGTGCTGTCCCGTCCGTCCACCGGCCGTGTGTTGGCCGCCGGCGCCCTCGCGCTGGTTGTCAGTTCACCGGCCCTCGAACCCGTCATTCCCGCTGAAGCGCAGACTCCGCTCAATCCGGTCGCGGCAGCCGCCGCGGCGGTGCCGCCCCTGCTGGAAATGCGCCACCGGGACCGTCCGGCCACTCGAACCGCGGCCCGTCGGTCGGCCACCCGCCCTGCCACGGTCGCGCTGCGTGCCACCCAGCGCCAATTTTCGACGGTACGCCGGGACGTACAGCCCCGCGCCGACACGGAACCCCGCGGCATCGCCGAGATCATGGCCGAGGCTGAGCGGCAGCTCGCCGAGAGCCGCGCCGCCGCCCAGCGTGACGCGGCAGCCGCAGCGGCCACTCCCGCCACTGCGACACAGGGCGGCTCGGCTACCGCTTCTGCCGCGCCGGCGCAGAGCGGCTCGGCTACCGCTATGGATCAGGCCGCTGCGACGGGGCACGCCATCGCCGACCGGCAGCTCGCCGTATCCGCGCAGCAGACGGCAGTCGCCGCGCAGCAGGCGGCCGCAGCCCAACGCCGAGCCGCAGCCGCCGCTCGCCGGGTTGCCGCCCAGCGGCGCGCAGCCGTCGTCCGCCAAGCCGCTGCGAAGCGAGCCGCCGCCCGTGCACAGGCAGCCCGCCAGTCGTCCGCCCGGCGCATGGCTTCGGTCATCACCTACGCGCGTTCCCAGGTCGGGAAGAGCTACCGACCCGGCGGTGAAGGCCCGCACGCCTTCGACTGTTCCGGCTTCACGAAACGGGCGTACGCCCGGGCCGGTCTGCGGTTGCCGCATTCCTCAGGCGGTCAGGCCGCACGGGCGCGCAAGGTCTCCCGGAGCGCGGCGCGGCCCGGCGATCTGGTCGTCGGACCCGGTCACGTGGGCATTTACATGGGCCGCGGAATGATGATCGACGCGGGAAACTCGCGGACCGGGGTGGTGTATCGCCGGCTGTATGCCGGGTTGCACATCGAGCGTTTCTGAATTGCCGCGGTAGCCGGCGGGCGGTGAGAATCGCTCGCATGATCACCGAGCACTGGTCGCTGTTCGGGCTGCGGCTGCGCACACCGCAGCTCGAACTTCGGCTGCCCGATCTCGAGGACCTCGCCCAGCTCGCGGACGTGGCAGCCGCCGGCGTGCACGACCCGGCCGTCATGCCTTTCGTGACGGCCTGGACCGACACCACGGCGGCCGGTCGGGCGCGCAGCACCCTGCAATGGGCGTGGACTCAAGCCGGCCGCTGCTATGTCGACGACGGCAGCGAGTGGCATGTGGTGCAGGGTCGCCGGGTGCGCGGCCGCAGGCTGTTGCTGGATCGGGAGCATTGGGCGGCTGCCCGCACGATCGACGTGACCATCACCGGCCTGGAACCGTGCCTGGAGCAGTTCGGCGTCCCTACGGCTTCGGCAGGGTGAGCCGGACGGTGGTGCCGATGCCCGGTTCGCTCTCCACGTGAATGCTGCCGTGGTGGGCGTCGATGATCGAGCGGACGATGGCGAGTCCGAGGCCCGGCCCGGGGGCAGCCATCGTGTCCGCCGCGGCGCTGCGGAAGAAGCGGTCGAAGACGTGCGGGAGTTCGTTGGCGGGGATGCCCACGCCGGTGTCGATGATCACCAGCTCCGGCTCGTCGCCGGAGTTGCTGGTCACCGAGATCTCGCCGCCGGCCGCGGTGAACTTGACCGCGTTCACCACCAGGTGGTTGAGGGCCTGGTGCAGGCGTTTGGCGTCGCCGCGGGCGAGGACCGGGCTGGCCGTACGGTCGCGCAGCTTCACCTGCCGGTGTTCGGCGAGGGGGCGACAGGACGAGGTGACCTGGTGGGCGATCTCGGCTAGGTCGACCTCGGTGAGGTCCAGCTCCATGCCCTCGTCGCTGAGCCTGGCCACGGTGAGCAGGTCGTCGATGAGGCGCAGCAGCCGGTCCGAGTTGCGCTGCATGACGGACAGAAAGCGCTGGGAGGTTTCGGCGTCAAAGTCGTCTTCGAGAAGCATCTCCAGGTAGCCGCGGATCGATGACAGCGGCGTCCGCAGCTCGTGGCTGACGTTGGAGAGGAAAGAGTCCTTCATGCGGTCCAGCTGGCGCAGCCGGTCGGAGATCTCGCCGGCGTGCCGGGCGTAGCGACGCAACTCCAGCTGCACCGCCGCGTGCCGGGCCAGGCTGCGGAGGGCGCGTTTGTGCGCCGCGCTGAGTTCTCGCGGCCGGGTGTCGATCACGCAGATCGCACCGGCCGGGTGTACGCCGTCCAGCACGACGGGGGCGCCGGCGTAATACCGGTAGCCGTCCGGTCCCCCGTAGGGCAGTTCGAAAAGCTCCTGATTGCGTACGGCGTGCGCGCAGTGGGCTAGGTCCCGGTGCACGTCAGCCGCCTCGATGCCGACGTGGGCGCACCATTGCTGTTCGCCGTCCACCAGGTTGACCAGCGCCATCGGGGTATCACAGATCTCGGACGCGAGCAGGGCGATGTCGTCGAAGTCGGGTTCCGGCCCGGCGTCGGGCTCCAGGGCGTCGCCCGGCCGCTCTACCTGCACTTTTGGCGCACCCACGCCCTGATCGTCTCACCGGGTGCCCGATTCGGTCGGCGGTTTCTCCGGCACGCTTCGCCGGCCTGGTGGCCTCGAGCCTGGCCCACCCATCGGTACAGACAGCAGTCGGCACCCGTCCCGGAGGACAGGTGCCGACTTGCTGGCCACCAGCTGCGATCAGCGACCGATCACCACCGGGCACGGGGATCTCTGCCGCACGTACCCGGTCGGATGTCTGACACAACTATCGCTCCAGTCAACCCCTGCACCGCGCACTAGCTGTGCGTTTCCCGTAAGACGGTGACTACGGCTGCGGGACGGGCGCCGGCTGTGCGAGACGTCACCCGGTTACTTTGAGGTCGTATGGGGCAGTCTGAGGTCAGATCCGTACGAGTCGGAGGGACGATCGAGCATGAGCTTGGAGCGCGCCGAGGCACCGGATCCGTACGACATCCTTCCGCCGGTGCCGTCCTTCACGATCACCAGCGCGGACCTCGTCGACGGGCAGCCGCTCGACGAGTTGTATGCCCACACCAGCGTCGGCGGCAAGAACCTGTCCCCGCAGCTGGCCTGGGCCGGCTTTCCCGCCGAGACCCGCGGCTTCGTGGTGACCTGTTTCGACCCGGACGCGCCGACCGGCAGTGGCTTCTGGCACTGGGTGGCAGTCAACCTGCCGGCCTCGGCCACCGAGCTGCCGCGCGGCGCTGACCCGCTCCCGGACGGCGCTTTTGCCATCCGCAACGACTACGGCGAAGCGGGTTACGGCGGCGCGGCCCCGCCCCCGGGTGACCGTCCGCACCGCTATGTCTTCGCGGTGCACGCGATCGACGTCGACCGCCTCGAGGTGGGCGCGGATGCCACCCCGGCCTATGTCGGCTTCAACCTGGCCTTTCACACCCTGGCCCGGGCAACCATCCGCCCCACCTTCCGGGTGGCCGGCTGATTGAAGATCGTTTTGAGACAGCCAAAGAAACCCGCGAGGCCTCGGACCCCGCGGGTTTCTTGTGATGCTGAAGCGTTTCAGTGGTGCTGGATCAGCCAGGAACCTTGGCGACCACGAAGACCGACTGGCCGAACGGCGGCTTCACGACCGACTCGGCGGCCTTGGTCACCGGGAGCACGACGCTGTCGTAGATCTTCACCATCGGGCCCTCCTTCGGGGCCAGCTTGAAGATGCTCGTCGCGGTGTAGTAGCCGATGAGGCCCAGCGCGTTCGCGTAGTGCAGCTTCTCGATGGTGAGGCCGGCCTCGGTCATCGCGGCCCGCATCGACTTCTTGGTGTAGCGGCGGATGTGGCCGGTGGCGATGTCGACCTGGCTCATGGCGAACATGAAGGCCGGGACGATCAGGATGATGCGGCCGCCCGGACGGACCAGCTCAGCCATGCTGCGCAGCGCGCCGACGTGGTCCTCGATGTGCTCGAGCACGTTGTAGGACACCGCCGCGCTGTATTCACCGTTGGCGTCGGGCGACGGGAGCAGCATCTGCCGCACGTCGATGTTGTTGTGGTCGGCCAGGCGCTCCTTGAGCTGCACCAGCCGGTCCGGGTCCGCCTCGGTGGCGGTGAAGCGCGGAACGCGCTCCGCCCACTCCAGGGCATAGTCGCCGAGACCGCTGCCGACCTCGATGGGGTTCTCGCCCAGGTACGGGAGGGCGAGCTCGACGAACCAGCGACGGTGGTTCACGGCCATGGCGAGGCCCTCGAGCACTTCGGACTGGATCCGCTGGTCTCCAGTGATGTCTGCCATAAGTAAGGTTCCCTCGTCTTGCCGATCCGAGCTGACAGCGGGACCGGAAGATTTAAGCATCCGCTGCGCGCAACCGAAAGTTGAGCGGGGGGTGGCCGCTCTAATTTTGCCTGATTGAGACATAGCGCCGGGTGGACCGGGCCGTTCCCCCATCATGCACTACGTAGGTCAAGGGGCGGTAAATCGTGTGCTCATATCGGGTGCGTCACGCCCGGCCCGCCCGTCACAACACCGTTACCAACCTCCGTTAGGCTCGCCGATGCTATGACGATTACGGGTATTGACTCGACAGGCCAGGGAGCCGGCGGGAACGTTCTTCCGCCCAGTTCCGCGGTCACCGCCGACGACTTGGATGCGGAGCTCATCGCCCTCGAAACCGAGGTTGCTGCCGCGCCGATCTCAGTCATACCCGCAGATCGCACGGTGGTTGAGGCTGAGCCGGACACGGCGCCGCAGCGGCGCTGGTGGCGCTCTCTCACGTGGCGAGATGTGCTCGCGATTACTACCTTCATTGGGGTAGCGCTCTTCATCGTCTCGCCGTTGTGGCTCAATCTTGATCATGAGTTGCGTGATGATCCGCAGGATCACGCATTCTTTGAGTGGATGCTGGCACACGGTGCGCGAGTGGTTACGGATGGCGTTTATCCGTTCTTCTCGGATCGCATGAATTACCCCGATGGGGTGAACATGATGGCCAACACTTCGGTGCTGGCCGTTTCCCTGCCGATGACGCCGATCACTGCGCTGTTCGGACCGCATGTGGCCTTCAACGCGTTTTTAACGTTGGCCTTGGCGTTCACCGGCATCTCGTGGTACCTCGTGCTGTCCCGGCAGTTCGTGACTTCCCGGCTCGCTGCCTGGGTCGGCGCGCTCTTCGCCGCCTTCGCGCCGAGCATGATCTCGCACGCCGGCGGCCACCCCAACATCGTCTCGCAATTCCTCGTGCCGCTGATCATTTGGCGCACCCTCGCCCTGCGTACGCCAGGACGCGCCGTCCGCAACGGGCTCATCCTGGCCGGCCTGCTGGTCTGGCAGGCGTTCATCAATCTCGAGATCCTCTTCATGACCGCGGTCGGCCTCGGGGTCTTCTGCGCGGTCCTGGCTGTCGTCCGGCGAGATCGGTCCGAGGTTGTTGCCTTCCTGCGCGCGCTCGGCGTCACGGCCGCCGCGACCCTGGCCGTCCTGGCGTACCCGCTCTATGTGCAGTTCTTCGGGCCGCAGAGCTACGAGGGTCTTTCGCCGATGGTTCGCAACTTCGGTGCCGACCTCGGATCTTTCACCGCGTACGCTCAGCGCTCTATTGCCGGCAACAGCTTGACCGCGGCGCGCCTCGCCCAGAATCCCGCCGAGGAGAACGCGTTCTTCGGGTGGGGTCTGGTCATTCTCTTCTTCGGTCTCGTGGTGTGGATGCGCCGGAGTGCCGCCGTGCTCACCTTGGCTGGCCTCGCGCTGTTCTTCGGTGCGATGTCCCTCGGCCCACGGGTGCAGGTCAACGGCGTGCCCACCGAGGTCTCCGGCCTGTGGGCGCTGCTGCACAGCGTCCCCGTGCTGAACTCCGCCGTGCCGACTCGCTGGGCCATGGCGATCGCCCCGATGATCGCCATCGTCCTCGCACTCGGCATTCAGAGGGCCTCGCACCTGATGAAGGTTCAGCCCTCCACTCGCGGCCCGGTCCGCGCAGCGATGATCACGGCGTTGGCGATGGCCCTGGTGCCGCTCGCCCCGACCCCGCTGCGCACCGCGCACATGGAGCCGGTGCCGGAGTTCGTCACGTCGGGTGCCTGGCGGCAGTACGTCGACGACAACCACACGCTGGTAACGCTGCCCCTGCCGGACTCCACCTATCCGGACCCGATGCGCTGGAGCGCCTACACCGGCCACGACATGCGGATCGCCAGCGCGTACGCGCTCCTGCCGAACCGCAACCCGCTGGACCCGGACGACAAGACGGCGTTGTTCGCCCCGCCGTGGCGGCCGACCAGCGGCCTGATGACGTCGATCCGGCAGGGCAATCCGATCCCGGAGATCACCGCCACCCGGCGGGAGATGACGCTGGCCGACCTGCGCTTCTGGCAGGCTGGCGCGATCGTGCTGACTCCCCAGGAGCGCGACATGGAAATGCTGCGCACCATGACCAAGCTGCTTGGCTTCCAGCCGACCTGGACCGGGGGAGCCTGGGTCTGGGACGTCCGGGAGCTGGTCGACGACCCGCAGGCCAAGCTGGGCTGAGCCCCCGCGGGCCCGTCGTTCGGGTCTGGTCGGCGCCGTTCCTGTCCGGCCTGTCCGGGCCGGTGCTAGTTGTGCTGCTGGATGCAGCAGCCCATGCAGACCTTGGGCTTGGGCAGGGTGAACGCCAGGCAGCAGGTCTTGCGCTGCACGTCCAGCCGGCCGGCGTGCCCCGGCACGAGCTCGATGAGGTCGTCGACGCCGAGCGTGGTCAGCAGGGTGCCGATGTTTTCCGCCGAGGAGCCCGGCAACACGTCCGCGCCGCGCAGGATGGCATATGCCACGCCGGAGGCCAGGGAGCCGAGCAGCGTGCGCTTGCCCAGTCGAACCCGGCTGTGGATCGCATCGAGCAGCGGCGTGAGGTGCTCGTCGAGCAGGGACCGGCGCAGCTCTTCGAGCAGGGCGGTTTCGGTCGGGACCACCCGGACCTCGGGCAGGCCGCTGACGGCCAGTGGGTCCGAGGGGAGAACGGCCACAGTCACGTCCCGGTGCAGCCCCAAGGTCACTAGCGGGCGCGGATCGGCAAAGTGCATGAGCACGGCAGAACCGGTCAGCAGGGGCACTCGGCGTGCCGACGCCCAGCCCAGCACAGCCGGCAACGCCAGCCAGTAGGTGTAGGCCTTCCAGGCGAGCGCCGCGGCCGCGTGCGGTTGGGCCTGCCAGCGCTGGCGCGACGAGTCCAGCAGCGTGTCCAGCGTGGGGCCGGTCAGATCGGCCGCGGGTCGCCAGCCGGCGGGGTCGCCCACCAACAGGTCAGGCGCCAGGCCCGGGAGCTCCGTGGAGGTGCCGAACATCGCCCGCAGCGTCGCGGTGACGGGGGCGAGTGGCTGCTCGGCGAAGGCGGACCGGTCGGCGAATGCCCGGTCGAGGGCGGTGGTCACGGGCAGCCGTCCGCCCGGTGCGAGCAGATCGTCTGCCGGGTCACCGCTCTCACCTCGCCGGTTGCCATCGTGGATCGTCATGGGGGTGGGCACGTCAGACGACCCACGTTACTCCGTTAAGGCTAGCCTAACCATGCTTCGAAATGCCCGGGATTTCGGGTTCCGGACAGGTGCTCTTCGGACGAATACCCCCAGCAAGGGTGACCTAACGCAGCGTTGCGACGTTGCCGGTTTCGTCAAGGTATCTGTCGGCAACGCGCTACTAGCCCCATGCGGACGACGGAAGACGTGGACACTGAAATTCCTGTCGCAAAGGGGACATCCGTGATGACCACCTCGCCTGTCGAGAGGGCTGCCGACGCGTTCGTGTCGGCGCTTGCGCAATGGCGGGTCGAACGCGGGATGACAAAGAAGCAACTCGCCGCCCGAATGGGCTTCGATCCCTCCTACGTCAGCCACGTCGAAGGACGGCGGCACAAACCCACCGAAGACTTCGCCCGGCGTGCCGAGGCCGTGCTGGCCGCGGGCGGTGCGATCTGGCAGCGCTTCCAGGAGTACGACGAACTGCGTCACGCCCGCGGTGCCGCGCTGCACCGGGACCCGCCGGTGCCCGTCCAGTGGATGCCGCCCGGCACCGGGCTCATCGTCGAGCAGGAAATCGCCGAACTCACCCATGTCGCCGGGGCGTACCGCTGCCGGATCCGGCGCGCCCTTTACAACGCCGGAGTCGAGCCGGTCACTCGGTACCTGGTCAAGATCGCCGTGGACCGCTATCCGCATGATCCTGCCGGTTCGAACCAACACCACCGCCAGCATCCGCTCAGCTTCGAGGAGCTGGACCTCAACGCCGTCGCCGGCGAAGGCGACGCGGCGGAGCCGATGCTCTGGCGACTCAAGCTCGACCGGGACGCGGCCAAAGAGGTGTGGCTGCTCTTTGCCAACGACCACGGACAATTCCCTCTGTACCCGGGCGAACGCACCACGATCGAGTATGCCTACACGGTCGGCGAGGAGAAATGGGGGCAGTGGTTCCAGCGGGCCGTGCGGCTGCCCACCCGCAATCTCACCGTACGGCTGGACTTCCCCGTCGAGTTCGAGCCGCAGGTCTGGGGCGTGGAGACGTCCCTCGCCGCTGAGGTGCCCGTACGGACGCCGCTCGAACGGCATAACGACGCCGAGCGCGCCGTATTCGAATGGTCGACCGACGCGCCGCTGTTGAATGCTCGGTACCGCCTGGAATGGCGGTTCCGCGGGCAATCCGCACCGGCCGGCTCCCGGCAGACGACGTCGCTGCCGGCGACCGGGCATCAGCCGGCAGCGACCGTGCCGATGCGGGTGCCGGCGGCCCGGGGGCCGGTCACCATGCAGGTCGACGGGCGGGCGACCGATGAGGAACGGTTCCCCGAGCGGGAAACCACACAGATCGGGGGACAGGCTGCCGGGCGGCTCGACGGTGAGCAGCGGAGCAGCACGGGACAGCACCGAGCCGAGCGAAACGGTCACGAGCTGAGAGCGAGCCAGCGGATGCGCGGACTAGGCATCGTGCAGCGCGGCGCGGAGCTGCTGCGCCAGCGCGCCCGGCACTTCCAGTTACCCAGGGAGGAGGCGGAGGCACAGGTCGCCGCCGCCGCCCTCCGGACCACTCTGGACCGCCTGGAGGCCGTCCACGACTTCAGCAAAGGAGTTGGCCTGGCCGCGCCGCAGATCGGCGTGCCCGTTGCGGCCGCCGTCGTGCGGCCACCCGACCGCGACGCGGAGCCCATCGTCCTGCTGAACCCGCGGGTGGTCGACGAATCCGTCGAGACTGACGAACAGTACGAAGGCTGTCTGTCCTTCTTCGACTACCGCGGACTCGTCGCGCGGCCGCTGCGCGTGGACGTGGAACACGCCCGGCCCGACGGTACGCGGGTGATCACCTCCTTCGAGCGCGCGATGGCTCGACTGGTCAGCCACGAAATCGACCACCTCGAAGGGCGGCTGTACGTCGACCGGATGGCCGTGGACGCGCTGCTGGTGCCGGTGGAGGAGTACGGACAGACCGGCCGCCCCTGGATCTACTGATCTCCAACGTTGCTATGCCTCAGAGAAGCTGTCGTATTTGATGCGGATCGAAGGGACCTGAAGCTCGGCCAGCGTCTTGAGGGTCGCCTTGACCATCGCGCCGGAGCCGGAAACGAAAAAGTCATGCTCGTTCCACGGGCCGTACCGGCCGACCACGTCCGAGATGTTGCCCTGCTCGCCAGGGAAAGTCGGATCATCGCTGCACGCGGTAACGACCGACAGCCACGGGTAGCGGGCCGCCAACCGGTTCAGCTCGGCCAAATCGTAGAGATCGTCGCGGTTGCCGGCGCCGAAGAACACATGCACCCAGCGCGTGCGGTTATACCGAGTCAGCTCCTCGAGCAGGGACTTGATCGGGGCAAGCCCGGTGCCCCCCGCGACGAACACCGCATCCCGCGTCGAGCGCCGATCCAGATTCATGGAGCCCATCGGCGCGGCGAGCCGGATCATGTCGCCGACCTCTAATCGCCGGACCAGCGCGCTGGACACCCAACCCGCACCGATCGCCCGTACATGGAACTCCAAGCTGTTGTCTCGTCGGGGCGCGTTGGCCGGCGAATAGGTGCGCCACAAGCGCGGCTGGAAGCGCGGACACTCCAGACTGAGGTACTGGCCCGCCCGGAACTCCAACGGCTGCATCGGCAGCACAGTGAAGACGGCTATGTCGTTGCCGCGGCGCTCGTGGGCGACTACCTCGGCGTACCAATAGGGGGGATTGGTGTCCGCCTCGGCGCCGGCCAGCATCTTCGAAGCGATGACCGCGTACGCGTCGGCCCACGCCTGGTCGTACTCGATGCCCCACTCCTCGCCGGCAAAATGCCGCATGGCCTCGATCAACGCGCCTCCGACCACCTCGTAGTGCTCCGGCTCCACATGGAACTTCCGGTGATCACGGCCCAGCGCCCGCAAATAGTCCTCGAACCGCTCCGGATCTTCCAACGTCTGCACCGCGGTCACGATGGCCTGGAGAAGCCGCGCACGCTGAACGTCCATGTGGACGGGAAACAGGTCCCGCAGACTCGGATGCGACAGGAACATGCGCGCATAGAAATAGCCGGCGACCTTGTCCTGGTGCTCCTCGACGAGGCTCCAGCTTTCCTTGAGCAAGCGCGCGAGGTCTCCCATGCCCTTAGGGTGGGCAGAGCGGAAGGTAACGCATCGCACGCGAAGTGCGACTTAGACCGCACAATTGCCGACAGTCGGCGCGTCGCTTGCCCGAAAAGGTCCGGATGTGCCACGCCGTGCCGTCACCCACGCGAGGTAAGCCGTCCGTAGCGTCTCCCGCCCCGCCCCCGAATTCAGCAGGCGCTGGAGGGCGTCGATCTCCGTGATCCAGTTACCCGAAGGCGGCCGGGCGCTAAGCGGCGCCGTTCTCCGTGATTCAGCTGCCCGAAAGGTTCAGCGCTGGATCAGCGGGCGCCAGCAGACCGGAAGTAGTGAGTGGCGCGGGCACCGATCGTCTGGGCAGTCGCACGATGAGCCAAGACCGCGCCCAGGAGGCTCGCACCGGGGAGGAACCGGTTAGCGACCCGCAGCGCCGCCCAACCACCCGTCTGCGCCGCAAGCATCCGCCCGAGTCGCCACACCGCGTCGGTGAGGCCACCACCGCGACCGTTGTGCAGCGCCGCCGCCACGGCCACCTCCGCATCCGACCGGCTCGGGTGCACCTGCGCGATCACCAACAGATCCACCGCCCGCGCCGAATCGGCCGGATCGACACCGTACGCGGCAGCGACGTGCAGGCTCAGCTCCGCATGCGTCAGTGCCGCCACCCCGAACAGAGCGAACGGTGCATAGGGGCCAGCAACCGCAGCGAAGACACTGTGCACACTGCTGAACCGGGAGAACTGAGCGACGGCCAAGCGGGCCAGCCCGTCGGCGTCGGCGGTCGGATAGGCCGCACGCGTACGGTCAGCCCACTCCGCCGCCCGCGGACCGATCGTCTGCACAGCGGCGAGGGCGAGCACCTCAGGAGAATGGCCGGGATCGGCCGCGATCCGCGCCCACGGATCGGTGCGCTGAGCGTTCGACGACGCGGGGCCGGAGTTCGGTGTGACGGACTGGATGTCCGTTGCGGGCTGAGGCTGCGACGGCAGTGTCGAAGACACGGGGGCGACAGCCCCCGGCTGCCCCGGGGCCGTAGCCGGGGGCTCGGCAGCGGGGGTTGTCCCCCCGGTCCTCTCGTCCACGGGAGTGCGGACTGCGGACTGCTCGCGCTCATCCGAGACGGTCGACATGTCCGGCTCGACAAGCGCCGGGACGATCTCTGCGGCTGCCGCCTTAGCTGCGTGGCTTAGCGCTGACGGCTGCACGGACTTGTCCGATGTCGCTGACTTCTCTGCCGTTGCCGCCTCGGGCAGCTTCGGGCTTGACGCAAGCGGCGGCTTTGCGGGACTGGTCGGCGGTGTCGTGCTTGCGGCAGTTTCTGCCACCGCGGGAGGTGTCGCCTTTGTGGCCTTGGCTGGCGTTGCTTTCGCCGGGGCCTTTTGGCTTGTGGCCTTGCGGGGCGACTGCTTTTGCGCCGCGGCCACTTTTTTCGCTGGCGCCTTTCTCGGGGGCGTCGCCTTGGCGGTGGGTGTGGCCTTGGTTGCGGGGGAGCCATCTGCCATGGCCGCGGGGGAGCTTTCTGTTGTCGCTTTGGCCGCGGGCGGCGCGGGCGTGGCTTTAGTCGTGGGCAAGTCGTCTGTCGCTGCCTGGGAGGCGGCCTTTGTCGTGGGCAAGTCGTCTGTCGTTGCCTTGGACGCGGGTGGCGTGGCCTTGGACGGGGTCTTTGTCGCGGGCGTGGCCTTGGACCGGGGGGCTGCAGCAGGCGGGGCGTTGGTCGCGGCGGGATCGGCCTTCTTCGCGGGCTGCTTCTTGGCGGGGGTGCGCTTCTGGCCGGGGCGGGGTTGCCCGGTCGAGCGGGGGTTGGTGGCGGCGGGGCGGGCGGAGGCAGGGGTTTGGCCCTGAGGGCGGGTGGGGGTGCCTGCTTCTGGGGGGTGTGCGGCCGTACTTGACGGATCTTGGGGTTGGTCCGCAGCCGGGGGCCGGAAGGTCACCGATGGGGGTGATTTGCGGGCTTTGCGCTCCGGCGCCGGGGAGGATTCGGGCTGCTCAGGCGTGCGGAAAGCGGGCCCGGACGTCTGCTCGCGGCGCTGCGGCTGCGGGTTCTCCTCCATGCCGTGGCAGCCTATCCTGGCACCGGCGATTTCACCCTGCCGAAGAGCGGCGTGGCCTCCCCCAATCCCGCCGCGGCGCGCCGAGGGGATCCGCTTTGCCTGGGCCTCGGGCGGTCCGGTATCCTCGACGGTCGGTGGTCTGAAAGCCGCCGAGGAGACTTCGCCTAGTCTGGTCTATGGCGCCGCACTGCTAATGCGGTTGGGGGCTTATACCCCCTCCCGGGTTCGAATCCCGGAGTCTCCGCGTGTTGAGCCGGTGTGTATGCTGGCAAAGCACTGAGCGCCCGTAGCTCAATGGATAGAGCATCTGACTACGGATCAGAAGGTTAGGGGTTCGAGTCCCTTCGGGCGCACATTTAGAAATGGCTGTGACCAGCGGAAACGCGGGTCACAGCCATTTTGTTGTCCCAGTGTTCGCCTCTGAAATCCCGCTTATTGGGATGTGGTGATCCGGTGGTGATCGGTTGTTTCAGGCCGGTCGATCCGCTCCGGTGTTGACCAGGGATTATGCGTCCGATTCGGAAATCGATCTTGCGATCGCCCGGTGGTTCAGGCGGTGAGGGCCTGCCACCACGCGGTGATCGTGACGTCATGGTGGAGGGTGTCGTCGATGTGGCGGTGCAGGGCGAGAAGGCCGCCGGCGCCATCGCCAACCTCGGCGACGCCCTGCAAGACATCGGGATCAACACCGCCAGTGGGAATCTGGACCTCGACAACCAGTGGGACGGCAATGCCTCGGAAGCCGCGTACGTCTACTTCACGCAACTCGGTGCCACTCTCAGCGAGCAGAGACAGAGCCTGACCGGCCTGGCCGAGTCCTACCAGAAGGCGGCCGAGGGCACATTCCGGATCGCCGAGTCGTTCTCCGGCATCCTGAAGATATGGGTGACGCCGCCATCATGGGGGTGATCGGTGCTTCGGCGGGGACGGCCGCCATCGAGACCGGAGTCGGCGCCGTGGCGGGCTACGCGTTCGCGGCCTACCAGGCACGCAAGATCTACATGCTCGGCGCCCGCCTCAAGCTGATCATCAGCACCGGGTACAACGACATCATGATGCTCGCCGGCATGATCCAGTCCTGGTCCGCCGACACCGGCGCCTTCTCCCGATATCCGCTTCCCAACGCTGCCTACCAGCACCCCTCATCGGCCGCGTAGAGGATGCTCGTGAACGAGAGGATCGAGAACGAGGTCATCCACCGGTTCCTCCAGCACCTCGCCGACCACAGCGACAACGAGCTGCTCCGGGAGATGTCCGACCAGGTCCTACGAGGCAATATCAAGCTGGCCGACGGCATTTCCTTCTCCGCATACTCCGAGGCGCTGACCGGACAGCTTGACGACTTCACACAGTGGTACGACAGCCTCAGTGACGACGAACGCCAACGGGAAGCCGACGACTGCGCGGCCGATCTCAAGAGGGCCGACGAGCACCTCAACGCGGACCGCGACCTCTGAGAAGGTAAGCCCTCGTTCGCCTTCAGCGGTGGCGCCGGCCAGGTGGAACCTGAACGTGATCATCTTTTCAAGCGGCTATTTGCGCTGCTCACGAGCGGCTAGGTTGCCTGAGTGGCACTCATAACCCTGAGCCCTGCTCACATGCATCTACTCAAAGCCAGCATCACCCTCGCCAGACGCGCCCACGGTTTCACCGATGAGCAACGACGTCTTCTCGGAGGTGCCCATAAGGTGCTGTGCAATGCGCTGCGCGGCGAGCATGAACATTTCGACCGCCTACGAGCCGCGCCCCGCGACGTCAGCGGCGATGTCACTCCAGACACGACGGTAGAACAACTCGCTGACGCCTGGACCGACGAGATCCTTATCGAGAACCGAATCAAACGACAAACAGTTGACCACTACGCCAACAACTTGCACTACTGGATCCTGCCCGCCATCGGGGACATGACCATCCAAGAAGCCACGGTCGGTGCGCTCGACCGTTATCTCAAGACCCTCGCCAGAACTCATCCATCCGGGGCACAGCGCTGCAAAGGAACCCTATTGCAGATGTTCAGTCTGGCCGTCCGCCACGGTGCAATCCCCGCCAACCCGGTCCGCGACGTCGGCCGCCTGCCGAAGCCACGCAAGATCGTTCAAGCCATGAGCTTCGACGAGATCCAACGGGTCCGCCACGCCCTGCACCTGTGGCGCACCACCAAAGCCGTCGGACCTAGGAAAAGCCGCGCCTGCACCGACCTGTTCGACCTTCTCCTGGCCACCGGCTGCCGTATCGGCGAAGCCTGCGCCCTGCGCTGGCGGGACATCGACCTGCATGCCCGAACCCTCACCGTCGCGGGCACCATGGTCTTCCTTAAGAACACCGGCTGGGAACGTCAGGAGTTCCCCAAGACCCTCGCTGGGCAACGCACGATCCACCTGCCAACCTTTGCCGTGACCATGCTCGGCCGTCGGCAGGCCGAGGAACCCCATCGAGGCGACGACCCCCTCTTCGCCAGCCGCACCGGCACCTTCGTACAGCCGGACAACATGCGCCGCTCGCTACGCTGCGCCCTGCAACGGCAGGCTGATCTCACCTGGGTGAGCCCTCACGTATTCCGCAAAACCGTCGCTACCGTACTGAGCGGACAGGGCCTGGTCACCGAGGCCGCTGCCCAGCTCGGGCACGTCGACGAGAGCATCACCAAGAAGTTCTACATCCAGGAGCCCTCGACCGCCCCCGACGTCAGCCATGCCCTGGAAATCCTGATCGGCGGGGGTGAGCGCTAATGAGACCGCCGGGTGGACAGCTACCCGGAATCCTGCAAGACAGCGGAAGCTGAGGAAACTCGCCCTACTTTAGCTAGTGCTTCAAACGATTAACGCGACGCCTCAGATAAGGCGCTGCCCACCATGCCGTCGGCAGCAAGAAGCTGTTCCACGAGTTTTGCGGCTATAACCCGATCGTGTGATTTCGGGTCGGCCTCATGCCAGTGACCGCACCAGTAGATCGTCGCGTCCGTCGGGGCAAACACGACTCCATGCGGGTGCGCCGGGCGTTAATCATCATGGCGTCGGCGTCCGGAACCCCGGTGCAGGGGATCACCCGGCTGATCGCCGGGCACGAAGACACCGTGCGTGACGCAGCAGCTACCCGAACACGCAATGCCCTGTCTGGCACACCCGGACCGAGCCAGATAACCTCACCCCTTCCCCGACCGGAAGCAGGTAACTGCCGCTCCGCCGAAAGCTTCGGATGCCCAGCCAACAGCCGTGTCAAGTGCTCGCTCAGGCAGGCCCTTGTAGCGCTGGACCTAGACTTGATGCACACAACTAGTCGGGGAGGGCCACACGTTGTCTGTGCCATTCAGGGACCGTCCGCTTAATGCGGCCGAGGTCGAGCGTCTCAGACTTGCTCTTAGTACCTTCCGGGATGGCAGCGGCCAGTACCTAGGAAAGCTTGGCCTGTTTATGCCTGACTTCCTTGACTTCGAGAGAGCAACTGCCATGGTCTGCGGCGGGACCACGGGGGAGAATAAAGGTGTATTCGATGTAGCAGTGCCGACTCCCGACGGCTTGCCGATTGGTGTTAGCTGCAAGATGGCTAGTGTTCAGCCAGCTCGTCTTAAATCCAGTTTCATGGAGCTAAGTAACTCAAAGAAGAAGTTCGATGATGAGTTTGCGCGTCAAGGCATAATCTGGCAGAGTCAACCGAAGCTTGCCGGGCCGGCTATTGTCAAACTAGTCGAGAGTTGGCACAGTTCTCTTCGGCATCTTTACGACTTGGCTGGAAGTCGGTACTTCGTTCTTTCGCATGATGCCCGATGGGAGAACTTCCAGTTGTTGTGCTTCCCGCTAAATCTGAGCATCGCCGATCCGTTCAATGAGGTTGAATGGTGCAACGAGGGGAGTGACAAGAACGGCGGACCGAGCACTGTAGCTGGGTATGTCAACGAAAACGGCCGAAGTCACAGGCTGTGGCAGCTGTATCAGAATTCAGGTGGTCAATTGAAGTACTACCCACTTCTAGAGTGGGCGGAATGGGTGTCGCCCGTATTCCGATTGGATATGCCGCCTGCGCGTAATCTTCGCGAGAAAATCGATGAGTACTTCCCAGGAAGCTGGCCGTCCTAGCCATCTTGCCTTAGTGGACTGAAGCGTGGAATTGGTGGGCTCAGTGTCACGAATTTAGTTGCTGTGACACTGAACCCGCCTTTCGGCGCTTAGCTAGAAGGCTTGACCCACAACTTTTCAGTTCGGGCCGCACCCTTTTCTACCTTCGGAGGCTTAAGTGAAACGTGAGTCCAGCCCGCCAGAGTCGTGTTGTAAAGCTCATTGTCGTAACCACTGAGCACTACTGGGCCAGCATGGCTCTTCAGAACTGCGAGCATTTCAATGTGCTCATCCGTTGTCATTTCTTGTCCGTACATCTTCTGGGTTCGGAC
Source organism: Actinoplanes sp. NPDC051859 (assembly GCF_044452725.1). Lineage (NCBI taxonomy): Bacteria > Bacillati > Actinomycetota > Actinomycetes > Micromonosporales > Micromonosporaceae > Actinoplanes > Actinoplanes sp. NPDC051859. Next base: position 548,526 of record NZ_JBITBX010000004.1, on the reverse strand, counting down.
CTCCGGCAGGTACGGAGGATCCGCGTAAATCAAGCAGTCTGATGCAGAGAAGCGTTTAATCACCTCAAGTGCAGGCCGGTTCTCAATCTCTGCCTCAGCTAGCCGCACTGCCATGTTGCGGAGTTCGTCAGGTACGCGACTCCATCGGTCTGACATTCCGCGAGCGCGCTGCCGGACGCCACGGTTCTTCCAGCCCGTCTTCTTAGCTAGATCGCTGGCGTGTGCTTGCCAGACTCGTACTACAAAGCGCCGGGCATTTTCCAGAGAATCTTCGGTCGCGACATCGGAGATGACGTATTCATCACGAGACCAAGGCGTTGTTTCAAGCGCCCAGCATAAGTCTTCAGTCCGATCGCGTAGCATTCGGAAGAAATTCACCAGGGTGCCATTGGTGTCATTAATTAACTCATGTGGAGAAGGGTCCTTGGTAAAGAATACCGCGCCACTGCCAAAATATGGCTCCAAGTAATGGTAGTGGCCTCCGAAGTGGGAGACAATAGACGACGCCAGTGACCACTTGGATCCAGGGTAGCGAAGGGAGGCTGCTCGGCGTGTCGCTGGTGCGCCTCCCATCGCCTCAACGGGAAGCAAGCCTTCATCGCTCAATGTCATGTCGTACTACCGCCCTGGTGATCGACTGCTTGGCATGCCGCCCAACAGTACGGCAAGGTGGGTGCAGAACAAAGTCTCCTCCCGTGCCATTCGGCGTCCCTATTTCGCCTGGCGTCCGATGCGTGAGGGTGGCGGATAGTGCGCCGACGGAACTCCAATGGAGTAATCTACTTGACGATTGCAATTCGCCGTGGCATCAAATATTTCTTGACTTGCAGTCAACCTTTACTCGGACGAGCTGAGTCTCCGCCTTCGCCATGGATCAGATGCTCTTTCCGCGACCGACACTCGGGGCGACTCCGATGTCGACGTGGTCGTGATGCTCACGTCGACCATGTATCCCGACATCAGCCGCCTGGTGCCGGCCGACCGGGACCGTGAGCTGCGAGGCCGGGGAACCGGCGCCGCCACGAGCGCCAGCCGTTTCCGAAACCTGGTTCACCAGGCGTTGATCGACTACTACGGGACCGGCCGGGTGCATTCGAAGAACAAGTGCCTGCGCGTCGACAAGGCCGCCGGGTATGTCGACGCCGACGTCGTTCCGACGCTTCAGCACCGGCTCTACACCTCGTACCCGGCGTACGGGCAGCCCACCTGGATCGACGGCGTCGCCATCGACCCGCTGCACGGTCCCCGGATCGTGAACTACCCGAAGGAACACATCAAGAACGGCCGGGACATGAACAAGCGCTGCTCCGAGCGGTACAAACCGACCGTCCGCCAGATCAAGCATCCCCGCAAGCGGGCGGTCGCCACCGGCTACCTGCTGGAGTGCGTAACCTACAACGTCCCGGACACCTACTTCCTCACCGATGACTCCCAGCGGCTCTCCGCCGTCCTCGCCTGGCTGAACAGCCAGTCTGTCTCCGACCTGACCAGCACCTTCACGTCAGGAGACGAGGCCCACCGGCTGTTCGTCGATGATCCCGGACACCGCAGCGCCGCCACCGCCTCCCATATCCTTGCGGCGCTCTGGCGAGCCCTGTAGCCGTGCACCTCTACAGCAGCACCGACAGCCGGATCTCCGCCTACGGCATCATCGCCCTGATCGCGGTCCTGACCGCGATCGCCGCGGACACCGTCACCGAGGCACTCGACATCGGACCTGGCTTGCTCTTCAGCGCACCCACTGCCGCCGCGGCGTACGGCCTGCTCTACCGGCTGATCGACGCCACCGCGTGGCGCTGGACCTGGCTCCACCGGCTCGGCTTCATCAAGACTCCGATCGTCGAGGGAATCTATGAGGGGCGACTCGTCTCCTCGTACAACAACACGACACTGCCCATCAAGATCTGCATCGACCAAAGCTGGACCAGTATCGCCATCCGCTTCGAGGTCCTCGGCACTCGAACATCCAGCTCCTACTCCATCGCCGCGAACCTCAGCACCGAAGGACACCAGCATGCGCGGCTCACCTACACCTACCGCAACGCCGTCCAACCCGGCATCGCCGACCCCGACATGAACGATCAAGAAGGCACCTACGGATCAGAAGGTTAGGGGTTCGAGTCCCTTCGGGCGCACAAACAAGAAACGGCCTTCCACCGCAGGTGGGGGGCCGTTTCTCTTCGATCAGGCGGTCCTGAACGCGGTATGACAGGGGCCAAATGCGCGGTGGTAGTCCCAGTGGTAGTTGTTGTGGCCTGGGTAACATCGATATTCATGGATTTCCACGGTCGCGTCTGGGTTGGGCGAGGATCCCCATCCCGCAGGCCCGGAGACCGGTACGTCATAGCAATCTCGGCCCTGTATGGGGTCGTAAAGCTATACGCACGGTGATACCCGATCCTGAATCGTTAGAGCAGGGTGCGGCCCGCACGCATATGTGGCGGGCCAGTACCGCACCCTCTGCTTGTCGGTGCGCCGCCTACCGTCTTTCTCGGTGCGCGCCTACCGTCGTTGCCACACGTACGCCGCTGCGATCCCAAGTGCGAGGGCGGTAATGATGCCGATCGCCGTGATCGCGTAGCGCACGGTTTCGTCGGGCGTGCCCCACTCGCCAGCGACGGCCAGCAGGGTGCCGATTGCTGTTGCGAAGCTTCCCGAGGCCAGCAGTGCCGCCTTCACCACTGCCGGTCGGTGATCCGGCTCCGCCTGGTCAGAGGCTGCGTTCGGCGATACATTAGCCACGTCGTACTCCTTCACGATCTTTCGCAGACGGATATAGAGATGGCAAGACGGCTCGCTCTGCCAAGCGAGCCGTCGCCGTTCGTTGCCTATGGCACGTTATCTGACGCCTTCCAAAAGTTCGTAACGCTAGGCATCTGCATAGGATTTCTTTAGAGTTAAGAAGCGTATATTTGTATTACAGAAACTCCTTCCGAACTGCGGAAACATGAGACTGACCTGCGCGGGAGCATGAATTGTGATATGCGTCACGCAAGCTGCGCGTGTTGGCTGCAGCGGTGCGTGCGTCCAATTGGCATATTGCGCCATGGCGGCTTATGGCAGGCGGCATTTCGTAAGACGAATTCCAAGCAGGACGTCGACGGGACGCTGGTCGCGCAGGTCGCCGCCTGCCCATCCAGTCCGTGGGATATCGGATTCCGGATTACACGATCTTTCTGACCCGTCGGGCTCGCACCGGCGTGACACCGCTATCCGTGGGGCGGAGGGTGCACGCATGACTGGCTCCCGCGGCCCGGTCCCGAAACGCGCTGATCAACGTCGCCGCCGCAATCAGGCCACCGCTGTCTCGACGGTTGCGCCGCGGGCTACGCCCGTGCCCGCGCCGCCGCTGGGCTTTCCGGCCCATCCGATCGCCGCGGACTGGTACCGCTCGCTAGCCGAGTCCGGATAGGCCGTGTTCTACGAGCCTTCCGATTGGGCCGCGGCCCGCCTGGTCGCGTTCGACCTGACCCGGCACCTCGACTCAGGACGCGTGTCAGCACAGATGCTCACCCACCGCCTGGCGAACGTGACTCACGCTGACCGGATCATCGTCATGCACGACGGTGCGCTGGTCGAAGCCGGCAGCCACGACGACCTGATGAACGCCGACTCCTACGAGATCACCTTCACCAGCAACGGGACGAAGAAGGTCTATAAGCACACGCCCGACCCGAGCTGGAAGCCGGCGGGCATGTACCAGAGCGTCGACGTCGACCTGGACCCGTGCACCAGCTACATGGTGACCGTCGCGTCGAAGAACAACCGCGGTGAGGGCAGCACGACTCGCCCTCGGCTCGAGCCGGCCCTGCGCCCCGGCAGCATCCTCGGTGCCAACGCGAATCGCTGGGAGGGCGGGACGACGGCCACGTTCTGGTGGAAGCCCCCGACAATGCGCGGATACGCTGGCATCGTCGGCTACCCGCAGAAGCCGAGCGCCACGCGCCAGGTCTTCCTCGACTACGACGTCGAGCTGGTTCGGATGTCGGACAATAAGGTGATCCGCAAGGAGCGTCTGACGGGCGGATACTCGAGCAACTCCGTCAACTACCCGGTCAGTGGGCTGGACCCGAAGCGGGCGTACACGCTGCGCGTCAAGACCATCAATGAGTTCGGTGGCTGTGACAGCAAGATCGGCCGCATCCTGCTCAACCGGGTCAAGTAGGGAACGCTTCAGCTCAGCCGGTCAAGTTCGCGGCGCAGTGTGATCGCTCTGACGAGCAGGTGTCGGCCGACGAGGGTGAGCAGGAAGAGTGCGCCTGCCACGACGACGCCGCACGCGGCTCCCAGCCAGAGACCGACAACGTCCATGCCGTCGGCCTGGGAGGGGATGTCGGCGAAGGTGACGTAGAGAAAGAGGCCCGCGGTGACCGCGGTAGCCATCGCAGCGGCGCCCACGCAGACGTGGGTCCAGATCAGGGCAGGACGCGCGAACAGAGTGCCGGCACCCGCCAAGCCGAGTAAGCGGATCAGCGCGACGAGACCCACCTGAATGCAGGCGACGAAGAGGATCGCGGCGGTTACCAGGGGCGTTTCCAGCGGCGCGTACGGTGCGAAGGCAGCAACCTCGTCGGCGGCAACCGTGGGGATGACGACGATCTGCGCGAAGAGGCCGACGAGCAGCGCGAACCCGAACAGTATCTGCAGGAAGACAGTGAGGGTGCGAGGCAGTCGGCCCCACCTGTCGTCGCTCCTGCTCGGGCTGTGTCGCCGGCCAGACTGTTGCACCGCTTGGACGGCGCGGGTGAGTTCCGATCCGCCGGCAGCGTCGGCGGTGTCCTGTCCGCCCGCGGCGACCAGTTGGTCGAGCAGGTCGGCGGCGGAGGGGCGGCGGGCGGGATCTTTGTCCAGGGTGAGCGCGACCAGGTCGCGTAGGGATGCGGGAAGGCCGGTCAGGGCAGGAGGCTGGGTGAGGATCGCCGCGGCGGTCGCGGCGGCGGAGTCACCGCCGAACGGGGTACGGCCGGTGCCGGCGTAGGTGAGCACGACACCCCAGGCGAACACGTCGGCGGCCGGCCCCACGGTGCGGGTGGCGTCGGTGTCGAAGCGTTCCGGCGCCATGTAGGCGACTGTGCCGACCATCTGGTCGGTGCCGGTGTGCTGGCTGGTGGCCTCGAATGCGCGGGCGATGCCGAAGTCGATGACTTTAGGGGTGCCGAGGGCGAACAGCACGTTCTGGGGCTTGAGGTCGCGGTGGATGACGCCGGCGCTGTGGATTGCCGCGAGGGCGGTGGCGACGCCTACGGCCACGCTGTGCAGGTTGCCGCCAGTGAGTGGGCCTTGGCTGGTGACGATGTCGGCCAGGCTGGGACCGTCGACGTACTCGACGACCAGGTAAGGCGGATCGTGGTCGGCGTCTGCGTCGAGGACTTCGGCGGTGCAGAACGGCGGCACCTGCCGGGCCCGGTTGACCTCGCTGCGGAATCGGGCACGGAAGTGTTCTTCGTGCGCGTATTCGGGTTTGACGACCTTGAGCGCCACCGTGCGGTGCTCGCTACTCTCCGCGAGGTAGACGGTGCCCATGCCGCCCTGGCCGAGGCGGCTGCGCAGGTGGTAGCCGCCGAGCTGGCGCGGGTCGGTCGGCAGGAGTGGGCTGATCACCTGGGCAACCCCGCTCCGGCCCGCATTGCTGACATCGGAGCGACGATACTACCTACGTTCGGTCCGCTAGGAGGCCTTGGGTACTTCGGAAGTGGCCCCGGCGTCGTGGCCGTAATGGCCGGTCCTTCCGTGCACGATCCGCTCGGCGGTGGCTAGCGCGGTCGCCACTTGACCCTTCGCGAGTCGCGCGTTGTCCACTGTGGATATCGTGCTGGCGAGCGTCGGATCCTGCCGTACCGCGGAGATCAAGTTGCCGTCGCCGGGGCCGAATCCCGCTATCACGAGGGGTTTGTTCTTGCTGAATTGAGCTGCCAGGGCGACCGCTGACCGATTCATCTTCTCGGCGTGCTTGTCGGCGAAGGGCTCGCCGGCGATGATCACAGTGCCTTCAGCGCCGCCGGCAGCGTTGTCGGTCACGCGCAGAAAATCAGCCTTTGTGTACGCGGACACCACCGCCGACACCTCAGGTGTCGCGGCGGGTGGGTCGGAGCGTTGGAGAAACGCGAGGGCAAGGTGGGCGCTGGCCGTCTCGACAGCGTCGGAATTGTTCGGGTGTCCACCAGCAAGCTCGAGCAGTTCGGGCGCTGCCGTCGGATCGAAAAACTTCTCCTGCATGGTGACCTGCGTGGTGATTGTCGCCCCGGCCATGGTGAGTTTGGCGACCACGTCATCGGCGTACTCCGAGGAGCCGGGAAGCGCGATCACCAGTAGCTTTCGACCGGGCAGCTTGCCACTGAGCAACGACGGGGCGATCTCTGTCGCGAAGGTCTGATCGCGATCAACCTCCGCGAGAAGTTTCAGATTTTCGTCACGCTGGTTGCTGAGGTTCCTGTTCAACTTGGCGGTCTGGTCCTTGAGGTCGTCGGTGACCGGGCCGTTGGCTACGGCCGTGCCCAGGACCAGGCCGATGGCCAACGCCGCGAAGACCGAGGCGAGCGCCACTGCGTAGAACCGAAAGTTGATCACTTGAAGCCTCAGCGCCTTTGGGAAGTCATGGCGACGTTCGTATTCGCGGGCGAGCCTACGGCGCGGAGGCAAACTCGGCCACGATGCGCCCCGCAGCACAGTGCCGCCGATAGGCTCGTTGACTATGGGCCTTCTGACCTTCAGCCTCAACCTCACTCTGGACGGTTGCGTCGACCACCAGGAGGGGATCGCCGACGATGAGACGCATGCCTTCTTTACCCGGCTCCTGGATGAGAGCGGGGCAATGCTGTGGGGCCGTGTCACCTACGAGATGATGGAAGACGTCTGGCCAGCCATCGCCCGCGGTGACGAGGAAGCGCCGCCGGCTATCCGCGAGTGGGCGGTCACGCTGGAGGACAAGCCTAAGTACGTGGTGTCCGCCACGCGCACCGAATACTCGTGGACCAACAGCCACCACCTCACCGGTGATCTCCGCGAAAGCGTGCAAAGGCTGAAGGACGAGACCCCGGCCGGCGTCCTGATCGGCAGCGGCAAGCTGGCGACCGAGCTGGACCGGCTGGACCTGATCGACGAGTACCGGCTGCTCATCCATCCCAGGATCGCCGGTCATGGCCCGACGCTGTATCAGGGCGGGCTGCCCAGCACGCGCCAGCTCGAGCTGGTCTCGGCGGACCCGTTGAGCAACGGCGTGCTGGCCGTGCACTACCGCCGCGGGTAGGGGTGAGTTCCAGCCCCGGGGCCGGGGTCGGCAACCCCGGCCCCGCAACTGGTCAGGTGGCGAGCAGGTCGTCGATCTGGTTGATCGCCGCCGAAGCTCCTTCCACGATGCCCATGTCCAGCACCTGCTGCAGCGCCTCGGCCGACGCGTACGTGCTGACGTAAGTGGCGCGTGTGCCGCCGTTGTGCGCGGTGAAGGTGTAGACGCACTTGGACGTCGGCATGTCCGGGTTCGGGGTGAAGTCCAGGTCGGCGAAGCCGTCCTCGAAGGCGAAGCTTCTCGGCTCGTCGACGGCGGTGACCTGCCAGTATCCGGCGTGCTTGTCGCCTTCCGGCCCGGTCATGAAGTAGTTGATGCGGCCGCCGGGGGTGAGGTCGTGGTCCACGAAGGTCGCCGGGTAGGTCGGCGGGCCCCACACCTTTTCCAGCTGACGCGGGTCGGCGTACACCTGCCAGATTCGTTCGACCGGCGCCGCGAAGTCCGCGGTGATGGTCAGGGTCAGGTTGTCGAGGTCCTTCTGGACGTCGGTCACGGGCATGGTTCAGTCCTCCTGCTCGAGATCAGCTGCTATCAGTACGTCGATGCGGGCGATGCGGCCGCGCCACACCTGTTCGAACTCCGTCAGCATGGATGCCACTGACCGCACTGCGGCCATGTCGCCGCTGGCTAGCTGTTCGCGACCGCAGCGCCGCTTGGTCAGTAGCCCTGCCTTCTCCAGCACGCTCACGTGCTTCTGCACTGCGGCGAAGCTCATGTCGTACTTCGCGGCGAGCGTGGAGACGGAGTGCTCGCCGGCCAGCACCCGGCGCAGGATGTCGCGCCGGGTGCGGTCGGCGAGCGCGTGGAACAGAGCATCTGCTCGGTCTGCGCTCTCGTCCGTCACTCGCTAAACATACAACCAATGGGTTGTACGTTGTCAAGCCTCCGTGGGGCGTAAAGGTTGAGCTGCGCCGACGCTGCGGTACATTGCGCTCGTCATCGAGAGGTCACTATCGCGGCTGCCCAGTGCGGGGGCTCCTGAGTGTCGTCTGTGGGATGTGGCCTGATGGCGCTGACTCATCACTGTCAAAGGACACCCTTCATGCCCTCGTACACCATCACCATTGCGCCGAACGACGACAGCGGCACCACCACGACCTTGATCGTGGACAATTCTGGCCCCGAGGTGCGCATCACCGACGTCCACCTGCACGCCGACGGGGGTCTGGTCGGCGGACAAATGCCCACAGTGGACGTTGGTCTGCTGCTGCAAGCGGTCAGCGCGAACGTGCCCGCGGCGCCGACGCGGATCGAGTCGGCCACCACCGGCCACCCCATCACCGCCGCCGAGACGCCGGCCCCTGCCCGAGAGCTCGAGGCGCCGGTGACTGCCGCCGCTGAGCCGGAAGCGCCGGAAGCGCCGGAAGCACCGGAAGCACCGGTGGCGACGCCGACCCGGCGCCGGCGCGCCGCGAAACCGGCAGTTGCTCCGGCCAAGCCGGCCCGTGCGCGCCGGACACCGCCGGCTGCAGCGCCCGTCGAAACGGCCGCGCCGGCCAAGGCTGCGGCCGGGCGCAGAAAGTCCGCCAAAGCCGCCGAAGCGCTGGTCCCCACGGCCGCACCGGCCAAGGCTGCGGCCGGGCGCAGAAAGTCCGCCAAAGCCGCCGAAGCGCTGGTCCCCACGGCCGCACCGGCCAAGGCTGCGGCCGGGCGGAGGAGGGGCGCCAAGGCTGCCCCGGTGGAGAAGGCGGCAAGTGGTCGTCAGGGTCGGGTTTACCGACGTACCCCGGACGACCTTGCCAAGGTGGTGAAGAAGGCCGGTTCGGTGATCGCGGTGGCCGAGCATTACGGCGTACCCCGGTACACAGCGCAGGGTTGGATTCTTCGGCTGCGCAAGACCAACGCTGCCGAATAGGCCTATCGCCGGCTCTTGACCCGGAACTGGCCCGGGTCAAGAGCCGGCGAACCCGCTATCAACTCGGGTTGCTGCCTATCGAGGCGCAGGCCGAGGCGTCATCGGTGAACAGGCCAGCCGGGTAGCCGATAGACCCGCCAGCGTTCGCGCCCGGGTGATACCGAGCCACGAAGTGGGCGGTCTCGGCTGCCGTCGCCCCCACAGCCGATCCCCGCTGTCGGCACAGGCCTTCGCCGGGTCTTGCGGGTCGAATCTGCCGACCGGCTGAGACAGATCAGCGTCCGCGGACACCGTACGGGCACACATGCCGCTGCCATCGGCGGCGGAGAACGGCAGCCCATCGGCCACCGCAACGCCGCCGCCCACACCGATCGCCAGCACGAGGCCGACGCCGATGCTTATGGCGCGGCGGCTGCCGGTGGAGGCGCTGCTGGCCGCGGCGATCCTGCGCGGCGGCGCGGTCTGACCGGCCGCGGAATGCTTCGGCCCTGATATTTGCCAGGACGGTGTCGAACACCGCCCGGCCCTCCGGAGAGCTCGCCCATCCCTCGACAGGTGAGGCCGGGCTTGTGGGATGGCGCGCAGATCTTCGTGCGACGCCGTGGAGCCAGCCCCGCGGGACATCCATCGCGAGCCCGCCAATTTTCTGTATTACGCAATAGGTGCCGGCGGTCCCTGAGGGTTGCCTGTGAGAATCGATTTACGGCAAAGGGAAGAGCTGTGCCGCATTCTCGTGTCCGGATCAGGTCAATGCCCTTCCGGGTGTGGCCGGCAGCGGCCAGGAGCACCTGAGCGCGGCTTGCGTGCGGATTCAGGAAGGCCGTCTGAGCTGGGGCGATGCCCACCGTGGGTGCCTGGCGGAAGAGTCCTCGACCAGGTCGGATTCGGCCATGGCCGAATCCGACCACTTACCTTCATCAATGGCAGAAACGCAGGATTGATGGCACAGAGGGCGGCGACGGAGGGCGGAGATTATGAAGAACATCTTGATGGCGATGTGGATGCAGGCCGGCGTCCTTAGCTACTTCGCCGGTGACTTCGGCTGGGAATGAGTCATGTACCTGATCGCGGCCTGGGTGTTTCCCGCCGGCCCGGAACTCAGTCGGGAGCGGATCGCCTGGGCGGTCGATCGGGAGATTTCCCAGACGCGTGTCGCGCACGTGTTCCTGTGCGAGCGTGATGACTGGCTGATCATCGGTCTGTTCCTGAACGGAGCGTCGTCGAGGGCCCCGGACCGGGATGTGGAGCGGGTGCGGGTGGCGCTCGCCTCGGTGGTGAGGCGGGGAGAGGCCACGACGATCCTGGTGGAGCGGATGCCGCTGGAGCCGCTCGCGGATCGGACCCCCTGGCCCTGGGATGGATGACCAGGGCGTGCGCGAAGCGATTCCGGACGCGACAAATGAGTTTCCACCGAGGCGGTCCCGACGGGACCGCCTCGATTCTTTTTCAGACGAGGTCTTCGGCGTTCAGCCAACCCACGTCCATGGCCCGGGCGCCGGCTTCGAAGCGGCTGCGGGCGTTCAGCCGCTCCGCCAAGTTTTCGCTGATACGACGAACCGTGCGTTCGGAAATGCCGAGAGTGCGGGCGACCGAGGCGTCGGTGGCACCCTGGGCCCAGAGCCGGAGCGCGGCCCGTTCTTGACTGTTGGGTTGACCGGGGACACGACTGCGGCGCGAGGACAGCGGCTGCGCGGACTTCCAGGTCGTCACGAAGAGAGCGACCAGGCCGGCGACCATTCCCCGGCCGGTGATGACGGTGATCCCCTGGCTAGTGGCCCGATCGTCGATCGGGACGACGGCGGTAGCGCGGTCGATGATGAGCATGCGGATGGGCAGGGTCAGCGTGGTGCGGATTTCTGCGCCGCGTTCGGTCAGCCACTGCACGTGGTCGACGGTGTCCGGGTCGTTGCGCACGCTCTCGAGGTAGACGGCGCGCATGCGGATGCCGCGCTCGAGGGCCTCGGCATTCAGCGGGCGGGAGTTGGCCCGGTTCTGCGCCGTCTGTCCACCACCAGGATTGAAACTCCACACTTCTTCTTGGCAGTTGGCGGCCAGATCGCTGATCCGTTCCCGAGCCGCGTCGATGCCCAGCACCCGTTCGACGTCGTGATGATCCGGGCCCTGGCCGGACGCTGCGCCCGCGGCCAGCAACTCAGCGATGGCGGCGCGGCTCTCTTCGATCTGGAGCTGCCGTTCGGCGATCCGGACCTGCTCGCGGGCGAGCAGGGCGGAGAGGGCGACCGAGGGGTTGTTCAGCATCGGGGGAGAAATTTCGTCGTCGGCTTGACGCACGAGGGCCAGGCTGGCCAGGCGGTCGAAAGCGCTCCTGGCCTCGGGTTCGCTGACGCCGGCGATTTCGCTGATCGCGTTCAGGTCGGAACTGGGACTGGCCAGCATGGCGCGATAGACGGCCTGCGCGAGCGGATCGAGACCTAGGCGATCGAGTGTCAAGGCGCAACTCCTCAATGTGCGGCCGGATGTCCCTGCACCGCTTTCGTGGCACGGCCCCCCGAATCAGGACATCCATGATGATCATGCCCTGACCAGGCGTCCGATGTCGACCCGTCCGCAACCGGCCATCGCGAATCGCGACCGGATCAGACCACTTACTCAGACCCGGTCGCGCCAACGAGACTTCTCTCATCAGCGGCGAGCGATCGCCGAACGGCCACCCGGACGGGGCGCCGAGAAGTTCCCGGTATTTCCAGCGTGGCGTACCGGCCGGACCGAAGGGGGAGGATTTGCGATGACAGAGCTTTCGGTGCTCGTGCCATTCGTACCCGGCCGCTCCGAGCAGATGCTGCCGTACGCCGCGATGGTCGAATGGTCGACCGCACACCGGTTGTGGCAGGGCCAGTCCGTGGTGCTGGAGACCCACCAGGCGTTCACCGCCGCGGCGGGTGCCGGCTTTCGGGTGCCGGTCGGGACAGGCGTGACGCTGATGCCGTTGCGGCACCCGTACGAGGCCGCGGTGAGTGCCCGGTCGCTGGCGCTGGCTACCGGCCACCCGGTGATCGCAGGCTTCGGGCCGGGCTCGCGGGAGATGCAGACGGGCATGCTCGGTGCGCCGTACGAGAGCCCGCTCACGATGGCGCGGGAGTACGTGCAGGTGGTCCGCGGGCTGCTGGACGGCGAAGAAGTGCAGGTCGACGGCCGATACCTCAAGGTCCACGCGAAGCTGCCGCCGGTGCGGGCGCCGCGGGTCGACGTCGGCCTGGGCGTGCTGCGCACGGGGATGGCGCGGCTGTCGGGGGAGGTCGCCGACGTGGCGATCACCTGGCTCACGCCGCCGCACTACATCCGGGACGTGCTCTGGCCGGCGATCCGGGACGGGATGGCCCGGTCGGGGCGGACGACTCCGCCGCGGCTCGTGGCGATGGTGCCGGTGGCCGTCGAGCGGGATGACGATCCGGTGCAGGTCGTCCTGGCCAGCAACAGCGCACACCTGCAAGCGCCGCACTACCTGGACATGTTGCGCAGTGCCGGTGTGGACGTGCCGCCCGGCGATCTGGCGGCGGCAGCCCGGGGTGTCCTCGAGACGGATGCCTTCGTGGCCGGCGGGCTGGACGACGTGGTCAAGAAACTGCGTTCCTACGCCGATGCGGGTGTGGACGAAATCGTACTGAACGTCACCGGAGTCCACAAAGTTCATGGACCCCGCGCGGGCGTCGAAGACCTCAAGAACATCATTCACGCCGCGGGCGGGGGACTTTAATGGACAGGACACGACTCAGGCTCGTCAAACGGCACATCATGTCGTGGGGTACGGGCACGAGCCAGCCGGTGTCGGTGCCGGCGGGCACCGTCGCGACGATCGCGCTCGCCGACCGTACCCATCTGCAAGCCGTTCTTGAATCGGGCATTGCCGGTGCGGACACGGTGATCCTGGCGCCCGGTGCCGACGACGAGGCGACGGGAGTGGTCGGCTATGCCGGTTCGCTGTCCGAGCCCGGCGCCGACCTGGCCGTCGGTGACGACTTCTTCCTCCAGATCCAGGACTACGCGAGCAGCCGGTTCATGTCGGTGCTCGGTCCGACCCTGCTGCGCATCACCTGCGGCGACGACCTGGACGCGTTCCTGGCGGACGCGGACACGGCTTTTACCAGCGGGGTCTTTCCGGACTTCGCGATCACGCCACCGGTGCGGATCACGGACCTGCCCGCGCTGGGCGCCGGTCCCGCGGAGGGCGGGCCGATGCTGCGACTCTACGTCGGCCCCGACGGTGGGATCTCGACGTCGCCGGGCGGTGTGCCACTGGCGCAGGTCGGTGCCCCGCTCGACGAGATCGTCGCCGCGTGGGAACAGGCCAATGCGGCGAGCGACGCGCCCTGTGCGGTGAGCTTGGGCGCGGTCGTGCCGGAGGAGGAACGGTCCGCGGCTCTGCTGAGCCGGCCCTTCATCGGCCGCTATCTGGTCGCCCTGGAAGCACTGCGGATGATGACCGCGAACGAGGTCACCGGGGTGCGAGTCTCCGGCTTCGGCGGTCGCCTCAACCCTGACCTGGGCGTTCGTACGGACGCCTGCGACTTCCGCGACCCGCAGCTCCCGATGGTGCTCTGGACCGACGACCAGGCCTATGTGTACGACACCGCAGGCCGCGTCTTCGCCATGGACCGGCAGTCCGCGATGGCGGTCGAGTGCCTGATCGCCTCCGGCGATTCCGACATCGCAGCCGAGTTCGTCCCACCCGCGGCCCTCACCCGCGTTGGCGGCTTCCTGACCGACCGCGGCGTTCGCCTGGGCACCACTGAAGCAGAGCATGGCGTCCGCCCCGGTACCGCCGAGGACGAGTCGGCGGGTGCGCGGTGACGGCCCCGGCGATCGTCATGCCGCCCGGGCGGGCCGGAGAACGAATCGCGCAGCTCGGCGACCGGGTGCGGCTCTGCGACGTGTACGACGTGCACGGCGCCCCGATCTATCACGACCTTGCCGCCAACGACGCCTTCGAGGTGCGGGAGATCGTCCGCGCGGTACGGGCGATGCCCGGTGCCGTCCTGGACCTGGCCGCCGGCTCGGGCCGGTTCACCTTCCCGGTGCTGGCACTCGGTCGCAGCGTCACCGCCCTGGACCTGTCCGAGGACATGCTCGGCCTGCTCCGTGAGCGACTGGAAGCCGCACCGGCACGACTGCGCGCAGCCTGCACGGTGGTCCACGGCGACATGGCCGGTTTCGACCTCGGGTCCGGCTTCGCCACGATCGTGCTTGGCACCACCTCGATCTCGCTGCTCAACGCCGCGGGCCGCGGCCGCCTGTTCCGGTCGGTGGTGGACCATCTCGAACCCGGCGGGCAGTTCCTCTTCACGGTCCTGGAGCGCGGTGACACGTCCGGTCCGGACGAGCAGGTGGATCAGGTGGCCGGGGCTTCCGGCACCCGCTACGAGGTGTACGACCACTGGCCGGTCGGCTCCGCGTCCCGCGTGGTCACGATCCTGCCCGCCGATCCGGCGGAAGGCCCGGTGTACGCCTGCACCGACGAGGTCGGCATCACTGACGTCCCCGCGGTCGAGAGGGAGCTGGCCGAAGCCGGTCTGCGGATCCTGGAACGCCGGGCGCTGACCCCGGCAGGTGGCCGCCACCACGTGACTCTGCTGAAGGCGGTGCGCGCATGACCAGCCCCTCGGCCCTGTGGCCCTATCTGATCCCCCCGAGTGCGCACGGCGCGGCGGACATCCGAGCCGTGAGTGCACACGGGCACCGCGTGACCTTCGCGGACGGCAATGTGGTCCTCGACGGCAGCAGTGCGCTGTGGAACGTCAACCTCGGTTATGGGAACGCCGCGATCGCCGAGGCGGTGCGGGAAGCCGCGACGAACGCCTCGTACCTGGGGGCGTTCCGTTACGAGAACGACTACGCCCGGCGGGCGGCGGATGCACTGGTCAACGTGTGCGGCGCCGACCATTACGCGAAGGTGTTGTTCTCCTCGTCCGGTGGTGCCGCGAACGACGCCGCGATGAAGCTCGTGCGGCATCATCATGCGCTGACCGGACAGCCTGACCGCAAGCTGGTCGTGGGTCTGCGCGGGAGCTTCCACGGGCTGACGTTCGGCGGCTTCGCGCTGACCGGGGAGGACCTGGGCCAGCGGCTCTATCAGGTGGACCAGCGGCAGATCCGGCACATCACCCCGAACGACATCGGCGAACTGCGGGCGCTGGTCGACCGCAACGCCGACCGGATCGCGGCGATCGTGGTGGAGCCGGTGCTCGGTTCCGGCACGGTGCCGCTCACCGAAGAGTTCATCGCGGAACTGGTGCGGCTGCGGGACGAGACCGGGTATCTCCTGGTCGCGGACGAGGTGGCTACCGGCTTCGGGCGGACGGGCAGCTTCTTCGCCTCGCAGACCTGGCCGGGCCAGCCCGACGTGCTGATCACCTCGAAGGGGCTGACCAACGGTGTCTGCCCGGCTTCGGCGGTGGTCTTCTCGGGCCGGGTCGCCGAACCGTTCGTCACCGGCGACGCGATCCTGGTGCACGCCGAGACGCAGGGCGGCAGCTCACTTCCGTCCGCCGCGATCAGCGCGACCATCGACGAAATGCACCGGCTCGACGCGGTGGTGTCCGGTCGGGCGGTCGCCGCCCGGCTCGACGCGGCGATCACCAACCTGGTCGACGGGCACCCGCGGGTGGCCGGGGCGGCGGGAATCGGCTGCTTCCG
This sequence comes from Actinoplanes sp. NPDC051859, assembly GCF_044452725.1. Taxonomy (NCBI): domain Bacteria; kingdom Bacillati; phylum Actinomycetota; class Actinomycetes; order Micromonosporales; family Micromonosporaceae; genus Actinoplanes; species Actinoplanes sp. NPDC051859. The sequence continues at coordinate 532,735 of NZ_JBITBX010000004.1, read as the reverse complement.
CACCGTACACATCCAGGGTGACGACGGTGAACCGCTCAGCGGGACGCAGGTCGCGGCGCTGGTGGCCCGGATTCGCCGGGCCGGAGCGATCGTCCATCCCGGACCGGGCGGGGTGCAGCTCATCCCCGCGCTGACCTTCTCGGCAGCGGACGTCGACGAGCTCGTCGTCTGCGTGGCCGAGGGGCTGGATGCGCTGGTCGCGGCGCCGGAGATGCAGCGGGGCGGAAGGGCCTGACCCCTCCCGCCCGCGCCACGGAACGCTGCCCGGAACCCGCCGCCGGCAAAGGAATGAGCTGGGCCCAGGCAGAACCACACCCTATCAACAATGGACGGAGGTGACTGAACTTGTTGACCCTCGACGCACCCGCGACCCCGATGCAGGGCATCGACCACCTGGCCGGCTGGCTGCGCCGGGACCGGACCGCGGAGGTCACGATGCTGGTGGACCCGGCAGTACTCGACCGGCCGGTCACCGAGCGGGTCCTCGCGCAGGTACGGCAGGCCGGTATCGAACCCACCCTGATTCCCTGCCCCCCACAGGGTGGCTTGGACCAGATCACCGCTCTGGCGGACGCGCTGCCGTCCGCCGGTCTGCTGATCGCCCTCGGCGGCGGCACGACGATGGACCTCGCCAAACTGGCGAAACTGGCCGCGGTCTGGCTGGAAGTCCGGGACTGGCTTGCCGCTCCGCAGCGCAGCGGCATGGTCATCCTTCCGGCACGGCTCGGAACCTCGGTCCGGGTGCTCGCCGTGCCAACCACCCTCGGCACGGGTAGCGAGCTGGGACCGGTGGCGTGCTATCCGTACGGCGACGCGAAACGCATCGTCACGGGGAGTTGCCTGCGGGCGGTCGCCTCGATCCACGACGCCGCCGCCACCGAGAGTCTGCCGGTCGACCTGGTCGCCGACGGGGTTCTGGAGGCGCTGTTCCGGGCGGTCAGTCCGTACGCGGGTGATCCCGTCGAGAGGCCGGTTCCCGACGCCCTGGTGGAGGACCTCGCCCGGCAGCTGGTGGACGTGGGCTACCGGGTGGCGCGGGACCGCGTCGCCGGTCGTCCCATCGAGGCGGAGCTTCGCCTGCGGATCGCTTCGCTCAGCGCCGAAAGTCAGATCGGGCACACGAACGTCGGCCGCTATGTGCACGCCGTGAAGACCTGGCCGATCGCCAACGAGCTGTCCACGACGCTCGGCCTGGCGAAGATGCGCGCGGTGGCCGTCGTGTGGCCCGTGCTGTGGCGGCGGGCGCTGGCCGGGGATGCCCGGGTCGGCGTGGCGGCACGCATCACCCGACTGTGGCGGATCGTGCGGGAGCAGGCCCCCTGGCTGCCCGTCGATCCCGCGGACGGACTGGAGCAACTCATTCGAGACTGGCGGATCACCCAGGTGGTCCACGCCGATTCCGACCAGATCGAGGCGACCACCGTACGGGCCATGCGGGCCTGGGGCGCTGGTCTGCCGATGCTCGGCGGTCTGCAAGCCGACGAACTGCGTGCGGTGTTGGCCGAAGCCACCACCGCACCCATAGAAGCTTCCGCGACGTCTATCGCCGCGGGGGAGTGACCACATTGAACATCACGAAGGAAGGAGGCGAGACCGTGTCGGAGAACCACGAAGAGACCGCGGTGGAGCTGGAGATGCAGGAGCTCGAGATGCAGGAGCTGGAGTCGCTGGAGGCTCCGGGCTGGGCGACCAGCGCCGGCGTTTCCGTGGGCGTCAGCCTCGTGTCGATCGCCTGGAGCATCACCTGATCCCGCACCACCCCCACCGTTCATCCGTACGTCCGAAGGGAGGCACCACCTTGTCCGAGAACCATGAAGAGACCGCGGTCGAGCTGGAGATGCAGGAGCTCGAAATGCAGGAGCTGGAGTCGCTGGAGGCTCCGGGCTGGGCGACCAGCGCCGGCGTTTCCGTGGGCGTCAGCCTCGTGTCCATCGCCTGGAGCATCACGTAAGTCGCCGCCCCGGCAGCGAACCGCACACACACATCGAGAGGAGCGAGACCACATGAGCGAGAACCTGGACGTCGCCAAGTCCGGCAAGGACGAGGCGGAGCTGGAGCTGGAGATGCAGGAGCTGGAGGTCCTCGAGGCCCCGGGCTTCTGGACCGGCGTGAGCATCGGCGCGGGCATCAGCTCGGCCGTGGCCGTATCCGTCGCCTCCATCACCTGAGCGACGACCCCACCCCCGGAACAACCCCATCGAGAACGCGGAGAGGAGGAAGACCAATGAACGAGAGCCTGAACGCCATCGAGTCCGGCAAGGACG
>NZ_JBITBX010000004.1:0-530373 GCF_044452725.1 Actinoplanes sp. NPDC051859 | reverse complement strand
CGAGGCGGAGCTGGAGCTGGAGATGCAGGAGCTGGAGGCGCTGGAGGCCCCGGGCTTCTGGACCGGTGTCAGCATCGGCGCCACGATCAGCTCGGCCGTGGCCACGTCCGTCGCCATCACCTGACCGGTGGCAAGGCGGAACGCCCCGACCGCAACGAGATCTGGAGAGGAGGAAGACCAATGAACGAGAACCTGAACGCCATTGAGTCCGGCAAGGACGAGGCGGAGCTGGAGCTGGAGATGCAGGAGCTGGAGGCGCTGGAGGCCCCGGGCTTCTGGACCGGTGTCAGCATCGGCGCCACGATCAGCTCGGCGGTAGCCACGTCCGTCGCCATCACCTGACCGGTGGCATCGGCACCCGTGTTCCGCGGCGTGTACGCCACGCCCCGTCTGCGGCATTGACCCGTAGGCCCTGCCTCGGCCCGCTTCCGGCATGCAATGAGCTGGGCCGAGGCAGGGGAACGGTTTCCCCCCCGCTCCTCCGCCTCCACCGTTGACCAGGAGTTCGACGTGAGTGTCATCGACGCCACGCCCGCGACGCATCTGACACGACCTCGTCGAGCGCCGGGCACCGAGATCCATCCGCCCGCCAGCGCCGCGACCAACCAGTGGATGTTGCAGCGCGGGCCCAAATACGTGCGGGTTGGCGAGCACGTCGCCCGTCTCGCCGAGCAGCTCGACGGCGCGCACGACAACACTGAACTGGCCGAGCGCATGGGCTGGTCGCCCGCGGTGGTCAGCCGGGTCGTGGCGCAGCTCGACGGTCTCGGCCTCATCGACGACGGGACGATGACCGCGCCGGGCCGCCCGCGCCTGCTCCAGATCGTCCCCCCGTTCACCATCCAGCTGACGCTGCTGCGGCCCGGCCGCACGATGCAGCGCCTGCGGCCGGCTTTCGCCGTACTCGCGAGCAGCATCGTCGGCTATCTGGCACTGCTGGTCGGCGTGGCGGGCCTCGCGGCCCTCGCGGTGCAGGCGGGAGACGTTCGCCGCGCGCTCGGCGAGCCACTGCCCTTCACCACGTACGCCGGGATGCTCGCCGCCCTGCTCGTCGCGACCTCGATCCACGAGCTGGGGCATGCGGCCATGCTGATCCGCTACGGCGGAAAACCGTCGCGCATCGGCATCATGCTCTTCTACTTCCTGCCCGCGTTCTTCTGCGACGTGTCCGACGCCTGGCGCCTTCCCGACCGGGGACAACGCGTCCGGGTCGCCCTGGCCGGGCCCGCGGTGCAGGCGTTCCTCGGCAGTCTCGCCGCCCTGACCGCCCTGACCGTCGAGCCGTCGGACCTCAAAGTCGGCATGGTGTTCTTCGCCGTCGGCAGCTACGTGACCAGCGTGCTGAACCTGCTGCCGCTGGTGAAACTCGACGGCTACATCGCCCTGATGAGCCTGGTGGACGTCCCGTTCTTGCGCGGCCGGGCCATCGCCGACGCCCGGCGGGCACTCGCCCGGGGCCTGTTCGGCGGCACCTACCCGCGGGAACTCACCACCCGGTGGACCGTCTGGTACGGCCTCGCTTGCCTCGCTTTCCCGGCATACCTCCTGGCCACGGCCGGTGCGCTCTGGGTGGATCTGCTCCAGCGGGCCGGGGTCGTCGGGCTCAGCATCGTCCTGCTGGGCCTCTGCTACGCCGGCTACCTGCTTGGCCGCGGAATCCGGCGGATGGCCGCCGAGATGCGCGCCGCCGGGGTGCGGCGTGGCCGGGTGGTCGGCGTGACCAGCGCACTCCTGCTCGCTGCCGGGGCGGCGATGTTCGCCCCGGTGCCGTACTCGGTCGAGGGAGCGTACGTGACCGAGGGCGGTCAGGTCCGGCTCGTGCTGCCGGACAGCGCGGACGTCGCGATGCTCGCCCCCGGACAGCGGGTCGACCTGCTCAGCAACGGCGCGGTCCTGCGCTCGGAGCTCGGGCAGGCCACGGTCGCCGACGACGCCGGTGCGGCCGGATCCGCGCCGCTCTCCTCCTTCTTCCCGATCCGGATCGACCCCGCGGTGCAGCTTCCGGTCACCGGATACGCCCTGGACGTCACGGACGCGCCGGACCGGCCGACTGCGGCAGCCCGGGTTCACGCCGGTGAACTGCCCCTCTGGGAGCTGGCCTACCGCTCCTACGTGCGCCCCTTCATGTAAGCCCACCATCCACCGGCAGCCCTGCTGTCCCGAGTGATCACGGACAGGAGACGTCACGTGCTCGACTTCAGATTCCTCGACTTCATCCGGGAAGGTTCGCTCTTCTACGACGCCCCGGACAGCACCGGCGCGGAGAAGGACTTTCGCGCCGGACAGTCCCCCGGACCCGGCTGGACCGTCGACCGCGGTCGCGAGTGGACGGTCTGCACGCCACCCGTCCTCGACATCCCCGAACAAGGCTGGAAGATCCACGTCGCCGCCACCCTGGGCAACGCGGCCGAGCTGCTCGACATCGTGGCGCCGTACTGCGTGGAGCGGGGGCTGCTCTTCAAGTACATCAACAACCGGGAGATCCTCGGCCGCCGCGGCAGCAAGTACGGTGACCGCACGGCCAGCGGCAAGTTCATCACCATCTACCCGCCGGACGTCACCGTCCTCGAGCAGGCGCTGAACGAGCTGGAGGAGCTGATCGGCGGCGCGCCGGCACCCAACGTGCTCAGCGACCTGCGCTGGCGCAACGGCCCGCTGTTCGTCCGTTACGGCGGTTTCGTCCTGCAGCTGGTCCGCGCCGACAACGGCCGGATGGTCCCGGCGATGCGCGACCCGGACGGGCAGCTCGTTCCGGACGTGCGGCGGCCCAGCTTCCGCCCGCCGAAGTGGGCGCCGCTGCCGCCGTTCCTCGCCTCGGCGATGGAGCAGCGCCAGCAGGGCAAGTTGAGCAACTTCCCGTACAAGGTCTACCAGGCGCTGCACTTCTCCAACGGCGGCGGCGTCTACCGGGCGCGGGACACCCGCACCGGGCGGGAGGTGCTGGTCAAGGAGGCCCGCCCGCTGGCTGGGCTGGACGCCTCCGGCGACGACGCGGTCATCCGGATGGAGCGCGAGCACTGGGCCCTAGAACAGCTCACCGGCCTGCCGTTCGTCCCGGCGCTGCTCGACTACCGCAGCGGTCACGAGCACCGCTACCTGGTCCGGGAGTTCGTGGACGGCGAGCCGCTGATCGACATGTTGCAGGCCCGGCACCCGTTCGTGCTCGGCGAGGAGGAGCCGGCGCAGCGGGCCGCGTACCGGGACTGGGCGCTGGGCATCATCGACCAGGTCGCGACCGCCGTCCGGGCCATGCACGAGCGTGGCGTAGTTTTCGGTGACCTGCACCCCGGCAACATCCTGGTGACCGCGGACGGGTCGATCCGGTTCATCGACATGGAGACGTCCACGCCGGTGGCGGACGGCCGCCCGCAGAGCATGGGCGCCCTCGGCTTCCACGCCCCCGGGCATCTCAAGGGCGCCGACACCGACCTGTACGCCCTAGCGGTGCTGCGGCTCAGCCTGTTCACCCCGCTCCCGCAGATCGTGCAGTGGGGGGTCGGCAAGATCCGGCAGCTGATCGAGCTGGCCGCCCGCGAGTTCGACCTGCCCGCCGACGTCGTCGCCGAGCTGGAACGCAGCCTCAGCGCCGACGCGCTGGGCACGGCCGCCGACCACTCCCTGACCTGGCCGTCCGATCTGGCGGGCAGCGACATCCGGCAGCGCATCGCGACCAGCATCCTCGACGTGGCCACGCCCGAACGCGACGATCGGCTCTACCCCGGCGACGCAACGCAGTTTCTGGTCCCGGGCGGCGGCACAACCTTCGCACACGGCGCGGCCGGGGTGCTGTGGGTACTCGCCCGCGGCGGGTACGAGGTGCCGGAATCGCACGTGCAGTGGCTCGTCGACCACGCCATGCGGCTCAAGGATGTCGGCCCCGGATTCTTCAACGGCCTGGCCGGGGTCGCGTACGCGCTGGAGGAGCTGGGCCGGCACGCCGAGGCCACCACGATCATGGACCGGGCCATCGCGATGCCGGTCGATCAAGTGGACGGCTCGGTCGCGGACGGGTGGGCCGGGCTCGGCCTCGCCGCCCTGCACCTGGCCGAGGTTCGTGCCGATCCGGCGTACCTGGCGGTTGCCGAGGAGATGGGCAGGCGGCTGGGCGAACGGGATCCCGAGGCCACGGACGGTAAGCCGCGGGTGGGTCTGTTCTCCGGGCGTACGGGCGTGGCGATGTTCCTGCTGCGCCTGCACGACCACACCGGCGACCGGGCGCACCTGGAACGGGCGATCGAGGAACTGCGGTCCGACGCGCGGCTCGCCGGACTCGACAGCTTGCAGGCCGACCGCCGGTTGGGGCCGGGCCTGGCCGGAACCGCGGGCATGGCGATGGTGACGGCGGCCATCCTGCGGGAGCGGCCGGATGCGGAACTGCGCCGCCTGCACGACGTCCTGCTGGGCCGGGTGCGCTCCCAGTTCCTCATGCCGGGCGGACTCTTCACCGGTCGGGCCGGAGCGGTGCTCGCCATGATCGACCAGGCGCCGGCCGCGGACCGGCTCGCTGCCCACGTCGACGCGCTGAGCTGGGAGGCGGTCGCGCCGGAACCCGGTCAGGTGCATTTCATCGGCACCCACGGCTACCGGCTCTCCACCGACCTTGCCACCGGCTCCGCAGGGGTGCTGCTGGCCTTGGACGCTGCCGCCGAGGGCACGGGAAACCTGCTGCCTTTCGTGGCCTACGAGCCCCGGGCGGTGCTCGCGCAATGGTGATCGACGTACCCAGGACGCTCGCCCCCGGCACGGGGGTGGCGAACCGGATGTCCCTGCTCCCGCCGCAGCCCGACAGCCCGCTGTGGAGTGTCGGGGTGGAACTCACCGCCGCCGGTGGCCTGCCCGAGGAGGAGATTCCGCTGTCCGCCCGCATGGTCGGTGCCAGCGGGAACTCCCGGGCGGACGCGCTGGTGCGGGGCGCGGGTGAGGCGGTCGAACGCTTCGCCCTGCACCCCCAGCCGGGGCTGCGGACCGTACGCGGAAAGGCCACCGACCTGGCGGCACCCACCCTGGCGGCACATGATCTTGCGCTGGGTGCCCCCGAGTCGGCGACCGCCGAGCTGACCTGGGTGCCGGGACGCCGGTTGCGCGACGGCGCGGAACTGCTCGTGCCGCTGCCGCTGGTGGACTGGCCCGCGACGGACGCCGAGAGCCACCTGTTCGATCCGGGGCCGTCCGGAGCCGCCGCGGGCAGCAGCCCGGGGATGGCCCGCCGGGCCGCGCTGCTGGAGATCGTCGAGCGGGATGCCGTCATCTGCGCGTGGGAGCGGGGGCTCCGGTTGCCGGCGTACGGGGATCTGGACGCCCTCGCCGTGACCGGCCCGGAAGACGTCCGGGACCGCACAGCGTTGGCTGGTCTGTGGCAGCGCGCGCTGACCCAGGGGATCACGCCCGGTCTGTCGCGGATTCCGACCGCGGTGCCCGGGCTCTGGTCCACAGTGGGGTCACTCGTCGACCGGCCCGGGCCGGGTGCGCTAGCCACGGTGGGCCTGAAAGCGTCGGACCGGCCGTGGGCCGCGCTGCTCGGCGCGTTCCAGGAAGCCTGGCAGGTGCGTGCGGCGTTGCAGGCCTCGCGGACGGCCGGATTCGCCGGGCCGCCGGACGGGCCACTCGTCACCGAGCAGGACCGGATCGGCTTCATGCTCACCGCCGACGGATACGAGTGCATCCGCGACTGGGTAGCCGGCTTCACCCCCGCGGTGGCCGACACCGTGCCGCAGCCGGTCACCGACGAGGCGGTCATCGAGGCGATCCTGGCCGACGGCGGCGACCCGGTGGAGGTCGACCTCACCGCGCGGCTGCCCACGGCGCTGCGCCGGATGGGCTGGCACGCCACCAAGATCTTGCCGGTCGGCTACCAGCACCTGCGGATGGACGAGACGCACCACTGGAGCTGGAACCGGCCCCGGATCGCCACCGCCGCGGACCGCACCGGCTGCGAAGCGCGCTACCCGGGCTGCTCTGCCGACCGGCCCCACCCGTTGCCATGAGAGAGGTTGGAGGAAACGTGCTGGAACTGGACAACGTCGTGCGCCGGTTCGGTGACCGTACGGTGGTCGACGAGGTGTCGTTCCGGGTCCGCCCCGGGCTGGTCACCGGCTTCGTCGGCGGCAACGGTGCCGGCAAGACCACGACCATGCGCATGATCATGGGCGTCCTGGCGCTCAGCGCCGGGGAGATCCGCTGGAACGGCCGCCCGCCGACCCGGGAGGACCGGCGCGCGTTCGGCTACATGCCGGAGGAACGCGGCCTCTATCCGAAGCAGTCGGTGCTGAGCCAACTGGTCTATCTCGGGCGGCTGCGCGGACTCGGCGCCGCCGGGGCCCGCCGCGCCGTCGAGGACCTGCTCGACCGGTTCAGCCTCGCCGAGAAGCGGGACGCCAAGCTGGAATCGCTGTCGCTGGGCAATCAGCAGCGCGTGCAGATCGTCGCGGCGCTGATGGGCGAGCCGGGCCTGCTCGTGCTCGACGAGCCGTTCTCGGGCCTGGACCCGATCGCGGTCGACAGCATGGCCGAGGTGCTCCGCGAGATCACCGGCCGTGGCGTGCCGGTTCTGTTCTCCTCGCACCAGCTCGACCTGGTCGAACGGCTCTGCGACCACCTCGTCGTGCTCAGTGGCGGCCGGGTCGTCGGTGACGGCAGCCCGGACCGGCTCCGCCGTCAGGGCCGGGTTCGGCACCGGCTGCGGACTGCGGCGGGCACCCGGTGGGTGCGCGACGTCGCCGGCGTCACGGTCGTGACGGAGAACGACGACACCGTACTGGTGGAGATAGCGAATTCCGAGGCAGCGGACGGGCTGCTGACCGAGGCCCTCCGGCGCGGAACGGTCCGCGAGTTCGCCGAAGTGGTGCCCAGCGTGGGTGACGTGTTCCGGGAGTTGGCGGCATGACAGACACATTGATCAGGGAACCGGCCACCGCGACTGCGGCACCGGCCGCCGCTGCGGTGAAGCCGGAGAGCGTGTGGCTGGTGGTCGCGCTGCGGGAGATGGCGGTGAAGCTGCGCAACCGGGGCTTCCTCATCTCCACCGCGGCCACCCTGCTGCTCATCTTCGGTGCGCTCGGCCTACAGGTCTACCTCGGTTCGGTGGCCGGCAAGATCGAGGTCGCCGTTACCGGGTCCCAGGCTCCGGACCTGCTGCGGCAGGCCGCCGCGGCAGCCGAGGCGGCCGGCGAGGAAGTGACGTTCACACCTCGGTCGCTCAGCTCCGCCGATGCGGTGAAAGCAGCCGTGTCGTCCGGCGAGATCGAGGTCGGCCTGCTGCCGGGACCTGATGGGTGGACGCTGGTCGGTAAGACCGACCGCAACTCGGTGGCGGCCACCTGGATCGGCGCGGCCGCCGCCCGGTCTGCGCTGGACCGCAACGCCACCGCCGCCGGTACGACGACAGCCCAGCTCAGTGCGGGCGCTGACGTCGGTTACACCCTGCTGGCACCGAGCGACACTCCGCGGGAGGTCGTCATGGCGGCCACCTACATTTTCGGCTTCCTGTTCTATCTCGCCGCGGTTCTGCTGGGCGTGGCACTCGCCACGTCCATCGTGGAGGAGAAGCAGAATCGCGTCGTCGAGATCATCGCCAGTTCCATCCGGCTCCGCGATCTGCTGATCGGCAAGATCGTGGGTAACACCGTCATGGCGCTCGGCCAGATCGTCGTGCTCGCGGCGGGTGGCGTGGCGGCTCTGCTGGCGACGGGCGAGTCGGCGGCCCTGCGTCAGATCGCCCCCGCCCTCGGCTGGTTCATCGCGTTCTACGCAGTCGGCATCGCAGTGCTCGCCTGCGTGTATGCCGTGGCGGGTGCGATCTCCAGCCGGGTCGAGGACATCCAGTCCAGCACCACTCCGGTGAGCTTGGTGGTCGCGCTGGTCTTCATCGCCGGCATCTCGGTGTCCGGTCCGGTCCGCGAGATCCTCTCGTTCCTCCCGCTCGCCTCGACCATCACCATGCCCGGCCGCATCATCGCTGGTGAAACGGCCTGGTGGGAGCCCGTAGCCGCGCTCGGCGTCTCGGTGCTCGCCGGAGCCCTCATCATCGCGATCAGCGAGCGAATCTACCGCCGCGCCCTGATGCAGACGGGCGGCAAGCTTTCCCTCCGCCAAGCAGTGCAGCTGGCGGACTGACGACCAACGGTGATTATCCCCAACCAGAAGGAGAACAATCATGGCTAACAACGCCGAGACCGCCCGCAAGACCACCACGATCGGTGCCCTCACCGCGGTGCTGGCTGGCCTCCTGGTCGTCCTCATCACCAGCGACAGCCTGAACGCGGGGGTCCGTTACAGCCTTGGCGCAGTGGTCACGCTGGCCATCGTGGTGTGCGCGTACCGGCTGCGGGTGGCGGTGAGCGCCGGCAAGTGACGTAGCAGTTCGTGCAGGGGCCGTCACCTCAGGTGACGGCCCCTCGCCGTGTCAGGAGGATGCGGCCTGGACCTGCCACATGGCGATGACCACACCCAGGACGAAGATCTGCGTGGGCAGCGGCACGGTCGGCAGGTCGACCTCGACGTCAGTGCGCCAGAAGCCCGCCTGCCTGATCGATCCCACCCGGTGGCCGGCGACGTGCAGCTCCTGCTCGCTGCTCCACAGTGAACGGCGCTGGAACTGGTATTTCTGTCGGTCCGCTTCGACGGTCCACTGTTTGCGCCCGACCCGATTCGCGGTGGCGAGTTCCGCGCCCGTGGCGTCGGTCATGGTGAATTGAGTGCCCCAGCCGTTGCTCCGCACCTGGTAGCGCTGGCCGTCGAGGACGAAGTCTCCACCGCTCTTCCAGCGCGCGTTGTCCCAGACGGCGATGGTTCGTCCCTCGGTGCTGATCTCGTAGGAATTCCGCCATCCACCGCGCCGTTTCGCCATGATCATCCGAAAGATGGTAGTCGATGCCATCGCGGTGCGGCTCGCCGCGACACTGTGCCTTGACACCACCGTGATGCCAAAGGGTTGCGGATGGCATCACGGTGGTGTCATAGTGGTGCCATGGAACTTCGACCGTACGTTGACGCTCTGCGGCACGAGTTGGCCGTTGCCGCCGCAGCCGGTGGGGAAGACGCTCGGGAACTGGCCGAGCGCCTCACCGCGCCGCTCGAGTCGGCGGTGCGGCTTGCACTGCTGGACGCGCTCTCCGCAGCCGCCGCCGAGATCACCCGCGACCTCGCACCCGGGTCCGTCGACCTGCGGCTCCGCGACCGGGAGCCCAGCTTCGTCGTAACGCTGCCGCCAGCCGACCCGTGGCTCGACCAGCCGCCCGCGCCACCGGTCGCCGCACCGGCGCCGGCCGCGGCGCCCGGCGAAGACGAAGCCACCGTACGGATCAGCCTGCGCCTGCCCGAACACCTCAAAGGTCGGGTCGAGCAGGCCGCCGCCCAGGCCGGCGTCTCGATCAACACCTGGCTGATCCGAGCTGCGGCCGCCGCAGCCGATGGCACCACCCCGCAGCCCGCAACCGGTTCCGCCACCACTGGCGGCCAGCGGTTCAGCGGCTGGGTCCGATGATCACCCGACGAGAACGGAGCAGCGCCATGCCCACCTTCGACACCCCCGGACCGATCGCCGTCACCGCCGACCTCACCGCCGGCGACCTGCGGGTGGTCGCCAGCGAGCGGACCGACACCGTCGTGCACATCCGGCCGGGCGACGACGCCAGCGAGCGGGACGTCCGAGCCGCAGAGCAGACCCGGGCGGATCTCGTTTCCGGCGTTCTGACCGTACGCGGACCACGGCAGCCCGGGCTCGGCATGTTCGGCAAGGTCGGTGTGGTGGAGGTCGTGATCGAGCTGCCCGCCGGGTCGGACCTGGAAGCCAAGCTCGGCGCCGGCGGGATCCGGTGCACCGGAGCGCTGGGGGCCTGCCGGTTGCGCACTGGCGCCGGGGACCTGCAGGTCGAGCAGGCAACGAGCCTGTCCCTGCGGACCGGGCTAGGGCTGGCCGCCGCCGAAACCGTCACCGGTGACGCCACACTGACCACCGGATCGGGGCGGCTCCGAATCGGGTCGGTCGCCGGCCCGGCCGTCCTGAAGAGCGGCAACGGGGAGGTGTGGGTCGGGCACGCCGGCAGCGAGCTGAAGGTCAGCTCGGCCAACGGGGACATCTCCGCCGACCACGCCGGTGACTCGCTGACCGCGAACACCGCCAACGGTGACATCCGGGTCCGCGAGCTGGTCCGCGGTTCGACGACGCTGCGCAGTGCGGCCGGACGCATCGAGATCGGCATCCGGCAGGGCACCGCGGCCCGGCTCGACGTGCACACCCACTACGGCAAGGTGCTCAACGAGATGACCGCCGCGGCCGGACCGGCCGAGACCGACGAACAGGCCGAGGTGCGGGCCCGTACCGGCTTCGGCGACATTCTGATCCGCCGCTCCTGACCCCACCCGTCAGCCCCGGCCGGTGAGCACCCGCCCCGGCCGGCGCTGACGCCTGCGCAAGAAACGCCAGGGAGACATCGATGAAAACCATGATCACGACGACGGGTCTACGGAAAAGCTACGGCGACAAGGTCGTGCTCGACGGCATCGACCTGTCCGTTACCGAAGGCACCGTGTTCGCCCTGCTCGGCCCGAATGGCGCCGGCAAGACGACGATGGTGCGGATCCTCGCCACTCTGCTGCCGGCCGGCGCCGGATCGGTCCGCGTCGCCGGTTACGACCTGGCCCGGGAACCCGAGCGGGTGCGGGCCACGATCGGCCTCACTGGACAGTTCGCGGCGGTCGACCGGCTGCTGACCGTACGGGAAAATTTGCGGTTGATGGCCGACCTGCACCGGCTCGGCCGGGCCGAAGGCAGCCGGCGGGTGACCCGGCTGATCGACCGTTTCGACCTCACCGAATCGGCCACCAAGCCGGTGTCGGCGCTGTCCGGCGGGCAGCAGCGCCGGCTGGATCTGGCTATGACCCTGGTCGGTGAACCCCGGCTGATCTTCCTGGACGAGCCGACCACCGGCCTCGACCCGCGCAGCCGGCACGAGATGTGGCGGATCGTCCGCGAACTCGTCGCCGAGGGCGTGACCGTCTTCCTGACCACGCAATATCTGGAAGAGGCCGACCAGCTCGCCGACCGGATCGCCGTGCTCGACCACGGCCGGATCGTCGTCGAAGGCACACCCGATGAGCTCAAACGGCGCATCCCCGGCGGCCACCTGCTGCTGCGGTTCAGCGACTCGCTGGCGCTCGACGCGGCGGCCGAAGCGCTGCACTCCGCACAACGCGACGACGAGGCGCTGACCCTGCAGGTGCCCAGCGGCGGCGACCTCGGCTCGTTGCGGGCGGTGCTCGCCACGCTCGACGAGGTGCGAGCCGAACCGGAGCACCTGACCATCCACACCCCGGACCTGGACGACGTGTTCTTCGCCTTCACCAAGGAGCCCCGATGACCACCCTGGCGCACGCGCTCGTTGACTCCCGAACCATGCTGCGGCGGCAACTGCTGCATCTGCGCCGCTATCCGTCCCTGACCGGGATGCTCATCGGCCTGCCGGTGATCTTCCTGCTGCTCTTCACGTACGTGCTGGGTGGCACGCTCGGCGCGGGGATCGGCGGCGGCCGCGCGGCGTACGTGAACTATCTGACCCCGGGAATCCTGCTCTTCACCGTGGCCGGCGCCGCCGCTGGACCGGCCATCTCGGTGGCTACCGACATGACCGAAGGCATCGTCGATCGGTTCCGCAGCATGGCGATCGCCCGAGGCTCGCTGCTGACCGGACACGTCCTCGGCAGCCTGGTGCAGAACTTCCTGGCATTGGCCGCCGTGCTCGGTGTCGCGGTGCTCATCGGGTTCCGACCGACCGCCACCGCCGTGGAATGGCTCGCCGTGTCCGGCGTCCTGCTCGCCACCGCATTCGCGCTGACCTGGTTCGCGGTGGCGCTCGGCATGGTCGCCGACAGCGTCGAGACGGCCAGCAACACTCCCATGTTCCTGAGCCTGCTGCCGTTCCTGGGCAGCGGATTCGTGCCCACCGACACGATGCCGGCCGGGCTGCGTGCGTTTGCTGAGCACCAGCCGTTCACCCCGATCATCGAGACGCTGCGCGGACTGCTGCTCGGCTCCGGAATCGGCACCAGCGCCGTCGTCGCGCTGGCCTGGTGTGCGGGTATCGCCCTGCTGTCGTACCTGTGGGCGAAGCGCTCGTACAACCGCCGCAGCGCCTAGGGTTACTGACAGGCGGACGGTTGCCGCTCGCCGGGAGCGTAGGTGGACCACTCGGCGGGGGTGGGCAGGCCGAAGCGGGAGCAGAGCTCCTGCAGCGGGTTCCTGTACGTGCTGGTGTCCCACAGCCGGATCGTGTCGTCGGAACTGGTGGTGGCGAGCACTGTCCCGTCCGGGCTGAACGCCACGTCCGTCACGAGGTCGGAGTGGCCGACCAGCGGACTGCCGACCTGCTCGCCGGTGTGCGGGTTCCACAACCGCACGGTCCGGTCCTCGCTGGTGCTGGCGAGCAGGTTGCCGTCGGGGCTGAACGCCACGTTCCACACTTCTTCGGTGTGCCCGCGGAGCGGTTCGCCGACCGGGTCGCCGGTGCGCGGATCCCACAGCCGTACGGTGCCGTCGAAGGAAGTCGTGGCGAGCAGCGTGCCGTCGGGGCTGAACGCCACGTCCATGACGAGGTCGGTGTGGCCGGTCAGTGGGTCGCCGACCGGTTGCCCGGTCCGGGGATTCCAGAGCCGGACAGTCCGGTCGCCGCTGGTGCTGGCGAGCAGGTTGCCGTCCGGGCTGAACGCCACACCGAAGACTTCGTCGGCATGCCCGCTGAGCGGTTGTCCGACCGGTTCGCCGGTGCGGGGGTCCCACAGCCGGATGGTCTTGTCGGCGCTGGCAGAGGCGAGGAGCGTGCCGTCCGGGCTGAAAGCCAGGCCGTACAAGTCGGCTGTATGCCCGGTGAGCGGTGCGCCGACCGCTGTTCCGGCGAGCGGGTTCCACAGCCGGACGGTGTTGTCGTCGCTGCCGGTGGCGAACAGTCTGCCGTCGGAGCTGTAGGCCACGGTCAACACGTCATCGGTGTGCCCGGTCAACGGCTTCCCGACCTCCTGCCCGGTCCGGGGATCCCACAGCCGGGCGGTCTTGTCGACGCCGGCCGTGAGCAACAGCGTCCCGTCCGGGCTGAAGGCGACGTCGGTCACCGGGCCGGCATGCCCCACGATCGGACCCCGCACCGGATAGCCGGTGCGGGCATTCCACAGCCGTGCGGTGGCGTCGTCGCTGCCGGTGGCGAGCAGAGATCCGTCCGGGCTGAACGCGACCGCGGTGACGTCCTCGGTGTGCCCGGCGAGCGGGAGGCCGATCTGCTGGCCGGTACGGGGGTCCCACAGCCGGGTCATGGTGTCGGGGCTGGTGGCCGCGAGCGTGGTGCTGTCGGGGCTGAACGCCACATCGACCACCGCCGCATGGCCGAAGAGCGGCTTGCCGAGCTGCTTGCCGGTCTTCGGATGCCACAGCCGGATCGTCTTGTCGGAGCTTCCGCTGGCGAGAAACCTGCCGTCCGGGCTGAACGCGATACCCCACACCTCATCGTTGTGCCCGGTGAGCGGCTTGCCGGTTTGCTGCCCCGTCCGCGGGTCCCAGAGCCGGATCGTGTCGTCGGAACCGCTCGTGGCGAGCGTGGTGCCGTCCGGGCTGAACGCCACATCGGACACCCCCGCGGTGTGTCCGGTGAGGGACTTGCCGAGCTGTTTGCCGGTCCGTGGGGCCCACAGCCGTACGGTGCGATCCCGGCTGGTGGTGGCGAGCGTGGTGCTGTCGGGGCTGAACGCCACGCTCGTGACGTCGTCGGTGTGCCCGACGAGAGGGTTGCCGACCGCCTGGCCGGTGAGGGGGTCCCACAGCCGGATGGTGTCGTCGTTGCTGGCGGTGGCGAGCAGCTTGCCGTCGGGGCTGAACGCCACGGCCTGGATAGCGTCGGTGTGCCCGGTGAAGGGTGCGCCGACCGGACGGCCGGTGTCGGTGCTCCACAGCCGTACCGTCCGGTCGTAGCTGGCGGTGGCGAGCAGCTTGCCGTCCGGGCTGAAGGCGACGCCCCAGACTTCCTCGGTGTGCCCGATCAGCGATTCGCGTTGTTGGGTGAGCAATGCGGTCAAAGCGGACAGTGCTTCGTCGGTGGGGGCGACCATCCAGGCCGCGACGGCCAGCCTGCGGGCGGTGATGGGTTTGTCGGAGTTGAGGTTCTGGCTCTGCGCGGCGAGTTGCCGGGACAGGGCCAGGTCATGCTGGCGGGTGGCGCTGGTTGCCTGCACCCACGCGGCGACGGCGAGAAGGCTGACCACGACGACGACGGTGAGCAGACCGGCGAGCAACAAGCGCCGCCGGCGGCGGCCGGCGGCCAGCGCGCCGTCCCGCACAGCCAGGCTGCGGTCCAGAAAGTCGCGCTCCCGGGCGGTCACGGCGTCCGGATTTTCGGTACGCCACTCCAGCGCGCGAGCGAGCCGGGTGCCCCGGTACAGGGCGCTGTCGTCGCGGCCCAACGACTCCCAGTCCGCGGCGGCGTGGGTGAGCAGCCGATGCAGCCGCAGACCTTCGTGGTCGTCGTCGATCCAGCCGCGCAGCCGCGGCCAGCCCTGCACCAGCGCCTCGTGGGTGATTTCGACAGTGTCCCGGGTGACGGTGAGCAGCCGGGCGGCGGTCAGCCGGTCGAGCACCGCCGCCACGTCCGGATCGTCCGGGTCGAACTCGGCGCGGGCCACCCGGCGCCGGGTGATGCCGGCGTCGTCACCGCTGTCCACCAGCCGCAGCAAGATCCGCCGCGTGGCCTGCTGCCGGCTCGGACTGAGCGCGGTGTAGACCGCTTCGGCACTCTGCGCAAGGGCGCCATTTACGCCGCCGGCCGCCTCATAGCCGGCCAGCGTCAGCGTGGTGCCGCGGCGGCGCTGCCAGGCCTGGACCATCGCGTGCGAGGCCAGCGGCAACGCGCCCGGTCGGTGAGCAAGCTGTGCCACCACGGTGGACACCAGTGTTCCTTCGACCCGCAGGCCGGCCCGCTCGGCCGGGCGGACCAGCGCGTCGCGCAACTCGACCGGGCTCATCGGCCCGACCATCACCTGCGAATCGCGCAAACCCGAAACCAGCTCCGGGTACTGGGCGCAGCGTGCGTAGAAATCGGCGCGGATGCCCAGCACGACTCTGAACCGGCTGTCCGTCGAGCGCGCAGCTCCCAGCAGCGCAGCGAGGAAGGCATCGCGCGGGGCCTCGTCGGTGCAGAGCGTGAAGACCTCTTCGAACTGGTCCACCACCAGCAGCAGTTCGACGTCATCCGGTTCGTCGGCCAGCGCCGTCCGCACGGCGAGGTCCAGTGCGGTCGGGTCGGTCAGCAGGTCAGCCTGCACGTCGCCCAACACCGGGGACACCGCCTCGAGGAGCCCCGCGAGGGGATCAGCGCCGGGCGTCATCAACGCCGTCAGCCAGCTCGGCCCCACCGACAGCGCACCCTCAGCTACCCGGGGCAGCACGCCGGCACGCAGCAGCGACGACTTGCCGCTGCCCGAAGCGCCGAACACCGCCAGCACCCGCCGGGACGACAGACTGTCGAGCACCTCGTCGATCAGCCGCTCCCGCCCGAAGAACCAGGCCGCGTCGTCCGGCCCGTACGCCGCGAGCCCCCGGTACGGCGGCTCGGCGACGACAGAGTCCGGATCGTCGCCGGCCAGCTGCGCGGCGGTCGCCTTCCACCGTCGTTCCCACGTGGCGCGGTCGCCGCCGCAGGCTTCGACGTAGGCAAGGGTCACCGCGAGACTGGGTAGCTGACGCCCGGCCGCCGCGACGGACAGGGTGGTGACCGAAAAGTGCGCCCGCCGGGCCAGGTCCCGGTAGCCGGGTCGGCCTGCGTTCTCCCGCAGCTCCCGCAGCCCAGCCGCGAACTGCTCGACCGGACTTCCCGCCGGATCCAGCGCTCGCTCGCGGCGTGGCACGGCGGCCCCTCCCTCGGTCGGTCTACCCGTACGGGTGTTGTTCCGACTTGTTTGTTCGGCTCGTGCACCGGACCGAACAATCGGCAGCGATCGTAGCGTGGGTGGCGTAACGGGGAAAAAGCCCAGCGTGCGGGGCGGTCATGGGACAACGGGGGTGACCGCCCCGCGCAGCGGGTGGCAGCTGAAGCCGGTCAGTCGACCGCCAAATGTTGCCGACTGCCGGAGAGAACCCACATGGTCAGGTGCCGTGGGTGACTTCTCCGCTCATGATGCGGGTGGTGAATCCTGGGTCAAGGAGTTCCGCGAGGGTCCAGGCGAAGCTGACGGTCAGAGGTAACCGGGCGTGGATCGCCAACTGTGGGTCGGCGCTGGTGGGTAGGGCACCGAGGCCGCCGTCCGGTTGCTGCTGGGAAATCAGGAAGGCGGCGGCGCCGGTGGTGAGGGGATGTTCGTGCAGCGCCAGGTAGCCAGCGGCGCGGATCAGTGTGGGGAGGACTGCCAGGTCGCGTGCCTGTACGGCGAGGGCGATTGCGACCGGTAGGGCGGTGGACCAGCCGGCGCGGACGCGGCTCGGCATGGCTGTGGTGGTAGCGCCCCAGAGGGAGTCCAGGGCGGCTTGTTCGGCGAGATCCGTGAGGGTTTGCGGGTCGGCGCGCAGGAGTCCCAGGGCCCAGGGCGGCGCGTCGTCCGGGGTCGATGGGGGAACGCTGTCGGGAAGCGGCTGACGTCGACCAGTGACCAGTCGCTGCAAGGGCTCGTCGGGCCCGGCGAACGGCATCGGGGACGGGAGAACGCCGACGGAGTTTGCGGTGCGCAGCTCGGGGCGGGCGATCTCGCAGAGCGTGAGGCCGGCGCGCTGGGTGATGACTGCCAGCCTCCCTTGCGCGGAAATCGCGCCGGGTGGCAGGCGCTGCAGGAACCCGTGCGCGCGGGTCAGTGCCGTGCCGGCGCGCTCAGTGAGGTTCGCTGCCATGTCTCCGCTCCCGTTCCGCCGCCGCGAGGGCCGTGACGACCGTGGTGTGATACGAGGTGCCGAACGTGTAGGCGCCGGCCTTGACGCCGTCGAGCCGGTCCCGGGCCGCCTGACGGTAGAGCGGGCCGGGAATGTGCCCGTCCTCGCGCTGGGTGTCGGCCAGGCGGCGCCAGCCGTGGCGGACCAGTTCGTGTTCGCCCATGCCGACCAGTTGGGCGCAGAGCATCAGTTCGGCGCTCAGATCCAGGTCGTTGCGGGCGAGGTAGCTGCCAAGCAGGGTGCCGATCAGTCCGCGGAGTCGGGCGAGGCCGGCGGGATCGCCGACGAACGGTGCCCGGCGGCCGAAATCACTGAGATAGAACAAGATGTGCGTGATCGCGTACGCTTCGTTGTCACTCAGGTACAGCGGGTCGGCGCGGTGGGCGAGCATGGTGCGCGAGTACAGCTGTTCCAGGTCCGGCAGGTTGCTGGTGAATCCGCCCAGGTCCAGTGCGTACCGTAGTTCAAGGGCGGCGTACGGTTGCCGACCCAGATTGGTCAGGTCACCGCAGCCGGTGTCGAGGAGGCACTGGGCGGCGTCGTTGAGGTCATCGACCGGCCTGCCGAATTCGGACAGCAACGCAAGCAGCCACACCCGGTAGGTGAAAGCCGGGTCGGCGCCGTAGAGGCCCGCGACGAAGGCCGGGTCCTCGACGATGGCTTGTGCGGCGTCCAGACAGCGTTCGGTGAGCCGGTGCGCCAACGGCCCGGCGGGGAGCCGTCGGCACAAGACCAGCAGCTCCAGGACTGTCGTGCCGGGAAACGGCCGGGCGCGCAGGTGTTGGTTCCACTGGTCCGGATCCAGCCAGTCGACGTTGCCCAGCAGCCAGGTCAGCGCCTGCCCGAGGATCGCCTCCGGTACCTGGGTACGGGCGGTGGCGGGAAGGTCGGGAATCAGTGCCGGCCAGGCCGGCAGGCCGAGAATCCGGCCGCGCAAGGCGCCGGACGGCATGGTCAACAAACTCATGGTCAGCTCCCGACCCGGGCACGCAGAATGGCGAACGCGGTAGTCAACAGTCCACCCAGGACGAGGAGGTCCAACCACACCGGGTGTCCCGTCGCCGCGGCGAGCAGGGTGTGGCGGGCAAGGTCCACGGCGTACGACATGGGGTTCGCCGCCATCGCGACAGCCAGCCAGGCCGGCACCTGACCGGGGTTGAACACCGAGCCGGACAGGAACAGCAGCGGGTACATACCCATCTGGATCGCGGCCTGCAGGGTCTGTACCGAGGAGATCGTGGTAGCCAGGAGCAGTCCGATGACGCTGAATACCGCGGCGGTCCCGGCGTACACAAGAATTCCGGCGGTGAATGAGGCCGCGCTGAGGTCGAGGCCGAGTAGCGGAGCGACGGCCAGCATCGCCGCGCTCTGCGCGGCCATCAGCGTGACCGTGGCAGCGACCTTGCCCAACGGCAGGCAGATCCGGGGCACCGGCGCGACCAGCATCTCCCGCAGCACCCCGAAGTCGCGGTCCCAGGCATAGGTGAGGCCGGAGCTGAGCCCGATCGTCACCACCTGGATCGCGATGATGCCGGGATAGACGTAGGCGCTGAACGCCACCCCGTCGATCGGCGCGATCATGCCACCGAACCCGATCCCGTAGACCAGGACGAAGAACAGGATCTGAACGGCCTGAGCGGCCAGCACCCCGGGGTGGCGGACCTGGCGGGTCAGGTCGCGCTGAGCGATGATCAGGATCGACCGGGTGCTGGCGACGATGGTGGTCTCGCCGCCGGCTGCGGTCGCCGGGTTCGTGATCATCTCAGTCTCGATTCCGCGCCGCCGGCGCTCAGGGCGAGAAACACGTCGTCCAGGGACGGATGCGACACCGACACCGACTGCACGGGTACGGTCAGCGCCGCGATGACCTCGGCGATCCGACGTTCGGGGTCGACGCAGAGCACCGCGATCCCAGCCGAATGCGGGACGGCGTCGAATCCGGCTGCGACCAGGGCGAGCAGGGCGAGCTCGTCGTCGGCAGTGGTCAGCAGGACCTGGGACGAGGCGAGCCCCGCCTTCAATTCGGCCGGAGAGCCGTGCCGGGCCACCACGCCGCCGTCGACGATCACCACGTCGTCCGCGTATTCGGCCTCGTCGAGGTAGTGCGTTGAGTAGAGGATGGTGGTGCCGGTCTCGGCGCGCAGCCGCCGCAGGTCGTCCCACACCTGGCGGCGCGCCTGCGGGTCGAGGGCGGTCGTCGGCTCGTCCAGGATGAGCAGGCTGGGCCGGTGCACCAGGGCCCGGATGATCTCCACCCGGCGGGACAGGCCGCCGGAGAGCGCGCTGACCGTGTCGCCGGCGCGGCTCTGCAGGTCGAATTGCTCCAGTAGCCGCGTGATCGCCCGGCGGGCGTCATGCCGGGACAGGCCGAACAGCCGGGCGTGAAACCACAGGTTCTGCCAGACGCTGAGATCCTGGTCCAAGGTGCGTTCCTGAAAGACCAGCCCGAGCCGACGCCGGGCCAGGGTGGGCTGCCGGCGTACGTCGTGTCCGAAGATCGTGATGGTGCCGGCAACCGGGATCAGCGCCGTGGACAGAGCCTGCAGCAGGCTGGACTTGCCGGCCCCGTTCGGCCCGAGCAGGGCGGTGATGCGCCCCGGTGCAGAACGCAGACTGATCCCGTCGACGGCCACCACTTCGCCGTAGGTGACGCGCAGGTGGTCGATCTCGAAGGCCGCGGTCATGGCGCGTTCACCCCGCTCAGCAGGCGAACCAGTGCGTCCGGCGGGGGCGTGGTCAGGCCGGCCACGATCGACCGACTCGCTACCTCGAAGGTGCTGCCCGGCAGCGGCTCGACAATCCGGTGGCCGTCGCTGCGCAATGTGTCGACGTTGCGTTGCACCGTCGGGCGGCGCCACATCACCTCGTTCATCGCGGGGACCAGAGTGATCGGGGCCTCGGTAGCCAGCAGGGTGGTCGTGAGCAAGTTCGGCGCCAGGCCGTGGGCAAGGCAGCCGAGTAGATGGGCGGTGGCGGGCAGGACGACGACCTGCTCGGCCCATCGGCCCAGAGCGACGTGCCCGCGGCCGTGGTCGGACTCGGTGTAGACGGCGTCACAGATCAGTTTCAGTGTGGCCGGGGGTACGAAAGTCTCGGCGGTGTAGGTCAGCACAGCGACCAGTTGCGCGACCCCGGCGACGCGCAGAGCGTGCAGATAGGACGGCAGATTCAGTGTTGCCACCGACCCACTTACCCCGATGAGCAGCCGCTGGGGCAGCGTGGCGGTCATCAGCTCAGCGCCAGGCAGCGGTCCCAGGCACGGTCGGTGCCCGGCGCGGATCCGGCGAACGGCAGCAGAGTGCAAGCCACCCCGGCGGCCCCCTCCAAAACGCCCGCCACGTTCAGTGCGCGGTATCCGGTGGCGTCCTGCCACCCGCGTGGCGAGTCCGGCACCAGATGCGCGAAGCCGAACGGTGCTTGCGGGTCCAGGAAGCCGAGTACCTGACTGGCGACCCGTTCGGCTCCGGCGAGCAGTACCGGATCGCCGGAGGCCGTACCGATACGCCACAGGGCCTGCGCGAATCCCGCCGAGCCGTGACAGACCGTCGGCCCGTCGAGATGCCAGCGCTGCTCGGGACGGGCCAGCGCTGCGTGCAGTCCGTCAAGGGCAGCACGGCGCCAGGCGCCGACGTCGTGGACGTCGCCTGCCAGGTACAGCGCACTGGCGACTCCGGGGGCGCCATAGCACCATGCGGTCCGGGTGAAAGACCCGCCGGGCGGCTCGGTCGCGACCTGCTCGTCCCAGGAGACCCGGCACGGCCAGTAGACGCCGGCATCGTCGGACAACGCCCAGCCGGCCAACCAATCAGCGATCCGGGCGACCGCGTCTCGCTGCCCGGGAACCTCGTGGCCGGCGCTCGCGGCGAGCGACAGCAGGGTCAGCGGACCGGCGGCGCCGTGCGCCAGGCCCAGATTGAAATCACCGCGCGGATAGGCCTCCTGGTCCTGCTTGATCGGCTGTTGGTCGCAAGGCACCCACCAGCCGGGCACGGCGACTCCGTCGACCCTGATCGTTTCGCTGAGCCGAACCAGGTGGCGCAGCGTACGGTCCAGGGCTTGTCGGGCCGCCGGCGAGTCCTCGACGGGGTCGTTCACCACGTCGAGCAGCAGGCGGCCGGTACCGGACATCCCGTTGATCACGTCGTAGGCCGCCCAAGGCACCCCGGGCTCGGTGCGCGCCGCGAATCCGTCGAGTCGGCGCAACTGATCGGTGGACACCCAGGCGGCCAAGTTGCGGCGCAGCGTCGCGTACTGGCCGGTTCCGGTGGCGGCGGCGCAGCTCTGCGCCGCCGTGAGCAACGAGGCGGGGCCGGCGTGCAGGCCTCGCGCCGGTGCGGAGCTCATCAACTGAGCTGCTCGCTGCACGTGCCGGTGCGCCACGGACAGCCAGCGTGAGTCGGCCCGGGCCAGCTCGGCGTAGAGCAGCGCAATGCCGGGCAGGCCGTTGGACAGGGTCAGCGGCCCCCACATCGAGGCCTGAAAGATCGGTTCGCGGTTGCCGTCGGCGTCGGCGATCCTGGCTACCGCATCCGGATCGGCCAGCCGTTCGGCCACCAGCTGGACCGCGGCCTGGGCCTCGGGCAGTACGGCCACCGGCAGTGTGGGGTCGAGCGGGGTGACGGTCATCGGGTGTGCCTCCTGCGGGCGTGGTTGTCCTGCACAGCTCCCCGGGCGATGCCGAGGATCTCCTGTTCGCGAGCGGAGTCCCCGCCGATCAGCCGGTTGCAGGTCATGTGCAGCAGGCTGCCTACGACGCGAGCCTGCGGGGTGCGTGATCCGGTGGTGTCCAGCCGTTGCGCGAAGGCGCGAACCGCTTCGTCGCGTTGCCGCAGAACCTCGAGGACGGTGCGCCCAGCCGGCTCGTCCGTCAGCGCGGCGAACCGGCCGGCAGGATCGACCCGCTGCCGCCACCACGCGGCTCGTCTGCGGAAGGAATCGGGCAGCTCCCGCCGGGATCCGGTGATCGACAGCCACGCGGCGGCAGCATCATCGGCGTACTGTTCCGGCACCCAGCGGGCGCCGGGCGCGGGCAGACCGAATGCCCCGGCCAACGCGGCGGTGGAGAACACTGCCAGTTCATCCAAGGTGTAAGGGCACTGCGGGTCCTTTGCCAGCCGGAGCAGGTCGATCGCCGCGGCGCTGTCGTGCTGGAAGATCAACTCAGCGGTGTTCCGAGCCTGCGCGCCGCCGTAGCGCTCCAGTTCCGGATCGAACTGGTCGAGGCGGTGGCCGCCGACGATCCCGGCGCGCTGCCATTGCGTCAGCAGACCTCCGACAGCGGCGCCGGCTTGCGCCCACCGTACGGAAGGACTGCCGTGGAACCGGATGCGCAGGTGATGGCCCTGACCATCGGTGTACCGGATGAAGAACCACCGGTCGGCGCCGTGTTCGGCGGCGCGCCGCACCAGCGCCGGAATCTGTTCGCGCAGCAGGTCGTCCTGGGTGCGGCGAGATCCGTAAAGTTGGAAGTAGAGCCATTCTCCGGTGGCCGGGTCCGGGGTGCGATCGCGGTCCAGGTTTGCCACATGGCCGGCGCGCGCTGGCGGGACGCTACGCCGCGACAACGGAACGACGATCTCGACGGTGTGCCCGCCGATGCCCTCGTCGAGCCAGCCCTCGTACTCACCGGCGATCTCCTGCGCCACCAGGCCGGCGTCCTTGCGCACCTCGTCGCGCAACAGTTCGACATGCCAGGGATCGGCCAGGTCGAGCACGAGTCGCTGATCGGTGCTGACCACCATGACTCGTCGCGGCACGTCCCAGGCTTGCCGCCAATCCCGCACGGCCGCGGTCCAACGGGCCGGATCCTCGAGGGCAGCGCGCAGGGCATCGACCCGCCAGGTCGCGGCCGCGATGACCGTGCGCCCGTGGCGTACCCGGGGTAGGTAGGGCGCGTCGGCCATCGGTCCCCAGTTCCACGGCTCCCATAGCCGTTGTCCCTCCATGCCGATCTCGTAGAGCAGACGGGTGACATTCGGCGCTTGCACCGCCGGGCTGACCATATTGGACAACTGGGGGATGATCTCCCGGCCGGTCGGCAGATGGATCGCACACATCCGCTCGAGGGTCGCGGCGATGCCGATCTCGTCGAGCGCGATCTCCTGCACCCCCGGTGCGTCCGGGAGCCCGACACCGATGCGCCGGCCGGTGTGCGCTGCCGTATGTGCCAGGTTCGCCGCGCGACTGGACCGCGCGGTGAACGCCAAGTCGGCGGTGATCGCGCCGCTGATGTGCTGCGGCCGGTTCCGCTGCTCTCCGTGCAGGTGGTCACGGTCGGGCAGCAGGTCGGCGAACCGCGCCATGGTCGCTCCGGCGTGGTGCGAACCAGGGCTGGGCGACAGGACGACCCGGAAGTCCGAGTCGGTCAACGTGTCCTGGGACGCGGCCACCACGTGGACGTACAGCTCGCAGGAGTTCGGCAGGTCCGCGGGGTCGGCGTCGTCGTACACCAGGTCACGGATGTCGTCCTGGTCGAGGACGATCTCGCGGCGACGCTCCCGCATCGCCTCCGTGGCCAACAGGGTGATCCGGCGTTTGCGGGCGGCCGAGTTCGGTTCGTCCGGCAGATCCGCGGGTGCCTCACTGGCCGGCCACTCATACCCCGCTGGTGCGCCCAGGGATCGGTTGCCGTCCAGCAGCTCGAGCAGGGGAACCACCCGGTCGGCGCCATACCGTTCGAGAAACCGCAGGTGGTACGCCCGCAGTGGGCGCATACCGAGCCGTGGCGCCGACATGCGCCAGAGCAGGCCGGCGGCGGACTCCACCTCGGCGCGGACAGCCTCGGGTAGTCGGACGTCGGCGTCGACAGCGAGGTCGATGTGTAGCGGATTGGTGTGCTCCTGCAGGCGCCCGGCGGCGTCGAGCAGCTCCTGGAGCGCGGCCCGGCCGGCACCGACCGGAAGCGCGTCGTACGCGTGGCGGCGTTCGTTGAACGCGCGCAGCTCGGCTGGGACGGCATCCGCGAGCACGGCGATGACATGTTCCAGCGGATCTCCGCCGTCCATCGGCGGGCGCAGCCCGGTCATCAGCACTTCCTGCTCCACCAAGGTCATGAGGAGCGAATCGATCCGGTCCGCGGGCGCGGTGGGGAATTGCGCGGTCAGTGCGGCGGACAGTTCGGTGAACGGGACGAGCCGCCGCGCGTGACGCACGGCCGCCTCGACCACCGCCGAGTTGCGGATCGAGACCGAGGTGCGGCTGCTCTCACCGGGCAGCGCTCCCGGGGTCGACGGAATGTCCAGGATGAGCCGGTCACCGCGGCGGACCAGCGCTTGGTGCGCCTGGAGCGGCAGGCGCGGCAGGATCGCCGGGTCGGTCTCGAAGCGCCGGACCAGCTTCAGCAGCCAGCCCATGTCGGCGTGCGTACGGGAGCGGTGCCCGTCGCGCCACTCGGCCTTCGCGGCCGTGTCGAAACGCCCGCTGGTGACGCCGGCGAACAGCCCGAACGGGGTGGGCCGGGTGCGCATCCGGATGTCGTAGCGCAGCACCGCCAGCGCCGCGCGGCGCAGCTGGGTGAGCTTGAGCGAATCGGCGCGCCCGGTGGCGACCCGGTCCAGCACCGCGGTCAGCGTGGGAGTCGCCAGGGTCAGCGCCTCGACCAGCCGGGCGTCGCAATGCGCGGCCTGGAGCACGGCCAGGTACGCCGGGCGACCGTCGGCTGGGTCGGTGCCCTGTGCCAGGCCGGTTCCGGCGGACGTCGCCGCCAGCGGCGCCCGTACCAAAAAGTAGTCCCACGCACGCAGCGCTCGGGTAGACACAGCTCACTCCCCCGGTAACCTGAACAGAGACAAGGTGGTGCCGGGGGCCGGGGCTGGCAGGCCCCGTCCCCCCGGCAAGGGTGTGTCAGCAGCAGAAGCTGCACTGCGAGCCGCCGCCCTCGCTGGTGCACCCCGGGGTGCACAGCGACCAGCTGGTGACCATCGGCGACGCCGTGGTCATCTCGATGTTGACGTCGACGTCCAGGTCGAACAGGTCGTCGACGGTGACGTCGGTCTGCGGCTGGGTGATCAGGTCGATGGACAAGGTGGTCCTCCTTGGTCGGGCCCCGAGCGGGGCCGGATGGTGGTGGGGACCGGCGGATCGTCGTGCTCCCCGGTCGAGATCAACCAGACCAGCTATCGCGCCGCCGAGGCAATCGACGGGCGCAACTGTGGCAGGAACGGCAGAGCCCGTGACAGCCGCGGCGGTGGTTTCGGGGCAGGCCGGCGAAAGTCGGTCCGGTCTGCCGTGAACCTCGGCGCGCCCGGCTGCTACACACAATCGTGTGGAGCAAGACGAGATGCTGATGAGCGCGGTCGCCGGCGGCGATCAGGACGCCCTGCGGGTGCTGTACGAGCGCCACGCCGCGGTGATGCTGCGACTCATCCGCCGACTCACCCAGAACCGGGGTGTCGCCGAGGAGTGTCTGCAGGAGAGCTGGCTGGCGGTGTGGCAGTCGGCTGCCACCTTCCGCGGCGACGCACCGGTGCGCAGCTGGCTCCTGGGCGTTGCCCGGCGGCAGGCGCACAACCGGCTGCGCAAGGCCAGCCTCACCACAGTGGAACTCAATGACACCACGGACGCCGTGGACACCGCGCCCGGCGTGGAGGAGCAGGTTCTGGCTCAGGCACGGTCCGAGCAACTCGCCAAGGCCGTCCGCGGCCTACCCGAACACCTACGGGAGGTGCTGGTGCTCGTACTGGTCGAAGAACTGCCCTATCAGGAGGTCGGTGCCGCGCTGGACATCCCGGTCGGCACCGTGAAGAGCCGTATGTCGCACGCCCGTAAGCGGCTGGCCGCCGCCCTGACGACCGTCTCGGAGAGAGTTGGCGAACGATGACTCACCTCGCCTTTGAGCAGCTCACAACGCCCGGTCAGGCAACGGACGCGGTGACTGCCGACCATCTGCGGACTTGCACTCAGTGCCGGCAGCAGGCCGCGGCCTGGGCCGGTGTGGCCGTCGCCAGCCGGACCGCCGCCGCCGAGATGACCGGACCGGTTCGCGTTCCCTCGTTCGACGTCCTGCTCGGCGGGGTGCTGCCGGTCCGGCAGCCCGCGCAGCCGGTTCCCGTGGTGCGACCCAGTTTCGGCACGTCCTGGCGCTTGGCCGGTGCGCTGGTGGCCGCGCAGTGGCGGCTCATCCCGCGCAGCCTGCTGCCGCTGACCGCTGCCGGGCTCGGCGCCGCGGTGGCGATCGCCGCGGCCACTCGCGTGCCGGAGACTGCCAACCGGCTGTTCGCTTCGGTCGTCACCTTGGTGATTCTGCTCAGCGTCACCGTGGCGTGTTCCCGGCGCAGTGACCCGCGCATGGAACTGCCGTTCACACTCCCGGTCTCCCCGAGCGCGGTGTTCGGCGCCCGGCTGGTCCTGGCGTTGCTCAGCAGCCTGGCCATGGCGGTGGCCGCCTCCATCGGCGCGGCCGCCGCCGGCGCTGGCACGGGCATGGCCGGTGTGGTCTCCGGCTGGCTCGGTCAGGCGCTGCTGGCCAGCGCGGCCGCAGTAGCGGTGACGGTGTGGCGGTCGGCTGCATGGGGTGCGGTGACCGGTGCGGCGATGTGGCTGACCGGCTCGGTGCTCACCCTGCCCGGCAGTGTCTTGGCCGAACGTCTGCAGCCGGTGGTCTCCCAGATCTGGGGAACGACACCGTGGACACTGGCGGCATCGGTCGCCTTGATCGGGGTGGCGCTGCGGGCGATGAAATTCCCGGAACTCGATTCCGCCGAGTCGTGAACCTTCTCCACCGTGGCTGCTACCTACCAGTCATGGACGGGTGGTTGCTCTGGTGGTACGACGCGCGGCGGTGCAGCCGGCAGCTGATGGGCATGCTGGCGGTCACCGCCGCGCTGTGGTGCGCGGCCCAGCTCGCGCAGGGGATCTCCTGGCTCGGTGCGGCCCTGGTGCCCCTCGCTGGGGCGTTGTGTGCGGCTGCGATCGTCGCTCGCGAGCGCCTGGTCGAGCTGCATCTGAGCCTGCCGGTTTCGCTCGTCCGCACGGTCGGGCGTCGGCTGGTTTTGGTGGCCGCGCTGCTGCTCGCGGGCAACGCCTTGCTGTCGGTGCGCCTGAACGGGTGGGCCGCTGCCGTCATGCTGATCGCCACCGCGGCGTACGTGGGTGCGGCGACCCGCTCGGTGAGTGCCGCCTCGACGGCGGTGCTCGGGGTCTGGCTGGGCCATCTGCTGATCGTCGACCGGATGCTGCCGGGAAGCCTGCAACTGGTGCCGCTGCTGATCGCCGCCGGAGGTCTGGTTCTTCTCACCGTGCTACGGCTGCGTGACGGTGATGCACTCGTCCACCAGGAAGGCGAATGACATGACGCTGCTCCCGCCCGCGGTGGCCGGCACCCTGCGCTACGAAACCCGCCTGGTGCTGCGCCGTAAGGGACTGTGGTTGTCCCTGATTCCGCTGACATTGCTGATGCTTCTCCTGATCCTGTCGTCAGAGAAGGTGTCCGGGCTCGCCGACCCGGTGGCCCGGGTCGGTAACACCGCACTCTTGCTCAGCATCTTCGGCACGCCCGGGGTGGCCGTCATCCTCACCGATCAGTTCGCTGCCGCGCGCCGGCCCGGCATTGCGGATCTGCTGGACGCCACCCCGGCAGGGGGCACCACGAGGATGCTCGGCACCTTGATCGGGCCGCTGCTGGTGGTACTCACTCCCGTCTTGGCGCTGCTGTTCGTTCTGAGCGCCTGGTGGAGTGTCGCTGCTCTCGAACTCGAACCGCTGTTCGGTGCCGCGATTGCCGCGCTGACCGTGATCGTGCCCGGCGCGCTTGCCCTGACCAGCTTCGCCGCGCTGCTCGGCGTGCTCCTGCCCAGCGTCGTCGCTCGCATCGTCGTGGTCGTCACCTGGTTCTGGGCGACCGTGGCCACCCCGTCGTTGGTTCCCGTACCGACCATCACCGGCACGTTGTTCTCTCCGGCCGGCGGTTACCCGGCCGCCGGGTGGCTGCACGTCGATCCGGTGTGGGCCCATCGGTTCCGTACCGATCCGCTGGGTCCGGCCGTGACCACCCCGGCGATTCTGTCCAACATCGTCCTGGTTCTGCTGCTGGCGGCGATCTTCTTCGCCCTCTCCCGGCAGCTGGTCGGCAGGCGGTCATGACCTGTCAGCAACGACCGGCCACATCCGGCACTTCCGGGATCGGAGCACACCGTTGAACGTCACAATCGAGAACCTGACGAAGGTCTACAAGGGCGGTTACCGGGCCCTTGACGCCGTCGACCTGGAAGTCGGCACCGGGATGATCGGCCTGCTGGGCGCCAACGGTGCTGGCAAGACGACGCTGATGCGAATCCTTGCCGGTGTCCTGCGTCCCACCACGGGGCGAATCACGGTCGGCGGCCATGATCTCGCGGCCGCCGCCGGGCGGGCGTCCGTCAAGCGGATGCTCGGCTATCTGCCGCAGGAATTACCCCTGTACGCCGGGCTGACCGGTCGAGAGTTCCTCGACTACATCGGCCTGCTCAAGGGCATCGACGACAAGGGTGCTCGCCGGCGGCAGATCGACCAGCTGCTGGACCGCGTCGGGCTCGGTGACGAGGCGGATCGGCGCATCGCCCGCTATTCCGGCGGCATGAAGCGCCGGATCGGGATTGCCCAGACGATGCTCGGCGACCCGCGCCTGATCATCGTGGACGAGCCCACCAGTGGCCTCGACCCCGAGGAACGCATGCGCTTTCGGGCCCTGCTAGCCAGTCTCGGCGGCGACCGCACCGTCCTGCTGTCGACCCACATTCTCGCCGACGTCGCGCAGAGCTGCCCTCAGGTGGCGGTGCTGAACTCCGGTCGGCTGGTCTACTTCGGCAGCACCGGCGGGCTGACCGGTGCCGCCGAGGACCGCACCTATCTGGTGCACTCCGACGGCCCGGCGCCCGAGGGTTGCACTGTGGTCAATGCCACCACCACTGCCGCGGGCACCGAGTACCGCATCGTCGGCGACCCGCCCCAAGAGGGCGCGCGCCGGGTGCAACCCACATTGGAGGACGGGTACGTGGCGCTGCTGCAGACCCACCGCGAGATCCAGGAGACCCACTGATGAACAGGTCGATCATGGCGTCCGGAGTTGCCGCCGCCGTATTGCTCGCGGCGACGGGCTGCGGAGCGGGGACGCGCGATGCCGCCCCCGCAGTGCCGCTGCCGGCACCGAGCTCCACGGCGCAACAGGTCTCCGCGGAGAACTTCGGCCACCTCTGGCCGCTGTCGGTGGATCACGGCACCATCGAATGCCGCCCGGGTACTCAAGCGGTCTTCGTCGCCGAGGACGGCACGGAGTACGCGTTGAACGGTAAGGCCGAACAGGCGGGCATCCGCAGCGTGGACGACATCCGTGCGCAGGGCAGCAGTGCCAGCGACGTCAGCATCGGTGCGCTGCTGACCAGGACCATGAAACTGTGCTGACATCGGTAGGCGAGATTCCACACATTGCACCGACTTTGTCCCGGTAAATATTCATAATCTGCGATAGGATCTGGCAAGAAAGCGTGCGAGGATCGCGGATCCTCCAGGTTGACTATTGGCAAAACGGGGGAAGTTTTGTTGACTGGCTCAGTTCGGGCGCGTGTACACAACGGGCTCCGCGGAATTATCAGCGAGGGACAGGAACCGTTCGCCGGCCTCGAAGTGGCTTTCGAATTCGTTGACCCGTTGTCCCTGTCTGAATCCGGCGACGCACCCGCACCAATCTTCGTGCCGGTGACCAACGAGTTCCAGGCCGAATTCGTGCACACGATTCGCCAGGGCGCCTGTATGACACCGATCATCGCCATTGTCAGCGACGTCAACGGATACCAGACCTACCTGGCAATCAAATATGGTGCCACCTGCGTATTCAACATCATGGTGCCGGCCGACAAACAAGCCGATTCGCTGCGGTCCGTGCTCAGCACCGCGGGACGGCACTCCTTCTCCCGTGTGCCGCACCCGCGGAACGAGCCGCTCCCGGCGCTGGACAGCCGACCCCAGTCTTTGGTGGACAACCTCGACCCCCAGGAGCGGGCGCTGCTCAAGCTCCTGTGCGGCACCGAGACCATGTCGGTGATCGCCAAGAGCTTCTACTGCTCGGAACGCTCCATCTACCGCCGGGTCCGCCAGCTCTACGACCGCTTCGGAGTCATTGGGCGCACCGAGCTTCGGCTGATCCTGGCCGGCACCGTACGCCGGGAACGCGCCGCAGCGTGACCCTCGACAACGGGCGGCGCTCAGCATCAGCTGAACGCCGCCCGTTGTTTGCCGAGGTCAGCGAACTCCGGCGCCGGTCGTCTCGACGAGCTGGAAGAACCCCGCCTCCAGGTCGCCGCCGAGGGCCAGCCCGGCCAGAGCGCCCTCGTACCGGGTACGGCCGGCCACGACGACACCGACCCGGTCGCAGACCTGCGCGATCTCGGACAACTGGTGGCTGGAGATCAGGACCGTCGTGCCGGCCGTGGACAGATCGCGGATGATGCCGCGCATCTCCCGTACCCCGATCGGGTCGAGACCGTTGGTGGGCTCGTCGAGGATCAGCAGGCGGGGCTCGGCGAGCAGCGCGATGGCGATGCCCAGCCGCCAGCGCATGCCCAGCGAGTACTTCGCCACCCGCCGGTGCCGCACCTCACCGAGCTGGACCTGCTCGATGACTGTCTCGATGCGCTCCAGCGGTACGCCCCGCAGCTTCGCGTGTAGGCGAAGGTGGGTCATCGCGTCCAGGTGCGACCACAGGCCGGGCATCTCGATCAGCGCGCCGACCCCGGCCAGCAGCTCCCGGCTGTGCGGTTCGCCGAACAAGGTGATGGAGCCGCTTGTCGGCCGCTGCAGCCCCAGCACCGCCTTCATCAGGGTCGTCTTCCCGGCGCCGTTAGGGCCCAGCAGGCCGTAGATCTCACCCTCGCGCACCGACAGATCGACGCCGTCGAGGGCGTGGTGCGCACCGTAGTGCTTGTGCAGGTTCTTGATGTCCAACGCGAGCACGGTCAGACCTCCTTACGAGTCATCAGACGGCCACCGACCAGCAGCACCAGTGCGAGGACCACGACAGAGAGCGCCACCGCCATGGGGATGGTGTGGCCGCCGGCGAACGAGTTGCCTGCCGACAGGGGGATACCGTTCGTGCCGACCCCGGCCACCGCCTGCAGGGCGCGCATGGGCCAGCTGAACGGCACGGCGTACCAGTACGACTTGTCCGCGACGATCAGGCCGCCGAACATGCCGACCACCCCCACCGCAATGCTCGGGCCGAGTCCCCATGCCGCCGCGACCAGCACCGCGATTCCGGTGGTCGCCAGGCCCACCAACCAGGGCAGGAACGCCGCACCGGCCGCCAGGCCCACCGCCTGCGTCAGCTGACCGTTGATTGCGGCGGCGACCAGCAGCATGATGAACAGCACGGTGCTGGAGACCAAGCCGAGCAGCGACAACGCGGCCACCTTGCCGGTGAAGTAGCGCCGACGCGGGACGGCGTACGACAGCATCAGCCGCCACGAGTCCTGGTCGGATCGGATGGACAGCGCGGCCAGGAGCCCGGCACTCATCGGCACCAGCATTCCCCACAGGTTGAGCGTGGAGGTGCTGAAGATCTTCCAGGTGTGTTCGCCAGGTCCGTTCGGCGCGAACAGCGATCCCATGAACAGCGGAACGGTGGTCACGACCGGCGCGAGGAGCGCATACCAGGCGATGAAGCCGCGGCGTAGCCGCGTCAGTTCGGTGCTCGTCACCGTCCAGATCGACGGATTGTCCCGCCGTCCGTGCGGGGCTGCATCAGCGGTCATCACGGAACTCGCTTTCCGGTACGCAGAAAGGTGTCGGTAGGTACGTAGCCGGCCGCGGGCCGTAGGTTCACGCAACTCTCAGACGAATAAGTTGGTGGCAGAAGACTGCCGCCGACTCCGGCACCACCGATGTTCGAAATATGGGAAACGGCAGAGGTGGGTACGGAAAACGATAGAGCTGACCCCTGACACGAAACTGCCAGTCACCCTGCCAACGGATGCGAATAGGTGGCCGGATCTGTCATCGTCAGCGGCGTCGAACAAGTCGATCCGACGCCGTCCACATCAGGAGGAAAAATGAAGATGCGCCGCGCAGCCATCGTCGCCGTTGCCGCATTCGCATTCACCGGCCTCAGCGCACCGGCCGCCATGGCCGCACCGGCCACCGCGTCGACCGGGGCTGTTTCGGACGCGGCCGCGTCCGCCGACCTGAGCATCCTCCGGACCTGGCATGCCACTGTGCAGTGCCAGATCGTCCGGATCAGCGACAACAATGTGATTCGCTACGACCGCGCGGATGGCAGCGGCAACACCAAGGAAGCGGCCAAGCAGGACGCCGAGCGCAACATCCCCGTCCCGCAGGGGCACTACAAGCGCCACTGTGACGTGAAGCGGATGTGGTGACGCACCCGTGACATCCGGAAGGCGGTTGAAGCCTTCCCCCTAGGCAGGAGACCCGGCATGCCGGAAGACGTAGACATCTGGGAAGTGCGACTGGGCATCTACGCCACCGAGGAGCAGGCGGCGGCCATCAAGGAACAGGTGACCAGAATCCTCTGCCCGGACCCCGACCATGCGCCCCCCTGCCCGGTGCCCTGGACCGTCCAGCTGCTCGCCCGGTCCGCGCTGGACGAGGCGGATTCCTACTCCGAGCTGGTCGAGCAGGCAGAGTTGGAGCGCCGCCGCCGTCCTTAGGTCCGCGCTTCCGACGCCAGACAGCGTCCGCCGGTTCCCCCCGTGCCGGCGGACGCCCACTTCAACGGGGATGCGTGAGTGGCCCGAACCGCAGATCGCGGTTCGGGCCTCTTCGCAGCGGGTCAGCAGCGCAGGGCGCTGGGGGTGACCCAACCCCCACCGCCCAACCCGGCCCCCTCACCCGCCGGCGCTGACCTCCAGGTCGATCAGGAAGCCCCGGGCCTGCCACTGCTGCTCGGGCAGCCGGTCACGGACCAGCCGGAAGTATTCCTCGGGACTGAAGATCTCCAGCGAGTCCAGGTCCGGATCCTCGTCCAGCTGCGGGTCGTCGCGGAGTCCGCCGGGGCCGGCGTCGGGCAGGTCGATCAAGCGCGTCTCACCGGGCCGGCGCACCCACTCCTCGGTGCCGCGGTCATGCAGGTCCTGGACCAGCCGAACCCGCCGAACCACGCCTTCCGTGACCGGCGAGGTGCCCAGGACGGCCATGAAGTGGGCCTCGCCAAGCCGCCCCTCCGGCGTGACATCGTCAGGCAGGTCGGAGGCGTCGAGCCAGCGCACCCGGGCCGAGACCCGCTCACCCACCGCCCAGTCGGAGTCGCGCGGAAAGGAGGTGAGCAGGACCGGCCAGATCATCGGCCCATCGTCCCAGCCGGGCTCAGCCGATCAGAACCTGGTCGACGGCGATGATCGTGCTGGTGGGGACCGGAGCGGGGTCGTTGCAGGTCGGGACCTTGTCGCCGGTGCGGGCGGCCGGTTTGCCGTTGATCAGGACGGTGGGGCTGCCGGCCATGATCGTGCCCTGCTTGTTCGGTGGGGAGACGCCGGGGTCGCTCTTTCCTGACGGGCGCCGCCGTTCTCGGTGAGCAGGCGCAGCGCGCGGATTCGACCGATTTTGTGGCCGGTCTCCCGGTGGATCGAGATTGCTTCCGCGGCTGCGCGGGTCGCGGCTTCCGGGTCGATGTCGCGCAGGGAGTCGGCCGCCGCGATCAGTGCGTGCCCTTCCCAGACCCGGTAGCCGACGATGCGCGCAACTGCGCGGGCCTGCACGGCCAGGGCGACGGCCTCCGCGGGGTCCTGCCGGCGCTGCGCCTCGGACAGTCCGATCAGCGAAGCCGCTTCCTCGGCGCTGGCGGCGGTCGTGCGGGCGAGATCGAGCGCCCGGCGGTGCTGGCGGGCCGCAGCCCGGTCGTCGCCGCGCTGCAGGTGGACGGCGCCGAGGACGTTGCGGGCGGCGGCCTGCTGCGCAGGGTCGCGGACCTGTTCGGCCAATTCCAGTGCGGTGCCGGCCAGCTCGGCCGCCGCGGTCAGATCCTCTTCGTGTACGCACACCGCCGCGAGCCGCCGCAACGTCTCCAGCTCGTTCATCCGATGGCAGTTCTGTCGGCTGATGTCCAGTGCTTCCCGCAGGCTGCGCCGGGCCGGTTCGTGCCGTCCCAGGGCGAACTGGACCTCGCCGAGGTTGCTCAGAATGACGCCGGTGCTCATCCGCATGCCGGTGCTGCGGGTGAGCGTCAGGCCCTGGCGGAACACCTGTTCGGCGGCGAGGAGTCGGCCCATCTCGCGATAGATGACGCCGAGGTTCGCCAGGCTGGTGCTGAGGCAGACGGGGGTGTCGAGGTGTTCCTGGATGCCGGCTGCCTGGCGGGTCAGCTGCGCCGCTTCGGTCAGCCGGCCGGCCTTGAGATGCGCGAGCCCGCAGGTGCCGTACGCGGCCGCCAGCCCTTCGGTCCAGTCGGCGCGGATCGCCGCGTCGATCATTTCGGTGGCGTGGGCGAGCGCCACCTCGTATTCGCTGCGGCGCAGGTGCAGGCTGGACAGCCCGAGTCGGGCCGAGGCCTCGCCGGCGGGGTCACCGGCGAGCTGGGCAGCGCGGAGCGCACTGGTGGCGGCGGCGAATCCGTCGCTGTCCGGCCGGAACTGGTAGTAGCCGCGGAGGGCGTCGGAGATCTGCCAGGCGGCGGGATCGGCGTCGTCGTCGGCGGCGTGCGCGATGACTCGGAGCAGGTTGGTGTGTTCGGCTTCCAGCCAGGCCATTGCCGCGGTGGCGCCGGGGAACGTGGTGGGCGGGGGTGTGCCGGGCTCGGGAGGCAGCCGCACCATGTGGGGGTAGATGGCGGTCCCGGCGGCGGTGGCGCGTTGCTGGCACCACGCGTACAGGCGACGGGTCGCGGTGTGCCGGTCGGTGTGTTGATCCTCCACTGTCGACCGCTCGACGGCATAGATCCGCAGCAGGTCGTGGAACGTGTATCGGCCGGTGCCCGCTTGCTGCAGGAGGTGGGCGGCGGCGAGCCGGTCCAGTGCGTGCCCGGCGGTGGTCTCGTCGATGCCGGCGAGCGCCGCCGCGGCGGGAACGGTGAAGTCTGTCCAGGGTGCGGGGCCGAGCAGGCGGAAGAGGCTGCGGACTGCGGGTGGCAGGGCGGCGTAAGAGAGGTCGAATTCGACGCGTACGGCGGCTTGGTCGTCGCCTTCGACGCGCAAACCGGCGAGTCTGTTCCCGGCGCTGAGCCGGGCGGTGTGTGATCGGATCTCCCGACCGGGGTGGTCGATGAGGTTGGCGGCGGCGATCCGCAGTGCCAGCGGCAGGCGGGCACAGACCGTGGCAAGGTCGGCGATGTCGCTGGCCGCGGCGACCCGGTCGGTGGGGATGATCCGGGTGAGCAGGGTGCTGGCCTCGTCCTCGGTGAGGACGTCCAGGTCGATCCGGCGGGCGCCGTCGACGGCGACGAGCCCGCTGAGCCGGTCTCGGCTGGTGACGAGGACGAGGCAACCGGGGGTGCCGGGGAGTAGCGGGCGGACCTGCACGGCGGTGGCGGCGTTGTCGAGGATGATGAGCATCCGGCGTCCGTCGAGCATCGTCCGGAACAGGGCGGCGGCCTGACCGGGGTCGACCGGGACCTGTTCGGCGGGGACGCCGAGTGAGCGGAGGAAGCCAGCCAGGGCTTCGCTCGCCCGGATCGGGCTGGCGGTCGCGTATCCGCGCAGATCGAGGTAGAGCTGACCGTCGGGGAAGTGGCTGCGGACCCGGTGGGCCCAGTGCACGGTCAGCGCGGTCTTGCCCACGCCGGCCATGCCGGTGACGGAGACGATGATGACCGGTCCGCCGGCCGCGGTCGACTCCTCGAGCGTCCGGTCGAGCAGGTCCAGTTCGCCGGGCCGCCCGGTGAAGTAGGCGACGTCGGCCGGTAGCTGGGCGGGTCGGCGTTGGCCGGGCAGGGATGCGGGTGGCGCCGGCCGTACGGCACCGTGCACCGGGGGTGTGCCGGTCGCGGTGGGCAGGTCCTGGCGCAGGATGCGCAGCTGTGCGTCGCGCAGTTCGCCGCCGGGTTCCACACCGAGCTGGTCCGCGAGCCGGTCGCGGAGTTGCTGGTAGAGCGCCAGCGCCTCGGCTTGTTGGCCGCAGGCGGCGAGGGCCAGCATCAGCCGCGCGTGGAGCTGCTCGTGGAGGGGTTCGTGGCCGGTCACCGCGTGCAGCTCGCGGACTGCCCGGTCGGGCCGGCCCAGGGTGACGGCCAGCCCGGCGTAGCTGATGGCGGTGGCGATCCGCCGCCGGTTCAGGGCGGCCGCGGCCGGGTGCTGGCTG
Source organism: Actinoplanes sp. NPDC051859 (assembly GCF_044452725.1). NCBI lineage: Bacteria > Bacillati > Actinomycetota > Actinomycetes > Micromonosporales > Micromonosporaceae > Actinoplanes > Actinoplanes sp. NPDC051859. The sequence continues at coordinate 494,267 of NZ_JBITBX010000004.1, read as the reverse complement.
AGCCGTGGCGACAGGTCGGCCAATGCCGGACCGCGCCAGAGAGCGAGGGCACCGCTCAGCCGGTCGAGGGTTGCCGATTCGCCGCCCGCGCTGTCCTCCGCGAGGCTGAGCAGGGCTGCGACCCGGCTCAGGTCCAGGCGGTCGGGCTCGATGCGCAGCCGGTAACCGTTACCGACATGGGTGATGGTGGCGCCACCGTCACCCGACCGGGCCAGCACCCGGCGCAGCCGCGCGACGTGGGTATGCACAAGGTTCAGGCAACTGTCCGGCGGGTTGTGGCCCCAGAGCACGTCGACGATCTCATGCCGCGGCACGATCGCTCCCGGGTGCAGGGCGAGCAGTCCGAGCAGCATCCGTTGCAGCCTCGAGCCGAGCGCGACCGGCTCGCTGCCGGCCCGGATCCGCAGCGGGCCGAGGATGTCGATGCGCAGCACGTCCGAGTCGAGTGGGGACGGCTGTCGCCGGTTCGGTGTTTCCCCGTCGGGCGGCCCGAGCGCTGTGGCGATGCGCCGTAGCGATTCCGTGCGGGGGTTGCGAACCCGGCCCTGCTCGATGTCGCGGACCGCCCGGACGCTGATGCCGGCCCGAGTAGCCAGCTGTTCCTGGGTCAGCGCCGCGCGCAGCCGGGAAAGCCGGATGCGTTCGCCGTGGTCGGCCACCGGCGTCTCCCGTCAAGGCTGGGCGGTCTCCCGCCCTCGCTGCCAGCAAAGTTCTGCCGGCGACGCCGGAGGGAGACCATGATCTTCAATGCCGGGTCGCCGGGTTGCGGCGGGGTCGCCGGTTCTGCCGGTTCTGCCGGTGCGCTGGCCCAACTGCCGGATCCTGTCGCAGCGTTCGCTGAGTTCAGGCCTATTTATCTTAGAAGATGGTCGATGGACCACGATCCAGTTCGGCTCCAGTCCGGCGCCCTTTGTGATCCGTACCATAGGCATCCGGTCCGGCTGCCACCCTTCGCCGGACCGCCCGGATGGACGGCGAAACCCGCCACCTCGGCCCGCGTCGGAGTATCTGCACCAACGAAGGAACCGCCATGATGGGACGGGCGCAGGCCTACATCAGTACCGCCGATCCGATCTCCACCGCCGGGATCACCGCGGCCCTGCGCGGCCGGAGCGACATCGTGGTCGTGCCGGAGGCCATGATCACCGCCGAGACCGTCGGCGTGGTCGCCGCCGGGACACTCGACCTCTCCACTCTCGACGCGCTCAAGGCCGTGCGTCGACTGGGCTGCCGCCGATTTGTGCTCATCGCCGAGGTCGAACTGGACTCGGCCCTGATCCCGGCCGTCGAGCTGGGCGTACGGGCACTGGCCTCGCGCGCCGAGGCGACCGGCCACCGCCTGGCCCAGCTCGTCGTCAGCACCGCGACCGGCGGAGCCGCGATGCCTCCCGAGGTGCTCGGGCGCCTCGTCAAGCAGGTCACCCGGCTCCAGCAGCGGGTGTTGACGCCACGCGGCATCGACGCCAACGGGCTCTCCGCCCGGGAGAGCGAGATTCTGCGCCTGGTGGCCGACGGGATGGACACCCGCGAGGTGGCGCTGCGCCTGAGCTATTCGGAACGCACGGTCAAGAACGTCCTGCACGACATCACCAGCCGATTCCAGCTGCGCAACCGCACGCACGCGGTCGCGTACGCGGTGCGAGAAGGATTGATCTGATACGAAGTGGCCGGTGCGCCGGGCCGCCGGCGAGCGCGACTGATGAACTATCGCGCCGGCCGTGTTCGACCAACGTGAGTGGCAGCCAGGCCGGCGAGAAAGGCGCGGGTTTCGGCGTCGGTCGCGTAGAGGACGGTGCCGCGCATGCCGCGGGTCATCAGCACCTTGTAGGTGTTGCGGATGAGGGCGTCCGCTCGTTCGTCGCTGACACTCGTGCGGCTGCGGAAATTAGGGTCCTTGCATGCGGTGCGATCAGTGACGAGTCGACCGTCGCGGGCCACCAGGTCGGGACCGATGATCACACCGGACCATTCGTATTCGAAGCCTTGGGCGGTGTAAACGCACCCGACCTGGCCGAAGCCGCCAGGATCGGTTGCCCAGAAGGGGCTGCCCGGGGCGTCGCCAACAGCGCGGTCGTTCTTGACGTTCCAGGGTCGCGACCAGGTGCCGATGCGGACGTCGGGCACGAGGGTGCCGCCTGGCAGCGGGTCGCTCCACGGCCAGCAGTATCCGGCCGTCATCCGGGCTGTCTCGCCGGCTTCCTGCTTGGCCGCCAGGAAGGCCTCCAGCTCCTCCGGTGTCTCCGCGACCCGCAGCTCGAAGCGATCGTCACCGGGCCAGGCCGTGGGACCAGTCGAGGTCAGCCCGAGCAGGTCGAGCACCCATTGTTCGTACGCCGCACTCCCGCCGCAGCGGAACTGGTCGTGCAGGGACACAAGATCGATGCCGAGGTCCAGCTTCCGCGCGTACGCGGTGATGATGTCGACGTTGCCGAGCTCGCCCGGCTTGACCACCTGATGCTCGTCGAGCAGGAACACGGGCACCCGGGCCGCGGCCAGCAGCTCCTCGAGTTGGGCGCGAGCATTGTCGCGCTGCGCGGCGCGGGTGAACCGGTTGACCGAGTTCTCGCGGATCCGATGGGCTTCGTCGCAGATGAGAACGTCGACGCCGTTGCGTTCAGCGGTCATGAAGCTGTTGAAGTAGAGGAACATGTTCTTCAATCGGGTGGAACCTTTGCCCGCGTATCGGCGCAGCGTCTGGGTGAAGGACTTGGATCCGGTGGCATGCAACACGGTGCGGCCTTGTCGGGCCAACTCACCGAGCAGGCTGAGCGCGATGACACTCTTACCGCTGCCGGGACCACCGGACACCACCACGACGCTCTTATGATCATGTGCGCGGGCGCGTTCGACCGCTCGCAGCACCAGCTCGTACGCCACCCGCTGTTCGTCCAGCAGCGTGAAGTGGGACCTCTCTTTGAGTTCTCGAGCCGCGTAGGTGAGCAGGTGCCGGCTCGGCCGTACGGTGCTTTTCAGGAACCGGTCCGCCGCGTCGGCGCCGGGCTGTGTCGCATCGAGCGATGCGCGCAGGTAGGAGAGAAAGTCACCGCGACGTTCCTTGGTGAATATGCGACTCAGCTCGGTTGCCGGCCGGTCCAGCAGCTCGGCCACGTTGCGGTCGACGGCATTGTGCAGGTAGGCCGCTCCGCGCACGAGGTTCTTGCGATCGGCGAGCAGACCGAGGAAGTCGATGAGGTACTGGCAGTAGTCGCCGACCTGGATGCCGGGATGCAACCGCGGTCCCCTGGCGTGCTCGACGTCAACCAGAGTGTCGGAGTCTTCGTAGCGGGTGGCGTAACTCCACTGCTTGAGCTCGATGACGACGAAGGAATCATCGCCCGTCTGGGGGTGGACCCCGGCGAGCACCACGTCGATGCGTCGACTCGTGAGGGGGAGTTGGTACTCCACCAGTACCTCGACGCGGGAAAGGCCCGCATCGGCTAGATCTTGGGCCAGGATGAGCAGGCTGCGCGACCAAGAGGTGCGTTCCGCGGGATGCACTCCGTGGCCGTTCATCCGCAAGTGCTCGGCGAGCCGGTCGGGCAGGCTGCCCTCGGTGGCGAGGCGGAGTAGACCGGCCGCGGACACGCGGAACGCCGACATAAGGAATTGCCCCCGAGCAGCACGAATCGATCGTGCGGATGGGAGGCATATCCAGGTGCAGGAAGCCTGTCGGACCGCTTATGACATTGTCGACTGTAGCGATAGCGGCGAGGGCTCGCTATGACGCGGGCGGGTGGTCAGCGCTGATCTTCGCGGCGGTGCCGCGGGCGGCCTCGACGGTGTACCGGCGGGCGGAGTCGGCGAGCTTCTCCCTTGCAGCATGCACCGGGTCGATGCCGAGCACGTCGCAGAGCCGGACGAGGTAGATGGTGACGTCGCCGATCTCGGCGCGGACCCGTGCACCAAGCTCGGCGTCCGCCATGACCGTGGCCGACTGTTCCGGGGTGAGCCACTGCAGTTCTGCGAGGAGCTCGCCTACTTCGCCGGCCAGCGCCATCGCCAGGTTCTTGGGGGTGTGGAACTGTTCCCAGTCCCGTTCCTGCGCGAAGGCCCGCACGCTTTCCGTCAGTTCCGCGATCGACATGTGCCCCATGCTAGAAGCGCCGGCCGGGTCCCGTCGGGAACCGGCCGGCGCTGGTGGGTGACGGCTACTTGGCGCCGACGAGCTCAGGGGCCGGTTCGGCTGCCGGGGCGGGGGCGGAGTGCTTACCCGGGCCGCGCAGGATGCGGGGCGCCCACCAGTTGGCCGGGCCGAGCAACGTCATCAGGGAGGGCAGAACGACCGCGCGAATGAGCGTCGCGTCGAGCAGGATGGCGGCTGCCAGGCCCACGCCGAGCTGCTTCATGTCGATAGTGGACAGGGTGCCGAAGATGGAGAAGACGGCGACCATCACGATGGCGGCGCTGGTGACGACGCCCGCCGAGCCGGTGATGCCCTGGGCGACCGCCTCGCGGTGGGGGACGCCGCGCAGGACGGCTTCGCGGATGCGGCTGACGACGAAGACGTGGTAGTCCATCGAGAGGCCGAAGAGCACGACGAACAGGAACAGCGGCAGCCAGGTGACGATGGCGCCCATCGAGGTGAAGCCCAGGATGTCTTCCGCCCAGGTGTTCTGGAAGACCAGGACCAGGAATCCGTACGCCGCCCCGGCGGAGAGCAGGTTCAGCAGGATCGAGGTCAGGGCCACCACTACGGAGCGGAACGTCCACGCCATCACCAGGAAGGTGAGGAGCAGGACGAAGCCGACGACGATGGGAAGCTTCTTCCAGATGTGCGCCGCGTAGTCTTCGCTGTCTGCGACGCCGCCGCCGATCGCGTACGTGTAGCTGCCCAGGGCAGCGGGGGCGAGGGTGTCGCGGAGCTGGTGGAGTGAGTCGGCCGCTTCGGTGCTGCTGGAGCTGAACGTGGTGGACAGGGACAGGATCGTCACGGTCCGGTCCGGGGAGACTTCGATCTTCGGTCCGGCGGATTCTCCGGCAGCGAACAGCGGGTTGCCGGTGGTGCTGGCTGCCAGCTTGGTGAGCGCCGCCTGCACCGCCGGTGCCTGGTCGGCCGCGGCTTGGACGACGACGGTGTGGTGGGTGCCGTTGCTCGGGTACGCCGCGGTCAGCCGGTCGTAGGCCTGCATCGCGGGCGTCGTCCGGGGCAGGTCGTCGGTGCCCGCGAACTTGAGCTGCATGCCCAGCGCGGGCAGCGCCAGGGCGAGCAGCAGGCCGACGCTGATGACCAGTGTGGGCAGTGGTCGGCGCAGTGACGGGCGCAGGATGACCGACCAGAACTTGCTGGGCCGCACCTCGCCGTCCGCGGTGGTACGCCGGGCGGCGAGTCGCCACAGCAGCGGCACCCGCGGGCGGTCCACCCAGCGCCCCAGCTTGGCGAGCAAGGCGGGCAGCACGGTCAGCGAGCCGATGACGGCGACCGCCACCACCAGGATGGAGCCGACGGCCAGCGAGGAGAAGATGGCGTCCTGGGCCAGGAACAGGCCGGCCATGGCGATGACGACGGCCATGCCGGAGACCACTACCGCGTGTCCGGAGGTTTCGGCGGCGATCTCCACCGCGTCGACGTGGCCTCGGCCCTTGGCGCGTTCTTCGCGCTCCCGGCGTACGTAGAAAAGCGAGTAGTCGACGCCGACCGCCATGCCGATCAGCAGGATCACGCTGGAGGTGTTGTCGTTCGCTGGAATGAGGTGCGACGCGAGGGCGGAGAGGCCCATCGCCGCGGCCACCGACGACAGGGCGAGCAGGACCGGGATGCCGGCGGCGATGAGCGCACCGAAGGCGATGATCAGGATGGCGAGGGTGACCGGCAGACTGAGGAACTCGGCCCGCTTGAAGTCGGCGCCGAGGGTGTCGTCGAGGGCCTTGCCGATGGACGGTCCGCCGACCTGTTCGACCCGCAGGCCGGGGAAGCGGTCCTGCACCTTGGCGGTGGCGGCGCGCAGTGGCTCCACCCGGTCGGAGGCGGTTGCCGGGTCGCCGCTCATGGTGATCGGCACGAGCAGCGCGGAGCCGTCGCGCGCGGGGATCGGGTTGCCGACGCTCGCCACTCCGGCGACGGACCGCAGCTCGGTCTCGGCGGCCCTGGCGGCGTTGTCCGCGGCTTGTCGGTCGAGGGTGCCGGCGCGGGCGGTGATGAGGACATTGTCGACGGCGGGCTCGTCGGCGAACTTGCCTTCCTCGATCATGACCCCGGCGCGGCCGGCCTCGCCGACCGCCATGTCCTTCATCGTGGCTTCGTTCAGGCCGGCGGCGTTGCCACCGAAGAAGCACACCGCGACGAACACCACCCACAGCGCCACCGCGCGCCAGGGATGTTCGGCACTCCATCGGGCCAGCCGGACTGTGACCGGTCGCCTGTTCATTGAGGGTCCCCCCGCTCGATTCCTAGGTCGCTGTTGAACCTAGGAACTGCGGCGGCCGATCACATCGGGGATCGCCCCGCGTTCGTCCCCGATGCCCGGGTAGGGGTTTTCACTGGAGGAGGCCGCCGAACACCGAGGTCACCGTGCGGTACAGGTGTCGGGCGTGCAGCTGATGGACCTCGGGGAGGTAGTGGCAGCCGCGGCCGACGTACGCGTACCCGTCGGTGTCCAGGGCGCCGATCGTCTCGCCCGCGCGTTGGACGACGTACAGCAGATGCTCGCGGGCTCGCTCCGCGGCGAGCGGGAACTTCGCGTAGAGGTCGTCGCGGCTGTCCGGCAGCAGCGACGGGTCCCGGACCTCCCACGGTCGGCGATCGTTGGCGGTGATGGAGGTCAGCGCAGCGATGGTCCGGTAGACGAGCGTGCGCGGCGTCGGTTCTTCGACGTCGGCGGGCGATGGGAGGCCGGCGGCGCTTTCCGCCTGTTCGACCAGGCCCTCCGGCTGTTCGGTGAAGAGCCGGTCGAGCGGCCACGGGTTCGCACCGGTCCGCGGGAACTGCAGATTTCCGGCCCGGTTGATGCTGAGGTACGCCTGCCGCTCGTCGGTCGTGGCCGAGTCGTGCAGGTCGAGGCAGTCGTACGCGCCGGCGCGGGAGTGCGTCTCCAGGACCATCAGGTCCGGGTGGCGCCGGGCGAGCAGGGCGGCGAACCACCACGACTGCGCGTGCACCAGCGCGGGCCGGAAGTTGGTCATCGCACGCCTCCCGGTGCCCGGTTACGCCGCTTTCGGTCAGGCTATCGGCCGGTACCGGGCCGGGTGGGAAGGTTGGCAGAACGCGTCAGAGCCAGTCGAGCCACTCCTTGGGCAGCAGTGTGTAGCCGACGAACGCGGCGATGTCGAGGATGCCGTGCGCCACGATCAGCGGCATCACCCGGCCCTTACGCAGGAAGAACAGCGCGAAGACCACACCCATCACCGCGTTGCCGACGAACGCGCCGAAGCCCTGGTACAGGTGGTAGGACCCGCGCAGGACCGCGCTGGTGCCGACCACCCACCACAGCCGCCAGCCGAACTCGCGCAGGCGGGTCATCAGGTAGCCGACGACGATGACCTCTTCGAGGATCGCGTTCTGCAGCGCGGCCAGGATCAGCACCGGCACCGCCCACCACACCGGTTGCAACGCCGCCGGGATGATCTGCGCGTTCAGCCCGAGCTGAGCCGCCACGAAAACCAGCAACAGCCCGGGAAGTCCGATGCAGGCGGCCAGCGCGGTGCCCCAGCCCAGGTCGGGGCCGGGTCGCCGAAAATCCAGCCCGAGCGTCCGCACCGGCGCCAGCCGGTCCCGACTGAGCAGATACAGCGCCAGTAGGACCGGGATCAGAGCAAAGAAAATCCCGAGCATCTGGTACGTCAGATCGAGGTACGGCCGCGGCGACTGCGACGGGTTCAACGTGGCGGTCTGCTGCGACAGCGGCTTCCCGGCGGTGAGCTTCGCGATCAGGGACACGACGGCGTACACGGCTGACTGGGCGAGCGACAGCAGCAGGACGACGCCGACTTCAGCCTTGAGTTCGCGCCGGGTTGCGGGCGGCCGTTCCACCGTCGTCACGTCACGTTCCGATCTCGCTGACCTCGGCGAACGGCTTATCGTTCTGCCACACCACGTGCACGATGAAGCTGTGGTTGACCTCGTTGAAGTACACCGCGAGGTTGTCCGGGGTGTTCTGGACCGTCGCCACCGCGAAGCCGTCGCTGGGCGTCGCCGTCACCAGCTTGATCACCCCGTCGGTCGCCCTGATCACCGTCTGCCCGCCCTCGACCCGGAAGGCGCGCACATACGTACGGTCTCCGTTGGCCGCGGTGGTGACCGTCCAGCCGTCTTCCTTGGTGACGGTCGCGGGTGCCGTGGCCTCCGCCGGGGGTTTCGGCTCTTGCGTCGGCGTCCGGGTGCGCGACGGGCTGGACGTGCTGGTGGGCGTCGCAGTAGGCGGTGCCGGGCTGACCGTCGCCGGCCTGCTCGGCGTGGGGGGCGCAGCCGACGGGAGATCCACCGGGCCGCGAAGCTGATCTACCGACACCAGCGTGCCCTCGTCCGCGGTCGCCGTCCGCAGCACCGGCAGCATCGCCACGGAGGCCAGCGCCACGCTGGTCAGCGTCGCGGCGCACCAGCCGAGCAGCGGCAGCAGGCTCCGGGGTGATCGCACCGGGCCATCGTCTCACCTACACCTAGGGTGGTGCCCATGGCGTTGATCCTGCTGGTCGAGGACGATCGCAACATCACTCTGGCGCTGACCCGGGCGCTGACCGACGCCGGGCACGTTGTGCGGCCGGTCGGCCAGGCGACCGAGGCGTTGAAGATTCTCGCCGAGGACCAGCCCGATCTGGTGATCCTCGACCTCGGGCTGCCCGACATCGACGGCACCGACGCATTGCGGATGATGCGGGCCATCTCCCAGGTGCCGGTCATCGTCGCCACCGCCCGGCGCGCGGAGGCAGACATCATCACCCTGCTCAGCGCCGGCGCTGACGACTACGTCACGAAGCCGTTCTCGAGCGGGCACATCCTGGCGCGGATCGCGGCGGTGCTGCGGCGCACCCGGGCCGCCGTCGACACCGGGCCCAGCGTGATCACCGTCGGCGAGTTGCAGATCGATCCGCGGCAGCGGCGGGCCGAGCTGCGCGGCGAGGCGTTGCAGCTCACCCGGCGCGAGTTCGACGTGCTCACCTACCTGGCCGAGCGGGTCGGGCAGGTGGTCAGCCGCCGGGAGCTGCTGACCGAGGTGTGGAACCAGTCGCGGATCGGCGAGGAACAGACCATCGACGTGCACATCTCCTGGCTGCGGCGCAAGCTGGGGGAGACGGCTGCGGCCCCACGATTTCTGCATACCGTACGCGGGGTCGGCGTGATGATGGTCGAACCGCGGTGAGGTGGCAGCTCAACCGGCTGGCCCTGGCGATCACCTCGATGGTGGCCCTGGCCTTCCTGGTGCCCCTGATCTACGCCACGCAGAAGATCGCCCACGACCGGGCGATCGGCGACGCCCGCCAGCAGGCCTCCGCGATCGTGGCGGCCCTGGCCGTCGACGCCGACCCCCAGCTATTGACCAGCGCGGTCGCCAGCACGGTCGCGGGCAGCGCCGGGCGGCTCGCCGTGCACCTGCCCGGACTCGCTCCGATCGGCACCTCGCACACCACCGGCACCGAGATCGGGCAGGCCGGGCAGTACCGGCGACCGGTGACCGCGGACGCCGCCGGCGGGCTGGTCTACCTGCAGCCCAGCGTGCTCAGCGACGGCCGGGCGGTGGTCATCGAGGTGTTCGTGCCGGACGCGGACATGCGCGAGGGGGTGTGGCCCGCCTGGCTGGCCCTCGGTGCGCTCGCGATCGTGCTGGTCGCCGGGTCCGTGCTGTTCGCCGACCGCCTGGCCGGGCGTCTGGTCCGGGCCACCCGCGATCTTGCCTCGTCCAGCCGCCGGCTCGGCGCCGGTGACCTGGCCGTCCGGGTCGAGCCGTCCGGGCCGCCCGAACTGCGCGATGCGGCGACCGCGTTCAACGGGATGGCCGCCGACCTGCGCAGCCTGCTCGACGCCGAACGGGAACTGGCCGCGGACCTGTCGCACCGGCTTCGGACCCCGCTCACCGCGCTGCGGCTGGACGCCGACACCATGCCGCCCGGCCCGATCGCAGACCGGATGCGGCAGGCCTGTGACATGCTCGACGAGGAGCTTGAAGCGATCATTGCGGGCGCCCGACTCGGCGTGGAGGCCCGCAGCAGTCAGCAGACCGACCTCGTGGAGGTGCTCGCCGACCGGCTGGCGTTCTGGTCGGCGCTGGCCGAGGACCAGTTCCGGCCGTGGGAGGTGATCGGTGGGAATGCGCCCGTACCCGTGCCGTTGCCGCGCAGCGAGCTGATCCTTGCCGTGGATTCCCTGCTCGGCAACGTCTTCGCGCACACCCCGGAAGGCGTAGCGTTTCGGGTGACGGTGTCGCCGGCCGGGCTGCTGGTCGACGACGCCGGGCCGGGGATCGCCGACCCGGCCGCCGCCGTACGGCGCGGGATCAGCGGGGCCGGGTCGACCGGGCTCGGGCTGGACATCGTGCGGCGGGTGGCCGAGGCGGCGGGTGGCCGGCTGGAGATTTCTCGGGGGCCGCTGGGCGGGGCACGGATCCAGATGGTCCTGCCGCCGCCTTCATGATCCTTTCCGGTGCCTTTAAGGCTCCGTTATGGAACGCGTCGTTACGGTCCTCGCCGTAATCAACCCGACGACACGTTCAGGAGCCGAATATGCGCAGGTCCATCGCTTATCCGCTGGTGGCACTCGGGGCGGTCGGGTCGACGCTCGTGGTCACGTCGCCGGCGTCGGCCCACGGGTACGTCTCAGCGCCCGCCAGCCGCCAAGCACTGTGCGCCTCCGGCGCGGTCAAGGACTGCGGCCAGGTCCAGTTCGAGCCGCAGAGTGTCGAGGCCCCCAAGGGCCGGAACTCCTGCGACGGCGGGGTAGCGCAGTGGTCGGTCCTCGCCGACGAGAGCCGCGCCTGGCCCGCCAAGGCCGTCGGCACGAAGGTCACGTTCACCTGGGTGATGACGGCTCGGCACCGCACCAGCAACTGGGAGTATTTCGTCGGTGGCAAGAAGGTCGCCACCGTCGACGGGGGCAACCAGCAGCCGGACGCGGTCGTGAAGCACGACATCGACCTCAGTGCGTTCCCGGGCCGGCAGACCGTCCTCGCCGTCTGGAACATCGGCGACACCGTCAACGCCTTCTACAACTGCGTCGACATGAACATCGGCGGCGCCTCGGACGACCCGGGCAAGCCGGACCCGAAGCCGACCCAGACGACGCCGCCGACCCAGACCACGCCGCCGACCGCACCCGGCACGACTCCGCCGACCACGTCACCCACCTCCACCACCCCGGCCAAGGGTGACTGGGCGCCGAACGTGGCCTACAAGATCAACGACGTGGTGACCTTCGAGGGCAAGAAGTACCAGTGCCGGCAGTCGCACTCCTCGATCCGCAGCTGGGAGCCGTCTGTCTACACGCTCGCCCTCTGGCTGCCGCTGTGAAGCGCGTTGTCGTAGCGGTGTCCGCCGCGCTCCTGCTGAGCGCGTGCGGCACCGCCCCCGAGACCCCGGCCGCCCAGACGCCCGCCGCCGTGACCCAAGCCAAGGCCGAGGTCAAGGCGGAAGGCAAGCACAACGACACCGACGTGATGTACCTGCAGATGATGGTCGCGCACCACGAGCAGGGCCTCGAAATGGTCCGACTCGCCGAGCAGGGCGCGCAGCGCGACGACATCAAGATCCTCGCCAAGGCGGTCGACGCGACCCAGACGGACGAGGTCGCGATGATGAAGTCCTGGCTGACCGAGTGGCAGCAGCCCAGCACGGTCGACCACGCGCCCAGCGCCCACGCCGACCACGGTGGCCTGCCCGCCACCAGCGCGAAGGAGATCGACGCGCTGCGCACGATGAAGGGCGAGACGTTCGAGACGGCGTTCCTCAACCTGTTCGTGGCGCATCAGCACAACGCGGTCGAAATGGCGGCGATGGAAAAGTCCGGCGGTGCCAACGCCGAGACCAAGGCGTTCGCCAACCGGGTCCGCGAGAGCCGCGCCGACCAGATCAAGCAGATGCTGAACCTCATGAACAGGTGACGCGAACCTCAAGAGGCCGTCTGGAGTGCCGAATAAGGGGGCTCAAGCGGAACTCCGGGGGAGAATCTCATGGTCGTTGGCGTCGTAGCCGCGCTGGTAGGCATTGTCGTCGGTTTCTTCGTCGGCCGGCGCCGGCGCCCGGACCCGATGGTCGCGGTGATCGAGCGCGCCGCGGGCGGTGACCTGACCGTACGCGTGGAAGAAAAGGACCTGACCCCGGCGGGCGAGAACCTGAACCGCGTCCTCGACCGGTTCACCGAGGTCGTGAAGCTGGCGGACGGCGCCAACAGCAAGCTCACCGGCGCCACCGAGCGCCTGGGCTCACTGGTCGCCACCATGGCTACCGGCGCGAACAGCTCGGTCGCCGCTTCCGCCGAGGTGCTGCACGCCTCGCAGGAGGTGTCCGAGTACATCGCGACGCTGGCCGCCGGCGCCCAGGAGATGGGTGCCAGCATCCAGGAGATCTCGCGCAGCGCCACCGAGGCGGTCACCGTCGCCAACGACGCGATGGAGGCCTCCTCCGACGCCAGCCGCACGATGACCAAGCTCGGTGACTCGTCCGCCCAGATCGGCGACGTGGTCCGGGTCATCACCGCGATCGCGGAGCAGACCAACCTGCTCGCCCTGAACGCCACCATCGAGGCGGCCCGGGCCGGCGAGATGGGCAAGGGCTTCGCCGTCGTCGCCAGCGAGGTCAAGGACCTCGCCCAGGAGACCGCCAAGGCCACCGACTCGATCACCACCCAGGTCGGCACCATCCAGGCCGACACCACCGGCGTCGTCGACTCGATCACCCAGATCGGCGAGGTCATCGGCAAGGTCAACGGCTACCAGACGACGATCGCCTCCGCGGTCGAGGAGCAGCACGCCACCGCCGACATGATGACCCGCAGCATCTCCGCCGCGGGCGCCCAGGCGGCCCAGATCGCCGAGACCATGACCCGCGTCAACGAGACCCGCGAGCAGGCCCGCGACGCCGTCGAGCAGGCCGAGGAGCTCACCCGCGAGCTGCGGACGACCGGCGGCGAGCTCGCCACCGCACTGCGCGCCCTGCGGGTCTGACCCCGACAGCAACCCGCTGGGTTGCGGTTGAGGTGTTCCGGTCCGAACCCCCGAAGCAAGATCGCAGAAAAGCCCGATAGGTCGAGTGGCGCCGAAGTCCGGCGCCACTCTTCTGCGTTGATGGGGTACCGCCACCGTGCCTGGCATGTTCGCACCGTTGCGAGAGCGCAACTTCCGCCTCTGGGCCGCCGCTGACCTCGTTTCGGTGGCCGGCACCTGGATGCAGGTGCTGGGCCTCAACTGGCTGATCCTCACGGCGACCGGCTCGGCGGCCACCATGGGCGTCGTCGTCATGCTGCAAGCCCTGCCCGTCCTGCTGCTGGGCAGCTGGGGCGGCGCCCTCGCCGACCGCATCCCGGCCCGCCCGGCCCTGATCGCCTTCCAGGCTGTCCGAGCCCTCCTCGCCCTTGCCCTGGTCGTCGAGCCCGGCAAGCTGTGGCCCATCTACGCGGTGGCGCTCGCTTCCGGCGTGCTCAGCTCCGTCGAAAGCCCCTGCCTCGGCCGCTTCGGTTCGGCCCTGGTCCCGCCGGCTTCCCTGGCCTCCGCCCTGGCCCTCGGCTCGGTGCTCAGCTCAACCGGCCGCATCCTCGGTATGGCGCTGGGCGGCATCCTCGTCGGCAGCACCGGTCCGGCCGCACTCTTCGCCCTCAACGCGGCCACCTACCTGGTGGTCATCGCGGCGCTGGGCCTCATGCGTACGGGCTCGATCCACACCCTCGCCGCCCCGGCCCCGGGACAGGGTGGTGTCCGGGCCGGCCTGCGCTACCTCGCCGGTCAGCCGGTAGTTCTGGTGATCCTCGCGCTGTCCTTCATCCTTGGCTCCCTCGGCCGCAACTACCAGGTCACGATGGCCGCGATGGTCGCCGGACCGCTGCACGGGGGCTCCGCGGCGTACGGAATGCTCTCGACGGTCTTCGCGGTCGGCGCGGTAACCGGCGGTCTGCTGCTGGCCGGCACCGGCCGCTCCACCCTGCGCGTGCTGCTCGCCGCCGGTCTCCTGATCAGCCTGCTCCAGCTCGCCGCCGGTCTCGCGCCGACGATCCTGGGCTTCGCCGCCCTGATCCTGCCCATCGCGGCGGGCGCGGTCGTCTTCGACACGGTCATCGCCACCCGCGTCCAGCTCGACACCCGCGAGGACATGCGCGGTCGCATGCTAGCCACCCTCGGCGTGGTCTCCGCCCTCTCCGGCATCGTCGGCGCTCCGACGATCGGCTGGCTGTGCGACGCCCTGGGCGCCCGCGGTGCTCTCGTCCTCGCCGGCGCGATCACTGCCCTCGCGGCGCTCGCGGGTGGCATGGCGCTTGCTCGCCTCAAGGGCCGGAGCCTGGCGTTGCGTACCGTGCTCACGCTGCTACCGATCGGCCGACGCCCGGCCGACCAGCTGGCCTGACCACCCGGTCGGCCCGGGCCCGCGGTCGGATACCGTGTGCGCGTTCGCGGTGGACTCGGTGCTGGGGGAACGCGTGGAGCTGTTGCACTCGGGCAAGGTCAGAGACGTCTACGCCGACGGGGACGACATTTTGCTCGTCGCGTCGGACCGGGTCTCCATCTATGACGTGGTACTGCCCACGGCGATCCCGGACAAGGGCAAGATCCTCACCCAGCTGTCCCTGTGGTGGTTCGACCAGCTGGCCGACCTGGTGCCGAACCACGTCATCTCCGCGACCGACGTCCCCGCCGAGTGGGCCGGTCGTGCGGTGCGCTGCCAGCGGCTCGACATGGTCATGGTCGAGTGCATCGCCCGCGGCTACCTCGCCGGCTCCGGCCTCAAGGAATACGAGAAGACCGGCGCCGTCTCCGGTGTGCCGCTGCCGCCCGGCCTGATCGAGGGTTCTCAGCTGCCCGAGCCGATCTTCACCCCGACCACGAAGGTGGCTCCGGGCGAGGGACACGACGAGTCCATCACGTACGCGGACGTGGAGCGGGCCGTGGGCGCCGACGTGGCGGTTGAGCTGCGCCGGATCACGCTGGAGATCTATCGCCGGGGGTCGGAGATCGCCGCCCGCAACGGCAGCCTCATCGCCGACACCAAGATCGAGCTCGGCTTCGCCAACGGCCGGTTGATGCTGGGCGACGAGCTGCTCACACCCGACTCCTCGCGGTTCTGGGCCGCGGACGAATGGCAGCCCGGCGGCACCCAGCGCTATCTCGACAAGCAGTTCCTGCGGGACTGGTCGGCGCAGTCCGACTGGGACCGTACGGCTCCGGGCCCGGAAATTCCCGACGACGTCGTCGACGCCACCCGCAGCCGATACGTCGAGGTCTACGAGCGACTCACCGGCAACCGCTGGCGCTGAGGTCGGCAGCGACCCGGCTGGTGATGTGGTCGATCAGGCGGCGTAGCTCGGCGCAGTAGACCGACGGGTTGCGGAAGTCGCCGCCGGGCCGCCACCGATGGGCGTAGTGCCCGCCGCCGCAGATGTCGCGCACCGGGCAGGACTGGCACAGTTCGGCCAGGGCGGCGCGGCCGGACTGTCGCGCGAGGACGCCCGGGTGGGCTGCGGCCGCGTCGAAGTCGTGGTCGAAGACGGTGAGGCCGGTGGCCGCCGCGCCCGGGTACGCCGATTTCAGCGAGTCCACCTGCTCGATCGCGCCGTCGGACTCGATCACCGCCACGGCAACGGGGCTGAGGCCGACCTGGTCGGAGCGGCTCGCCCCACCCAGCACCAGGTTGATCAACTCCTCGAACAGCCGGACCCGGGTCTCTCGGCGCGGGGCGTCGTACCAGCGGTCGAACACGGCGATCAGCCATTCCGCGTGGCCCGCGGCCGGGGGAGTGGCCCAGTTGGCGTGCGGCAGCAGCAGGTCGATCATCGGTGGACGGTAGGTCAGCAGGGACTCGTAGACGTCGACCGGATCGCTGGCGGGATCGATTGTGCACAGAATTCCCGCGTACGCCGGATGCCCCGCGAGCAGGCGCAGCGCCCGGTCGGCGAGCAAGTGGCTGCCCCGGCCGTCGCGGTGCCGCCGGTGTCGGTCGTGCTGACTGGGCGGCCCGTCCAGGCTGACGCCGATGCGCACCTGCTGGGCGGCCAGCGCTGCGAGCATTCCGGCGGTGAGCAGGGCGCCGTTTGTCTGCGTACGGAATCGGGCTTGGGGAACCGCGGCCCGGATGTCGGTGATCAGCGAGATCAGGGCGGAACGCCCGGCCAGCAGGGGTTCACCGCCGTGCAGGATCACGTCGACCCGGTCGAGTCCGTGCCGCTGGACGTGGTCGCGGATGCGTTGGGCGGTGGCCTGCCACACGTGCCGGCCCATGGCGGCGGGCCGGTCCCGCCAGCTCTGGTCGGCGAGTTCGTAGACGTAGCAGTAGTCGCAGGCGAGATTGCAGCGCTGGTGCACCTTCAGGACGAATTCGCGGAAGGCTAGCACCGGTCAAGTCTGCCGCACTGCGGACGGTGAGCTCGTCCGCGCGGAATCAGCCGTTGTCGAGGGCCGGCTCGGGCTCGCGGTGCCGAGGCCAGGCGGCCTTGGCGCCACAGGAGTCGCAGCCGAGCTGTTCGCCGCAGTGTGGGCACCAGTCGTTGGTCCGGCGCAGGTACCAGCCGAGTGCGACGCCGGCGAGCAGGCTGCACAGGCCGATGAGGGCGGAGAGCGTCACGGCGCCGGTCACCGGTCCACGCCTTGTCCAGTGCGGAGGGTGGCGCCGTCGGTGCCGGGACGGGGGCGGCGGTAGGCGAGGGCGTTCTCCTCGCGGTGGTCGAGCGCCGGGTCTTCGTCGGCGCGGGGGGTCACGTAGGGGGCGGTGAAGGTGTCGACGCCCGTACCGAAGTGGGTGCCGTGGCGGTAGGTGACGGTGACCGCACGGGGTGAGGCGGACTCGATCACGCCGGCCCGCCAGCCGTCGCGGTAGACCCAGACGGGGTCAGCCTTGTGGTAGCTGTCGGCAGGCGCCACGTCCGCCGGATCTCGCTGCGGCGGGGCGGTGGTCGGAGTCGACATCGAGAGCCTCCTGGGGGCGGGCCCGGCAATGACTCGGTGCGCATCCGCCGGGCGGCCCTGCTCTGAGCGTCGAAAAGGACAACTTTCCGTACGCTGCGTCAGCGCAAAGCACCCGACTGTCAGATATCATGCTCGGGATCAAGTGCGTTCGCAAGGCCGGATGCACGTGCATTCGCAACGTACGGCTGAGTCGAGCGGGCCGAAGATGCGGTTTCCCGCGTACTGACGCCGGCCGTAGGATGCAGACGCGAAGGATTTTGCAACTTGCAGATTCCCCAGGTGCACGGACAAGGAGCCAGGTGAGCACGGGTTCGCAGGAGGAGGCGCCGAACAGCGGCCCCACCGTGCTGCGCATCCTGCTCGGTGCCCAGCTTCGCCGGCTGCGCGAGACCCGGGGAATCACCCGGGAGGATGCCGGCTACGAGATCCGCGCCTCCGGTTCGAAGATCAGCCGGATGGAGCTCGGCCGGGTCAGCTTCAAGGAACGCGACGTCGCCGACCTGCTCAGCCTCTACGGCGTGGTGGATCCGGCCGAACGCGAAGCATTGCTGCGACTCGCCCGCCAGGCGAACAACCCCGGCTGGTGGCACCACTTCGGCGACATCATGCCGCCGTGGTTCCAGTCCTATCTGGGCCTCGAGGCGGCTGCTTCGCTGATCCGGACGTACGAAATCCAGTTTGTGCCTGGTTTGCTGCAAACGCCGGAATACGCGCGCGCGGTCATCATGCTGGGCCACGCGGGAGCCACCCCGGCCGAGATCGACCGTCGGGTGGAGCTGCGCCGGCAACGCCAGCAGCTCCTCGACCGCGTCGACCCGCCGCAGCTGTGGGCGGTCATCGACGAAGCGGTGCTGCGCCGGCCGATCGGGGGCCAGGACGTCATGCGCGCGCAGATCGAGGCTCTGCTCGAGGCGGCGAAGCGCCCCAACGTGCGCCTGCAGATCATTCCGTTCCACGCGGGCGGCCATGCCGCAGCCGGCGGCCCGTTCGCAATCTTGCGGTTCCCGGAGCCGGAGCTGCCCGACGTGGTCTACGTCGAGCAGCTGACCAGCGCCATTTACCTGGATAAGCGGGACGACGTCGACCACTATGCGATCGCCATGGAACGCGTGTGCATCGACGCCGACCCGCCGGACCGCACCCAGGAAATCCTGACGAAGCTGTTGCAGGAGATCGGCCGGCTGACCTAAAGCCCGGTCTTGCTCTTACTCTGCGTGATGATCTCGGGTCACCCGACCAGGTGGTCGAAGTCTCCGTCCCGGACGCCACCCAGGAACGCCTCGATCTCGGCAGCCGTGTAAACGAGCGCCGGCCCCTGCGGGTCCCGCGAGTTCCGCATCGCCACACTCCCGTCCGGCAGCGTGGCGCACTCCACGCAGTTGCCGCTGGGGTTGCTCCGGCCACTCTTCCGCCAGGTCACGCCCTGCAGCTGCCCGGCAGGCATCCCGTTGTAAATGCGCGTCATCGAAAGCTCCCTAACGGTGAGACCGGTACGGGACCGGCGGTGCGTGTCGGGCCGGTTACCAGTGGTGCATATGCACGTGCATCCGGCCTTGCGTTCTCACGTGATTGTGAGCATGATAACGCACGTACCCCACACACATCTGGGTCACGGAGGGTGACATCTGACGGGTCAGTCGCGGAACGGCCGCAGCGGCCCTCGACGCGAGGCTCTCTGGCGGGAGCGTCCGAGCGGAGGTAAGTCATGTCGGTACCCAACATCGGCCCCGAACCCATCGACCCCGGCGATCCAGCCCACGCCGACACCCCGCGGCGCGGCAACCCAGCCCTCATCTACCGAGACGACGCCGCCCCGGACGGCATGGCCGCAGCCACCACCCGCGCCACGACGGTCTCCGCCCGCTTCGGCGGGGTCCGCTACGCCCTCACCCGCCGCGACGATCCCCCGCCACCAGCTACCGACCCAGGCTCTGCGGCGAACCGCTGAGCCCCCTGAGGCAACACAGAGCACCCACCGCCGCGCACGCTCGCGGTGCCCGGGATCCCGGCCGGGCGGTCCGGTTCCCCCGTGCTGGATCGCTCGGTCGGCCGGACCTTCCTCACCGACCCTGCTGGCGTGTGGCCGGGGCCCCACACGCAGCGGCGCCCCGGCTCAAGCCGGGGCGCCGCACCGCTCATTCACGGGTAGGTCAGGGTTTGCGGGCCACCCCGGCCCAGTAGTACGCAGCCTCGGGGTTATCGACCGGGGCGTCCGGCCGCCAGCCGGAAACCGGGACCAGGCCCGGCTCCAGCAGCTCCCAGTCGCCGAAGAACCGGGCGACCTGCTCTTTGGTGCGGGCCACCAGGGTCATGCCAGCGCCGGTGGCGGCGGCGACTGCCTGGTTGACCTCGGCCGGGTTGAAGTCGGCGGTCGGGTGGGTGATGGCGAGGACGCTGCCGGAAGGCATCTGGTCGCGCAGGCGGGCGACCAGCGACCACGGGTCGTCCTCATCCGACAGCAGCATGAGGATGGCGATGAGGGTGAGGCCGACCGGCCGGGACAGGTCGAGCGTGTCCCGCAGGACCGGCTCGTCGAGGATCGCCTCGGGCTGGCGAATGTCCGCCGAGATGTACTCCGAGCGGCCCTCTTCGCTGCTGATCATCAACGCTCGGGCGTGGACCAGCACGATGGGGTCATTGTCCACATAGACCACGCGGGTCTCGGGAGCGATCTGCTGGGCGATCTCGTGCAGGTTGGGCCGGGTGGGGATGCCGGTGCCGATGTCGAGGAACTGGCGGATGCCCTCTTTGGCGACCAGGTCGCGGGCGGCACGGTGGACAAACTTGCGGTTCTCGCCGGCCATGTACCGCATGCCGGGAATGGCCTGCATCATGGCCTCGCCCACAGCCCGGTCGGCGGCGAAATTGTCCTTGCCGCCCAGCCAGTAGTCGTAGATGCGGGCCGAGTGCGGCACGTTCGGGTTGACCCCCGGCGGCGCCACCTCGGCGGGTGTCGAAGATTCGCTGCCCTGCGTCACGTCGACCGCCTCCTGATCAGGCCACCCCTGGCCGGAATCCGCCATCCGGACCCGGCCACGATGGACCGGGGTGAACTCGTCCGCTCCGACGACATTCACAGGGGTCAGCCTAGCCCCACGAAGTGCGGGAATTCAGCCCTGTCGCTCGAACGAAAGTCGGGAGGGTTGGGCCGGCGCTGCGCGGGAGAGTGGATGATGCGACGTCGGGCCTCCACTTGCGATCACTTCGCGCAGTCGGGTCAGGGCCAAGGTGTGCATCACGCCGAGTGCGGGGTACATGGGTCGCTTCTCCGGCCATGCGGAGTTCGTGCGACATCGCTGCCATGACGGTGTGCCCATGGTGAGGATCCGGTAAGTCGCACTTCCTAGGCTCTGGGACAACGCAGAACTGAGGGCCCCATCGAGGTGGAGACCCGTGCGATGCGTAGGCCCCCTTGGCGTCAGCCGAGGCGGTGGCCGAAGACCACTCGACGTGGACAGCGGCGACAGATCGACGTTGCGCGCAACCCGCCGTTTCGGTCTACCGCGGAAGCAGTCATCGCCGGCTTCCGCGACACGGGGAGTGACCTGAGCGCCGTACCGCGTTCAGGTCTGGGAGGAGCAAGGTGGAGACATCGACTTTGGCAAGTCCTGGCAGCGCCAGCTATTCGGGGGAACTCGTCCGCTCGCGATTGAGCGAGAAACTGGACGGGTTGCGGGCGTCAGGCCAATACCGCACCTTCATCGCGAGTGACAACATCACTGACTGGCCGGGCTATGCCCGCTGCGAAGACCAGACGATCGCCGTGTGGTGCAGCAACGACTACCTCGGCCTGGGCCAGCACCCAGCAGTGGTCGATCGGACTGCAGCAGAGCTTCGAGCCCAGGGTGTGGGTGCGGGGGGATCGCGAAACATCTCCGGCACGGCCGTTGCGCACGCGCTGCTGGAGAAGCGTTTCGCCGAATGGCACGAGAAGGAGGCAGCGTTGCTGTTCAGCAGCGGGTATGTCGCCAACTTCGAGACCATCAGCGTCCTGCGGCGGGCTATTCCGGAACTTGTCGTCTACTCCGACCGTCTGAATCACCGCTCGCTGATCGAGGGGATCCGCCGGCATCCCGGGGAGACCCATGTCTTCCGGCACAACGATGTCGAGCATCTTCGTTCGCTGCTGCTTGCGCAGGACCCGGCCCGCCCCAAGCTTATCGTTCTCGAATCCATCTACTCGATGGACGCGGATCTGGGGCCGGTGTCCGCAATGTGCGACCTGGCCGAGGAGTTCGGTGCGCTGACCTATATCGACGAGACGCACGCCATCGGCATTCGGGGGCCCGGTGGTGCTGGCCTGCTCGCCGAGCTCGGCGAGACTCGCGCGACCTTTGTGCAGGGAGTGGCAGGTAAGGCGCTGGGCACGGTCGGTGGCTACGTTGCCGGCCCGCGCGACGTGATCGACTTCGTACGTAGCACCGCGCCAGGCTTCATCTTCACCACCGCGCTGCCACCTGCGGTGGTCGCCGGCACCGACACTGCCTTGTCGATCGTCCAAGGAGGCGAAGGCGACCAGCTTCGTAATTCACTCTCGCGCAACGTCGCGCTCCTGAAAGGCCTGCTGTCGGAGCGGGAAATTCCATTTCTCGATCACGACTCGCACTTTGTCCCGGTGCTGGTCTCGGGGGCTCGTCGAGTGAAGGCCGTGGCTCAGGTGTTGAGGAGTGCTCACAACGTCTATGTGCAGCCGATCAACGCACCTTCCGTACCGGTCGGAACGGAAAGATTCCGGCTTGCTCCCGGGCCGTACCGAACCGCCGATGAAATCTACTTGTTCGTCAATCATCTGGATGGCGTCCTTCGAAGTCACCCGGTTGACGGCCTGGACAGCTCTCTCCGCGAAGAAAGGCACCCGTGACTACCACCAAGGAATTCGAGAAGACCGCGATCAGGCCCGGGTTCGGCACGGAGTTTCGAGGCCTGACGGCCGATGACCTGACCGATCCGGCCGTCATCGACCAGGTGCGAGAATCGCTGGCGACCACGCACCTCGTGGTTGTCCGTGAGGCAGCGATGAGTCCAGAGCGGCAAATCGCGCTTGCCCGGCATATCGGAGAACCGGTGCCGTTCAACATCAGCCGGTACCGGCATGCCACCTACCCGGAACTCATGATTTCCTCCAACGTCATGCGCGACGGTAAGCCTGTGGGAGTTTCCCGAGTCGGCAATTTCTGGCACCAGGACTCGAGCTATCTACCCGACCCGCCGGCCTACACGCTCCTGCAGGGTGTGCTGGTCCCTGAAGGGCACGGTGACACGCTGTTCGCCAGCGCGATCGAGGTCCTCGAGGCGCAGCCGTCGGACCTCTCGGAACGAGGAGCCTCGGCTTACGCGGACCACCGGCACAGCAGGAGATTCCGGTTCCGTCCCGAGCACGTCGGCCTTTCACTGCCCGAATTCCGAGCCGCGGTGGATGCGGAGTACCCGCCAGCAGTTCACCCACTCACACCCCGCGACCCGGACACCGGCAAGCGGTTCGCCTACGGGTCCGCAGGCTACACGGAACGTGTGTTGGAATTCGACGCGAACGACAACGACCGGTGGTTCGGAGCGATCGACGCCTACCTCAACGAGCCGGATAACGTCTATCGGCACCGATGGACGATGGGCGACATCGTGATGTGGAAGACGTCGATCGCGTTCCACTCCGCAACAACTTTGCCTGACACGGCCGAGCGCATCATGCATCGGGTGAGCATCCGCGCCGCTTCGTAGAGCAATAAGCCGATTGGGCGCGCATCGGTACGCAAGTGGCATGAGGTCGTCCATGATGGCGCTCGCTCCGACCTGGGGCGCCATCATGGACGGCCGCCGGAAGGCGCCGTCGCTTTGGCCGCCTATTCGGCGCGGTAATGACAAACTGCTCACCTTTGCGGAAGATCGACACCGACTACCTCATGGAGGACGGCGGTCACGGTCATGCTGATCTGGGGCCGCCGGTGCGGAACGCGCCGGACGGCACGAGTAAAAGGAAACGAATACGCAAATGCTCACAGGACACGCCGTCCATATGACTCAACGGCCGATCGGCACCGCTACCACCGACCAGTTCAGAATCGTCGAACTGGAACTGGCACCCGTGGGCGAGGGTCAGGCTTTGGTGCGAAATCTGCTGCTTTCGGTTGATCCCTATATGCGCCAGTTGATGAGTGAGGGGTGGCCGTTGAATGCCCCGCTGGGGATGGGGCGGGCCATTGGGGTAGTCGAGCAGTCGCGGTCGCTCCGTTTGCCCGAGGGCACCCTCGTATTTCACACGGGCGGCTTGCAGACACACGTCGTTCTCGACGCTGACGAACCGGGCGTCCGCCGCCTAGTGGTGCACGAGGGGGTGGAGCTGCAATCGTATCTGTCGATCCTTGGTGGCACGGGTCTCACCGCGTACGTCGGTCTGACCAAGGTGCTTGCCGTCGCCGACGACGACATCGTCTTCCTCACGTCCATCGCCGGCGGAGTGGGCGTTGCCGCCGCCCAGATCGCCCGGCGGCTCGGGGCGGCGAAAATCGTGGGAACGGCCGGTACGGATGCTAAGTGCGCGCTTGCGGTGGACGTTCTCGGCGCCGATGCCGCCGTCAACTGGAAAACGACGTCAGTGCGTGACTTCCTGTCGGAGCACGTCGGCGGCAATTTGTCCGCGACGCTCGATGGTGTGGGCGGCGAACAGCTGGAAGCTGCCATCGAGGCCAGCGCCCGGCATGCGCGCATCGCGATCGTCGGCGGTATCTCCCAGTACGACGCGAGCGCCCCCTGGGCCCCACCGCGGAACTTCCAGGACATCCACTTCAAGGCGTTGTCCGTTCGCGGGTACGCGGTGCGTGATTACGCAGAATTGCGGGAAGAAGCGGAAGACTTCCTAGTACCGCTTCTTCGCAGCGGGGAAGTTGTGGACCGGGTGACAGTTTCCGAGGGCTTCAGCGAGGTGCCCGCGGCCCTCGTCGGCCTGCTGCAGGGGTCGAACACCGGCAAGGCCATCGTTTGTCTCACACCTCGCTACACCGTCCATGCGGCATAGTGAAGACGGGGTCACGGTGAGTCGGCTCTTAATGCAGCCTCGAGGTGTCTGTCGTGGATACCGAAAACGCGCGGGAGCACAGCTTTGCTTGGGCCTCGGCGAGGATCCGTTTCGGCTCGCGTGGCCCGGCCCAGATACCCATTGAGCAGGACGGGGCCGGCAGCGGTGCGGAAGCAATGTTCGCTACAAAGCCATTTTCGCCAGTCAGCGCGATGTGGGCGAGGTGGTGGATCGCTCGCGCCTCACCAGCAAAGTCGCCTGCTGTCCTGAACCACCTGATCGCTGCCACACAGTCCCGTCGCGCCCTGTCCAGCCTCCCTTGCTGACGATGGATGATGCTGCGGCCGAAGACCGCGAGTGCGCGACCGGTCGGATCACCGAGCCGATCGAAGATGATCCAGGCATGCTCGTAATCGGTAAGGGCCTGAACGGGCCTACTCCGGTTCATTTCCAGCACCGCCTGGTGCAGCAAGATATTTGCGGTGCCGAGTTCGTCGTCGTCCTGCCTGGTCCGGGCCTGGGCTAACGTCAGAATCCGTTCCGCCTCAAGGTCGAGGCGCAGGAAGAGGAATGGGTCGAACACCTTGCATGCGATGTCCCAGGCGGCAGCGGTGTGGCCCGCTCGGACCGCCCGGCGAATGAGAGCCGAGACGACCGCCCGCTCGCAGTCGAAGCTCGGTATCGGGGCCAAACCAAGCTCCAAAGCTGGTTCGGGTGGGGACGGCCAGCGCGGGGCAGCACTGTGAATACCGTGATGTTTACCGCCGGCGATGTCCAGCCACCAGTCATCGGCCAGCCGGAGGCACGCGCCGAAACCGCGTGTCAAGTACTCATGGCGGACGGCGTCGTCTGTGTGCACGCCCTTTTCTCTGGCGAACAGCCGAACGAGGTCGTGCAGCCGGTAGCGGGGCCAGTCACCCGCGAAACCGTCCGGGGAAAGCAGTTGCGCATCGAGGAGCCGTTCGAGGCGCTGCTCGGCCTGGGCCATCGTCGTATCCAGCAGTGCAGCCGCCAGCCATACGGTCACGTACGGGATGTCGAGGCCGCCGAGGCGTTCCAACAACACCTTGGCAGGGCTGTCGAGGTCCTTGTAGCTGAGCTCGAGGCTTTCCCGCACGTCGAGGGGTTCGTGGCTCAGTACGTCGAGTCGTCTCCGCTCATCGGTGAGGTCGTCGAGCATCTTGCGCAGCGGCCAGTGCGGTCGTGACGCCAACTTGGCAGCGGCAATCCGTACGGCCAGCGGCGAGTTGCCGCAGTGGCGATAGATGCCGACGGCGGCCTCCGGCTCGGCTGCCACGCGTGCTGAGCCGACGATGCGCGAGAGGAGGTCAAGGGCATCGTCGTCGTGAAGTTCGCTGAGCATCAAGGTGCGTGCCCCGAAGGGCATGCCGACAGAGCGCCGGCTCGTGACGATCACCCGATTGTCGCGCCCGCTGGGCAGTACTGGGCCGATCTGCTGGTCGGAAACGGCGTTGTCCAGGACGAGAAGGATCTGACGATCGGCCACCAGAGTCCGAAACAGTGCGGCCCCCTCGCTCACGGACTCGGGGATGACTGCCCCGTCGACACCAAGCGCGCGCAGACACTGGTCCAGGAGGGCCTCCGGGCCCATCGGCTCGCCCCCGCTCGAATCGCGGAGATTTACATAGAGGACCCCGTGCGGGAATTGCTCGGCGATCTGGTGGGCGACTTGAACAGCAAGCGTTGTCTTGCCGAGACCTGCGGCGCCTGACACCACTGTCACGGCATGCCGGCCGGAAAGCACCGCTTCTTGCAGCTCACGGACATCGTCTTCCCGCCCGGTGAAATCCGCGACCGCAGGTGGCAGCATCCACGGCACGAACGGGCCTGCTACCCGGTGGTCGAGGGCAGGCGGCGCTGGCGGTTCGTCGGCGAGAACTGCCCGGTAGGCAGCCTCGACCTCGGCTCCCGGATCCACGCCTAGTTCGTCGGCCAACCATCGGCGCCAACGGTCGTACCTCGTCAGTGCCTCCGGCTTTCGGCCGGCACGATGCAGCGCGAACAGCAAGTGCACCACGAATCGTTCCTGGGTCGGATGCTCGTTGACCACGGCGACCACCTCGTCGGCGATCTCGGCATGATTGCCAAGCTCCAGTTCGGCTGCGAATAGCAGCTCGAGAATGGCCAGCCGATCGGCTTCTAAAGTTTCGCAAACAGCGGCATGGGGATCGTCCGACGCGAATCCACCCAAAACTCCACCTCGCCACAGTCCCAACGCCTCGCGACAGAGCGCCCGAGTCTTGCTGGCCGCATCGGCGGCCCTTGACTCCTCCAGTAGGCGGGTGAAGCGGCGAGAGTCGACCCGTCCCTCGTCGACCCTTAGAAGGTACTGCTGACCGAGAGTCTCCAGCCTGACCGGTGCCCCGGTGCTCGTCAGGATCGAGCGGAGCTCGGACATTCGCGTCTGGAGTGTCGGGATGGCGCGGGCCGGACGGTCAATTCCCCATAGCAAGGCGACCAGGCGCTCTCGATCGACTGGGCGATTGGCCTCCAAGGCCAAAAGCGCAAGCAGAAGGCGTTGCTGACGTCGCGGCAGTGCGATCTTGACGCCATCGTGTATGAGTTCGATAGGTCCTAGGATACGAATTTCCATACAGACCCCCGCGGCCTATTTTCTACGATACGGATCAGGCAATCGACTTGAATTCTTAGGGATTCGATGATGGTCTTCGGAGCGCCGGCGATCATGGCGTGCACCGTGTGCCAGCGGATGGCGCTACGTCAGGGGGACAGCTGGTGGTCCTGCCTGAACCGCACCTACTTCACGGTCGCGTCGTCCAGGTCGTCGGCATCGGCGACGCCGGCGTCCACGGGTGGGGTGCGGAAGGCTAGGGCAACCCAGAAGCTGCCCAGCGCGAACACTGCCATGATGACCGCGATGGCGGTAAATCCGTGGTGCAGGGACGTCTCGGATGCGTGCCCGACAACTGGCATCAGGGCCGCCGTGCCCAAGCCGATAGCGAGCATGCGAAGGGTGGCCATCTTGGCCTTGTCGGAATCCGCTGCCCTTTTTTGCAGTGCCGTAAGCAACCAAGTCAAACTGTTGAGGTTCGCGAATCCACCAATCGCGAAAGCGAAGAATTGCACCGCCGGTCGTTCGGCGTAGGACAGCACCAGAGCCGCCGCGGCCTGCGCCCCGATCCATAGCGGCAGCAGGCGTTGGCGGACTGTGTGCGAGACAAGGAACGAGGCAACGATCATGCCCACACCGAAGGTCGCCTCCAGCGCCGAGATGTACCAGGTTTGGCGTTGATAGAATTCCTCGACGAGCGGGACCACCAGAGTGCTGAGGCTGTTCGCGAAGAGGAAGTCGCCGGCGCACAAAACAATCGCTCCGAAGACGACCGCGTCGCTGCGAAAGTTGCGGAGCATCTGCAGCCACTGCTGGCCTGCACCGGTAAGCACAGACCACAACAGCGCCGAGGTCAGGACGCTGCTGTTCTCCGAAGAATTCCGCACCCGGATCCTGGAGACCAGGAGCGCACAGAGCAGCGCCGCCGCAACGTCTACGAGCAGCGCCACGCTCGGAGACGAAACGAGGAGAATCACGCCCAGCAGGGCCATCCCGGCTAGCGCGCCGGCCTGAAAGGCCACGCCGATCAGCCCGTTCAACCGAACCAGGCTGGCGCCGTGAATGTGATGCGCGGTGAACTTGAATTGGGCTGTTCGCTGCAGGTTGTCAGTCACGGTCAGTGCCAGTACGGCCGCAATAATCAGCGGAACTCGGTGCGGGAGCGGCAGGACGGAAATTCCGGCGATCAGGGCCACGATTGCGGCCCGCGCGATGCTGCAGACGAGGTAGACCCGACGGGATTCGAGCGCATCGACAAGGGGGCCGCAGAATGGCAGCACGCAGACGGCCACCACGGCCTGCATAGTGAGTATCATCGCGAACGCTTTAGCGCTGCCGGTGAATTGGTACATCAGCAGGCCGAGAGCGAGCAGGTGCAGTCCGAAACCGACGCTGTACAATGCAATCGCGGCGAGCATAGTGCGGGCCTTGCGGTCCGCGAAGATTGCGTTCACGATAGCCGGCCGTCGATGACAGTCTTGATCTTCCCACTGACGGAGTCGCGGATCAATGCGCCTTCCGGATGGCAGCGTACTAAGAACTCGAACACCTCGATACCTACCGCGAATGGCTCTTCGCGCAGGGGTGCAATCCTCTCCATCAGATGTTCTCGCAGCTGCTGCTCATCCAGATCCGTCGCTGACTCGACGTGCGCGGTAACCACCTCACGGTTGTTCTTCGTGCGAATTTCCACCTGCAGCCGAGAAACACCGAACACGTCGAGTTCCGTGAGAATCTCGCTGTGCAAGAATGTGCGTCCCTTTACTTTGATCAGGCCGTCTGAGCGGCCGAGATATTCGAGGACATCGCCATTGACGCCGCACGGGCACTGATGCGGGAAAATCCTGCCACGGTCACCGATCCGGTACCGAATCAGGGGTCCTTCGAATTTCTGCATGGCGGTGATCAGCAAGTGGCCGGGCTCGCCCCCGTTGACGGGCCGACCGACTTCGTCCACCACCTCGATGAGGTTGTAATCATCGCAAATATGGTGCTGGGTTCCGCCCAGTTCGGTGCACTGGTAGCCGAGTTGGGCACCGTCGTTGGCGGCCAGGATGCTGGCGATGATGCGAGCTCCGAGTTCTTCGCGCAACCAAGCCTTGTCGGACTCGGTCATCGGCGTACCGCCGTAGATAACTTTCTCAAATTGTAGAGACGGAAACTTCGCCTTGGCGTCGCGCAATAGCGGAAGCAGCAGAGCCGGTTGGCCCAGAATCGCGTTGGCCGAGAAACTACGGCTGAGCATCACGAGGTCGTCGACCGAGACGATTTGTCCGGTGCTGTAGCACTCCACCGGCATCCGGGTCAGTTCGGAGATGGTGGTGGTGAGCCCGCCGTACATGCCCCCGCCGAACAGAGTGTTGACAAGGCGGTCCCCAGGAGAAAGGCCGAGTGCGTAGAACAGGGGGATCGCCTCACGCACCATGTTGGACCAGTCGGTACGCGAGTAGACGATGTAACGCGGCTGACCGCTGGAGGCACCGCTTCGCAGAACTTCGCCGGTCGGCATGTCACCACTACTGAGGTCGCGACTAGCGGGCAGTGAGTGTGCGTCCAGGGCCGCCTTGTCCAGGATCGGCAGTCTGTGCAGCTCGGCCCGGCCGCTGATTGCCGGCAGGTCCCGATAGAACGGTGAGCGGCGGGCACGTTCGATCAGGAAGCGCAGCTTGGCGTCGAGCCGACCGGCGGTGCCCTCCGCATCAGCGCAGCGAGCCTCGGCGAGCGTGGTTCCGTGCAAGTATTCACGGCGGTACAGCTGCTGTACCCAGGAGGCGCGGCAGTCTTCGGCCAGGAGGTCGGGCTGGCCGGCGCCGCTCATTCTGATCCGGATCGAGGAGCCGTCGTCGACGCCGCGGGCGATGACGTGCAGATTGTCGTCGGCCCAGCCGGGCGCCGGGCCGTCGATGACGAGCGCCACGTCTGGTACGACGATCGGCACCCCCCGGATGGGCTGGGTATCCGCTGCCATCACGGTAGCGGCGGGTAGTGGCAGACCGGGTCGGCGCAGAAGTTCCACCAGCCGGCGCCAGAACGCCTCCCGGTCGCTCCTGATGATGACGTCGTCACCTACGGCCCAGGCGAGTAGCAGGCCGCGAAGGGTGTTGCCAGCACGTCGGTCAGTCAGCACGATGGAGCCGACCGGCGTGATACAGACCACGTCATTGGTGTCGACCTGCGGCTGCCACGGGAATTGGCTCAGTCCGTCGAACAGCCGGTCCAAGGCACCCATGAACGTGCTGGAACGGAGAAGGCCGGATAGGCCCGCCATCCCGGCGTGGGTGAACAGCCGCGAAAGCGCGGAGGCGGGATCGGTGAGTTCGCGCTCGGCGTGCTCGACCGCGAGAAGAAGATCGGTCGGATAGGTCCTCATGCTTTCCTCACCATGCGAACGGCGACGTCCTGCGCGAACTGCTTTAGATGGGCGCGCAGCCGGTCGGAGGCGAAATGGGAGCCCTCTACGAAGACGGGAACCTCCCACTCCTGGTAGCTGACGTGCGCCGGCATCTTCTCAGTGCCCTGTCTGATGTGCAGGAAGTCCACCCAGTCAGCCGCGGGCAGATGTGGCGGCACGGCGATCGACAGATGTTGGTTGCGGTCCAGGTGATGGCCGGGAAAAGCCATCCAGCCGTGGAAGCGGCCGGTGGGCTGCTCCGGTTCGGGACGCGGCAGGCCGAGCCGGATCGCGATCTCGTGGGTGGGCAGGTGGACTCCCGTGTGCCTTAGATGCGCGTCAACGACGCCGGCGCCGCCCATCCGGTTAGCCACCTCGAGGAAAACTAGCTCGCCGTCCGGGGTTTCGAAGAACTCCAGGTGCAGGCAGCCATTGTCGATCTGCAGCGCCTCTAGCACCGCGACGATGAACTCACGATGCTGATCCGTGCATTGAATCTGGTGCGAGCCGAGCGGTTCGCCGGTCACGAAGTCGACCGGCCTGCCAACGTACTGACTCACTACGACGTTGACGAGCTCGCTGTCGCTCACCAGCCCGTCAGCGTGCAGAATTTCGCCCTCGATGTACTCCTCGAGCTGAAAGTCGAGACGGTCGTCGAGCTTCCGGTAAGCGGTGAACGCGGCGGCGGCAGTGTCGTGGATCGTCACGCCTTCGCTGGAGGCGCCCTGCCGAGGCTTGATGACGGTTCGGCCGTCCCAATGGATGTCGGCGATGCTGGCCGGAGCCGGCACGAACCTGGGATAGCGCACATCGGACGCCGCGAGTGCCTGCTTCATCCGGACCTTGTCGCGCACCAGTTGCAACTGCTCCCACGTGGGGCCGTCGAGCCCCAGGTGCCGGCGCACGTGCCATGCCTCGAGGATGCCGAATTCGGACAGCGCTAGGACCTCGCGGTACCCGTCCGACGGCGAGGTCCGGCCGATGATGCCTTCGACCATGTCCTGGTCGGCGTCGAGGACGATTCGCCGACAGGGCAGGTCTGCCGGTAGGTCTGCCATCCGGTCCGGCATCCCTACGTAGGTGACGTCATGGCGGTCGTGGTCGATTCCTAGGTGGTACTGAATCTTGCGGTAGGGAACCTGGTGTATGACAAGAATCTTCATCTCTGGTACTCCAATGCGGTGACGCCCCAGCTGAATCCCATCGCACTCGTAGCTAGCAGGATGAGATCGCCGGTGCGGAGCTTGCGCGTCGTCACGAGGTCCTGAAGTGCGATGAGGGTGTCCGCGCCGCCCATGTGTCCTAGTCGGTCGTAGTTGAAGACACTGCGCTGGTCAGGCAAGTCGAGTGCGCGCATGAGACGCCGGTGGATCTTCTCGTCACCGTGGTTGACGAGTAGGTAAGCGATCTCGTCACGGCCTCTGTGCACTGCCCGCAAAGTCCGGTCCGTGAGCGCCACGAAGTTCTCCACATATGCGTCCGCGAGTCCCGCCCGATGCGTTCCCCGGCGGATTAAGACATGTCCGTCGCCGGGTTCACCGAAGTAGTAGTCAACCC
This sequence comes from Actinoplanes sp. NPDC051859, assembly GCF_044452725.1. Lineage (NCBI taxonomy): Bacteria > Bacillati > Actinomycetota > Actinomycetes > Micromonosporales > Micromonosporaceae > Actinoplanes > Actinoplanes sp. NPDC051859. The sequence continues at coordinate 462,687 of NZ_JBITBX010000004.1, read as the reverse complement.
AGCTGGGGTCGGTCCGCATCGTCGAGCGCAGGTGTGCGAATGTGCAGCCATTGGCGCCGATCAGGACGGCGGCGCCCGCGTCGCCGAAATTGAACAGTGCTTTGGACTCCGGATCGTGGTGATCCACCATGCGGCTGAGTTGGTCACCGAGAAGAACCAGTACGTACGCGGCTCGACCGAGTTCGACTTTGTCACAGGCGAGTTGGATCGCAGCGGCCCCGGAGTTGCAGAAGTTCGTGACCTCGAAGCAGTGCGCATCATCGATGCCGAGCTCGTGCGCAACCTTGGCCGCGGGAGACCAGAACGGCCGATCCCACACACCGGACCCGGCATAGATGACACAGTCGATCGCCGTACGCGGCACTGCGACACGACCCAACACCGCGGCGGCTGCATCGCACGCCGCTTCCCACACTGGTTCCTCGGGCGACAGGACGGGGAAGCTATCGCAGCGCGTCACCGTCCGAATGTCCGCGAGCCCCAGGCCGGACGCCGTGGACAGCTGATCCACGGTGACCTGCGACCGGGGTAGCCGAACCTCGAACTCGACTATGCCGATCACCGACGGTTCACCTCGATGGCGGCGAGGTGCACCACAGGGGAGTCGGCCGGGCCGTTTGACCTCTGGCCGTCCGCCCGGCGGAAAAGCGCCTCGTTGTCGTGGGTGTCGAAGCCGATGAAATACCAGCTGAACGTAGCTGGCCCCGGGACGCCGGCGGAGATCGGGAAAGCTTTTGTTGCACCAGACCGCTGTCTGGCGGCGTTCATTCGCGGCGTATCCCGGAGCGACCGCGAGAAACTCGAGCGGAACATGCTTGCGGTACGGCCGGTAGCGTTCGATCTGGTCGATGCGGTGCTCGAGGACATCGAGCACGGCATCATGCTTGCTCCGAGAGCAGCGTGGACTGACATCTATTCCCCCCAAACAGAAGTCACTAAGGGTCCCTCGGTCCTTACGCCGGTCAGGCGGCCGCGTCATCGCTGGCCACTAGGTCCGGGCACCTGGAGTGAACCCTTCTCGTTAGCCCAGATGTCCAAGTTCGTCGCCTGGTCACCGCAGCTAACATCATCGAGAGATGCCACAGTAGACGCGGCGCCACTCGAACGTCAACTAGTGTAAACAGAAGGCAGCTCAGTTCACGACAGCGGACGCGAGGCGACATCATGACGACCGGCGAACAAGGGCCAACTCTGGCCCAGAAGCTCGACAGGCTGTTCCACACAGTGCAGCCGCTCGGGCGGGAGTACACCTACGACGAGGTGGCGCGGGGCTGCAGCGAACTCGAGCTGGGCACGTTCTCCAAGACTTATGTATGGCAGCTGCGCTCAGGTCAGCGAGACAACCCGACGAAACGGCACCTCGAAGCGCTCGCGGCGTTCTTTCGTGTGCCGGCTGCCTACTTCTTCGACGATGACCTCGCCGAGCGGGTCGACTCCCAATTGGCTTTGGCCATCGCGCTGCGAAATGCCGACATTCGGGATATTGCTCTCCGCGCTCTCGACCTCGACGACGACGGCCGCAAGTCGATGGCACGTATTATGACGGAGATTAGTCGTCTGCAACGAGGCAAACCCGGGAGGGCCGCCTCGCCCGCCCGAGGAGACCTGCCTGATGGCGATGCCGAGTAAAGATCCGTACAGCAATAGCAGCCTTCGCCGCATTCGCTCTGGGATTCGGTCCTGATATGCCTGTGCTGGGCCGGTTGCGTCGCCGCTGTGAATCGTTGCTTTCATCGCTCGACATATCCGACACCCGCAGCGTCCAGGAGTTTGCCACCGCCCTGAGCCGCAGGCGGGGCATTGCGTTGCACCTCTTGCCGATGACATTGCGGCCGTCGGAACCCTGCGGAATGTGGCTTGCCACTGCGGCCGCTGACTTTGTCATCTATGAAGCCGAGGCGAGCAAGCACCACCAAGACCACATCATCGCGCATGAACTCGGCCACATAATCTATGGCCACCGAGGCGTGGTCGGCATCGCCACGGAAAGCTCGCGTCTCCTCTTTCCGGACCTCGATCCTTCACTCGTGCGCGACATCTTGCAACGGTCTGGATATAGCGACGTGCAGGAGCTCGAGGCGGAGACCATGGCGACAGTCATCCAGAACCGCATCCGCCGAGCTGTGGCCAGCGACGATGGACCAGGTGATTGTGATGACACTCTTGATCGCATCAAACGGTCGCTGCACTGATCGAGTGTCGGCGCATTTGCAGCGATTTGCCAGGATCTTGGTGAACATCCACTCAGCGGAGATCCCACCAGTGAGCTGAGGAATCCACAGCGTGCATGGAAGCCACCGCCGCACTCGTCGAGCGGCTTTATGTCAGGCAATGGCCCTCATCGCTTGAATGCCGCCGTGTCGTATGATTGCCGCGCAACAAATTAGAATCGTTCGGTCGTCGGCGCGGAGAAGTGATGGAGTTCTTGGTAGCAACACGGCCGCTGCTGGCCGCTCTCTGTCTCGCTGCGGCTCTTTACAAGCTGCCAAGTGCGGTGGGGCGGCGCCGGCGCAATGTGGCAGCGATAGCTTTGCTTGCCGGATTCGCCTCGGAGGCGATCGGTTGGACCCTGGCGGTACGAGAGGTTAGCCAGGCCATTAACCGTTGGTTTCAGTTGCCCAGCCTCTCCACGCTTATCATGCATCTCCTCGCCGCGTGCGTGTTCGGCCCGTGCTTGCTGATTGCCGTCATCCACTGGGTCAGCGCAAAAGGCAACACGCGACGTAAGGTTCGACTTGTCCTGTACTGCGCCGCGGTGGTCGGCGTACTCATGACCGTACTTTGGCGAATCGCCGCGGTGCAGTCGGACGGCAGTTTCTATCTGGTGACCAACATGCACCGGCCTGCCGTCATCGCCTATCTGCTCGCGTATGAGGTGAGTTTCGGTGCCGGCCTGGTGGCCTTGATTCATGTTTGCTGGTCCTATTCCGGCCGGACCGACGACAAATGGCTCCGGCGTTCGCTGCGCCTTACCGCGATAGGGGCCGTATTCTATCTGCTGGTTTCGGTGAACCGAATTGTGTCGGTGCCGACTGTCTTTTTCGGGCTCGACCCGATGGACTGGGAAGTCTACAGCGGGATCTCGAACCGACTCGGCGAACTGGGACTCGTGATCGGATTGTTGCTGCCGTCGCTTCGTGTCGACGTGGCGGTGGTCGCCCGGTGGGTCCGCGATCTACGGTCCTACCACGTGCTCGGGGACCTGTGGCGGGACCTCTGCCAGGCGTATCCGCAGGTGTCGCTGTTCACCAAGACCCGTTGGAGCGCTTACCTCCAGCCCACCGAGGTGCGCTTCTTGCTCAATCGTCGAATCATTGAGATCCGGGATGCTTGGCGGGCACTGCGGCCCTACCTTGATACGCCCACAGGTGAGGCGCAGCATACTGAGCGACAGCTAGCTGTCGCGGCGGCGGTGCAATTGTCCGACGCCATCCACGCGAAGGCCGAGGGTGCAGTCGTTGATGGTGAGCCGACGTCGAGCAAATTGGAGCGACTGACTGTCGCGGACCTGGACGAAGACATCGCTTGGCTGTCCGCCGTTGGTCGCGAGTATTCGCGTATCCGACCGGCACGCCGGTCAGGTGCGACCTACACATCAGGGGCGGGAGTCAGTGGGCAGGCGGAGTCCGGCTGACTCCGTCATGCCAGGGCGCGAGTCGCTGGAAGCAGGCCATGTCCCACCATCGTCCGCCGATGTGCTGATGACTCCGGGACACTCCTACCCGCTGGAAACCGTTCTTCTCCAGTACCCGGCAGGAGCCGACATTGTCCTCCCGAGCGAAAGCCTCCACCTTGTGCAGGCCGAAATCGCCAAAGGCCATTTCGACGGCCTTTTCGACCGCCGCACTCGCGACCCCCTGACCATTGACCTGCTCCGCGACCCAATAGCCGATGGCCGCGGTCTGGGTGAGGTCACGCTGGATCCGCATGCTCAGCGCGCCGACGGGTTTCCCGTCCAGTTCGATGAATCCGAACCACTTGCCGCCTGCTGCACACTCCGCCACGATCGCGGGAACGGACGCCCGGTCCTTCTCGTCCGACGCTCCCTCGTCACCGGCCGGCATCCAGCCGTGCAGGAATTTCCGATTGGTGCTGAGTAGGTGCACCAATTGGTCCGCGTCGCTGAGAGTCAACGGACGGAGCGACACGCCTTGCATGAGTTCCTCCTCGGCTTGTGGCTGGCCGATCTTATCGATCTGACGCGCATGCTCGCGACTCGCGGGTGCCGGTCCCGGCAGGCCGGTCGGGAGGTGGGATTGGTAGATGCGGCCGTCCATGGTGCGCAGTGAATGCGTGACCAGCGGAGTGCGCCGGTAGTAGAGGCTGCGGTCGGGTGACGAAAGCCGGCGAGGAACCGCTCAGGCCGCGGTCGCACTCTCCCGGTAGGACCGGGTTCGCCCACCTCGGGCCTGCCCGGACACCACCTGGTCTCGTCCGGCGTGCTTGGCGACGTACAGATTGTGATCTGCTGTGGACAGAAGCGCCGCCTGCGTCGGTGTCGTGGTGTCGAGGCAGGCGACGCCGATGCTGACGGTGATGGGTAGGCCGTGGGTGAGGCTGGCCCAGTCGTAGGAGCCGATCGTGTGTCGGATCGCGTCGAGGTGGTCGGCGGCGCGGGCGGCGACGAAGCCGGGCATCGCGATGAGGAATTCTTCGCCACCCATTCGGGCGACGAAGCCGTCCGGCGAGACCGCGGCGAGTTCCGTTTCGAGCAGCTTGGCGACCTGGATGAGCACCTGGTCGCCGATGTCGTGCGAGAGCTGGTCGTTGACCAGCTTGAAGTGGTCGAGGTCGACGATCGCCACGGCGAGGTCGCCGCCGGCCTGCACCAGTTCGGGGAGCTGCTCGTCGAGGTAGCGGCGGTTGCGCAGGCCGGTCAGCGAGTCGCGGCGGGCCTGTTCGCGGAACAGCTCGGCCTCCTGCCGGGCCTCACTGGTTTCGAACATCGCCTGCCGGGTGCGGGCTTGGGCCTCCCGTTGCGAGGAGTGCAGCGCGGTGTGGGCTTCGAAGAACTCCTTGTGTACGCCGAAAGCCTCCGCGAACTCGCCCCGGGCGGCGTGCAGCTCGGCCTGCTCCTGGTGCACCCGGACGAGGACGTCGCCGAGGTTGCGCGCGATGCAGAGCTTGCGGGACGAGTCGAGGCTGGCCTGGGCGCGGTCGGTGGCGCCAAGGAAGCGCTGGGCGCGGGCGAGGGTGAGCATGTACTCGGCGAGGGAGTCGGCGTCTTCGTATCCGCCGCTGTGGTAGCGGCGGACGGCTTCCCGCAGGGTTTCCTCGGCTTCGGCGTACCGGCCGTTGTCGATCTCGATGGCGCCGATGGTGTCGAGGGTGGAGGGGTCGATGACGAAGCCGTGTTCGGTGGCGATGCGTTGGAGCCGCTGGGCGACGGCCTGGGCGCGGGCGTTCTCACCGGCAGCCCACTCCGTGTACGCGTAGTTGTTGAGGATGCCCATGTGCAGGTGGGGCAGGTCGAACTCGACGGCGAGGTCCTCGGACTTGGCGTACTGCACCCGGGCGGCGTCGATGGAGCCGGAGGCGCCGAGGGCGTCGGCGAGCTTGGCCCGGTGCCACACCTGCATGTGCGGGGTGGCGGTCTCGTCCATCAGTTCGACGGCGAGGACGGAGTGTTCGAGGGACTGGGCGGCGTCGCCGAGGTGTCGGTGGATGTTTCCCCACACCAGATGGGTGCGCGCCTGCACGAGGGCGTCGTGGTGGTCGGTGGCCCACTGGTGGATCTTCCACATGGCGCGGGCGGCCACCGCGACGTCGCCGAGGCGCATCAGCATGTTGGCCTGGACGAGGTGGGCGCGGGTGATGAGGTGTTCGTTGCCGAGGATGCGGGCTTCCGCCTCGTATTCGACAGCGGCGTCGTACGTGGCCTCGGCGTCGAAGAGGTACTGGTCTTCGAGCAGGGTGAGGGCAGCCGAGAGCTGTTCCGCGTCACGCGTACGCGTCTCCATCGGTCCCACCCCTTCCACTCGCCACGTCCCATCGACCGGCGCCGGTCCCACTGAAGGACAACAGCGGCCCGGTTCCGAAGGTTAGCGGTGAGTGAGCGTGCCGTCACAGCCCCGCGCGCGTGATCCATCTCGCTGTCGCCCAAGGTCGCACAGCCTGTACGTCAGCGCAGTCCGGTGCGGGCCGAGACGGCTACTTCGGGGCGTTATCGGCAGTTAATGGAGATTTGCCAGGGATGGCGGCTGCGGTGCGGGCGGCGGCCAGGTCGATCGTCGACCGCAGGGTGATCGGCTTGAGGAACAACGCCGCGACCACGCCCACCACGGCCACGCCTGCCGAGATCAAGAAGATGTGTCCGGTGGCGTCGCCGTACGCGTCCCGGATGATGTGCTGGACCGTGCCGGGCAGCTCCGCGAGATTGAGGCTGCTGGTAGTGCCGCCAGTCGTGGGCAGCTGGGCCTTGATCGAGTCGGTGACCCGATGGGCGAGTACGGCGCCGAGCACCGAGACGCCGATCGTGCCACCCAATGACCGGAAGAAGGCAACCGTGGAGCTGGCGGCGCCGATGTCGCGCAACGCGACCGTGTTCTGCACCGCGAGCACCAGGTTCTGCATCGACATGCCCACGCCGATGCCGACCAGGGCCATGCCGATGCCGAGGTAGGCCAGCGGGGTGCGGTGGTCGACGAAAGACAGCATGGCGAAGCCCGCAACCAGCACGACCGTGCCCGCCACGATGGAGGGCCGGACCCGTCCGCTGCGGGTGACCCGGCGGCCCGTGATCATCGACGCGAGCAGCATGCCGGCCATCAGTGGAATGGTCAGCAGCCCGGCCGTGGTGGGGCTGTAACCCCGGCCGACCTGGAAGTACTGCCCGAGGAAGACCGAGCCGCCATAGATCGCCATGCCGACGGCGAGGCTGCCCAGGATGGCGAGCGCGGTGGTGCGCTGGGTGACGATCTTGAGCGGGACGACCGGCTCGGCGGCGCGGGCCTCGACGCGGACGGCAACCGCGAGCAGGGCCAGGCTGGCGCCGACCATGGCGAAGGTCTGCCAGGAAACCCAGCCGAACTGGTGGTCGACGAACGAGACCCAGATCAGCAGGATGCTGACCCCGGCCGCGATGAGCGCCGCCCCGGCGTAGTCGATCCGCACGTTGTCCCGGCGGAGCACCGGCAGGTGCAGGGTGCGGTGCAGCACCACCAGGGCGACCACGGCGATCGGGGCGCCGATGAAGAAGCACCAGCGCCAGCCCAGCCAGGACGTGTCGACGATCAGCCCGCCGAGCAGCGGGCCACCGACCGTGGCCAGGGCGAGGACACCGCCGAGATAGCCGTTGTAGCGGCCGCGTTCGCGGGGCGGGATCATCGCGGCGATCGCGACCTGCACGAGTGCCTGCACGCCGCCCATGCCGATGCCCTGGAACGCCCGGGCGGCGATGAGCTGGCCCGCGCTCTGCGAGAAACCGGCCACGATCGAGCCGAGGACGAACACGACGATGGCGAGCTGGAGCAGCATCTTCTTGCTGAACAGGTCGGCCAGCTTGCCCCAGATGGGTGTGGTGGCGGTCGCGGTGAGCAGGGTGGCGGTGACGACCCAGGTGTATTGAGTCTGGCTGCCGTTCAACGCCCCCATGATCGTGGGCAGGGCGGTGGAAACGACTGTCGCACTCGCCATCGCGACGAAGAGCACGAGCATCAGGCCGCTGAGGGCCTCGAGGATCTCGCGGTGGCTCATGGCGCTCTGCCCGGCGCGCGGGGTGACGGGTGCGCTCATCGCACGGCCTCCAGCCAGGGGACTCAACGGTTCTCTTGCCCAGTGTGCAAGTTTGCCCAATGAGAAGCTAGGTACGCTGGGTCACATGACGGCTGATGCTCGCGTACCCGAGCCTGGTTTGCGGGCGCGCAAGAAGGCAGCCACCCGGCAGGCGCTGCACGAAGCTGCGGTGCGACTCGCGATCGCGCACGGTGCGGACCGGATCACGGTCGAGGCGGTGGCCGACGCCGCCGGGGTCTCGCGGCGGACGTTCTCCAACTACTTCGCCAACAAGGAGGAGGCGCTGCTGCACGGTGACCACCAGCGGCTCCGCGCGCTGGTCGGCATCGTGTGGGAGCGGCCCGCCGACGAGGATCCGTGGACGGCCCTGACCCGTGCGGCGCGGCAGTTCTACGAACAGTTCGGCGAGTTGGACCCGCAGTGGGTGGCGCAGACCAGGTTGCTGCGCACCCAACCCGCGTTGGCCGCCCAACAGGCCAGCACCTTCGCCGCCCTGGAACGCGAGCTGGCCGCGGCGGTCGCGGCGCGGACCAGCGCCGATGCGGTTACGCCCGGACTTCGCGAGCGCCTCATCGCGGCCACCTTCATGACGTCCATGCGCGTCGCCCTGCACCTGTGGCTGGCAGCGCCGGACGAGGTCCCCCTGCGCGAACTGGTGCAGCGCTCCCTCGCCGAAGCGGGAAAGGGATTCGCTAGCTGACGGCAGGACGCGGCGCCGGGAGGGGTGCTTCCCGGCGCCGCGCTGGTGGAGGAGTGGTCGGAGCTCAGCCGCGGAACCCGGCAAAGATCTTGCTGAACTCGAACGGCGTCTGCGGCACGTTCGTGCACTGGAACAGCGCCCCGGAGCAGGCGTTCCGGTCCCGGTTGACCTCCCAGAAGGAGACGAAACCGAGCTTGTCACGGTTGGCGGCGGCCAGCAGGTCCTTCGCGTCGCTCTGGTCGAAGGTGCCGTTGTCGTCGTTCTTCCCCAGCATGGGCGTGACGCCGACCTTGCGGAAAGCGGCCGCGTCGCCGATGCCGTAGATCGACTTCACCTGGTCCTTTGTCGACCTCACAGCCTGGATCGCCAGGTCGCCGTAGTCCTGACCGGCCCGGCCGTAGTCCATCGCCATGATGTTGACCAGATCGAGGTCGACGCCGGCGTTCTTCGCCGACCGCACCACGTTCAGGCCGTCATTGGTCAGGCCCTCGGGCAACACCGGCAGGGTCAGCGAGATCTTGAGGCCGGGGTTGGCCCGCTGCAATGCGGCCAGCGCGGTCGAGCGACGGGCGATCGACGCGGCATCGGCCGAGGCAGCGCCCTCGACGTCCAGGTCGATGTACTTCAGGTCGTAGGCCGACACGACGGCCTGGTATTCGGCCTGGAGCTGCTTGACGTCGGTGCAGGCCTGAGCAAGCTCGACACCGGTCGCGCCGCCGAAGGACACCCTGACGTCACCGCCGCCGGCACGCAGGGCGTCGATCTGGTCGCGGAACTTGCCGCTGCGCGGGTCGAACGCCCCGAACCAGCTGGCCTTGCAGCCCGCCCCGGTCACGAACGCCAGCGAGTAGGACTTCACGTTGCCGCTCGCGGCCAGCTGGGCGAGGGTCGTGCTGCCATTCGAGAGCAAACCCATGTCCACGTACGGGGCGACGCGCACGTCACCGCCGCCACCGTTCGACGGCGGCGCGGTGGTCGTCGGCGGTGTCGTGGGCGGGGCGATCGTGGTCGGGGGCTTGGTCGCCGGTGGGGCGGTCGTGGGTGGCGTGGTGGTGGGTGCTGTCGTTGGCACCGCGGTGGGTGCTGAGCCGCCGCCACACGGCGCGCCGTTGATCGTGCAGCTGGTCGGGTCGCCGCTGCCGGCCACGATGAAGCCGAACTCGGCGGTGGCCCCGGCCGGGATCGTCGCGTTGTACGCCCGGTTCGCCGCCGTCGAGGTGCCGCCCGCGGTGGTCACCGAGGCGTCCCAGGTGCTGCCGAGCTTCGCGCTGGCCGGCAGGCCGAACGCCACCTTCCAGCCCGTGACGGCGCTGCCGCCGGTGTTCCTGATGACGTATCTGGCCTGGTAGCCGGTGCCCCAGTCGGAGTCCTTGGCGAAGGTGGCGATGAGTCCGCCGGCCGCCTTGGTGCTCGGGCTCGTCGCCGCCAGCGCGGCGACCACGCCGCCGCCGACGGCGAGCGCCGTGGCGGAAGCGTAGATGGACAGGCGGAGCAGTTTGCGTGCCATGGAAACTCCGATTCGCGGTTGCTACGAACGGAGTTGATCGTGCTGCGGACGGGCTTAACGCCGACTGCCAATTACCTTAAGAGTTCCGTAAGTCAGCTGATGCAGAACTCGTTGCCTTCCGGGTCCTGCATGGTGAACCACGAGAACGGCCCCTGCTTCTCCTCGTAAAGGAACTTCGCGCCGCGGGCCACCAACTCGTCGCGCACCTGCGGCCGCTGCTCCTCGCCGATCCAGATGTCGAGGTGAATGCGGTCCTTCACCGTCTTCGGCTCCGGCACATGGTTGAACAGCACTCGGCGGGGCTTGCCGCTGGGCAGCTTCTCCTCGTGGACGATGGCGGCGCCGGTCTTCCAGACCAGCTTGCCCTCGAACACCAGGGTTTCGTCTTCCTTCGCGAAGCCCTTGGCGACCATGTCCTTGATGAAGCCCTCGTCCTGCGGCTCGACCTGCCAACCCAGCGTCTCGGCCCACCACTTCGCCTGAGTGTGCGGGTCGGCGCAGTCGACGGTCACCTGAAAGTCGTATGCCATGCCCGCAGCCTAGAACGGGCCACCGACAAAAAATCAGTCATCGAGCAGGCCCGGGAAGTATCGGCGCAGCGCAGTGGTGTCGTACACGTGCCTGATCTCGCTGATCTTGTCACCCGTGACGGTGAGAAACTCGCAAAGCCGGACCGTGCCGAAGGGCGCCGCGCAGTCGTAGATGAACGAGGCGCTGTCGCCGGTGCAGATCTGCGAGACGACCGAGATCGAGTCGGCGAAGCCGGCGATCCGATGCAGGATCTGGATCAGCTCCTCGTCGTCCACCGGGAGGTCCAGGTTCCACTCGATTTCGGCGTCCGGGGCGATGGTCCGGCGCACCGCGACGCGGTCTCCGCTGATCCAGGACGCGGAATACCGGGCGGCCACCTCGGTGGTCTGCATGCGAGCTCCTTGGCAGAGACAGCGGCCGCCGCCCTCCAGGGACGACGGCCGCTGCCGATGAAATGCGATCAGTTGGCGACCATCGAGTCACCGGACACGAAGGTGTAACCGGCGCCCTTGATGCCCGGGACAAGCTGCTTCAGGTAGTCCGTGCCCAGGTACGGGTGGTAGAAGAAGCTCGCCACGCCGTCGCGGACGACCAGGTTGCGTTCGGCCGAGGCGACCAGGTCCGACGGGAGCCGGGCCGGGTGGTTGTTGAACGCGGTCGGCTCGACGTTGCCGATGTTCTCCGGGATGATGACCGAACCGTAGACGTCACGCACCGAGTACGGGAAGAACTGCCCGAAGTGGCGGGTGTAGTCGAACTTGCGTCCGGTGAGGACACCCGGGAAGTACAGGCCCCGGTCGTAGCGCTTGCCGATGATCGCGTTGACCGTCTGGTAGTCGACGGCGCTGCCCGCGTAGTGCGGGAACTCGAACGTGCTGGGGATGCCCAGACCGGCGAGGGCGAAGGTCAGACCCGACGCGGCGATCTTGCTGGCGGCGAAGGCGGCCGAGTCGCCGGGGACCGGGCCGTCGTAGATGACGCTGTCCTTGGCGTCCACGTGCGCCATGTAGAACTCGAAGTCGTTCGCGCTCATACCGTCGTACGGGTTGGCGGTGTTGCCGTTCTGGTGCGTGTAGCCGTGCATGAGCAGGGTGCCGCCGCGCTGCTGCATGTAGCGCAGCGCCGAGACGACCTGCGGGCGCTGGAGCAGCGTGTAGTCCTCGGCCTTGCCGTTGTTCTCCACGCCCTTCGGGTTCCGGAAGCGCGGGTAGACGGCGACGCTGAACGGGACCTTCTCGGCGTACAGGTAGTCGGCGATGGCGCGCAGCTCGGCCGGGTCCGAGTCCGGGCCGACGTCCTCGATGCGGGCGAGGGCGCGGTGCCGCTCGCGGGCCACGCCGGTGTCACCCAGCGAGTCGAACAGCAGGTCGGCGAAGGCCAGGTAGCGGTCGTCGTGGGTCACGTACGAGAACGGGATCTCGCCGACGTAGGTGAAGTTGCCGGACTGCACCGCCCACGGGAACGACGAGCCGTCCGCGCGGACCGCGGTTGCCAGCGTCTTCAGCTTGCTCGGGTCGGTGATCGACAGGTTCATGATCCCGGACTTGTTGGTGGTGTCACGGGTGAGCTTGCGACCCTTGTAGTCGACCGTGGCCACGTCGGTCACGTCGAACGCACCGCTGGTGAAGCCGTGCTCGGCGGCGAACTCCGGCCGCGAGGTGAGCTGCCAGATATTGTCGAAGACCCAGGTCACCGGCTTCTTCGTGACGGCGACGTCGTCCAGGAACGCCTTCGGCAGCGCCTCGTCGTAGGTTGAGCCGAGGTAGACCACCGCCGAGTACGCGTCCAGGTCCTTCGACTTGTAGTTCATCACCGGCGAGGCGGTCCACGAGCCGAAGTGCGAGGTCAGGTTGGCGGTCTGGGTGGCGTAGACCTCACCCATCCAGCCGTAGTCGCCCGTGGTGTCGTACAGGACGAGGGTCTTGGCCTTGCCGCCGCCGGGAGCGGCCTTGCCGGACTTCGCAGCGATCGGAGCGACCGGGACAGCGCGCTCCGCCGCGTCGGCCGTGACGACGCCCATGCTGAGCATGGCGGTCGCGGTGAGAGCGGCGCCGGCGCCGACGAACCAGCGGCGGGTGAACTTGGGAACTCGCATCAGAAGGACGCTCCGTACGTGGCAGTGGCGGGGGATTCGAGAGCGGGCATGGGGGACGGCTTCTCGGCGAGTCCGAGCAGGGCGGCGGTGGCCTGCGCGGTGCGGCGGGCGGCGAGACCGTCGCCGTACGGGTTGCCGCCCGCGGTCATCGCGTCGCGGCGGATCCGGCTGTCCAGCAGCTCGGCGGACTCCTTGACGATCAGTTCGGTGTCGGAGCCGACCAGCCGCGCACAGCCGGCGTGCAGCGACTCGACCCGCTCGGTCACGTCCCGCAGCACCAGGGCCGGCACCCGGAACGACGGCGCCTCCTCCTGGATGCCGCCCGAGTCGGTCAGCACCAGGTAGGCCTCGGACAGCAACCGGGCCAGGTCCGGGTACGGCAGCGGGTCGGTGACCGTGACCCGGTCCAGTCCGGCGAGCCCGGCCTCGACCTGCGCGCGGACGGCGGGGTTGGGGTGGCTGGGCAGGATGACGTCGATGTCGGCGTACTTGTCGACCAGCTCGCGGACCGCGGCGAGGATGCGGTCGAGCGGGGCGCCCCACGACTCGCGCCGGTGCGCGGTGACGAGCACCAGTCGGCGGTCCCCGGCGGCGGCGCGGGCGGCCGCGACCTGTGGGTTCTCGAACGGCATCCGGCGGCCGGCGACGGCGAGCGTGGCGTCCACGACGGTGTTGCCGGCGATGAGGACGTCCTGGGTGGGAATGTTTTCGTCCAGCAGGTTCATCGCGGCCAGCGGGGTCGGGGCCAGGTGCAGCGCCGACACCTGGGCGACCAGGCGGCGGTTGGCCTCCTCGGGGAACGGCGAGTCGAGGTCGCCGGAGCGCAGTCCGGCTTCGAGGTGCACGACCGGGATCCGGCGCCAGAACGCGGCGAGCGCGCCGGCCAGGCTGGTGGTGGTGTCGCCCTGGACGATCACCGCGGCCGGGGTGCGGACCGCCCACAGCTCGTCGAGCTCCCGGATCATCGCAGTGAGCAGCTCGGCCTGGCTGCCGGTGCCCCGCTCGACCTGCAGCGTGATGTCCGGCGTCAGGTCGAAGGCGGCGAGCGCCTGGCTGACCATCGTCGGGTGCTGGCCGCTTGCCACCAGGACCGGGGCGAGCAGGCCGGCCTCGCGGAAGGCGAGAACCACCGGGGCGAGCTTGACGGCTTCGGGACGGGTGCCGCCGATCAGATGCACTTCGGGCAGTGACATGTGGGGGGAGCCCTTACTTCGAGGAGGGGGGAGCCTCAGGCGGGGACGGGAACAGGAGCGGGAGCGGTGCTGGGAGCGGGAGCGGGGATTTGCAGTGGTGCTTCGAGCGGCGCTTCGGCGAGCCGCTCGGTCTTGGCCCAGGCCGACCGGCCGGTGGCCTGGCGGCCCAGCGCCCGGTAGGTCGCCACCAGGCCCAGGATCAGGAACACCGGGTACGCGACGGCCGCGGTGAACAGCCGGGAAAGCTTTTCGTCGCGGAGCCGGTGCCGGTGCACCAGCGCCCAGACGAAGCCGGGGAACAGGGTGACGCCGAGCCACACCTCGCCGCTGTAGGCGAGCTGGGACCAGGTCGGCAGGTACGGCATCGGGTGGCCGACCGTCAGGCCGCCGGCGGCGAGGAGGACGCCGCCGACCAGGAAGACCGTCACCAGCGCGTTGAGCCAGGGCGAGACCAGGTAGTGCGTCATCTCGATCAGCGAGGTGACCCCGATCCGCTTCGACACGGCGAGCTTGCGCAGGTAGCCGGCGCACTGCAGGTTGCCCTGCGCCCAGCGGGTGCGCTGGCGAGTGAGCCGCTTCAGGTCGACGACGGCCTGCTGGGTGACCGAGGCGCGGGAGGTGTAGCGGATCCCGACCCCGTCGAGGTGCATGCGCAGGCCCAGTTCGAGGTCCTCGACCAGGCAGGCGGACCAAGGCGCATCGCCCAGGGCCTGCAGCCCGGAGAGCCGGGTGAACTGTCCGTTGCCGCCGAGCCCGACCGTGTCGATGGCGTCGCGCAGGGTCTGACAGGCGTTGACGATCGCGCCGAATTCGAGGTCCTGCACCGCGCCGAGCAGCTTGTCGCGGTTGCGAATGCGGACCTGCACCTGCACGGCACCGATGTTCGTGTCGCGCATCATCCGGGACACCTCGAGCAGGATGTTCTGGCTGCCCTGCCCGTCGCCGTCGATGATGCCGACGACCACCTTGCTGGGGCTGACTCCGGCCTCGGCCGTGCGCTCGGAGATGTAGCGGTACGCCGCGTTCAGCGCCTCGCCCTTGCCCTTGCGCGCTTCGGGCAGTTCCCGGCGCAGCACCTGCAGCCGCGGGTGGTCGATCGCCGCGAGCACCTCGGGCGTCCGGTCGTCGGAACCGTCATCGACCACCAGCACCCGGGCGAGCGTGCCGCCGGGGCCGCCTAGACCGAGCGCGGCACGAACGGTGTTACCGACCACGACCTCTTCGTTCAGCGCCGGAACGATGATCCAGAAGTGCTCGGGCGTGCCGTCGCCGTGCTCGAGGGATTTCGAGACGAGCGCTTTGCGGTGGGAAGCCACGTAGCGCACGGCGAAGCTGACGAGGGCGAGGGTGGAGACCGGCCAGGCGAGCAGGATCGCGTATCCGGTGACCAGCACGAGCCAGCTGTCGGACGCCGTCATTGCCACACCTCTTCCCGTCACCGTTCGTGTCTTGAAGCCAGCGACCCTTGCCGCGTCGCTGGACGTATTAGGACAATATTTGACTACAGAGAGTGCAACAAGGGTCGTGAGCCGAAGTGCTGGCGCGGATTGACCATTTGGGCCATGTCAGACATCTCAGGCGGCGCAAGCAGGACGGAAGCGGATATTTCGGAAGTTCAACGGGGCCTCGGGGTCGCCTCAAGGCCGGATAAAGTCGAGCCATGGGCAGCTGGGCGGATACTCTGAGTAACCTTCTGCCGGGACGCCGGTCCCGTCACGTTCAGTAGCGTCTGCGGTTGGCGGACGCGGTCCCTGCCGGTACTCTCCCCGCCATGCTCGGCGGACGGATGGACAAGCGGCTCATCGGCTCGGCGCGAGGGCGGCACGCCGGCCCTCGCTTCACGCTGCCCGGAGGTCGCCGCGAGCGGCTGATCGCCGGCGGTGTCGCCGGTGCCCTCGTGGCCGGCCTGGCGACCTGGATCTGGTGGCCGGAAGCCGAACTGGACCCGCGGGCGCGGATCTACACCGAAGCGACCGCCTGCCTGCTGACTCCCGCTGTTGGCGTCACCGACAGCCAGGCGGCGCCGGTCTGGGCCGGCATGCAACAGGCCTCTCTCGTCACCCGCGGCAAGGTGCAGTTCCTCGAGGTCGATGGCCCACAGACCGCAGAGAACGCCAAAACGTTCCTGGCGACCCTGGCCGGCGGCGAGTGTGACCTGATTCTCACTGCGGGTGAGGCCCCGAATGCGGCCCTGGCCGGCGCGGCAGCCACCTACCCGAATGCCCAGTTTGTCCTGGTGGGTCGAGGCTCCCCGCAGGGCAATGTGTCCGTTGTGGAAGCGCAGCGTCCAGATCAGGTGAAGTCACAGGTCGAGGCGCGGGTCACTGCCGTCCTGAAGGCCGCCGCCGGCGAGTGATCAACCGAACGGTCAATTTGTTGCCCACGGGTTTGCTTCAGCGTTGATCGATGTCGCAAGATCCTCCCCGCGTTACCGGCACCAACGGGGGAGGAAGCGGCGATGCGCCGTGTCTCAAAGAAGATCGCTGTCGTCACGGCGGTCGTGTTCGGACTGACTGTCGCCGCGCCGGTCGGTGCTGTGCGCGACCCCGAACTGCCGGTTTCCTGGCTCTGGGACTGGGTCGGTCAACGGCCGGCCTGGGCCAAGCCGGACCCCACCGGGCCGAAGCAGACCCAGGGCAAGGGCGGCGTCGACGGCCAGGTTTCCGCCACCGTCACCACCGCTGACGGTGGGGCGGGCCGAGCTCCGAAGCCGGCGCCGAACACGCTGGACGCGTACCAGCCGCACGTGCCGAACGCCGAACGGCAGGTGACCGAGGACGCTGCGCTCGGCTTCGACCCCGCGACCAGCGACCGGGACCCGAGCCGCTCCGATGCCCGGTCCGACGTGTTCAAGAACGAGGACGGCTCGCTCACCGAGAAGACCTACGTTCGGCCGATCAACTTCAAGGCCAAAGACGGCAGCTGGCAGCCGATCGACACCGATCTGGAGAAGCGCGCGGACGGCCGGTTGCACGTCGCCGCCAACAGCCTCGACGCCTCGGTCGCCGCCGCAGTCACCGCACCGAAGGCCGCCGCACCGGCAAGTCCCACCCCCGCTGCCGAGCCGGCCGCGGGCGCGCAGCCGTCAACTCCCGCGCAGCCTGACGCTGCGAAGGCTGAGCCCGCGAAGCCCAGCGGCGCCAAGCTTGCCGAGTTGAAGCTGCCCACCGGCGAGAGCATCGGCTACTGGCTGGACGGCGCCAACCCGGTCGTCCCGACCGTCAAGGGCAGCACCGCCACCTACGCCGGAATCCTCCCGGAGACCGACCTCGAGCTGCAGACCTTCGACGCGGGCATCAAGGAGACGATGGTCCTGAAGTCGCGCTCGGCGGCCAACGTCTGGACCTTCCCGCTGGCCCTGAACGGGCTCACCCCGCGCGTGGACGCGACCGGCAGCATCGAGCTGCGCAACGCCGCGGGCAAGGCCGTCGCCTGGCTGCCCAAGGGCTTTATGCAGGACGCCAAGGTCGACCCGCGCTCGGGCGCGCCGGCCGAGTCGCACGCCGTCACCTACCAGATCATCGACTGGCAGGGCGGCTCGGCGTTGCGGATCGAGGCGGACCGGGCCTGGCTCGACGACCCCGCCCGGGCCTACCCGGTCCGGGTCGACCCGACCGCGACCACCGGCGTCACCGGTGACGTCTACGTCGACACCACCAGCTCCACCGGCAACCAGAACGGCGACAACCTGCCGATCGGCACCTACGACGGCGGCAAGACCAAGGCCCGGTCGTTCATCCACCTGGACGAGTTCGACGACAAGGGCTTCAAGGGCAAGCGGATCACCAAGGCCCAGCTCAAGCTCTACCTGACCTGGACCTTCAGCTGCACGGTCGACCGGGCATTCGACGTTCGCGCGTCGACCGAGAAATGGACCGTGGCCGACCTGACCAAGGGCGGCTGGCCCGGCCCGTCCTACTCCGGGTCCATCGGCTCGCTCACTGTCACCGACCCGGGCGCGGCCTGCAAGAACACCGGTGGCGACCGGACCAAGGGCAAGTGGGTCACCGTCCCGCTCAACGTCGCCACCTTCGACAAGTGGGCCAAGGGCGAACCCAACTACGGCCTGGCGCTGACCGCGTCGGAGAGCGACTCCAACGCCTGGAAGCGCTTCACCTCGGCGAACTTCGACAGCGGCAAGTACAAGCCGGTGCTGGAGCTCACCTACGCCAGCAACATCGCGCCGCAGGTCGACGTGCGCTACCCCGCGAACAACGCGGTCGTCCCGACGCTGACCCCGCAGCTGCTGGTCAAGGGCCACGACGCGGACAACTGGCCCGCCAAGGGGCTCACCTACACCTACACCGTGACCAGCGCGGACGGTAAGACCACCGTCGCCACCTCGCCCGCGGTGACCTCCGCGTGGACCGTCCCGGCCGGCAAGCTGGATTGGAACACCACGTACCTCTACACGATCAAGGCGAACGACACCGTGTCGACCAGCGCGGCGACCACGTCGTACGCGTTCACCACCAGCGTCCCGCAGCCGGTCGTGACCAGTGGCCTTGCCCAGAACGGCGGCAAGGGCTTCGACGCGAGCAACGGCAACTACACCACCTCGGCCACCGACGCGAGCGTCACCACCGTTGGCCCCTCGCTGGCGATCACCCGTAACTACAACAGCCTGGACACCCGGCGCGACACCGCGTTCGGGGCGGGCTGGTCGAGCATCCTCGACGCCAAGGCCACCCAGGTTCCCGACGCTGCGGGCGTTGTCCAGTCGGTGCGGGTCACCTATCCGACCGGCGAGGAGGTTGCGTTCGGGCGTTCCGGAAACGGCGCGTTCGTGCCGCCGGCCGGCCGCTTCGCCACCTTCGCGGAGACCAAGAGCGGGACCACGGTCACGGGCTACACGCTGACCGACAAGCAGGCGACCGTCTACACCTTCGGCCGCGGCGCCGCTGGCGGCGTGTTCCGGCTGACGGCGATCACCGACGCCAACGGCCGCAAGCTGTCCCTCGAGTACGCCGCAGACGGCAATCCGTCGACGCTGACCAGCGCCTCCGGCCGCAAGCTCACCGTGCAGTGGTCGACTCCGGCCGGGGCGAGCGCGCCGCACGTCTCCGCCGTGGCGACCGACCGGCTCGACGCCGCGAACCCGGACTCGGCGAACACCTGGACCTACGGTTACGAGAACGGCGACCGGCTCAGCACGGTGTGCCAGCCGGACAACAACACCCAGTGCTGGAAGTACGGCTACACGACCACCTCGCAGTACCGCAACACCGTGCTCAACCTCGACCCCGAGTCGTACTGGCCGCTCGGGGACCCGGACGGTTCGGCGGCGAGCAGCGCTGTGCTGTCGAACGCGGGCATGGACACCGCGCGGTACAACGCGGTCGCCCTCGGCCAGCCCGGCCCGCTGCCCGGCAGTGCGGCCTCGGCGGCCGGCTTCAACGGCACCAGCTCGTACGTGCAGCTGCCGAGCAACCTGCTCGCCGGCGGCCAGTACCAGTCCGTCAGCATGTGGTTCAAGACGGCGACGCCCGGCGGCGTGCTGTTCAGCTACAACGGCGACCCGATGAGCAAGGGCACCACGACCGGTGACTACACGCCGGCGCTGTACATCGACAAGTTCGGCAAGCTGCGGTCCGAGCTGTGGACCGGCTCGGCCACCACCGCGCTGAACTCGAACACCGTGGTCACCGACGACAAGTGGCACCACGTCGTCCTGGCGGGCGCAGGCAACACCCAGACGCTCTACCTGGACGGCGTCGCCAAGGGTTCGCTGAACGGCACCATCTACCTCGCCACCTCCGCCAGTGGCGCCAACATCAACATCGGCGCCGGGTACGTGGGCGGCGGCTGGCCGGACCACGCCAACACCGGCGTCTCCCCGGCGAAGGCCACCTTCTTCAAGGGCGCCATCTCGGACGTCGCGTTCTTCAACCAGACCCTCGACAGCACCCGGGCGGCCTTGCTGAACCGGACCGGCCGGGCCGAGCAGCCCGTGCTCGACGCCGTGCTCCGGCCCAGCGGCGGCGTCACCGCTCGCGTCGGCTACAACAAGACGACCGGCCGTACGGATGCCGTCATCGACGAGAACGGCGGCACCTGGAAGCTGGACCAGCCGACGGTCGCGGGCAGCAGCCGCGTCTACGCGGCGGCGGTCCTCGGCGCCCGCCCGCAGGACTACTGGCGGCTCGGCGACAACGAGGTGACCGACGCGGTCAATGAGGTCGCCGGCGGCACCGCCACCTACAACAACGTCACGCTGAACGCGGCGGGTCCGTTCCCGGACGCGACGGCGGCCCAGTTCGACGGCTCGACGTCGTTCGTCTCGCTGCCGCCAGAGGACATCCCGACGGGTGGCCCGCACTCGGCCGAACTGTGGTTCAAGATGCCGGCTGGCAACACCAAGGGCGGCGTGCTGTTCGGCTACCAGGCGCCAGCACTCGACGAGCCGAACCCGACGGAGTGGGTCCCCGCCCTCTACGTCGGCACCGACGGCAAGCTGCGCGGCCAGTTCTGGGACAGCACCGGCGTGAACCCGATGACCGCCCCTACCGCGGTCAACGACGGCAAGTGGCACCACGTGGCACTGACCGCGACGACCAACGCACAGGCGCTCTACCTGGACGGCGTCGTGGTCGCCGGCCGGGCCGGCAACCTCATGGCCACCGGTGCCACCAGCGCCTACCTCGGCACGGGCCGGTGGGCCGGCGGCTGGCCCGCCCACGGCACCACCGACACCGGCTGGTTCCCGGGCGCCATCGCGGACTTCGCCTTCTACCAGTCGGCGCTCAACGGCGCGCAGGTCGGCGAGCACTTCGCCACGGTCAAGCGGACTGCGCCGGTTGCCATGACGATGATCGCCGGGGTCGCGAAGGCCGTTCCGATGCCGGTCTCCCAGGTCACCGTCACCACGCCCACCGGTGCGAAGCAGACGTCCAGCTTCGACCTGGTCAACGGCAACCGGATCGTCGCGCAGACCGACGAGCTGGGCAACACCACCCGCTTCGGCTACGACGTCGGCGGCTTCTCCAGCATGGTGTACGACCCGAACGGTGTGCTGACTCAAACCCTCCAGGACGCCCGCGGCAACACCAAGCAGTCGATCACCTGCCAGGACCAGAGCGCCAACAAGTGCTCGTCGGTGTACTTCACCTACTTCCCCGACGCCACCAGCAGCACGCTCGCGCCGAACCCGAAGAACGACCTGCTGCTCACCGTCCGGGACGGCCGGTCCGCGTCGGCGACCGACGACACGTACCTGACCAGCAACGCCTACGACGACAAGGGCAACCTGACGTCGGTCACGGACCCGCTCAAGCGGGTCACCCGGACTTCCTTCACGGATGCCGCCACCGTGGCGGCCGACGGCGGGACCCCGCCGCCCGGCCTGCCCACCAAGATGGTGACGCCGGCGGGAGCCGAGCAGACGGTTACCTATTTCAAGTCGGGCGACGTCGCCCAGGTGACCGAGACCAACGGCAAGATCACCAAGTTCGCGTACGACGCCCTCGGCCAGGTCCGCACTCAGACCGAGGTCACCGAGGCCAACCCGGCCGGCGTGGTCACCTCGTTCACCTACGACCGGATGGGCCGCGAGGTCACCCAAACCGACCCGCCGTCGACCAACCGCGTCACCGGCGCCGTGCACACCCTGGTCGCCACCTCGAAGTACGACGTGGACGGCAACCCGCTCGAGGTCACCCGGGCCGACGCCACCGGCGGGGACGCCGCCCGGACCGAGCGGCACGGCTACGACGAGTTCGGCCGGGAGACCAGCTACACCACGGCCGGCGGTGCGACGACCCGGTTCACCTACGACAGCTCCGGCCGGATGGTCGACCAGACCGGCCCCGACGGGCAGACCACCCGCAGCGAGTACGACACCGCCGGCAACCTGCTCCGCTCGATCCTCGTCGGCTGGAAGGGCGAATCCGGCGACGCAGAGCCGCGCGACCTCGTGGTGGCCCGCAGCTCGTACGACCCCGCGGGCCGGCTCGCCACCGAGACCGACGCGATGGGCTGGACCACCACCCACACGTACACGGACAACGGCCTTGAGGCCGAGGTCAGCCGCACCGACGGCACCGAGACGTTCGTGCTGACCGCCAAGAAGTACGACGCGGCCGGCAACGTCATCGAGGAGACCGCCAACAACGGCGTCACCAGGGTCACCCATGCCTACGACGCCGCCGGACGCGAGACCAGCACGGTCCACGACCCGGACGGCGCGAAGCGGACCACTCAGCTCAGTTACAACCTCGACGACCACGTGGTTGCGAGCACGCTGAAGGACGCCTCGGGCTCGGTCCTGTCCAAGATGGAGGCACTCGTCGACCCGGCCGGCCGGACGCTGGCCGAGACGACGTACCTGTCGGAGGGCACCGAAGGCACTGCCCCGGCCGGCCGCTGGCGTTTCGCCGGCTCGGTGTCGCCCGCCGCTGACACGGCGGGCAACAGCCCGGCCACCTCGACCGGCGGCGTGACCCACAGCGACGAGCGCGGCGGCTCGGCGGTCTTCGCCGGCACGGGACAGCTGCTCACCGCCGGCACGGTCCTCGACACCTCGCGCAGTTTCAGCGTGTCGGCCTGGTTGAAGCTCACCGACAAGGACCGCCTCTACCGCGCGGTCTCCGCCGGCAGCGTCGAGCAGTCCCCGTTCGACCTGTCCTACGACAAGGACAGCGACCGCTGGCGCTTCATGGTCGTCGGCACGGACGTGCCCAACACCGGCGCCGCCACGGAGGCGCTGTCCACCTCGGTGCCCCAAGCGGGCCAGTGGACTCACCTCGTCGGCACGTACGACGCTGCGGCGGGCAGCAGCAAGCTCTACGTCGACGGCAAGCTCGAAGGCACCCACCCGGCCAAGGCGTTCAAGGGCAGCGGCCCGATGGTCATCGGCGCCGGCATGTGGAACTCCGCCTACGGCAACGAGTTCAAGGGCGCGATCAGCGACGTCCAGGTCTACCAGCAAGCGCTCAGCGCCGGCGAGGCTGCGGACGTGCATTCCGGGGCGCTGCCCGCGGGTGGTCCAAAGCTCAGCCGCACCAGCTACGTGTACGACGAGGACGACAACGTCGTCGCGGCGACCGACCCGAACGGCAACACCTCGTACGTCGCGTACGACGAGGACGGCAACCCGGTGAAGTCGACGGCACCCGCCGCCAAGGCGGAGACCGTCAACGGTGCCACGGTCGCCAACGCGGTGAGCTGGACCGGCTACAACACCTTCGGCGAGGTCACCGACACCAAGGACGCCCTCGGCAACTGGTCGGTGACCCACTACGACGCGGACGGCCGCCCCGTCCGGCAGCGGATGCCCGAGTACACCGCGCCGGGGTCCACGACCCCGGTCACCGCCGAGATCAACCGGACCTACCACCCGGGTGGTGAGCTCGCGACCGTCGCCGACCCGTTCGGCAACGTCACCCGCTACGAGTACGACCAGCTCGACCGCTTGACCAAGACCACGACCGCGGACGACGGCGTTACTCGGTACAGCTACGACCTCACCGGTGACCTGCTCTCCGTGACCGACCCGACCGGCGCGGTCTCCAGCGCCACCTGGGACTACCTCGGCCGGCGGGTCACCTCGACCGACGTGATCCGGCAGGACGCGACATCCGCCACCACCAGCTTCAAGTACGGCCGCGGCGGCTGGCTCGCCGAGGTCACCTCGGCCACCGGTGTCAAGACCAGCACCACGTACAACGACCTGGGCGAACCGGTCACCGTCCAGGACGGCGCCCGCAACGTCACCAAGATGACGTACGACGGTGCCGGTCGTGCGGTGAAGACCACCATGCCGGACAACACCTACCGCACCACCAAGTACGACATGGGCGGCCGGCCGCTGCGGTCGGCCTCCTACGACGCGGCCGACCAGCTGCTGCAGAGCGAGTCCACGGAATACGACGCGGCGGGCAACGCGGTCGCCACCATCGACGGCCGCAAGACCCGGACCACCTTCGAGTACGACGCCACCGGCCTGCTGGTTAAGGAGCGGCAGCCGATCAGCGGCTCCGACGCCATCGAGACCAGCTTCGGCTACGACCTCGAAGGCAACCGGACCCGGTTCACCGACGGGCGCGGCAACGCTTTCTGGACGACGTACAACTCGTGGGGCCTGACCGAGTCGCAGATCGAACCGGCGACGGCGGCCCACCCGCAGGCGGCGGACCGCACCTTCACCTTCGCCTACGACAAGGCCGGCCGGGTGGCGAAGCAGTCGCTGCCGGGCGGGGTCACCATCAGCAACGAGTACGACCTGATGGGTCAGCTCAAGAAGCAGAGCGGCCAGGGTGCCGAGGCCACCACCGAAGATCGGACCTTCGAGTACGACCGCGGCGGCCGGCTGACGAAGTTCGCCAACGCCACTGGCAGCAACGAGATCGGCTACGACGACCGCGGGCTGGCTCGCAGCATCACCGGGTCGTCCGGCACCTCGGAGTTCCGCTACAACGGCGACGGCGCACTCACCAGCCGCACCGACGCCGCCGGCACCACCGCGTACGGCTACGACGGGGCCGGCCGGCTGAACAAGCTCGTCAACTCCGGCAAGGGTGTCGACCAGACGTACGCGTACAACTCGCTGTCCCTAGTCGACAAGATCACCTACAGCGGCGGCAACAGCCGCAAGTTCGCCTACGACGGCCTCAAGCGACTCACCGGCGACGAACTCAAGACGGCCGGCGGCGCCTCGGTCGCGAAGATCGAATACGGCTGGAACGACAACGACGACCTGACGTCGAAGAAGACCACCAACTTCGGCGACGGCACGACGATCACCAACACCTACGACTACGACCTGGCCGACCGGCTCACCTCGTGGAACAACGGCACCACCACCACGGCGTACGCCTACGACAAGTCCGGTAACCGGCTGCAGAACGGCAGCAAGACGTTCACGTACGACGCCCGCAACCGCCTGCTCACCGGCGACGGCGCCATGTACAACTACACCCCGCGCGGCACGCTCCGCTCGTCCGGCCCGCAGCAGACGAAGGCCGACGCCTACGGCCAGGTCATCACGCAGGGCGCGGTGGGCGGCGCCGACCAGACCTACAAGTACGACGCCCTGGGTCGGGTCATCCGCGACGGGTTCGCCTACTCCGGCCTCGACAACGACCTCGCCGGCGACGGCACCGCCACCTACGTCCGCGGCGCGGCGGAAGAGGTGATCGCCCAGCAGTCCGGCGGCGTCACCACCCAGACCTGGACCGACCTGCACGACGACGTAGTCGGCCAGTTCACCGCCACCGGCACGACGTTGGCCGCCTCCACGGTCTACGACCCGCTGGGCAAGGTCATCGCCAAGAACGGCTCGACCGGCAACCTCGGCTACCAGTCGGAATGGACCGACAACACGACCAGCCGCGTCAACATGATGGCCCGCTGGTACAACACCGACACCGGCCAGTTCGACACCCGCGACACGGCCTCCAACAACCCGGCCCCCGACTCGATCAACGCCAACCGTTACCAGTACGGCGACGCGAACCCGATGACGGTCACCGACCCCACCGGCCACTGGGGCATCCCCAACTTCATCAAGAAGGCCGCCAGCTCGGTAACTTCCACCTTCACCTCGGCCGTCAACACGACCACCTCGTTCGTGTCGTCGACGTACCGCTCGGTGTCGAACTACACCACGGCCAAGATCAGCTCGGCCAAGTCGTACGTGAAGAAGAAGGTCCAGTCGGCCGGCAGGCAGTGGAACTCCTTCAAGAAGCAGGTCGCGAAGAAGTGGAACCAGGGCGTCTCGAAGGTCAAGCGCGGCTGGAACAAGACCGTTGCCTCGGTCAAGAAGCACACCAAGAAATGGGTGAAAAAGGCTTACCACAAGGTCAAGGAAATCAAGAAGAAGATCGTCAAGAAGGTCAAACAGGCCGGTAAGGCGGTCGTTGCCAAGGCCAAGCGCGTCGTCAAGCAGACGGTCACCGTCGTCAAGGACGCCGCCAAGGCCACCGGCAAGTTCATCGTCGAACACAAGGACGCCATCCTCGAGGTAGCCGCCATCGGCGGCGCCATCCTCGCCGGCGTCGCCTGCACGGCGGTCACGGCCGGTGTCGGCGCGGTGGCCTGCATGGTCGGCGCGGGCGCCCTGATCAACCTTGCGAAGGACGCTGCCCAGGGCGACATCCACAACATCGGCGACGCCCTCGGCTCGATGGGCACCGGCGCCCTCTCCGGCCTGGCCGGCGGCGCCGGCGGCATGATCGCCGGCAAGGTCGGCACGATGATCGCCGGCAAGGTCGGCACCGGCGTGGTCGGCCGCCTCGCCACCGAAGCCGCCGAAAACGGCGTCAGCGAAGTGGTCACCCAGGCGGTCACCACCGGGCGCGTCGACGTCAAGTCGGCAGTCCTGGGGGTTGTACCCGGCCTCGGCGCCGTCAGCCGCAAGTCCAAGGGCGCTGGGCGCGCACTCGACTCCCCGTCCCAGGCTGGTCCTTATCGCGGGGCCTCCCAAGCGTCGCCCGGCGGGCAAGACGGTCCGGCAGTATCCGTGCGGCAGGTCAAACGCTCTCTAGGGCAAGCAGGCATGAGTGTCAGGAAGTACGACATCGAGCATGTTCCCGTCATCGAACAGGCCGATGGCGGCCGAGCGTTCGGGAACAGTCCGCATGTCGATGGCGCTCCGATGCGAGGTAAGCGGGGCAGGCCTCTGATTCAGATTTCCGACATGGCGCTTGCCAGCATGGATGAGGCCGTCGCCACGGTGTTCCATGAGATCTATCATCACCAGACTCGAGGTGAGCTGGACCGTGAGGACCAGGCTGAGGAGTACGGTCAGCGCAAGAAGGACGAATACATCAGAAGGACACGCCGCCAATGAGTGCGCATCAGATGGTTCGCTATGACGCTAGTGACGTCACCAAGCTGGCAAAGAATCGGCCCTTTCGTGAAGAGCCTGTAGAACGCCTGTGCCCTGTCTGTGGGCACCGTTCCGTTCGCACCTACATGTATCGCTCTACCCGGCGTGCGCGCAGCTTAGTGAGCTACACGTGGTGTGCAGCCTGTCGGCGCTTCGCAGGGTCGACGGGGGCGCATGTCCCCGAGTTCGACTTTACCGATCCCTGGGCGGCGTTGAGTCAGGACGAGCGTTCTCGGTGGGAGGGGTCAGCAGACTTCTTCAAAGACTTGGATCGAGCCTGGCAGGATGGGCGCTTGCCGCAAAGTTTCAGCGCCCCCGGAGCCCGATAGGAATGACTCGGTTCTGACGGTTCGACTTGCTTGGCCCGAGTTAGTCCATAGGCCATAGTTCGTGACCGTTTGTCAAGCGAGATGCCAGTCTTTCAGAGCGGAATACTGACGAATTTAGTGACGCGCTCGCCGAGGTTCGTTTCAGATTGGTATTGAAGCAGAGCCCCTTCCAAGTAGCGGTTGAAATCGACTTCGGCAATAGGCGATGAGAAGCCTCATCGACTTCCCGGCTGACGTGGTGCTGCGCTCGAGCTGCGGGATTCACCATGTTTCAAGCCGGTTGTGCGGGTTTACAAACTCCGGCGGCGTCGGACGTCGGGACGCGAGTTGCCAGTTCGCCGGTCATGTCGTCGATCTTGATCGGTCATGACCGTGGAACCGGCTCGCGGAAATAGCGGCGAACTGGAAGCGGTTGGTCGTAGGGCGGGTGCAGCGTCGAAGAATGGGCCACGCCCACCGAGCGTCAGACAAGTCCGATCTATATTGGCGTCGCTCCATCCTCGTGACCCTGCCGGCGAGCACGCACGGCCACCGACAGCTCGCGAAGGCGAATCAACTCGATCGAGGATCGGATGCCCTCTTGCTTCTAGGAAGTTGCCGATTGTTGCGGCGGGCGCTGAATGCATGACTGCCTAGTGTCATCTGATGCTTTGTCTGTCTAACTCGAGTGTAGGAGTGTGGAATGCGAGCCCTCGGCTTATACAAAGAGCTGGAGCCGCGGCGCCCTGGCATCTTCCGTGAAAGCTTGATCGAAGCCGTTCGGGTGGCGCCGGGGAGGCTTGAAGGAAATTTAGCAGAATATTTGGACTCGGGTATCCCCTTGGTGGATATCATGGAATCCACAACCGACGTGGTTGGTGGCGAGGAGCGCATTTCTGGAGGATCATCCATTTTGACCGATGGGAGCTGGGTGTGGCGCCAGGATTTGCCTTTCTATGTGAGAAATTATCATCTGGTATTAGATGATAATTTTATCGCGCACGCTGTCGAGATGAATTTTGTTATACCGCAGCAGGAACGCGCCACCCTCCTCGCATTGGCAGATACTGTGACGCGTGAAGTTCTGAACATGAGCTGACCCGTTGAGGGCGTTCGTGTCTTTGATGGGTCGTACGCCGAGACACATAGGCCCGCGCGATGTATCGCCAAAGCGTTACTTGGCCGAAGAGACGATCTAGGTGCGGCCGGAGTGGGGGCGCGGGATTTGACCGGGGCTGCCATCATCGATGTCACCGCAGGGGGTTGAGACGCCACAGAGGGCGACGGGGCCTGCGGCACGACGCGGGGGCGGTCACTGCATGGGTGGGTTCTTCGAGGCTGTGCTCAGCTTCCCCACCGTCATCCTCACCCCACTCCTGGTCGTCGTCATCGGATACTGGCTCGTTGTCGTGGTCGGCGGGGCCGATCCCGAAGGCGATGGCGGCGCGGAGGCCGGCGGTTTCCTCGGCTTCCTCGGCCTGGGTGGCGTGCCCGCCTCGGTCGTTCTCTCCCTGCTCGTTGTGTTCGCCTGGTTCACCACCCTGGCCGGCGCTGAGCTGCTGGGCGCCATTCCCGCCGCGCTGATCCTCGCCGGGGCGGTCGTCGTCGCCTGGGTGATCGCGCGGCTGTGCGTACTTCTGATCAAGCGTTTTCTGCCCGCCGGTCCCGAGCCGTCACGTGCCGATTTCGTCGGCATGACCTGCATCGTCCGGACTGGGCGTGTGACGCAGTCCTTCGGACAGGCCGAGGTGCATGCCCCGGACGGTTCGTCCGCGATCGTGCAGGTCCGGCAGGCCGGCGACGACGACCTCAAGGCGGGCACCGTCGCCCTGCTCTACGACGTTGATCCCGACGGCGAGTTCTTCTGGATCGTCCCCGCCGATATCGCATCGACATAAAGGATCCGCAATGGATGTGATCTCCACCGGTTTCGGTGTGCTCCTCGCCGTGGTGCTGCTCATCGTGCTCGGCGTCGTGTTCTTCCTCAGCCGCATGTTCCGCAAGGTGGAACAGGGCAAGGCGCTCATCGTGTCCAAGGTGCGCCGGGTCGACGTCACCTTCACGGGTGCGGTCGTGCTGCCGGTGCTGCACAAGGCCGAGACGATGGACATCTCGGTGAAGACGATCGAGATCTCGCGGACCGGCCGGGAAGGCCTGATCTGCCGCGACAACATCCGTGCGGACATCCGGATCACCTTTTTCGTACGCGTGAACAAGACCACCGAGGACGTCATCAAGGTGGCTCAGGCGATCGGCACCACGCGGGCGAGCAGTGAGCAGACGTTGCAGGAGCTGTTCAACGCCAAGTTCTCCGAGGCGCTGAAGACCGTCGGTAAGCAGCTGGACTTCGTCGACCTCTACACGAAGCGCAACGAGTTCCGGGACCAGATCATCGAGGTGATCGGTACCGACCTGAACGGGTACAGCCTGGAGGACGCGGCGATCGACTTCCTCGAGCAGACGCCGATGGTGTCGCTCGATCCGAAGAACATCCTGGACGCGCAGGGCATCCGGAAGATCACCGAGCTGACCGCGATCGAGGCGGTCCGCACGAACGACTTCCGGCGCAACGAGGAGAAGGAGATCACCCGGCAGAACGTGGACGCCAAGGAGGCGATCCTCGAACTGGAGCGCCGGCAGGCGGACGCGG
Source organism: Actinoplanes sp. NPDC051859 (assembly GCF_044452725.1). Classification (NCBI taxonomy): domain Bacteria; kingdom Bacillati; phylum Actinomycetota; class Actinomycetes; order Micromonosporales; family Micromonosporaceae; genus Actinoplanes; species Actinoplanes sp. NPDC051859. The sequence continues at coordinate 433,143 of NZ_JBITBX010000004.1, read as the reverse complement.
AGATCAAGCAGCGCCGGGAAATCGAGACGATGCGGGCCCGCGAGGAGGCCGAAATCGCCCTTGCGCACGCCGAGGAGCGGCTGCGGGCCGAAGGCGCTCACCTGCGTACGGAACAGCAGCTCGGGGTGCAGCAGGAGAACAAGGCTCGCGAGATCGCGGTAGCCGAGAAGAACCGTGAGCGGGTCATCGCGATCGAGACCGAGCGGATCGAGAAGGACCGGATGCTCGAGGTCATCGGGCGTGACCGGGAGACCGAGCTGTCCACGATCGCCAAGAACAAGGAGGTCGAGGCGGAGAAGCGCTCGATCGCCGAGGTGATCCGCGAGCGCATCGCCGTGGAGAAGACGGTCGCCGAGCAGGAGGAGAACATCAAGCGGCTGCGCGTCGTCGAGGAGGCGGAGCGTACCCGGCAGGCCGTCATCATCAACGCCGAGGCCGAGGCGCAGGAGGCCCTGGTCAAGGACATCAAGGCCGCGGAGGCGGCCGAGGCCGCCGCGAAGTTCAAGGCCCGCGAGGAGCTGCTGCTGGCGGAGACCCGCCAGCAGACCGCCGAGCTGGACGCCCGCGCCAAGATCCGCCTCGCCGAGGGAACGCAAGCCGAGGCCGCGGCTGCCGGCCTCGCCGACGTGCAGGTGCGCGAACGCAACGCTGAGGTGGTGGAGAAGACCGGCCGCGCCGAGGCCGCGGTCGAGCGGGAGAAGGCGCTGGTCGCCGCCGAGGCTATTCGCGAGAAGCTCAAGGGCGAGGCCGAAGGTCTGCAGGAGAAGGCCGGCGCGATGGCGGCACTCGACGACGCGACCCGGGAGCACGAGGAGTACCGGCTGCGGTTGGAGACGGAGAAGGAGATCCGCCTGGCCGGCATCAACGTGCACAAGGAGATCGCCGAAGCGCAGGCCTCGCTCATCGCCACCGGCTTGGAGAAGGCAGACATCGACATCGTCGGCGGCGACTCGATCTTCTTCGACAAGCTGATCGGCTCGATCACGATGGGCAAGGCCGTCGACGGCTTCGTCCAGCATTCCGACGTCGTCCAGGGCCTCGGTGCGCGCTACCTGAACGGTTCCGCGAACTTCGCCGACGACCTGGGCCGGGTGCTCGGCTCGGTGAACACCGGCGACGTCGCCAACCTGACCCTGTCGGCGTTCCTCACCCAGCAGATCCGGGCGGGCGGCAAGGACTCCGGCAAGCTGCGTGAGCTGCTCGCCGCCGCCAAGGAGATGGGTCTGGGCGATGCCAAGGTCCCGGCGGCCCGGTGACGCTCGACGCCGGAACGTACGAGGTCCTGCGTGCCCGGCTGGGTGCGCAGGCCAAGGAACTGGCCGGACGCGCGGAGGCGCTGAATACCCGCCGGACGGAGACGTTCGGCGGGCAGCAGATGCGGCTGGCCGGCACGGAACGGGTCCGCACCGAGAACAACTGCGTGCCCCGCGACATCGTGCAGGTCGGCGGCGCCATGCTGTTCGGCTACAACGTCTTCATTGGACTCCGCAGCGAGACCGCGATCGGCGATGTGTTTGCCGTACACGGATTTGCCGAAGGCGCTTTCCAGGCGGCGACGCTGCCGGGGCTGCTCGACGACCCGCAGTTCCAACGCGACTTCGCCGAGCTTTACCGGTACTACCGCGAGACGCACCTGCTGCAGTTGCGCCGGCTGGAGGGGCTGCTCCTCGCGGTCTTCCAGACCGGCGCCCGCGCCGACGACCTCAAGGTGCTGCGCTGGCGGGTGGGCACCGGTGGTGCGGTCGAGTACGTCGACAACCGCGGCGAACGCGACCACGTCTTCCCGCCCGCGCACGACTTCGAGTGGACGCTCACCACCCGTGAGCAGCACGTCCTCGGCCGGCACCCGCACGTGTCCATTGCGGACGAAGTCTTTGTGGAGACGGTCGGCGGCACGCTGACCGTCAAGGTGGAGAACAACACCGAGGACGGCGAAGGCATCTTCTCCGAACCGGTCGACGAGAAGTTGCAGAGCCTCGCCGACGCGGAAATCGCGTACGCGCGAATCGGCCCTTTGATCCTGCTGCGCGTGTTGCCGTATAAGGAGACGACGCAGCGGTATCTGGTGTTCAACACCCGGACCCGGGACGTGGTGCGGTTGGATGGGATCGGGCAGGCCTGTCAGCGGCTGCCCGAGGACCAGGGCATCATCTTCCCCGGCGGCTACTACCTGGCTACCGGCCTGGCCAAGACGTTCGACGCCGACGTGGCCGACCTGGAGTTCGAACGGGTCGTGCGCTCGGTCAACGGCGAGGACGTGCTCTACGTCTTCCACGCGCGGGTCGCCGGGCGCTACCTGCTGTTGCCGTACAACGTGATTCGCAAGGAAGTCGCCACGCCGATCCCGTGTCACGGCTATTCGCTGTTCGACGACGGCACGCTCGTGGCTTTCCGGGCGGGCTCCGACGAGCCGACGCGCGTGCACCCGATGCAGGTGTGGCAGACCCCGTACGTGTCGGACACGTACGCCGCCGCGCAGCCGGTCGGCACCGGCCCACTGGACCGGGTGGGCAACGCTGACCTGGTCCGCGGCATCGCCGACGCGCTGTCCGTGTCCCGGATGATCGACGAGATGACGCCGTCCGGGGCGGTCTTCGAGGCGATCATCGCGGCCTGCTCCCGGCTCTTCGACCAGTACCACTGGCTGGCCGACGCCGAGCTGGAAAACCTGGGCGGCCCGCTCGCCGAGGTACGCACGACCGCCGAGCAGGTGCTCGACGAGTTCGAGTCGGTGCAGGCGCTGACCGCACAGGCCACGACCGCGGTCGAGGAGGCCAGCGCGGCCACCACCTCGCTGATCCGGCGCGCCCGCGGCGAGGTGCCCGCCAGCACCGACGCGTGGATTCGCCAGCTCGCCGCGCTGCGCCAGGCTCAGGGCCGGGTCGTGACCCTGCGCGAACTGCGCTACGTCGACACCGCCCGGCTCGACCAGCTGGCCGCGGAGCTGTCCACCGAGGTGGACTCGACCGCCCGCCGCGCCGTCGAGTTCCTGCAGCGCCCGGACGCCTTCGCCGGTTACCAGCAGTCGGTCGACCAGCTCGTGACCGACGCAGGCGGCATCGCCACCGTCGCCGCGGCCACACCGATCGCCGAGCGCCTCACCGAGCAGGCCGACGGGCTGCAGGTGGTGACCGAGGTGGTCGGCGGGCTCGACATCGCCGACGCCACGATCCGCGTCGGCATCCTCGAACGGATCGGCGAGGTGCTCGGTGGCGTCAACCGCGCCCGGGCGACCTTGGATGGCCGTCGCCGTGAACTGGCCGCGGCCGAGGGCCGGGCCGCTTTCGCCGCAGAGTTTGCCCTGCTCACCCAGTCGGTGACCGCCGGGATCTCCGCCGCCGACACCCCGGACCGCTGCGACGAGCAGCTCGCCAAGCTGATGCTGCAGGTCGAGGCGCTGGAGTCGCGGTTCGGCGACTTCGACGACTTCACCGACCAGCTCACCGCCAAGCGCGCCGAAATCTATGAGGCATTTGCTGCCCGGCGACAGGCCCTGCTGGACGAGCGGGCCCGGCGCGCCGACCGGCTCGTCGACTCCGCCCAGCGCACCCTCGCGAGCGTCCAACGCCGGGTCGCTGGGCTGGGCAGCCTCGACGACGTCAACACCTACTTCGCCACCGATCCGATGGTCGGCAAGCTGCGGCAGGTCGCGGACGAGCTGCGTACCCTCGGCGATGCGGTTCGGGCCGAAGAGCTGGCGGGCCGGGTCAAGGCCGCGCGGCAGGAGGCCGGGCGGTCTCTCCGCGACCGACTGGACCTGTACGGCGCCGACGGCACCACCCTCAGCCTGGGCCGGCACACCTTCGCCGTGAACACCCAGACCATCGACCTCACGCTGGTGCCGAACGGTCCGGACCTGGCCTTCGCGATCACCGGCACCGACTACCGCGGCCCGGTCCGCGACGAGGCGTTCCTAGCGACCCGTCCGTTCTGGGACCAGCCCATGGTCTCGGAATCCACCGAGCTCTCCCGTGCCGAATACCTTGCCGCGGCCGTCTTCGCCGAAAACCCCCAAGGCGACCTCGATCTTTGGGTACGCCGGGCAGCAGAGTCCCGCTACGACGAAGGCTACGAGCGCGGGGTGCACGACAGCGACGCCACCCGAATCCTCGACGCCCTGATCCGGCTGCACGCCGCCGCGGGCCTGCTGCGCTACCCGGCGCCGGTCCGGGCCGCCGCCCAGCTTTTCTGGGCCGGCCTACCCGCCGCCGAGCAGGCCACCTGGTCAGTCCGGGCCGCGTCGCTGGTCCGCGCGCGGGACTTGTTCGGGGCAGGCGAGGATCTCACCGACCTGGCCGATGCCCTCGCCGCAGCTGCGGGCGCGGGGCCGGCCGGTTCCGTAGCCGCGGCGGGCGCCGGACCGGCCGCTGGCTTCAGGGCCGCGGGTCGGATCGTGGGGGAGTATCTGGTCGAGGAGCTGGCCGCGACTCCGGCCGGCTTCGTCACCAGCGCGACCGCACGGACATTCCTCGACCGCTTCCACCGGGCGTTGTCCGCCGAGCACGCCTCGCTCTATGAGGCTGACCTGCGGGCACTGGACGGGGAGCGGATCGCCCGCGAACAGCTCGTGCACGCGTGGCTCTCCGCGTTCCAGCGGGCGCACCCCGAGGCCGGGGACGCGAGCGATGTCGTCGAGGCCGCCGCAATCGAGCTCACCGGAACTGCGCTGACCCGCTACGACTCGGCTGCCGCGGTGAGCGAGACAGTGACCGGGCTGCTTTCGGCGCACCCGCGCATCGTCGGCGGTCAGCTCACCGTGCGGCTGGACGAGTTCCTGGAGACGACCCGGCGGTTCCGCGAGGAGCGGGTGCCGGCCTACCGGGCGTACCAGAAACAGCGGACGGCCCTGGCCGCGGCCGAACGGGAGCGGCTGCGGCTAGACGAGTACCAGCCGGGGGTCATGTCGGCGTTCGTCCGCAACCGGCTTCTCGACGAGGTCTACCTGCCACTGATCGGCGACAACCTGGCCCGGCAGCTCGGCGCGACCGGCGCGGGGCGGCGCACGGATCAATCCGGGCTGCTGCTGTTGATCTCCCCGCCCGGCTACGGCAAGACGACCCTCATGGAGTACGTCGCCAACCGCCTCGGACTGGTCTTCGTGAAGGTCAACGGCCCGGCGCTCGGACACGACGTGACCTCGCTCGACCCGGCCGAAGCCCCGAACGCCACCGCCCGGCAGGAAGTCGAAAAGATCTCCTTCGCCCTCGAGATGGGCAACAACGTCCTGCTCTACCTGGACGACATCCAGCACACCTCGCCGGAGCTGCTGCAAAAGTTCATTTCACTCTGCGACGCCCAGCGCCGGATGGAAGGCGTGTGGGAAGGCCGGACCCGCACGTACGACCTGCGGGGCAAGCGGTTCGCGGTGTGCATGGCCGGTAACCCGTACACGGAGACCGGCAAGCGGTTCCGGATTCCGGACATGCTTGCCAACCGGGCCGACGTGTGGAACCTCGGTGACGTGCTCGCCGGTCAGCAGGACGCGTTCGAGATGTCGTACCTGGAGAACGCGCTCACGTCGAACCCGGTGCTCGCGCCGCTGTCCGCCCGCGACCGCACCGACCTGCCGCTGCTCGTCCGGCTCGCCGAGGGTGACGACTCGGTCCGGTCCGACCGGCTCAGCCACGCGTACTCCGCCACCGAGCTGGAACAGGTGTTGTCGGTGCTGCGCAAGATGCGGCTGGTGCAGAAGATCGTGCTGCGCAACAACCAGGCGTACATCGCGTCGGCGTCGCAGGCGGATTCGTCGCGGACCGAGCCGCCGTTCCGGCTGCAGGGGTCGTACCGCAACATGAACAAGCTCGCCGAGCGGATCGTGCCCGTCATGAACGACGCGGAACTGGAGCTGGTGATCGACGACCACTATCTCGGGGAAGCGCAGACGCTCACCTCCGGTGCGGAGGCCAACCTGCTCAAACTGGCCGAGCTGCGCGGGCGGCTCACCCCGGAGCAGGCCGCGCGCTGGGCCGAGGTGAAGGCGGCGTACCTGCGGGAACAAGCGCTCGGCGGCGCCGGCGACGATCCGATGACCCGGGCCGTCGGCGCGGTGGGCCTGCTCGCCGACCGGGTCGGCGCGGTGGAACAGGCGATCCTGCGCCGGACGTAGCGCAGCGGTCGCTCAGTGGCGGGTCAGTCGTTCAGCAGGGAGGGATCGGCGCGGAGCATGGCGGCGAGTCGCTTCGCTGCCAACTCCGTTTCCTCCTCGTCGACCTGCAGGGGGACCGGCTCGGGCAGCGGCGTCGGCATGGGCGGCTGCTGCTGGTAATACTCCTGCTGGTAGTACTCCTGCTGGGGCGCAGGCTCCTCGTAGCGGTGGTGGTGGTGGTGTGCGGTCGGTGGGGGCGTCGGCTCGGGCTCCACGTCGATGATCTCGCCGTAGTGCGGCTCGCTCGCCCGCTGGGCCACCGAGTTGTCCGCGCTGACCTGCACGATGCCGTCCTCGAGCGCGAAGTGCAGCAGCACCGGGTCGCCGGCGCCCTCGACGCCGACGGTCACGCCCAGTTCGGGGTGGCGGCCCACGACGGCGGCGATCGCCTCGACCAACTCCGTCACGGCCGGCGGGGTGCCCGTGGACTCCCCGGCGGCCCGGCGGCGCAGCTCGTCGCGGCGGGCCAGCTTGTCGAGCGCGTCGTCCAGTCCTCGCACGTCACCGTCCTCCCGTCCCGCAGTCGCCCCTACCACTGTGCCCGGCCGGCGGTTGGATCGCGAACCGGAACGCGGCGACTCGGCGCACACCTTACGACGATCGCATGCGCATCGCCTTGTCGAGGGCTCGATCGAGCACCACGAGCAAAGCGTCCCGGACGGAGCCGCGGAATCGGGCATCAAACTGCAGAAGGGGCACCTCGTCGGGAATCGCCAGGGCCCAGCGCACCTCATCGAGCGTATACCCGAGCTCACCGTTGAAGGTGTTGACGCCGACGACGAACGGCAGGCCGGCCCGCTCGAAGTAGTCGATCGCCGGGTAGCAGTCGTCGATCCGGGAAGTGTCCACCACGACCAGCGCGCCGAGGGCCCCGCGGACCAGGTCGTCCCACATGAAGGCGAAACGGGTCTGGCCGGGCGTACCGAAGAGGTAGAGCTTGAGGGTGTGGTCGATGGTGACGCAGCCGAAGTCCATCGCCACGGTGGTCGTGGCCTTGACGGTCGACTCGTTGGGGTTGTCGACCCCGACCGACTCCGAGGTCATCTCGGCCTCGGTGGTCAGCGGCGAGATCTCCGAGATGGCGCCGACGGTCGTGGTCTTGCCCACCCCGAAGCCGCCCGCCACGATGATCTTGACCGGCACCGGCGGTGCGGCCTTGGGCGGCGCGCCTTGCACGCGCGCGGTGCCGACAACGCGGTTGTCAGGATATTGATCGAAGGCCACGGATCACTCGCAGGATGGTGTCGGGGTCGGGGAAGTCGCTCTGCGTCAGCTGCACGTCCAGGTGCCCGGTAGCGCGCAAGTCGTCGACCAGGATCCGGATGACACCGAGGTGCATCTGGAGCCGGGCCGAGATCTCGGCCACCGACAAGGGCTGGCCGCAGAGCTGGACGATGGCCCGCCGTTCGGGCGAAAGCCGCGCCGCCAGCGCGCCGGGTAGCGCGCTGACCTGCGTCTCGAGCCCGATGTCGGCGTCTTGACCGCTGACCCGGCCCGAGGTGATGACGAACGGCCGCAACGCGGTCGCGTGCTCGTCGGCCGGGGCCGGGGCGGGCGCGGAAGCAGAGACCGGCGGATCGTGCCGGGCGGCTCCCATGTTGCGCAGGAACGGCCGAACTCCGGGCGCCGCCGGGAAGTCCGGGTGGTCGTCGTCGGGGCCGGCCGTGTGCCTCACTGCTGGACGGCGTTCTTCAATTCAGCGATGAGACGCGGGCTCAGGGCACCGCCGGCGCGCGTCGCGAACAGCGTCATCTCGTACGCCAGGGTGCCGAGATTGGCCGTCCGGTCCGCGATCACCCCGAGCACCGAGCCGGCGCTGATCGCCGTCACGAGCAGGTAACCGTCGTTCATGTCGATGATGACCCGATTGAGGCTGCCCAGCTGGTACCAGCTGGCGGCGCCCCCGGCGAGGCTGGTGAGCCCGGAAACCACCGCGGCCAGGCGTTCGGCGTTGGGCCGGTCCTGGATCGCGGACATCGCCATGAGCAGGCCGTCCGAGGAGACGGCGATGGCTTCGACGACACCGGCCGTGCTCGACGTGAACGAGTCGAGCAGCCAGTTGAAGGTCTTCGCCTCCGCGCTGAGCTGCGAGGTGTCTGCGGGGTAGGTCATCGCGGTTGTCCCTCGTGTTGTGGCTGGGTTTCGTGCAGTGCTCGGGCTACGCCGTACTCGAACTGGTCCATCAGGGCACGGGCGGCCTCCGGGTCGAGCGGTTGGGTCGGGCTGGCCGGCGGGGCCGGGGTCGCGGGTGTGCTGAGCGGCAGCGTCGCCCCGGGCACCCGCCGGGTCAGCGCCGAATGGCCCGCTGCCTGCGGCGCGTGGCCGCCGATGGGCTGCGGTCCACTCCTGGCCTGTGGCGCGGGGCTGCCCGTGGCCTGCGGTGCGCCCATGGCCTGCGGTGCGGGGCTCGTTGCCTGCGGTGCGGCGGTGTTGTCGTGCTCCACCCCGCCCCACTGTGCGCGGGACACGCCGGCCTCGAAGTCGTTGAACGCGTCCCGGGCGGCGAGGGCGTCGTCCGGGGTGGGCAGCGCGGCGTTCGCCCGCGGCCCGGTCTCCACCGGCAGCTGGTTACCGGGCACCCGACGGCGCAGGCCGGGCGGGCCCCCCTCGGGGCTCGTTCGTTGCTGAGGCACCGACGGGGCTGCGGGTGCGGGTGCCGCTGCCTGCGGCACAACCGGGTGGACCGGCGAAACCGGTGCCGGATGCGGCGGGGCGACTCGCGGAGTGACCGGCGGTGGGGCCACGGTCGCCCGGGCCACCGCGGCCTGCGGGGCGGCGGCCGACTCGAGGGCAGGCCGTTGATACATGGCGTCGGTCGGGGCGGGCCGGCCGGCGGCGGGCAGCTCCGGCAGGGCTGGCAGCGCAGGGAAGCGGCCAGCAACCGGCGTGGTGTACGCCGTCGGCTGCGCCGCAACGTCCACCTCAGCCTCGATCGGCGTCTCGAGCTGCGGGGCGGACTCGCGCACCGTGAAGGCATTCCAGGTCTGTGCGACCTCGAGGGTCTTCGTGGCCCGGGTCAGCTTGCCCGCGTCGAACGGCTGGGCGCTGCCCGGCGCGGACCGGGCTGCCCCGCCGGCGACCAGCGGCGCGAACTCGGTGTGGTTGCTCGGCACCGATGCGGTGGCCTGGAGCGGCGCGAGTGACGCGGGCACCGGCTCCGGACGGGCCACCAGGTGTCCCGGCTGGAGGTCGACCCACGCCGTGACTCCGCCGTCGTGCGATTCGGTCAGGGTGACCTCGACGCCGTGCCGGCGGGCCAGCCGGCCGACCACGAAGAGGCCGAGCACCTCGGTCGGGGCCAGGTCGAGCCGCTCGCGACGGGTCAGTCGGGCGTTCTCCTCGGCCAGCCGCTCCGGCGACAGCCCGAGGCCGTTGTCCATGATCGCGAGGCGGGCGCCGCCGTGCAGGTCGGCCGCGGTCACGGTGACCCGGGTGTGCGGCGGTGAGAACGTCGTCGCGTTCTCCATCAGCTCGGCGAGCAGCAGCGTCAGGTCCGCCACGACGGCGGGCACGACGACGAGATCCTCGGGCACGTCGACGTCGACGCGGGTGTAGTCCTCGATCTCACCGAGGGCGAGGCGGACGACGTCGGACAGGCCCAGCGGCGCCATGTGGTCGTTGGTGCCAGCTGCACCGGAGAGCACGACCAGCGAACCGGCGTTCCGGCCGAGGCGGCTCGACAGGTGGTCGAGGCGGTAGAGGTCGCGGAGGCGTTCGCTGTCGGTCTCGCGGCGCTCCAGCTTGTCGATCAGCGAGAGCTGCCGACCGACCAGGTTCTGCGTACGCCGGCCGACGTGCCCGAACATCTGGGCAACGTTGCGGCGGCTGAGCACCTGGCGTTCCACGAGCTGAGCAGCGGTGGTCTGCACGCGGTCGAACGCGCGGGCCAGGTCGCCGATCTCGTCGCGGCCTTCCACGTCGACCGGGTCGAGGCGGATCGGCCGGGAGGCCTCGGCCTCGTCGTCGGCGACCCGCAGCAGCTCGGACTCGGCTTCGCGGGCGATCCGGTCCGCCGACTTGGTGAGGCGGCGCAGCGGCCGGGCGACCGCCCGCGCCATGAACAGCGACAGCGCCACCACCAGCAGCAGCAGGACGGTCGACACGCCACCGACCAGGGCGGCGGTCCGCAGGGCGTTGTCACGATCCTCGGTCACCGCCACGTCCACGTCGGCGGCCACGCGCTTCTCCACGAAGCCACCGAGGACGAGGACGGACCGCAGCGACGGCAGCAGCGACTGGATGTCCAGCAGTTTGATGGCCCCCACCGGGTCGAGGCCCACCTCCGCGAGGAAGCGCTGACCCACCCGGGACGCGAACGCCTCCTGCGCGCCGAGATAGAGCTTGTACTGCGCGTCGGTGAAGTACGGCTGCGAGTTCTGGATGAGCAGCTGCAGCTGCACCAGCGTCTGGTTGAACAGGCCGACCAGCGCGATGTTCTTGGTCACCACGGCGCCGCTGAGGTATCCGGCGGCCTGGCCGATCATGTCGTCGGAGCGCAGCGCCTGCTCGAGCGCGAACACCTGGCGGCCGGCGGAGGTGGACAGGTCCGCCTCCCGGGCCAGCGCGAGCTGGTCGATGATCGGCGTGACCACCGCGGTGAACTGGGTGACGATCTCGTCCGGCCGGATGCTGCGGTTGAGCACGTTGGCCCGGGTGCTGGCCAGTTTCGACACGTCGTCGACGGCCTTGCTCAGACCGGCGGACAGCGGCTGGTCGAGCGACTTGAGTGCCCGGATGCGGTCGGTCGCCTTGGCGCTCTGCACGCTCAGCTCGGACTCCCGGACCAGGCCGAAGAGGTAGCTGACGGACAGCAGACGCTCTTCTTGGAGCTCCTGGAGGGCCGAGCCGATCTGGGTGGCGAGGCGCACCTTGTCCGACGTGTGTTGCGCATCCTGGGCGACGTCGACCCGGTTGACGACGATCGGCACGGCGAGCGCGACGACGCCGAGCAGCGGCACCAGGACGAGGAGGGTCAGTTTTCCGAGGATGCGGAGCTTACCGAAGAGCACCGGACCGCTCCCTCTGGTTGGTGGCGGCTTCGCCGTACATCGCGTAGGGGTCGGGTTCGCCGCCGGCGCCCACGGTCAGGTCCCGCGGAGCCTCGCCAGAGCCGGAGTTGCGCTTCGAACGGCGTGCCGGTGCGGGGCGGCTGCGGCCGGTCAGCGGGATCACGATCGCGGCGAGCGCCAGCAGCACCGCGGCGCCGGCGACCACCAACGCCTCGATCTCGCGGTAGTCCAGGTCGTCGAGCCGGGCCTCGAGGAGGCGGGCCATCTCCCGGTTGGTGATGCCGGTCAGGTTGGCGAGTGACAGCTGGAGCTGGCTCTGCGCGGTGACCATGGTGGCCGGGTTCGGCGCGCCGCCCGGGTTGGCGCCCCGGGTCAGGGACTCGACGCCACGGCGGAACGTGTCGAGGCCGGTGACCAGGTTGCCGCTCAGCGTCGGGCTGTTGGTGTCGTCGACGGCTTCCTGCAGGTTGTCCGTCAGGCTGCCGACGGAGGTGTTGACCTCGAGGAGCGCGGCGGCGAACTGGGCGGCGAGGGCATCCTGCTGCTGGCCTTTCGCCTTGGCGACCAGCTGGCTGAGGTCACCCATCCGGCTCACCTGGATCACCGTGGTGGGCAGGTCGACGGCGACCGCCTCGGCCAGGTGGGCGATGTCGTTGTCCGGGTCGTGCAGCAGGTCCGAGTTGTCGCGCACCGTTTCGTACAGGGCGAGGGCCAGCTCGGCGACCTCGACGTGTGCCTCGAGCAGGGTGGCCGGGGCGCCGGTCTCCTTCGGCAGCAGGTCGATCTTCTGCTTCAGGCCGGTCCACCGGTCGCGGGTGCCCAGCTCGGCACCGAGGCGTTGGTCGACGGAGTTGACGGCCGTGATCGCCGCGGCGAGCGAACCGGGGGTCGTGTTCACGCCGGCCAGTGCCGAGGACTGATTCTCGGCGAGCGCGCTGATCAGCGGGCTGAGGGCGGTGATGTATTCGATGCCCTTCTGCTCGAGCTCGCTGCTCTCGACGGAGTCCGAGACGTCGTTCCAGACCCGGGTGAACAGAACTCCGGTCGGTACGAGGATCAAAACCGTCAGAACAGCCGCGAGCGCGGACCGGGTCCGGCTGCGCCGACTATCCACCGAGACTGTCATTGCCCACTTCCTCCGCCATGCACCCGGGATGAACCGATTTGGCGGCTACTCTCCGTAGCCTTTTGGGCGCACCGATCCGGGTCAATCTATCCGGGAAACCAGCAAGCGACCCCTTTCTTAGGGTCAGAGTTGGGTCGTCTGATCGGGGGATGGACCCTTGCGGTGACCTGGTCGTACACGTCGGTTGCACACGCAGCTACGGCAATGCCGGCGCAGGTCAGCGATGTTCAGCACTCCGTGCGGGGAGCGCTACGGAACGGCTCTGCCGACTCGTTCGAGGCTTCCACAATGGAGTAAGATGCTCCGCCCCGCTTCGATTAAAGATCGATAACGAAACCATCACGCCACGGTAAGTAGTAACTAAAAGTAGTTATTCGAACACGGTTCATTTCCCGCGATGTGGACGAGGAAATGAGAAAGCCCGGCCGGGGGAGCGCGGTGGCGGGCGTTCAGCCCTTGCATTTCGGCATCCGGTTCGCCCGGATCGTCCGCATGTGCCGCCGGGCTGGTGGCCCTAGGCTGGACCTATGGCATCCCGTGACCCGGTCGCCGACCTGCGACGCATCGCGTTCCTCCTCGAGCGCGCCAACGAGGCGACATACCGGGTGAAAGCCTTCCGTTCGGCAGCCGCCACGATCGCCGCGCTGCCCCCGGCGGAGCTTGCCACCCGTACGGAAGAAGGCACCCTCGCGAAACTCTCCGGCGTGGGTGACGTGACCGCCCGCTGCATCACCGAATCGCTCGCGGGCGAAGAGCCCGTCTATCTGCGGCGAATCTCCGCCACCGCGGGCACCGACCTCAGCGAGGCCGCCGCCACCCTGCGCGAAGCGCTCCGGGGCGACTGCCACTCACACTCGGACTGGTCGGACGGCGGCTCGCCGATCGAAGAAATGGCGCTCGCCGCGGTCGAGCTCGGCCACGAATACCTCGTCCTCACCGACCACTCACCCCGGCTGACCGTCGCGCACGGCCTCAGCGCCGCCCGGCTGCGCAAACAGCTCGACCACGTGGCCGCGCTCAACGCCGCGTTGCCGGACGGCTTCCGCATCCTCACCGGCATCGAGGTCGACATCCTCGCCGACGGCTCGCTCGACCAGGAGGACGAGCTGCTCGAACGGCTCGATGTCGTGGTCGGCTCCGTGCACAGTGGTCTGCGCGACGACTCGGCGAAGATGACCCGCCGCATGCTGGCCGCGATCGCCAACCCGCACCTCGACATCCTCGGCCACCTGACCGGCCGCAAGGTCGCCACCAAGGGCGAAGGGGACAAAGCCCACCGCGGCGGCCGCACCCGGCCACCCAGCGACTTCGACCTGGAAAAGGTGCTCGCCGCCTGCCTCGACCACGACAAGGCCATCGAGATCAACTCGCGGCCGGACCGGCTCGACCCGCCCAAACGCATGCTTACCGTCGCCGTCGAGGCCGGTTGTCTGTTCAGCATCGACACTGACGCGCACGCTCCCGGCCAGCTCGACTGGCAGCACTTCGGCTGCGAACGGGCCGCGCTCTGCGGCGTACCGGTCGATCGAGTCGTCAACACGTGGTCCGCCGAGCGCTTGCTCACCTGGACGGCGGGTCACAGCGGGGAATAGGTCCAGCGAAGTGTCGGTGGTCTCCCGTAGGGTCGCCCCGTGGGACAGATTGATGACCTCGCCAACCGCTTCGTCGACGAGTGGGCTCCGCTCAACCCGACCGGCGCCACCTACGTCGGCGTTGCCGGCCACGACGACAAACTCGACGACCTGTCGCCCGACGGATACGTGGCGCAGGCCGAGCTGATCCGGCGCACCCTCGCCGAGCTCGACCCGCTCGAGCCCGAGCACGAGGCCGAGCACGTCGCCAAGGACGCCATGCAGGAGCGGCTCGGCCTCGACCTGGCCCGCCTCGACTCCGGCGACACCGCCAGCGAGATCAGCGTCATCAGCAGCGCGGTGCACGGCTTGCGGATGGCTTTCGACTTGATGCCGGTGCAGGGCGAGGAAGCCGTCGCCAACATCTCGGCCCGACTCGGCGCCTTCCCCCGCGCCCTCCAGCAATACCAGCGCAGCCTGCTCGAACAGGCCGCCAAGGGCAACGTCAGCGCCCGCAACCAGCTCGTCGAGGTCGCCGACCAGTGCGTCGCCTGGACCGACCCGACCCGCGACAACTTCTTCCACACCCTCGCCGCCGGCCTGGACGCGCAGGGCGCCCTCGCCACGGAATTGCAACGCAACGCTGCCGCGGCCACGGCCGCCACCGCCGACTTCGGACACTTCTTGCGTACGGAGCTGGCACCGCACGGCCGCGACAAAGAAGCAGCCGGCCCCGACCGGTACGCCCGCGCCTCCCAGTACTTCCTCGGCGCCAAAGTCGACCTCGAAGAAACGTACGCGTGGGGCTTCGAAGAACTCGACCGGCTGGAGCGCGAGATGCGCGCGGTCGCCGCCGAGATCGCGGGCTCCGGCGCCACGATCGACGAGGCCGTCGCGGTGCTCGACGCCGACCCGGCCCGCATGATCGGCAGCAAGGAAGCCTTCCGCGACTGGATGCAGGCCACCGCGGACAAGGCCGTCGCCGACCTGAACGGCACCCACTTCGACATTCCCGCCGAGGTCCTGTCGGTGCAGGCCTGCCTCGCCCCCACCAGCGATGGCGGCATCTACTACACCGCGCCCAGCGAGGACTTCACCCGTCCCGGACGCATGTGGTGGGCCGTTCCCGAAAACCAGACCGAGTTCTCCACCTGGCGCGAAACGTCCACGGTCTACCACGAGGGCGTGCCCGGCCATCACCTCCAGATCGGCCAGACGATCTACCGCGCCGACCTGCTCAACCGCTGGCAGCGCCTGCTCTGCTGGTGCTCCGGCCACGGTGAAGGCTGGGCCCTCTACGCTGAGCGCCTCATGCAGGACCTCGGCTACCTCGCCGACCCGGGCGACCGCCTCGGCATGCTCGACGCCCAGGCGCTCCGCGCCACCCGAGTCATCGTCGACATCGGCATGCACCTCGAGCTCGAAATCCCGCGCGACAACCCGTTCGGCTTCGAGCCCGGCGCCCGTTGGACGCCCGAACTCGGCCTGCAGTTCCTGAGCCAGCACACCCGCATGCACGAGGACGTACTCCGCTTCGAATGGAAGCGCTACCTCGGCTGGCCCGGCCAAGCCCCCTCCTACAAGGTCGGCGAACGCATCTGGCTCCAGGCCCGCGACGACGCCAAAGCACGCCAGGGCGCCGATTTCGACCTCAAAAAGTTCCACCGTGACGCCCTCAACCTCGGCGCCCTCGGCCTCGACCCGCTCCGCAAAGCCCTCGCCCGCCTTTAACCCCAAACGCTGCTCCCGCCCAGGTCCTCTTCGTGCGCAACCGGGGAGGCTTGGGCGGGCGTGGCTAGCTCCGCTTGTGCTGTGGGGTTCGCTCGGCGGCGTTCGGTTGTGCAGTCGCCTGGAGCTCGGCCTGTTCGCGCCTTGGCCGGAAGCATGGGCAGGCGCTGTGCGTCCCGGCGTTGGCTCGCGGGTGCGGAGTTTGGCTCTTGCTCAGCGAGTGCGGGTACGGGTTCTTGCTCAGCGAGTGCGGGTACGGGCTCTTGCTCAGCGAGTGCGGGTACGGGCTCTTGCTCAGCGAGTGCGGGCTCGGGCTCTTGCTCAGCGAGTGCGGGCACGGGTTCTTGCTCAGCGAGTGCGGGCACGGGCGGACGGTTAGGCTGCCGCGCATGCGGACCATTGACTGGGTCGACGGGGCCGTTGAGCTCATCGACCAGACCGTGCTGCCCGACCAGCTCACCGTGCTGCGAATTACCACCGTCGCCGACCTGATCGCGGCAATCCAGTCGCTTGCCGTGCGTGGCGCCCCGGCGCTGGGGGTGGCAGGCGCGTTCGGAGTCGCGGTAGCCGCGCGGGAGTTCGCTGGGGATCCGGACGGGTTGGCGCGGGCCGTGCGAGCGGTGGAAGTTGCCCGGCCCACCGCGGTGAATCTCGCCCGGGGCGTGCGGCGAGCCGCGGCGCGCTTGGACGATGGATTCGAAGCGGTGCTCGCCGAGGCCTGCGCGGTGCGGGACGAGGAGATTGCGGCGTCCGAAGCGATGGCAATGCGCGGAGCGGACCTGCTGACCGAGTTGTGTGGGGAACGGCCGCGGGTGCTGACCCACTGCAACACCGGAGGCCTGGCCACGGTCGTGGGTGGCACCGCGCTGGCCGTGGTGTTCGAGCTGCACCGCCGCGGGGCGCTGGCCGGGGTGATCGCTAGCGAGACCCGGCCGCTCTTACAGGGGGCCCGGCTGACCGGCTGGGAGCTGGCGCGGGCCGGCATCGACTTCCGCGTCGCGGTCGACTCCGCCGGCCCCTTCTTGCTGGCCCGAGGCGAGGCTGACGCGGTCATTCTCGGCGCCGACCGGATCTGCGCCAACGGCGACGTGGTGAACAAGGTCGGCAGCTACTCACACGCCCTCGGCGCACAGCGAGCGGGCGTACCGTTCCTCGTGGTCGCTCCGGAATCTACGGTGGACCCGGACACTCCGGACGGCGCGGCGGTGGAGATCGAGGACCGGGGCGCAGCGGAAGTGACGCCCTACTCGGCGGCGGTCAACCCCGCCTTTGACATCACACCCCACGACCTCGTCACGGCCATCATCACCGATCGTCGCATCGTGCGCCTCGACCGCGGCGAGAAGCTCTAACGGCTGCGCTGGGGTGAGAGTTGCCAGGCTGGGCGGTTGCGCTGGGCGGCTGCGCTGAGCTTGGCGGCTGCGCTGAGCTGGGCGGCTGCGCTGAGCTGGGCGGCTGCGCTGAGCTGGGCGGCTGCGCTGAGCTAGTGGGCTGCGCTGAGCTAGGCGGCTGCGCTGAGGCGGGTTGCTCGGCGGGGCGGATCAGTTGGCTAGACGGCGCCGGCTGGCGATCAGTTCGCGGATGCGGGCGCCGCGGAGGCGCTGGGGTTGGGTGTGCTCGCGGGCCGACTTCGCGTTGGCAAGAGCGGCGAGGAGCTCGAGCCTGCGACGGCGACGATCAGGGTCGAGTCGCTGCGGTACGTGGGCCATGTGCCCGAGCCTGCCGAGCCTTCCGCCGTTCGTCAAGGTCGAGTGCTCTGCGCCACCAGAGGTGTACTGATCGTCGATGACACTTCCCCGCAGAGCTGGACATTCACCACAGCGGCCAGTCTGCAGTGGTGATCCACCTCGCACCGACGAAACCGGCAGCTATCGATAGACCGAGTCCGCTCGCCAGCGCTGCGCCTACCGCCACTCCGCGGTCGCCGATGAAGCCCAGGACGAGCGCCACTACCCACGCGGAGATGGCCGCGGCGATCGTCCACCAGGCGTAGCTCAGCAAATCGCGCCCGATGCTGCCGAACAGGGCAAACCACACCGACCCGGCACCGAGGCCAGCCAACAGCGGCACCGTCCGGACCGGATGCGGCTCCCGATAGACCGGCCGCGTCGGTATCGGCATTAATGCGGGGCCACCCTGGGGTGCATGCACGAAGCCGGCCGGCGGCGCTCCCCACGGCGACATTTGTCCGCCTGCGCCTCGCTGAGTTCCTGCCGCAGGCCAGGCGCCTGCGCCTTGCTGTGTCCCTGCCGCAGGCCAGGCGCCTGCGCCTTGCTGTGTCCCTGCCGCAGGCCAGGCGCCTGCGCCTTGCTGTGTCCCTGCCGCAGACCACGCGCCGGTGAAGGGCTGCGTTTCCGCTGCGGGCCAACTGCTGGCGGAAGGCGATGGCGCCTGCTGGCCGGGGTAATGCGCGGGGTGGCCTGAATGCGGGATCTGCTGCCCGGGAAAAGGCCAAGGAAAGAGCCCGGGCGGCGTGGGCGGTCCGGCAAGCGGTTCGGGCAGCGCCTCCGATGGATCCCTCGGCATCTGGGAGCGTGGGCCCCCCGGCGCCGGGGCGCTCACAACAGCGCCGGGCGATGTCGGGGTGGCCGGCGGTGGAGCGGAGTTGGCGTTCGCGGAATGGCTGAGAAGGTCGGAGTCGATGGGTGGCTCGTCCGGGACCGGTGGCGTGCCGGGCGGGGTCGGTCGGGCGGATGGCGGCAACCATCCGGGGGGCGGGGTCGTGTCGGCCCACCCTCCGCGCTGCTCGGCCATGCGATCCTCCCGGGCGTCGACGGTTCCTCGTCAACCCTATCCATCGGCGGTCGGCAGCGGGCGGAGACGCTTTCTGCCAGGATGGCGCCGTGGTCTCCCTGCGTACTTTCTCGGTGCTGACCGTTGCTGCGTTCTCGCTCGCCGCCTGTGGCGGGTCTGCGGACGAGCCGACGGCGACCGCGACGCCGCAGTTCGTGGAGCCGTCGGTGGCATCGGCACCCGCTTCGATTCCGCCCGCCTCGGTCACGCCGCCCCTCGCGCCCTCAGCGGCGCCCACGGTTACCGGGCCGGCCAGCGCGAAGCCCACGGTAACGGCAAACAAGAAGCCCGCGAGCGTCAAATACACCTTCCCGGTACGCGCGTCGAACGTCGACTATCACCCGACCCACTCGGCGTACCCGGCAACCGACATTTTTGCCGACTGCGGTGAGCCTGTTGTCGCCACGACGAGTGGCGTGGTGTTGGAGATCAGCCTGACGGACACGTTCGTGAAGGGTCGGCCGGATGGACCGCTGAACGGTGGATTGTTCGTGTCGATTCTGGGCGACGACGGGGTGCGCTATTACGGCTCGCACTTGAGCAAGGTGCAGGGCGGGATCAAGCCTGGCGTGCGGGTGAGCAGCGGTCAGCTACTCGGTGCGGTGGGCCACACCGGGAATGCGAACAATGTCTGCCACCTGCACTATGGCATTTCGCCGCCGTGCGAGAAGGTCGGCGACTGGGATGTGCGGCGCGGCGTGGTGTGGCCGGCGCCGTTCCTCAATTCGTGGCGTAAGGGCGGCGGCAAAAGCCCGGTGGCCGAGGTCGAGCAGTGGCGGAAGGCCGAAGACTGCAAAGGTTGACCGTACGCAAAAGGGCCGCACCCTCGCCCGGGATGCGGCCCTTTGCGTGCTCGCCTAGCTGAACTGCGCGAAGCGTTTCTGTGATGCCCCTTCGATCGTGGTGAAGGCGCCGCCGGCCGCCACTGCGCCGAGGCTGGTGTTCGTCGCCAGGGTCAGGACGCCTTCGATGCCGTTCATGTTGGCGGTCCAGTCGCGCAGGTGGCCGTCGTCCATCGCCAGCGCCGCGATCTTCACCCGGTCGTCGGCGCCGTCGAGGCAGACGCCCTGGGCGCCGGTGCGGGTGGTACGGCAGGCGTGGTCGAAGTGGCCTCCGACATACACGGTGTCGCCGAGGGTGGTGACGGCTTGTGCGTCGCCGTCGAAGGCCATGGTCCAGCGCTTGCTTCCGGTCAGCGTGTAGGCGCTGCCCTGGCCGCCCTGGCCGCCGTGTGCCGTGTAGACGCTGTCGGAGGTGACGGCGATGGCGAACACGATGACGGCGGGTTTGGGCTTGAACGCGGTGACGATCGCGCCCGAGGTGGGGTTCAGGGCGACCAGCCGGTCGTACCCCTTGGTGCTGTTGACTTTGTGGAATTTCCCGCCGACGTAGATGCGGCCGCTCGCGGTTGCCAGCGCCTCGACCTGGTCGTCGACGACGGGCTTCCAGGCGGTGTCGAGGACGCCGGTGGTGAGGTTGAAGGCGGCCAGCTTGGTGCGAGCCTGCCCGTTGACCTTGGTCAGCGTGCCACCGACGTAGAGGCGGCCGTTGGCGGCGGCCAGGGCGTACGGTTTGCCGTCGATGGCGTGTTTGAAGGTGCTGTGGACCGCGCCGCTGGTGGCGTCGAGCCGGGCGAGGCTGTCCCGCTTCTGCCCGCTGACGTAGCCGAAGTCGCCACCGATGTAGACGGACGAGCCGCTGACCGCGAGCGCCTTCACCCGGTTGTCGGCGCTGGGCGCCCAGGGCAGGAGTTCGCCGGTGGCCGCATTGACCGCGGCGAGCCGGTTCCGCGTGACGGGTTTGCCTTTGACGATGGCTTGCGTGAAGGTGCCGCCGATGTACACGGTGTTGCCCGAGTACGCCACGGCGAGCACTGTCCCGTTGAAGCCCGGCACGCTGTCCGACGACTCCGCCGGCGCCGCCTGTGCGGGCGTGGACAGGGCCGCGACCGTGCCGACCGCCCCCGCGAGCACCATGAACCTTTTGCGCAGTTTGCCCCTATACGTCACTTCTCGAACGTAACCGTATTGATCTCGGTTAGCTAGTGACGAAACGGACTAAAACCGACACGTCCGTACGGCTGATGCCACCCTGTGCGAAAGTCACCAGCGTGAACGTCACGATCCTCGGCCTCGGCCTCATCGGCGGCTCCCTGCTGCACGCCCTGACCGCCCACGGCCATGCAGTAACCGGGTTCGACCTGAGTGCGGAGACCCGGACGGCCGCGCGCAGTTTTGCAGACATCGCCGACAGCATTCCCGCAGCCGTCGCCGGTGCTGACGTCGTGGTGCTCGCCGTCCCGTTGCCGGCGCTGCCGGGCGTACTCGCCGAGCTCACTGACTTTCCCGGCCTGATCACGGACGTCACCTCGGTGAAGGGCCCGGTCCGCGACCTCATCGCCGGCCAACGTTTCGTCGGCGGGCACCCGATGGCGGGCACCGCCGAGTCCGGCTTCGCCGCCGCCGATCCGCACCTGTTCGCCGGCTGTGCCTGGGTGTTGTGCCTCGAACCGGAGACCGACCTGGCCGACTGGCTGCGCCTGTGCGCGCTGTTCACAGCTCTTGGCGCCCGGGTCGTTCCGGCCACCGCCGACGAGCACGACGAGGCAGTGGCCCGCATCAGCCACGTCCCACACCTGCTCGCGGCCGCCCTCGCCAACCTGATCGACGGTCATCCGCTAGCTGCCGCCCTCGCGGCCGGATCATTTCGCGACGGTACGCGGGTAGCCGCCACCCGCGCCGAACTCATCGCAGCCATGTGCGGCGGCAACGCGGCAGCCGTCCGGCGCGTGCTACCCGGCGTGGTCGAGGACCTGGACTCTTACGCAAACGCCCTGTCCACACCGGATCCCCTGACTGCGCTGCTGCGCCGACCCGTGGAGCTGCGTCGAGGCTGGCCCGCACCGGCCGCCGAGCCGGTGGAGGTCGAGCCGGAGCGCGAGGCGTTGTGGAGCCTCGGGCGCGCGGGAGGTTGGGTGTCCCGGGTTGGTGTCAGCGGACCTGCCGACTCGGGCACGAAACTCGTCGCAATGCGGCCAGGAACTGACCGCAATAGTTTCTAGGCTTGGTCCTGTCAGCGAGGAACAACGACAGGAGAAGGTCATGCCCGGTCAGGTCGGCGCCATCAGCAACGAGCGTGAAGGTCTGCTCGCCTACCTCGCCCAGATGCGGTACGTCCTGCGCCTCACCGCCCACGGACTCACCCCCGACCAGCTCCGCGCCACTCCCTCCGCCAGCACCCTGTCCGTCGGCGGCCTCATCAAGCACTGCGCATCCGTCGAAGAGGGCTGGATCACGACCGTGCTCCGGGAACAGCAGCCGGTCGACTACGAGGCGTACGAGAACAACTTCCGGCTGGCGGACGGCGAGACGATCGAGGACGTGCTCGCGTACTACGAGCGGGTCGCCGCGCGGACCGAGAAGACGATCGCGGACATCGCCGACCTGGGCCAGGACGTCCCCATCGACCACTCGGTCCCGTGGAATCCCAAGGACATCGACAACTGGTCGGTCCGCTGGGTCCTCCTGCACCTGATCCAGGAAACCGCCCGGCACACCGGACACGCCGACATCATCCGCGAAGGGATCGACGGCGGTACGGCGTACCCGATCATGGCCGCCGCCGAGGACTGGCCGGACTCGCCCTGGATGCAGAAGTGGCAGCCCTCCGGCGACCAGCAGGTCTGACGTTCGCAGACCGTCCGGCAGGGCAACCTGCCGGACGGTGCTCAAGACCGGGCGAACTCCTCGCCCAGCAACTTCCGAAGCCGGCCCAGCGCCCGCATGCTGCGCATCTTCACCACGGAGCTGGAAACGCCCAGAATCTCGGCGACCGTGTCGACGCTGTGGTCCTCCCAGTGCCGCAGGACCACGATGGCCTGGTCCCGGACCGACAGGGAGGCCAGCGCGCTCATCAGCGTGACGTGCAGGTCCGCCGTGGATTCCGCCCGCTGCTCGGGCCGGTCGGGCAGCTCCGCGAGCACCACCTCGCCGGTGCTGTGCAGCTTCCGCTGGTCGAAGACCGCATTCATGAGGACCCGGCGGCTGTAGGCCTCCAGGTTCGCGGTGCGCCAGATCCGGGTCCAGGACGCGTACATCTTCGCCAGGGTGAGCTGCGTCAGGTCCTCGGCCAGGTGCCAGTCCCGGCACATCAGGTACGCGGTACGCCGCAACCGTGGCGTGGCGGCCGCGACGAACGACGCGAACTCCGCATCCCTGGCGGCCCGCTCCCGCCGCCAGCGCCAGCTCCAGCCGGCCTCGGACGACACGACGTCCGTCACTCGCCTGCTCCCGGGCAGGTGCGGCCGACAAGCGCGGTGCGCCCGCCGAGGTCCTCGAACTTCGCGGCAAACTCCGGATACGCGGCCGACGTGGTCAGCATGACCCGGAACGATTCGGGCAGCGAGTCGGGAGAGGCCGTGAGGTCCGGCAAGTCCACCAACAGTCTGCCGGGCTGCGGATCAGCCTGCTCGTAGCTCTCGATTCGCATGTCCCACTCCAGCGGACTGGCATCGAGGATGGCTCGGATGCGGGAGAACTGCACCTCTGCAATCTTGTCGGTGAGGAAGATGGCGACCTCGACGGGCCGGTCATCGGCGGGCAACGGACACGCGGGCTTCGAGGGCATGGCGGGCGTCGACGGCGCCGGGCTTGCCGCGGCGGTCGATTGCGCTGGCGGCCTGCCGGCGAGCGGCGAAGTCACGTTCCCGGCGACCACCGCCGCGGCGATAACGGCCAGAACCCCCGAGCCGCCCATCACCAGGGTGCGCCGCCGCCGGATCCGCCGCCCCTGCGCCATAGCCAGCCGGGCTGGATCCCCCGGTGGGCGGGCGGGCTCGTCATCCAGGGCTCGTTCGAACAGATCTCGAAGGTCCTGCTCCATGGCGGTTCTCCCGGTGTCTGAAGGGCTGGCTCTCTTCATGACTGGTCGAGCCACCGAATTGGTCACCGGCGCGGGGCAACGGTTTGCAGCCCGGCAACGATGGCATGCCCGGCGGCGGCATGACCAGGTCGGGACGGCAGCCAGCCGGGCGGGGTGTCACGGGACGGTGCTGTGCCCGTACCTAAGAAAAAGCGGAACGCCCGGCAGAAAGATCTGCCGGGCGTTCGACGTGGCGGTGGTGAAGGGATTTGAACCCTTGGAGGGCTTGCACCCTCACACGCTTTCGAGGCGTGCTCCTTAGGCCGCTCGGACACACCACCGCGAAGTAGGTTACCGGACGCCTCCCGGGCCCCGACGGCGGGTGCCGGATAACCGTGAACAGGCAGGTAGCGCCACCTGTCGCGGGCCGGTCTGGGAGGATCACCAGAATGAGTGTGCACATCGGCGCGCAGCCGGGCGAGATCGCCGAGCGGGTTCTGCTTCCTGGGGACCCGATGCGGGCGAAGTGGATCGCCGAAACGTTTTTGAAGGACCCCGTCTGTTACACCGAGGTGCGGGGGATGCTGGGCTTCACCGGCACGTGGCAGGGCGAGCGCGTCTCGGTTCAGGGCTCCGGGATGGGCATGCCGTCCGCCTCGATCTACAGCCACGAGTTGATCACCGAGTACGGCGTGAAGTCGCTGATCCGGATCGGCTCCTGCGGCGCCCTGCTGGACGACCTGAACCTGGGTGACGTGATCGCCGCGATCGGGTCGGCCACCGACTCGAACATGAACCGGGCGCGGTTCGACGGTCTCATCGACTACGCGCCGGTTGCCGACTTCGGCCTGCTGCGGACCGCGGTGGACGTGGCGGAGCGGCGTGAGGTCGCGATGCGGGTGGGTCCGGTGCTTGCCGCGGACGCGTTCTACACCGACCGCCCCGACCTGTTCGACACGCTGGCCGATTACGGCGTGCTGGCGGTCGAGATGGAGTCGGCCGCCATCTACACCACCGCGGCCCGGTTCCGGGCGAAGGCGCTGACCATCCTGACCGTCAGCGACCACATCAAGCGCGGCGAGAAGATGGACTCGGCGCAGCGCGAGCAGGGCTTCTCGAACATGGTGCAGATCGGTCTCGACACCGTCATCGCCTGAAGAAGTCCCGGATGAGGGCGGCGCACTCGGCTTCCAGCACCCCCGAGTAGACCTCGGGGCGGTGGTTGAGGCGCCGGTCCCGCACCACGTCCCACAACGATCCGGCCGCGCCGGTCTTCGGCTCCCAGGCGCCGAAGACCAGCGTGCCGATCCGGGCCAGCACGAGGGCACCCGCACACATCGTGCAGGGCTCCAGCGTGACGACGAGCGTGCAGTCCTCAAGCCGCCAGCTGCCGACGCTCGCGGCGGCCCGGCGCAACGCCAGGACCTCGGCGTGCGCGGTCGGGTCGCCGGTCGCCTCCCGTTCGTTGCCGGCGGCGGCCAGCTCGTTGCCGGCCGCGTCGAACACCACCGCGCCGACCGGCACATCCTCGGGAAACGAGGCGGCGACGGCCATGGCCCGCCGCATCCACGCCTCGTGCGGCCTCACGCGTCGCGCAGCTCTTCCAGCTCGTCGCCGCAGCCCAGCTTCTGGCAGATCTCCGCGGTCACGTCGGACGGCATCATGCCGTCCAGCCCGCACAGCGTGAGCAGCCGATGCGAGCCGATGCCCAGGTCGGCCAGCAACTCCACGTCGCCCACCGGGTCAGCGTCGGGGTCGGCGGCCGGCCGGTCATCCTCGTCCTCGTCGTCCCCGCCGCGCGGCGCAGCCAACTCGTCGATCTCCAACGCCGGCGTCTCCACGTCAGCGAGCAGCAGGGCCCCGAGCCGTGACTCGTCGGCGAACGCCGAGTCCGAACCGAAGACCCGCAGGTCCTCACCCTCATCCAGCCGCAAGATGACCAGGTACTGGTCGTCGGCCTCGACGAACAGCAACGACAGCTCGGCGTCCGGCTCGGCGTCCCGCAACCGGTCCACCACCTCATCGAGGTCGGACAGCCCGGTCAGCTCCAGCTCGGACGCCGTCCAGCCAATCTTGCCCCGAGCGACGGCGGCAGCGAAAGTCGACACGAATCCCCCCACGAAGCTTCAGCTCTCAGCGAGTGACGGTAGCGGCTGCATCGTCATCAGCGCAGCGCCACACCCCGAAGGAGAGCACGGTCATTTTTCCGTACGGTCACAGCACCGTCCCGTGGCACACCGCCCAGCCGCTGCCGTCCCGGCCCCGGGACGCGGCCGCCGGGCAGCAGCGGCACAATGACGCCGGCCTTTGCTGTTTCGGCGAGGTAAGCCGAGGGCACCAGGGGTGACTTGTGACTACCGTGGTGTCGCTCGTGCTGCTGGCCGGCGTCCTCGGGTTTGCTGTAGCCCGCCCGGCCCGGCTCCCTGAAGCCGTCGCCGCCGTCCCTGCCGCCGTCATCGCCGTCGTGGCGGGGCTCGTCCCGTGGCGGGACGCGGTGCACGAGCTTGCCGAGTTGGGTCCGACGGTCGGCTTCCTCGCGGCCGTGCTGCTCCTCGCCTACCTTGCCGACGAGTCCGGCGTTTTCCGGTACGCGGGAGCGGTCGCCGCCCGTTGGAGCCGAGGCTCGGCCCAGCGCCTTTTCGGCATGGTCTTCATCCTCGCTTCCGTAGTCACCGCCGCGCTGAGCCTCGACGCCACGGTCGTCCTGCTGACCCCGGTCGTCTTCGCCACCGCCGTCGGGATTTCTGCCCAGCCCACACCCCACGTGTACGCGTGCAACCACCTGGCTAACTCGGCGTCCCTGCTGCTGCCGGTCTCCAACCTCACCAACCTGCTGGCCATGTCCGCCGCGTCGCTGAGCTTCCTGGCCTTCGCCGGCCTGATGGCCCTGCCGTGGCTCGCGGTCATCGCCGTCGAATACCTCATCCTCCGCCGATATTTCGCCACCGACCTCCGCCCGAGCGCCGCACCTGCCGGTGGGGGCGGCGCTCAGCTCGACCCGGCTGCTGGTGGATGCTCAGTCGGCCCTGCTGGCTCGGCTGCTGGTGGATGCTCAGTCGGCCCTGCTGGCTCGGCTGCTGGTGGATGCTCAGTCGGCCCTGCTGGCTCGGCTGCTGGTGGATGCTCAGTTGGCCCTGCTGGCTCGGCTGCTGGTCTGGGCCATCCTGCTGACGTGGCCGCTGGTGGGGGCGGCCGCCTGGCAGACGGTGCGAGGCCGGCGGCCGGTGACGCGGGTACCCCTAGCACAGCAGGTGTCCGCGTTTCCTCCCCGGCTCCTGTCTCCGGCGCATCCTCTGAGCTGGCCGTGGTCGAGCCCGGCCTGGCTGTTCCGCGCTTTGCGCTGGTGGTGCTGGGGGTGACGCTGGCCGGGTTCGCGGTGGCGGGACCGTGGGGCGTGCATCCGGCATGGGTGGCGTTGGCAGGGGCGTTGACTTTGGCCGTACGCCGAAAGGAGCGGGTAGGGACGCTCGTACGCAAGGCCAATCCGGGGTTTTGTTTGTTTGTGCTTGCCCTCGGCGTGGTCGTGTTGGCGGTGAGCCGCAGCGGGTTGGGGACGCTGATCGGGCGGGTGACGCCGGATCATGCGAACCTGGTGGGGTTGTTGCTGATGGCCGGCCTGGCGGCGGTGCTCGCGAACCTGCTGAACAATCTGCCGGCGACGTTGTTGCTGCTGCCGTTGGCGGAGTCGTCGCCAGGCCTGGTGCTGGCGGTGCTGCTGGGCGCCAATATCGGGCCGAACCTGACCTACGTGGGATCACTGGCGACGCTGCTCTGGCGGCAGATTCTGCATGGTCGAGGGCAGCCGCCGGTCGCGAGGGAGTTTCTGCGGCTGGGTGCACTCACCGTTCCCGCATGCCTCGCAGTAGGGGTCTTGATGCTCTGGGTGAGTTTAAGAGTCACCGGATTGTGAAGACGGGATCACTCTTTGTGGTTCTGGCGCTGACGTAGCGAGCCGACCCACTTACCGATCAGCGATGAACATTGGCACAAGGCGATGACCGCGGTCTAATCAATTGCGAAGCCGGAACACCCTACCGTTTCGGACCTTGATCACGCACCGTGCAGGTTTCTCTCGAGTGAACCCGAGTCGCCGCGATCCGCCAGCTCGTTAACATGATCAAACAGCCAGGCCAGACGGCAGGCGAGAGTCGGTGCCGTCCCATCGTCTCGCGATCCTCGCACGACCTGCGGCGACTACGCAGAGTGCTAGATAGGGAGCCGCCCTAATATGTTCCCCCGGCGCAAGTGGTCACGCGGAAAACCACCGGATCGGTCAATACGCTTCGCCCTGCCGGCGAAAAACTTTCGCAGATTTGCCCCGCCCGGTGACGTCGATATCTGTCATAAGGTCGACACGTGAGAGTTGAGCAGCACTGGTGGAATGGTGACGTCCGACTTGCGCGCCGGGACGTCTACGTCCGCACCGACGGACAGATCTGGGAGGTCGAAGCCCAGATGGGCGGCCCCCAGGGCAAGTCCAAGGTGCAGCAGTGTCCAGGAAAGGCCTCCGCGCTGATCCTGGCCGACGCGTGGCGCGGGCCACGCTGGCAGTGGCGTCAGCTGTAAGGCGCCAGGAGCCGGGCTGCGCCGCACTCGCTTCAATCTCTCGGCCAGCCGAACGTCCGGGCCGGACTCCCTCGAGGAGTCCGGCCCGTTCTCATCTCTGGCCCCGCCGCTGTCCACTGGGCGACGGGCTTGTTTTCGCGCAATGCGGATTCTGATGCGCGATCTGGACGGACGCTTTGTGCGCCATCGCCTGATCGGCCACATCTACCCTATGAATCCCCTATCCAGGACGAAAGCGATGCCATGCAGGCCACAGTGACCGACCACCGCACCGACGTCGCCGTGCTCCGCCTGAGCGGCGAGCTCGACGCCGACACCGCCGCGAAACTGCACGACCTCCTCGCGGACCTGCTGGAACGACCGGTCCCCCGGATCGTGGTCGACCTGTCCGCACTCCACTTCTGCGATTCCGTCGGACTCAGCGCCTTCATCACCGCAAAGCAGGTGATCACCGCCCGCGGCGGCTGGCTGAGTTTCGCCGGGGCCAACCGTTTCCTCGTCGATCTGCTCGACACCGTGGGCCTGAGCCGATACTTCGCCATCTTCCCGGAAGTGGACGACGCCATCGCAGCAGCCCAGCTCTGACCTCGCAGGCGGTGGTCAGAGCTGGGCTGCCGGCTTTGACCTCGCAGGCGGTGCTCAGAGCTGGGCTGCCGGCTTTGACCTCGCAGGCGGTGGTCAGAGCTGGGCTGCCGGCTTTGACCTCGCGGGCAACGGGGTCAGAAGGCGACCTTGCCGCCGTAACGCCGTCCACCCTGCGGCACGAACTGGTAATCGATCTCGATCCGGAACTTGGTGCCATCAAGCACGTCAGTAGCAATGACCCGCCACTTCTCGGCGTCGCCCGCGCGGAACTGCTTCCAGCTGCTCTGGCACCCGGTCCGGTCGAAGCAGACCCGCACGTTCGCGTTGAACGTGCCAGTGCCCTCATCGACGAAGAAGTTGATGTCGCCGCAGCGCGACGTCGTCGTCCAGCGCGCCGGTGCACTGATCGCATTCGGCAGCATCACGTTGTCGTGCGATGCCGAGGAGTTCCAGCTGGCGGCACCGCCGTAGCAGGTCGCCGCCTGCGCCTGGCTGCTCGGCGCGACCGCCAACGCCACACCTAGCAGCACGCCCCCCGCCGCGCCGGCCAGTGCCCTCAAACGCCGTGTTGTCTTCATGCCCCAACTCCTCGTCCCCGGCGCGCCGGACGGCGGCCGAAACGCAGAGTTCCGCCCGCGCCCGGAGTGGGGCAAGGCGAGCAAGGTGCATCGGGACAGCGGGATGACAGAAGGGCGCTGAGCAGCAGCGATACACCCAGGATGGGACATCGGATGGGAAGCCCTCATCGTCGATCCGCGGCAAGCCAAGGCTGCCCGGCTGGGCGCGTGCGGGTCTGCAGGACCCAGGCGGGGGCGAACCGGGTGCGAGAAAGCTGAAAGGCCGGACCCGTGGGGTCCGGCCTTTCGTGCGTCTGCCCTTGTGAGGCAAGGCGGAGGATACGAGATTCGAACTCGTGAGGGGTTTCCCCCAACACGCTTTCCAAGCGTGCGCCCTAGGCCACTAGGCGAATCCTCCGTGCGCCAGGATACAGACCCCGCCACACCGGTTTTCGCGGGACCACCCGTGGACTCGCGATCTGCTCCAGGTAGGCTCTCCACCAGCCCCTCGTGCGGCGTTACCTCGTGAACCTCCCCAGGGCCGGAAGGCAGCAAGGATAAGCGGGCTCTGGCGGGTGCACGGGGGGTCCTTCACTTCTGGGGCACCGCCGTTTGTTCTTGTCGCACCCTCGACGGAGAATGGCGCGGTCGTCAGGAGGAGGCAGGAGTGGCACTGGCCCTCTACCGCAAGTACCGTCCTCGCACGTTTGCCGAGGTCATCGGGCAGGAGCACGTCACCGAGCCGCTGTCGCAGGCACTGCGCAGCGGGCGGCTGCACCACGCCTATCTGTTCTCCGGCCCGCGCGGCTGCGGCAAGACGTCCAGCGCTCGCATCCTGGCCCGGTCACTCAACTGTGAGCAGGGTCCCACCCCCGAGCCGTGCGGGGTCTGCGGCTCCTGCAAGTCCCTTGCCAATGACGGCGCCGGGTCGATTGACGTCATCGAGATCGACGCGGCCAGCCACGGCGGCGTCGACGACGCGCGTGAGCTGCGGGAGAAGGCGTTCTTCGCCCCCGCCAACAGCCGTTACAAGATCTACGTCATCGACGAGGCGCACATGGTCTCGTCGGCCGGCTTCAACGCGCTGCTCAAGCTGGTCGAGGAGCCGCCGGACTACGTCAAGTTCATCTTCGCCACGACCGAGCCGGAGAAGGTGCTCGGCACGATCCGGTCGCGGACCCATCACTACCCGTTCCGGCTGATCCCGCCGGCGGTGCTCCGGCCGTACCTGCAGCAGTTGACCGAGGCCGAGGGCACCCACGTCGACCCGGCGGTTTTTCCGCTGGTCGTGCGGGCCGGCGGCGGGAGCGCCCGCGACACACTGTCGGTCCTCGACCAGCTCATCGCCGGCGCCGGGCCGGGCGGCGTGGACTACGCCCGCGCCGTGTCGCTGCTGGGCGTCACCGACGGCGCGCTGATCGACGAGATGTGTGACGCGCTGGCCGCGGGTGACGGCGCCGCGGCCTACCAGACCATCGACCGGGTCGCCGAGGCCGGCCACGACCCCCGCCGCTTCGCCTCTGACCTGCTCGAACGCTTCCGCGACCTGATCGTCCTCCAGCAGGTGCCCGACGCGGTCACCAAAGGCCTCATCGACGGCCCAGCCGACCAACTCGACCAGATGGGCGCCCAGGCCACCCGCCTCGGCCCCGCCACCCTGTCCCGCTGCGCCGACATCGTGCACAACGGCCTGGTCGAGATGCGCGGCACCACCGCCCCCCGCCTCCTCCTCGAGCTGATCACCGCCCGGATGCTCCTCCCCGGCGCCGACGACTCCACGGGCGCGCTCCTCCAGCGCCTGGAACGCATGGAGCGGCGGCTCACCCTCACTTCTTCCGACGATTCCGTACGCCCGGAGCATCCGTCCCCACCCCACGCCGCCCCCGCCGCTCCCCAGGCAGCCGACCCCTCCGTCGCCGCCTCGGCATCCGCAGGCCCCTCCGTCGCCGGCGTCGGCCTGTCCGCGGCTCGAGCTGCTGCCGCCGCCGCCCGCCGCGGCCAGGCACCCGTCCAGCCGCCCGCCCCGGCACCCGACCGACCCGCCGGCCCGGCGCCCGCCCCGGCACCCGACCGACCCGCCGGCCCGGCACCCGCCCAGGTGGCTAGTGCAACCGGTGTGCTCCCGCCAGGCGCGGCCGCTGCCCAGCCGGCATCCGCCGCGCCCGTGGCACCTCCGATGCCTGCTGACAGTCAGCCGATGGACGCTGATTTGGCCGCCGGAGGCTCCAGGACGCAGGCCCCTGGCTCGATGTCGTCCGCGGAACCGGCGGCTGCGCCTTCCGCGACTGTGCCCGCTGCATCGGCCGTGGATGAACCCGGTGCGCCAGCCTCCCTGGCGCAGGGTCCGACCTCTGTCCCTGCCGCGCCAACCTCGGCCGCTCCAGGTGCCGTAGCGCCGGCCTCGGCGACTCCAAGTGCCGCCGCGCCGGTCTCGGCCAGCCCAGGTGCCGCCGCGCCAACCTCGGCCGCTCCAGGTGCCGCCGCGCCGGTCTCGGCCAGCCCAGGTGCCGCAGCGTCGGTCTCGGCTGCGTCTGCCGCTCCAGCGACTGGGCCGCGGGAAGAGCCGGCGGGGTTGATGCCGGATGCACCGGAGGAGCCGGGCGGTGTGCTCGATGCCGTGCCGGGGCAACTCACCGTGGCGTCGATCCGTGAGGTGTGGCCGCAGATCATGGTGGCGGTCGGTCGGAAGAGCAAAAAGATCGCCGCGCTGGCGCAGGGCGCCACCGTGCGCGAGCTCGAGGGGCAAACCGTCGTGCTGACGTTTCGGTTCCCCGCCCACGCCCGGATGGTCGCCGCGGAACCGCAGCTCATCGCCGACGCTCTGTATGAGGAGCTAGGTGGTCGCTGGCAGATCAGGTGCGACGTGGCGGGCGAGGGCGGCTCGCCGCCTAGCTCTGGCGGCCCGGCACCCCGAGGCCCGCAGGGCGGTGGTCCGGCCCCACGCGGGCCGCAGCCCGGCGGCGGCCCCGTTTCGGCTGGTCTGCAGGGCGGGGGTGGCCCCGTTTCGGCTGGTCCGCAGCCCGGCGGCGGCCCCGTTTCGGCTGGTCCGCAGGGCGGGGGTGGCCCCGTTTCGGCTGGTCCGCAGCCCGGCGGCGGCCCCGTTTCGGCTGGTCCGCAAGGTGGGGGTGGTCCTGTTTCGGCTGGTCCGCCGCCTGGCAGCGGCCCAGATGTGGCTAGCTCGCTGGTGGGGGGTGGCCCGGTTTCGGCCGGCCCGCAGGACGCAGGCGCTGTCCAGAGTCGGCCATCCCGAGAGATGGCTCCGGAACAGCGGATCCCGGCCCGCACCGAGGTGCCCGCAGGATCGATGGCCTCGGCGCGGCAGACGATGCCCGTCCCCGCAGAGCCGTCCGACGAGGACGATGATGGGGGCTGGCCGGAGCCCGTCAAGCCCGGTGACCTCGCCTTCACGGCGCCGTCACCCGCACATTCTGGTG
Organism: Actinoplanes sp. NPDC051859; assembly: GCF_044452725.1. Classification (NCBI taxonomy): domain Bacteria; kingdom Bacillati; phylum Actinomycetota; class Actinomycetes; order Micromonosporales; family Micromonosporaceae; genus Actinoplanes; species Actinoplanes sp. NPDC051859. The sequence continues at coordinate 400,769 of NZ_JBITBX010000004.1, read as the reverse complement.
TCCCGGCCGCTGGTTCCGCGGCAGACGAGCACGACGACGAATGGCCCGAGCCGGCGCGGCCTGGGCAGTCGGAGGAATGGCCCGAGCCGGCGCGGCCTGGGCAGCCGGCAGCCTCGGCAACTGTTTCCCCGCAAGCCGGCATCGCCGCCACCACCGAACCCCCCGCCTCGACCCGCGCTGACGAACCCGCCGAACCGGCAGCCGGCGCTGGCGAAGTTCCTACTCGGCCGAAGTCCGAAGGCGCATTCGGCCGGGTCAGCTCGGCCGATCCGCCCGTGCCTGAGGTGCGCGCAGGCGGATCCGGCACGAGTGCGGCAAGTCCGAGCGGCGGCGAGCCCGCCAAGACGCCGATCAGCGTGGGTCCACCGGCGGCCACCTCTAGTGCTGCAGCAGGTCGGGCGCCGAGCGCGGGCATCGCCGCGGCGCGGGCGGCGGCCGCACGGGGTGCTGCGCCCCTTGCTGGGCGCGGCGCCGCACCTGCAGCACAGCGCAACGCTGCAGCACCTGCTGCTCCCAGCAGTTCGACTAACTCTGCCCAGGCCGGCGCGGCCGGAAATGCAGCGGCGAAGGTCCGGGCCGGCGCGTCGGGTGGCTCGGGCCCAGGATTGGCGGGAAAGAACGGGAACGGGGGCAGCTCGTGGTCCGACGGATCACCGACCGAGGAAGCGCCGTACGACCCGGAGTACGACGGTCCGCCCAAGGGTGCTTCCTGGGAGGGGTTCGATCCGGGTGACGAACCGCTCGACGACGTGATCGATGAGAAGACCGCCCGGCAGAGCAGTCAGCAGCAGGCGGTGCAGCTGCTCAAGGATGCCTTCGGGGCGGAACTGATCAGCGAGTCCTGACCGACCCGCGCGCCGTTCCGGGCGCCGCGCACGGGACAATGGCACCGACCCCTGAACTCTGATTGAGGAGATTCGTATGCGCCCCGGTGGACAGCCGAACATGCAGCAGATCATGAAGCAGGCGCAGAAGATGCAGGAGCAGATGGCGAAGGCGCAGGCCGAGCTGGCCGAGGCCGAGCTGACCGGCACTGCGGGCGGTGGGCTGGTGACCGTGGTCGTGACCGGGCTGGGCGAGTACAAGTCCGTGAAGATCGACCCGAAAGCGGTTGACGCGGACGACGTGGAGACGCTGGAGGACCTGGTGCTCGCGGCTATCCACAACGCCGCGGAGGCGCAGCGGGAGCTGACCGAGAAGAAGATGGGTCCGGTCTCCGGTGGCCTGACCCTGCCGGGGTTCTGATCCCGTGTACGAGGGCGCCATCCAGGACCTGATCGACGAGTTGGGCCGGCTGCCGGGCGTGGGCCCGAAGAGCGCTCAACGGATCGCGTTCCACATCCTCTCCGCCGATCCGGCCGATGTGAACCGGCTGGCTACTTCGCTGCGCAAGGTGAAGGAGCTGGTCCGGTTCTGCACGGTCTGTTTCAACGTGGCCGAGGCTGAGCAGTGTCGGGTGTGCCGGGACACGCGTCGGACGAACGAAGTCCTGTGCGTGGTCGAGGAGTCGAAGGACATTGTCGCGATCGAGCGGACCGGTGAGTTCCGGGGCCGCTATCACGTCCTGGGTGGCGCTATCAATCCGCTGGAGGGCGTCGGCCCCGACAACCTGCGGATCCGGGAGCTGCTGGTCCGGCTCGGCACGGGCGAGGTCCGCGAGCTGATCCTGGCCACTGACCCGAACACCGAAGGCGAGGCGACGGCCACCTACCTGGCCCTCATGGTGAAGCCGATGGGCATCGCCGTGACCCGGCTCGCTAGCGGGCTGCCCGTCGGCGGCGACCTCGAGTACGCCGACGAGATCACCCTTGGCCGCGCTTTCGAGGGCCGCCGCGCCATCTGAGGCGGCGCCGGGAAGACGGATCTGAGGCGGCGCCCGGGAAGACGGATCTGAGGCGGCGCCGGGAAGACGGATCTGAGGCGGCGCCGGGAAGACCGGCCCGAGCTGTGCCTTGAAGCCGGCCGGGCGCAGCGCCACGGTCAGCGATCGGACGTCGTAGCGCGAAAATATCGTCTGGAGTCAAGCCGCGAAAGCGCGTGGACGTTCCGCAGTAGCGTCAGCCAAAGAAATGCATCGCCATTCACTAATGGTTGTGAATGAAGGCGGATCTCTCATCAATATCTGCGCCATAGTCCGTACGGTCAGACGTCGCCCACCCAGGGTGTCACGGCCGTATGACGTGCCTCTCGTCCACATGGGCCGCCCGGCCGTTTTGCCCGCGATCTCCTTGTTCCGGGCTTCGTAGACCACAGATTTCGGTCTTAGCCGGGCGTGCAGGTAACAGTCACATCACAGCCGAGACACGAACAGCAGACGCGAGGCCGTTGTGGCCTTGACCACGTCCCCGCCGTAGGTGAATGTTCCTAACGATGGCGGCACATTCGCCATCCGGTGCCTTCGCGGCCGGCCGATCAGGCCGATTCACGGAGGACGGCACTCGAAGGCTTGCGTAACCGATCGGTTGCCGGAGCGCTACGGGGCCATTGCCTCCGGCTGAGCGGGTAGCTACCCCGCATTGCCGGAGCGAGGCGTCGTGGTAGCCGGTGGCCTGGGAAAGGACCGGCGGTTAGATGTCGATCGGCCCAGAGGCGTCGATAACCGATGAGCGTTCGGCGCCCACCGACGACCCCGCCGACGTTCGCGACAGCGGCGAGAAGGCGGTCGCCGGCCGGTCGCTGAAGCAGATCGCCTGGCGGCGACTCAAGCGGGACAAGGTCGCCATGGGCGGCGGTGTGGTCATCATTGGCCTGGTGCTGCTCGCGATCCTGGCGCCGCTGCTGACCAAGTGGTTCGGGCACCCGATCAACGAGTTCCACAATGACCAGATCGATCCGACCATCCAGACGCCGTTGGGCGCGTTCGGCGGCATCAGCAAGGAATTCCTGCTCGGTGTCGAGCCGTCGTCGGGTCGGGACATCTTCAGCCGCATCCTGTACGGCGCGCAGACCACTCTGGTGGTCGCGGTGATGTCCGCGCTCGTGTCGACCATCCTCGGCAGCCTGTTCGGCCTCGCGGCCGGCTACCTGGGCGGCTGGGTCGACTCGGTCATCAGCCGGATCATGGACTTCCTGCTGGCGTTCCCCCAGCTGCTCTTCGCGATCGCGCTGGTCTCGGTGCTGCCGTCGGACCTGTTCGGGTTGGACGGGCGCTGGTCGCGGGTGATCGTGCTGATCGGCGTCATTGGGTTCTTCGGTTGGCCGTACATCGGGCGCATCGTCCGCGGGCAGACGCTCTCGTTGCGGGAGCGGGAGTTCGTCGAGGCGTCGAAGAGCCTGGGTGCCCGGTCGGGCCGCATTCTTTTCCGGGAGCTGCTGCCGAACCTGGCCGCGCCGATCCTCGTCTACACCACTCTGATCATCCCCACGAACATCCTGACGGATGCGGCGCTGAGCTTCCTCGGTGTCGGTATTCCGCCGCCGAACCCGTCGTGGGGCGGCATGTTGTCGGACGCGTTGCAGTACTACACGACGGATCCGATGTACATGATCATTCCGGGCGTCATGATCTTTGTGACCGTGCTGGCCTTCAACCTGTTCGGTGACGGTCTGCGCGACGCCCTCGACCCGAAGGCCCGCTGATCACCGCTCGGTGGTCCGGTGCCCGGTGCACCATCGCATGGTTCACGGAACCCGTGGTTCCGTTTCGAGGAGTAGGAGAACAGGTGGCTAGCAAGACAAAGGTGGTGGCGGCAGCAGGTGCCGTCATCGCGTTGGGTCTCACCGCCGCGTGCGGTGGCGCCTCTGACAAGAGCACGACAGCCGAGGGCAAGAGCGCCTTCGACGCCGCCATCACGTCGGTCGTGAACGCGAGCGACAAGAAGGGCGGCACGCTCAACCTGTGGACCTCGCAGGATGCCGACTCGTGGGACCCGGTCCGGGGTTACTACGCCTTCGTGTGGAACATGAACCGCTTCTACACCCGCAAGCTGATGGACTACGCGGCTGCGCCCGACAAGGCCGGCCTCAAGCTCACCCCCGACCTGGCCGCGGCCGAGCCGGAGATCAGTGCGGACAAGAAGACCTACACCTTCAAGCTGAAGTCGGGCATCAAGTTCGACGACGGCAAGCCGATCACGTCCAAGGACATCAAGTACGGCATCGAGCGCGTCTTCGCGCAGGACACCGTGCCGGGTGGCCCGGTGTACCTGATGGAGCACCTGGACCAGGGCCAGAAGTACCCCGGCCCGTACAAGGACCCGAACGGTGGTCTGAAGTCGATCGAGACGCCGGACGACTCGACGATCATCTTCAAGCTGGCGAAGCCGTTCGCGGACCTGCCCTACCTGCTGGCCATGCCCGGCGCGGGCCCCGTGCCGAAGGACCGGGACACCGGCGCCAAGTACGGCGAGAAGCCGGCCTCCTCGGGCCCGTACATGGTGGCCGAGTACACCCCGAAGAAGAGCTTCAAGCTGGTGCGTAACCCGCACTGGGACCAGAGCACCGACACGATCCGTAAGGCGCTGCCGGACGCGATCAACCTGACGGTGACCTCGAACGCCGAGGACCTGGACTCGCGGCTGCAGGCCGGCACCGCCGACCTCGACGTCGGCCAGACCGGCGTGCAGGCCAAGGCCCGCGCCGAGATCATTCAGGACCCGAAGAAGAAGATGTACGCGGACGCCCCGGCCACCGGCTTCATCCGGTACGCCGCGATGTCCTCGAAGGTCGAGCCCTTCACCAACGCCGAGTGCCGTAAGGCCGTGATCTACGCGTCCGACCCGACCTCGCTGCAGACCGCTCGCGGTGGCCCGCTGGCCGGTGGCGACATCGGCACGAACATGCTGCCGCCGAACATCGCGGGTTCCGACAAGTCGTACGACCCGTACGGTCGCGCGCAGGGCAAGCCGCAGGCCGACAAGGCCCAGGCCGCGCTCGCCGCTTGTGGCAAGCCGGAGGGCTTCAACACGATCATCGCGGTCCGCAACAACCGGCCCGCCGAGGTCAAGACCGCTGAGGCGCTGCAGGCCGCCCTGGCCACCGTGAAGATCAACGCGAAGATCGAGCAGTACGACGGCTCGCAGGTCGCGTCGGTGACGGGTGCTCCGGACAACGTGCACAGCAAGGGCTACGGCATCATCATCGGCGGCTGGGGTGCCGACTGGCAGACCGGTACCGGTTACCTGCAGGCCCTGGTGGACAGCCGGTACATCCTGAAGAACGGCAACTACAACCTGGCCGAGATCTCGGACCCGTCGATCGACAAACTGTTCGACGACGCCGCGCTGGAGACCGACCCGGCCAAGGCCGCGGAGATCTACAAGCAGATCAACACGAAGGTCATGGAAGGCGCCTACTACCTTCCGTTCGTGTTCGACAAGGCGCTCAACTACCGCAATCCGCGGCTGACGAACGTCTACATTCACGACGCCTTCGGCATGGTGGACTTCCAGGCCCTCGGCACGAGTGACGGTAAGTAACAAACCTTGCCCGCGTTGAACATCGGGTAGATCGAAGGGCAGGTGAAGGCCGCCCGCAGGGGGCGGGCGCCGGTTCCGCGAAGGAATCGGCGCCCGCTCACTGTTCGGCCGAATAGTCGTGCTGACTTACCTCATCCGGCGGATCGTCAACGCCGTGATCACCTTGCTGGTGGTCACGATGGTGACCTTCGGCATCTTCTTCGCCGTGCCCACGCTCACGGGTAGTGACCCGGCGCTGCTCTACATCGGCAAGACCGCGGATGCGGCCTCGCTGGAGGGCATCCGGACCAAGCTGGGTCTCAATGACCCGATCCCGGTGCAATACGGCAAGTTCCTGCAGGGCCTGGTGGTCGGCCGCGATTACACCAACGGCACGGACGTGACGCACTGCGACGCGCCCTGCTTCGGCTACTCGTTCAAGACCGAGCAGGAGGTGACCCCGATGTTGATGGCCGACATCCCGGTCACCCTGTCGCTAGCGATCGGTGCGGCGGTGCTGTGGGTCATCTTCGGCGTGTCGATCGGTGTGCTGTCCGCGCTCCGAAGAGGTGCGGCGGTGGACCGAATAGCGATGGTCATTGCATTGGCCGGCGTGTCGCTGCCGATCTACTTCACCGGTCAGCTGGCGCAGCTCGTCTTCGTGTACAAGTTGAACTGGTTGCCGGGCGGCGACTACAAGCCACTCACCGAGGATCCGGCCGCGTGGTTCAACAGCCTGATCCTGCCGTGGATCACGCTGGCGTTCCTTTTCGCCGCCACGTACGCCCGACTCACCCGGGCCAACATGTTGGAGACGCTGGGCGAGGACTACATCCGCACCGCGCGGGCGAAGGGGCTGCGCGAGCGTACGGTCATCGGTAAGCACGGGTTGCGTTCCGGTCTGACCCCGCTGGTCACCATCTTCGGTCTGGACTTCGGGGCGCTGCTCGCCGGTGCCATCCTCACCGAGCAGGTGTTCAACCTGCGGGGTCTCGGCGCCGAGGCGCTCACGGCGATCCGCGGCAACGACCTGCCGGTGATCCTGGGTGTGACCCTGGTGGCGGCGATCTTCATCGTGCTCATCAACCTCATCGTCGACCTGCTCTACAGCGTGATCGACCCGCGCGTACGGCTGGGCTGAGGAGAGAATCATGTCGACACACTCCCTCGCGGGCCTGCAAGCGCCGGGCAACTCCGGCACCCGGCCGTTCCTGGAGGTCAAGGACCTCACCATCCGCTTCGAGACCGACGACGGCATCGTGCAGGCCGTCAGTTCGTCGTCGTTCGCGGTCGAGCGCGGCAAGACCCTCGGCATCGTGGGCGAGTCGGGCTCCGGCAAGAGCGTCACCTCGCTCGGCATCCTGGGCCTGCACCGCACCCGGAGCAACGCCAAGGTCACCGGCGAGATCTGGTTGGACGACCAGGAATTGGTCACTGCCACCGACGAGCAGGTTCGCAAGCTGCGCGGTGACAAGATGGCGATGATCTTCCAGGATCCGCTGAGCGCGATGCACCCGTACTACACGGTCGGGGCGCAGATCGTCGAGGCGTACAAGGCGCACCACCCGAAGGCGTCCAAGAAGGAGGCCCGGGAGCGCACGATCGACATGCTCGCCCGGGTCGGCATCCCGCAGCCGGCGAAGCGCTTCGGCGAGTACGGTCACCAGTTCTCCGGTGGTATGCGCCAGCGCGCCATGATCGCGATGGCGCTGGTCAACGACCCGAAGCTGCTGATCGCGGACGAGCCGACCACGGCGCTGGACGTGACCGTGCAGGCGCAGATCCTGGACCTGATCCGGGACCTGCAGGAGGAGTTCGGCTCCGCGGTCATCATGATCACGCACGACCTGGGCGTGGTGGCCGAGCTGGCCGACGACGTCCTGGTCATGTACGGCGGAAAGATCATCGAGCGCGGTCCGGCAGCCGACGTGTTCCACGACCCGCAGCACCCGTACACCTGGGGGCTGTTGGGGTCGATGCCGCGGCTGGACCGTGAGGTGCGCGACCGGCTGACCCCGGTCAAGGGCACGCCGCCCAGCCTGATCAACCTGCCGTCTGGTTGTGCTTTCCACCCCCGGTGCCCCTATGCGGGCCGTAACGGCGACCGGTCCTTCACCGAGGTTCCGGAGCTGCGCGGTGGCGTGCACGCGGTCGCGTGCCACATGACCGGTGACCAGCGCCGGACGATCTTCGAGCAGGAAGTCGCTCCGAACCTGTGAGCGGCGAGCGGGAGGAATTGTGGCCGGTCATGATCGACTGCACCGGAGCGAGGAACGAGTGAAGGGCCAGGAGAGCATGACGACTGGGGCTCAGGGCGAGAACCTGCTCGAGGTCAGCGGCCTCAAGATGCACTTCCCGATCACCAAGGGCCTGTTCAAGCGGCAGGTCGGCGCGGTGCGCGCGGTCGACGGTCTTGACTTGCACGTCAAGGCGGGCGAGACGCTGGGCCTGGTCGGCGAGTCCGGCTGCGGCAAGTCGACGACGGGCCGGCTGATGACCCGGATCCTGGAGCCGACCGCCGGCAAGGTCGTCTTCGAGGGCCGCGACGTCAGCCACGTCGGCAACAAGGGGCTGCGCCCGCTGCGCCGAGACGTTCAGATGATCTTCCAGGACCCGTACTCGTCGCTGAACCCGCGGCACACGGTCGGCACGATCATCGCGGCGCCGCTGCAGATCCAGAAGATGCCGACGCCGAAGGGTCTCAAGACCGCGGTGCAGGACCTGCTCAAGCTGGTCGGCCTCAACCCGGAGCACTACAACCGCTATCCGCACGAGTTCTCCGGCGGCCAGCGCCAGCGCATCGGCATCGCCCGCGCGCTCGCGTTGCGACCGAAGTTGATCGTCGCCGACGAGCCGGTGTCCGCTTTGGACGTGTCGATCCAGGCGCAGGTCGTGAACCTGCTGGACGACCTGCAGCGGGAGTTCGATCTGACCTACGTGTTCATCGCGCACGACCTGTCGGTGGTGCGGCACATCTCGGACCGGGTCGCTGTCATGTACCTCGGCAAGGTCGTGGAGATCGCCGAACGGGACCAGCTGTACAAGAACCCGCGGCACCCGTACACGGTGGCGCTGATGTCGGCCGTGCCGACGCCGGACCCGGCCCGCCGCGACCGCGCGCAGCGAGAGCGGGTGCTGCTGACCGGCGACGTGCCGAGCCCGATCAACCCGCCGTCGGGTTGCCGGTTCCGGACCCGCTGCTGGAAGGCTCAGGACATCTGCGCGACGGAGGAGCCGCCGCTGGTCGTGCGGCTGGACGACCCGGATTCACACCAGACGGCCTGCCACTTCCCGATCGCCGAGGACGAGGTCGTGTCTGGTCGCCGTCCGGCGGGAGCATCAGCTTAAGGATCAAGAGCTTCATGTCGTAGCTCGGTGGGTGGTACAAGCCGCCGCTCCCGCCGGGCCGGGCGTGGGAATCCACGGAGCTGGCGCTCCGAGAACGGATTCCCACGCCCTTCACTGTGCGTGAGTGGTTGCGCGCCAGGGGCAGCACCCCCAACGGCGACAGGCTACGATGCCGTCGATATATCTACATCGGGGGATGGTTTGATGTTTCGTAAGGTCTGGCTGGCTCTGCTTCTGTGCGTCGCCACTACCGTTGCCGGCACGGCCGTTGCCGCCGGGCCTGCCGCCGCGGCGAGCGCGGGTTCGGTGAGCGCGGGCTCCTCGACGATCACGTTCAGGGCCTATCCCAAAGCCAGGAACCAGGTCGTGATCACTCGTTCCGGCCGGACCGTGACGATCGACGACCGGGTGGCCGTCAAACCCGGTAAGAACTGCAAGCAGGTCAAGGGCGACAAGACCAAGGTTCGCTGCAAGACCACGAAGACGCCCGCCAAGGTGGTCACCTGGCTGCACGACCGGAACGACTCGGTGGTGAACAAGAGCGATCTCCGGCTGGTGGCCTACGGCGGCTCGGGCAACGACTCGCTTGTCGGCGGACCGAAGGCCGATGAGCTGTACGGCGACGATCCGTGCGCCCGGACGGCCGGCAACGACAAGATGTGGGGCGCCGCCGGCAACGACTGGATCAGAGCCGGTGACGGCTCTGACTACGTCTCCGCGGGCGACGGCAACGACCGGGTTCTCGGTGACAGCGACTGCGTCGACGCGCCCGACCGCTCCGGCCACGACGTGATCCACGGCGGCAACGGCAACGACGACCTGTTCGGCGACAACGGCAACGATCAGCTGTACGGCGGTAACGGCACCGACTTCCTCCAGGGCTGGTACGGCGCGGACCGTATCGAGGGCGGCGCCGGCGACGACCAGCTGTACGGCGACCCCGACGACCGCAAGGTCTCCGCCGACGTGCTGCTCGGCGGCGCGGGCCTGGACCTGGTCGACTATCAGGGTTACAAGAAGCCCGTCACCGTCTCGCTCAACGGTGTGTCGGGTGACGACGGCGTGGCCGGCGAGCGCGACACCGTCGGTGCCGACGTGGAGCGCCTCAACGGCGGCTCGGGTAACGACCGTCTGGTCGGCAACGCGGCGGCCAACGAGATCGACGGTCTCGCCGGCGACGACACTATCCTCGGCGGCGCCGGCAACGACGACCTGCGCGGCGGGGACGGTGGCAACACGCTCTACGGCGAGGGGGGCGACGACATCCTGCAGTCCCTTTATGGTGTTACCCACCTCGACGGCGGCGAGAACAACGACCAGTGCCACAGTCGCTCTGAGACCATCACCGTGCTCTCTTGCGAGACGTTCCAGCGCTGGTGATACCGCGCGCACGGCACCTGCCCGGGGCACGCACGTCACCAGGATCCGCGACCAACTCGCCGACCTGCCCCAACGCCTCGCCTGCACCCTCGACCTCACCGACGACGATGATGACCGCGGGCCCGGGGCCCGGGTCCTGATCTAGCTCCACCGGATCTGCGGGGACGGGTAGAAGTTCACGTCTCGGAGGGTCCAGCGGGGGCCGTAGGTGCCGAGGCGGGTGGCGAACGAGGTCCAGTCGTGGGTGCTGACCGGGGACCAGCCGAGTTCGGCGAGGGCGGGCAGGCGCGGGAACGCCATGAACTCGATGTCGTCCAGGGTGCGCAGCGTTTCCGACCATAGTGGAGCTTCGACGCCGAGGATCGCGGGTTCGGCCACGCCGGGCAGGCGGGTGGCCGGGTCCCAGTCGTACGCGGTCCGCACCTCGATGTAGCCGGCCCAGGACAGGCCTAGCGGGGTGTCGCGGTCGTACTTCATGTCGAGGTAGGCCTGGTTGGCGGGTGACATGACGACCTTGGTGCCCCGGGTGACCGCTGCTGCCAGGGTCGGGTTCGTCGCGCCGGTGTTCCAGTACTGCGCCACGGCGGTGGATGCGGCCGGAGCCTTGGCGAGCTCGTTCCAGCCGTACGCGGTCTTGCCGTACTTGGTGACCAGGGGCAGCACCCGCTGCATGAAGGCCACGTAGTCGGCCTCGGGAGTGGCGTGAGCTTCGTCGCCGCCGATGTGCAGGTAGGGCCCCGGCGTCAGGGCGGCCAGCTCGCGGATGACGTCCTCGACGAAGCGGTACGTGGTTTCCGAGCCGATGCATAGCGAGCTGTAGCCGACGGCCGTGTCGGTGCGCGGCGGCGGCGCCACCCCGTCGCAGGTCAACTCGGGGTAGGCCACCTGGGCGGCGTTGACGTGCCCGGGCATGTCGATCTCCGGCACGATGGTGACGAAGCGCTCCGCGGCGTACGCGATCAGGTCGGAGTATTGGCTCTTGGTGAGGAATCCGGGACCCACACCGTCGACGCCGGTGCCCGGGCCGCCGCTCACGGTGGTCAGGCGGGGCCAGGCGTCGATCTGGATTCGCCACCCCTGGTCGTCCGAGAGGTGCAGGTGCAGGTGGTTGACCTTGAACCGGCTGATCTCGTCGATGTAGCGCTTGATCTCGCCGGGAGTGTGGAAGTGCCGGGCCAGGTCCAGCATCGCCCCCCGGTACGCGAATCGCGGCTGGTCGGTGATCCGTCCGCCGGCCACCGTCCACGCGCGTCGGACCGGTGTCGGCGAGTCGATCTCGGTGGGCAGCAGTTGCAGCAGCGTTCGCGTCCCGGCGAACAGCCCGGCAGCCCGGTACGCCTTGATCGTGAGCGCCCCGGCGCCGGACGTCAGCTCATATCCCTCCGAGCCCAGCGGCGCCGCACTCGAGTCCAGCATCAGCGAGATGGCGGGAGCGCTCCGAGCGGCCGCAGCCACCACTGGCAGCGCAAAACCGGTGGCTGGGCGCAGCTCCGCGGCGAGCCGCTCACCCACCGCCCGCGCGCCGGGCGAGACCCGGACGACGGTGCGTGACGCGAGCCGAAAGCTGGTGTTCGGATCGGCGGTAACTCGGGCCGGAGCGGGAATGACGCTGGTCAGTGCGGGTGTGCCGGCGGGCTCGGCGGCCACGGCGGTGCCGGGAGAAGCGACCAGGGGCAGGCTCAGCGCTGCCACGGCGACTAGCCGGGAGAGTGTGGTCATGCCCGACATTACATAGGTCAACGTCGATCTGTAAAGGTTGTTAGCCTTCCGGGCGGTGCAGGATCCCGACCGCGATGGCGTGCACGGCCGCCAGATCCGCCGGATCGTTCAGGGTCGTCTTCGCGCCGGTCACCGTGTACCACTCGTCGGCATCCTTGTATTGCGCGCGGACCACGACCTCGGCGCCGGACAGCTCGGTGCGCAGCGTCAGGTCGCCGGTGATGACGCCGACCTCGTCGGTCATCACGCCGCCTTGGCCGGCAACGATGTCCGATGTGTGGCTGTTGTTCTCCGGAGCCGGAGCCGGAGCCGGAGCCGGGGCCGGGGCCGGGGCCGGGGCCGCCGGTATGTTTTCGTCCGTCATCAGCACTTCCCCAACATGTCGGTGAGCGCGGACTTCTCGGCAGAAGTCACCGTGAGCTTCCATTGTGCCTTCACGGTGATCCAGTCCACCGCGTATTCGCACCAGGCTTCGGCCCGCTCCGGCTTCCACGTCGACGGGTCCTGGTCGCCCTTGGACCGGTTCGAGGACGCCGACACCGCCACGAGCTGCGGATCGGTCAGGTCGTTGGCGAACTCTTCGCGGCGGTCAGTCGGCCAGGAGCTCGCGCCCGAGCGCCACGCATTAGCCAGCGGCACCATGTGGTCGATGTCCACCTTCGCCGGGTCGGTCAGCTGGTCGCCGTCGTACACGCTGACCCAGGTGCCGGCGACGACGTTGCAGCCGGAGACCTTGACCTTGCTGCCGTCCCGCTTCAGCACGGTGTCCCGCACGTCGCAGTTCGAGCCGGTGCTGCGCCAGTGCGGAAACTTCTCCCGGCTGTAGCCGCGCATCGTGCCGGCCTTGGCGACGGTCAGCCCGTCCAGCCGCGACTTCGCGTCACCGGCGTTCTTCGTGGAGCTGGTGTCACCCGGCTTCGAGTCGGAGTCCTTGACGGACACCTCGCAGCCGGCGACGGCCACGGCGGCGAGTAGGAGGGCGGCGAGCCGCCGGGACCAGGGGTGAGCGCTGTGTGGGGGCACGAACACCAGCGTAAGCAGGGTGCGCACGGTTCGCTTGCCGAGGGTACGCCGCCGGAGTGAGCCCGGCGGCGTACCCGTGGAATCTCAGCTCGCGCGATTGACCGCGCTGGTGACCGCCTTGATCGACGCGGTGACGATGTTGGCGTCCAGCCCGACGCCCCACACCGTACGGCCGTTGACCTCGCACTCCACATAGGCCGCGGCCTGCGCGTCCTCACCCGAGGTCAGGGCGTGCTCGGCGTAGTCCAGCACCCGGACCTTGATGGCGAGCGGTTCGAGCGCTTGCACGTACGCGTCGATCGGGCCGTTGCCCAGCCCCGTGAGCGGCCGGCGCGTGCCGCGATGCCGGACCTCCGCGTCGACCTCGACCTTGCCGTCCACCGTGGCGGTGGCGTAGCGGTCGAGCTCGATGACGCCGGACGGCTGATGGTCGACCAGGTATTCCGTGGCGAAGATGTCCCACATCTGCTGCGGCCCGACCTCGCCGCCGGCGGCGTCGGTGACGTGCTGCACCACCCCGGAGAACTCGATCTGCAGCCGACGCGGCAGGTCGAGCTTGTGCTCCTCCTTCATGATGTATGCCACCCCGCCCTTGCCGGACTGCGAGTTGACCCGGATGACCGCCTCGTAGGTGCGGCCCACGTCCTTCGGGTCGATCGGCAGATAAGGCACACCCCAGGTGAAGTCGTCCACGTCCTTGCCGGCTGCGGTGGCGTCCTCCTGCAGCGCGTGCAGACCCTTGTTGATCGCGTCCTGGTGCGAACCGGAGAACGCCGTGTAGACCAGGTCGCCCACGTACGGGTGCCGCTCGTGCACCGGCAGCTGGTTGCAGTACTCGACCGCGCGCTTGATCTCGTCGATGTTCGAGAAGTCGATCATCGGGTCGACGCCCTGGGAGAACAGGTTCAGCCCCAGCGTCACCAGGTCGACGTTGCCGGTGCGCTCGCCGTTGCCGAACAGGCAGCCCTCGACCCGGTCGGCGCCGGCCAGCATGCCCAGCTCGGCGGCGGCCACGGCGGTGCCCCGGTCGTTGTGCGGGTGCAGGCTGAGGATGATGCTGTCGCGGCGGGGCAGATTGCGGTGCATCCATTCGATGCTGTCCGCGTACACATTGGGGGAGGCCATCTCGACGGTCGCCGGCAGGTTGATGATCAGCGGGCGGTCCGGGGTCGGGTCGATGACGTCGATGACCGCCGAGCAGATCTCCACCGCGTACTCCAGCTCGGTGCCGGTGTAGGACTCCGGGGAGTACTCGTAGTAGATCTCGGTATCCGGGGTGTGGATCTCCGCGTACTTTTGGCAGAGCCGCGCGCCCGTGGTGGCGATGTCGGTGATGCCGTCGCGGTCGAGCCCGAACACGACCCGGCGCTGCAGCGTCGACGTCGAGTTGTAGAAGTGCACGATCGCCCGCTTGGCCCCGCGGATCGACTCGAACGTCCGGTCGATCAGGTGCTCCCGGCACTGGACCAACACCTGGATCGTCACGTCGTCCGGAATCAGGTCCTGCTCGATGAGCTGCCGGACGAAGTCGAAATCGGTCTGGCTGGCGGCCGGGAAGCCGACCTCGATCTCCTTGTAGCCCATCGCGACGAGCAGGCTGAACATCCGCCGCTTGCGCTCGGGCGACATCGGATCGATGAGCGCCTGGTTGCCGTCGCGCAGATCCACCGCACACCACCGCGGCGCGGTCTCCAGCCGCCGGCCCGGCCACTGCCGGTCGACCAGATCAACAGCAAATTGTTTTTGGTACGGGGTGTAGCGCTCGAACGGCATCCGGCTGGGGCGCTGCCGGGCGATCGGATCGACGGTTACGTCGCTGGACATGCGAGCTCCTTGCGGGAGTTGGTCAGTTCACGAGGACCGACCGGCGCGCGTCAACTCCGCGACGAGGTGCCGGCCTGTGATGGGGCCTCGTCGCGGCAGCGAAGAAGGAGCGCATGCCACATGTCGAACGTCACCCTACGTGATCATCGGGGCCGTCGCTAACTGTACGCCCGGATCGTGGGAAACCCGCCGTACGTCACGCGGACGGGGACGGCTGCACCTGGCCCGACGGCCGCACCTGGCCCGAAGGCGGCGCTGCGGGCGGTGTCGTGGGTGGCGGTGCGGCCAGGCCCATCGGGTCGCCGCCGATCACCGGGCCGGGCAGGATGATCGTGGCCGGTGGTGCTGCGGGCGTACCGGCGATGGTGAGCGTGCCGAAGCCGACCTTCGCCGCGGTCAGCAGCCCATCGTCGGCGTAGCAGTAGATGCCGACGTCGACGGGAGCGGACAGTGACGCGGAGATCGTGTCGACCGAGTAGCAGCTTCCACTGGAGCCGGGCAGGGGCTGGGCGGCGCTGACCGACAGCGCGGCCTGGCGATCGGTGAAGACGGACAGCCACTGCCGAAAGACCCGCTGGACCTTGGGGTCGTACTTCTTCGGCACCCGCTTGCCGCGGTCGGCGACTCGGACGCAGAACGGCACGACCGGGTTGGTGGCGGACGGGATCGCGCACTGGAACAGGCCGGCTGCGGTCTCGGTGATCGACACGTCGGCTGTACCGCCGAGCACACCGCCGGGGATGTCCACCCGCCACGAGCCGTCCGTCGCGACCGTCGCCACGATCGAGCGGTCCGGCCGGTCCGGCGACGTGAAGGTGTAGAGCGCCGCAAAGCGGTAGTCCTGGGCAAGTGCGGCCCGCGCGGCCAGGTCGATGCGCGCGTCGGTGTCCGCCGGCGCGGGGGCCGGCGACGACGCGGCGGGCTTTTCCGCGGGCGCCGCATCTCCGCAGGCGACGAGGCCGGCGGTCAGCAGGGCGGCGGCCAGCGCGGGCAGCACACGACGGGAGCGCATCGAGACATTCTCGCCTCTCTTCGCCCGTATGGTCGCGGTGCGGTGCTTCCGGCGTGTCGTTGTGGACCGGCGTGTTTCCGCTCTTGGTCGGCCCCGCGTGGCCTCTTGGTCGGCCCCGCGTGGCTCAGCCCACCGGCCGGATACTGGGATCGGCTGTCAAAGATCGGGATCGGCGCGACTAGTCTGGTCTGCGATTGACTCGACCGACGCCGCCGGCACCGACTGCCGGCGGTGTCGGCACGTGCGGCGTGAGGGGAGTCGACTAGCCGTGGGCGTGGTGGTGCAGAAGTACGGCGGTTCGTCCGTGGCCGATGCCGAGCGCATCAAGCGGGTGGCCGAGCGGATCGTGGACGCCCGCAAGGCGGGGCACGACGTGGTGGTCGTGGTGTCCGCGATGGGTGACACCACGGACAACCTGATGGACCTGGCAAACCAGGTGAGCCCGTTGCCGCCCGGCCGCGAACTGGACATGTTGCTGACCGCGGGCGAGCGCATCTCGATGGCGCTGCTGGCGATGGCGATCCACAACCTGGGGTACGAAGCGCGGTCGTACACCGGCTCCCAGGCTGGCGTGTTGACCACCTCGGCGCACGGCAAGGCCCGCATCATCGACGTGACCCCGGGCCGGTTGCGGACCGCGCTGAACGAGGGAGCGATCGCGATCGTCGCGGGCTTCCAGGGTGTCTCGCAGGACACGAAGGACATCACCACGCTGGGCCGCGGCGGGTCGGACACCACAGCGGTCGCGTTGGCCGCAGCGCTGGACGCCGACCTCTGCGAGATCTACACGGACGTCGACGGTGTCTTCACCGCCGATCCGCGGATCGTTCCCGATGCTCGCCAGATCGACAAGATCACCTACGAGGAGATGCTCGAGCTGGCCGCCGGCGGGGCGAAGGTACTGATGTTGCGCTGTGTGGAATATGCGCGCCGTTTCAAGGTACCCATCCACGTACGCTCGTCGTACTCGCACAAGCAGGGCACGATCGTCACCGGTTCGATGGAGGATCCGAACGTGGAACAGGCGCTGATCACCGGGGTGGCCCACGACCGGAGCGAAGCCAAGATCACTATCGTCGGCGTGCCCGACGAGCCCGGCTCGGCCGGCCGGATCTTCGAGACGGTGGCCCAGGCCGAGATCAACATCGACATGATCGTGCAGAACGTGTCGACCGAGGGCACCGGCCGCACCGACATCTCGTTCACCCTGCCCAAGGCCGACGGCCCGTCCGCGATGGCCGCGCTGGACCGGATCAAAGAGCAGATCAAGTTCAAGAGCCTGCTCTTCGACGACCACGTCGGCAAGGTGTCGCTGGTCGGCGCCGGCATGCGCTCGCACCCGGGCGTCGCCGCGTCCTTCTTCGCCTGCATCGGCGAGGCCGGCGTCAACATCGAGATGATCTCCACTTCGGAGATCCGGGTCTCCGTGGTCTGCCGCGACTCTGACCTCGACACCGCGGTCCGCGCCGTGCACGACACCTTTGAGCTGGGCGGTAACGAAACCGCCGTCGTCTACGCGGGCACCGGCCGGTAGTCCGCGCCCATGGGGTCGACGCAGCCCACCCTCGCCGTCGTCGGAGCCACCGGCTCTGTCGGCACGGTGATGCGCGAGCTCCTCACCTCCCGGCGCAACGTGTGGGGCGAGATTCGCCTCATCGCGTCGGCCCGGTCAGCGGGTAAGACACTGTCCTGCCGGGGCGAGGAACTGACCGTCCAGGAGCTCACCCCGGACGTGTTCGACGGCGTCGATGTGGCGATGTTCGACGTCCCCGACGCGGTCTCCCTCGAGTGGGCGCCGGTCGCCACCGCCCGCGGCGTGACCGTTGTCGACAACTCATCCGCGTACCGGATGGACCCCGAGGTGCCGCTGGTGGTCCCCGAGGTCAACCGGGAAGCCCTGCGCCACCGCCCGCGCGGCATCGTCGCCAACGCCAACTGCACCACAATGGCGATGATCATGGCGATCGCCCCGCTGCACCACGAGTACGGCCTGCGTGAACTGGTCCTCGCCTCGTACCAGGCGGTTTCCGGCGCCGGTCAGATCGGCGTCGACACCCTGCACGACCAGCTCAGCAAGGTCGCCGGCGATCGGGCGTTGGGTTCCCGCCCCGGCAACGTCCGCCAAGCCGTCGGTGACGACCTCGGCCCGTTCCCGGCGCCGCTCGCCCTCAACGTGGTGCCGTGGTCGGGCGACCTGGCCGCTGACGGCTGGTCGTCCGAGGAACTGAAGCTCCGCAACGAATCCCGCAAGATTCTCGGCTTGCCGGACCTCAAAGTGTCGGCCACCTGCGTACGCGTACCGGTGGTGACCGGCCACTCCATCGCGGTCCATGCGGTCTTCGGCTCGGAGCTCGACGCCGAGGAAGCCCGTCAGATTCTCCGCAACGCCCCCGCGGTGATTCTGGTCGACGACCCGGAGGCGGGCGAATTCCCCATGCCGATCGACGCAGTCGGCACGGACCCCTCCTGGGTCGGCCGCATCCGTCGCGCGATTGACGACCCCCGCGCCCTCGACCTCTTCATCACCGGCGACAACATGCGCAAGGGCGCGGCGCTGAACACGGTGCAAATCGCCGAGCTCCTGGCCGAGGAAATCGCCAAGAGCTAGCGCCTGTTGTTATCCCCAGGCAGCTTTATCCACAAGCGGTGTTGGTGCTTGTGGATAACTGGGCAGCGTCGTTGTGGCGATGCCGCTCTGGGTCCGCGGCCGGCTCGCCGTGATCTTCCCCGCTGCGTTCCTCACCGCTGCGTTCTTCGCCGCTGCTGAGCGGCCCCACGGCGTTCAGAGGGCGAGTTGCGGCCGGTTGGGGATGCCGACGATCGCGGGGGCGGCGGCGCGGCCGGTGGCCTGGTGCGGGACCGGGCTGGGCACCATCATCGACTCGATGGCTGGCGCGATGGACCGCCGGTCGCTGAGCTGAATGAGCCGGGCGGCGCGAGCCAAGGAACCGGTTTCGCCGTCGCGGAAGCCTTCGCGATAGCCCTTTTCATACCGTTCGCCGCGGCCGAGTGCCCGGCCGATGGCGAAGCACGACGAGCCGGCGAGAGCGATGAGGAAGAGAAGCGCGAAGGGTGTCACGACAAACCTTTCGAAGAGCGAGGCTCGATAACCCGCAAAATAGTCGAAACTAGACAATCCCCTACCCACTAGGTTCAGCAATTACGCGTACGGGTGAACGCACCCCCGCGGGCAGCCCCGACGGCGAGGTGGAAGGCTGTGTGTTCGTGACTGACTCTGACCTTGCGCGGCAGGTCCGCGACGTGAGCCGACTGACCGGGGAATTCGTCCTGCGCTCGGGCCGGACCGCCACCGAGTACTTCGACAAGTACCAGTTCGAATCGGACCCGGTGCTGCTCGACAAACTGGCCGAGCAGATGGCCGTACTCATTCCCGAAGGCACCGAAGTGCTCGCCGGTCTCGAAATGGGCGGCATCGCCGTGGTGACGGCCCTGGGCCGGCACGCCAAGCTGCCCTGCGCGTTCGTCCGCAAGCAGGCCAAGGCCTACGGCACCGCGCGGCTGGCCGAGGGCGCCGAGGTTGCCGGCCGGCGCGTCCTCATCGTCGAAGACGTGGTCACCTCCGGCGGCCAGGTCGTGCTCTCCACGAAAGACCTCCGCCGGCTGGGCGCGCACGTCGACCACGCGCTCTGCGTGATCGACCGCCAGGAAGGCGGCGCCCAAGCTCTGTCGGCAGACGGCATCACCTTGCGCGCGCTCCTCACGCGCGCGGACCTCGAAGCCGCGGCCTAGTCGCGGGTCTCGCTGAACACCCACGCCAGGTAGGCCGGATTTCCGGCCACAATCGGCACAGCAAAGACGCACGGTACGTCGTAAGGGTGCTCAGCGTCCGCCCGGGCGACGATCTCGGGTACGAGCGAGGCGCGGGTATGCAGAGCGACCCGCGCCTCGGGCTCGTCGTGCACGGCCCCTTCCCAGCGGTAGATCGAGCGGATGGCAGCGACCTGATGCCCGCACGCGGCGAGCCGGTCCTCCACCAGCCGCCGGGTGAAGTCGGCCAGCCAATCCGGATCGGCCGCCGTGATG
Source organism: Actinoplanes sp. NPDC051859 (assembly GCF_044452725.1). NCBI lineage: Bacteria > Bacillati > Actinomycetota > Actinomycetes > Micromonosporales > Micromonosporaceae > Actinoplanes > Actinoplanes sp. NPDC051859. The sequence goes on along the minus strand of NZ_JBITBX010000004.1, from coordinate 381,023 downwards.
ACGACCTCGCACACGTCGACTTCCAGGACGCTCGCGGTCTTCCCTGCGGCCTCCTTGCCAGCCGAGGCGCTCACGGCCTGTTGACGGTCCGCGGCGTTCCCGGTCTTCTCGTCGTCCAGGCTGGTCATGCGGGCACGACCTGGCAGCCGCTGAGCGGGCTGGTCGACAGGGCGATGACGGCGTCCAGCTTGTCGCGGGCGCGGACGAGCTCGGCAATCTGGGCATCGATGCGGTCCCGTTCAGCCGCAAGTCGGGCGCGCGTCTCCGGAGTGCTGACCTTCGCGTCGACACACGGCAGCAGCTCGGCGATCGTCTTGCTGGAGAGCCCAGCGGAGTAGAGCACCTGCAGGAGCCGTACCCGCTCAGCCGCCACTTCGGGGTAGTGCCGCTGCCCGCTGGTGCTACGCGTGGCGGCGAGGAGGCCCTGCTCTTCGTAATAGCGCAGCGCGCGTACGCTAACGCCCGCTTTTGTGGCTAATTCACCGATTCTCATGGTGACTCCCGTCGCAGCCCTTGCCTCTGACGTCAACGTCAGGTTTTAGCGTAGCCGGCATGCAGATCTCCGGCTCCATCGCCCTCGTCACCGGCGCCAACCGCGGCCTCGGCAAACAATTCGCCACCGACCTCCTCGCCCGCGGCGCCACCAAGGTCTACGCCACCGCCCGCCGCCCCGACCTCATCGACATCCCCGGCGTCGTACCCCTGCAACTCGACGTCACCGTCCCCGCCTCAATCGCCGCCGCAGCCGAAGCGGCAGCCGACGTCACCCTCCTCGTCAACAACGCCGGCATCGCCACCGGCCACAACCTCATCACCGGCGACCTCACCGAAATCCGCCGCGAACTCGACACCCACTTCTTCGGCACCCTCAACATGATCCGCGCCTTCGCCCCCACCCTCCCCGGCGGAGCGATCCTCAACGTCCTCTCCGCCCTGTCCTGGTTCTCCTACGACGGCTCCAACGCGTACGCCGCCGCCAAAGCCGCAGCCTGGAGCCTCACCAACGGCGTACGCCTCGAACTCGCCGCCCAGCAAACCCAAGTCACCGGCCTCCACCTCGGCATGGCCGACACCGACATGGCCGCCGGCTACCAAGGCCCCAAAACCGCCCCCGCCGCCATCGTCGCCGCCGCCCTCGACGGCCTCGAAGCCGGCGCCGCCGAAGTCCTCGCCGACGACTGGAGCCGCCAGGTCAAAGCCTCCCTCGCCCACGACCCCGCCGTCTTCTACGCCGCGATGACCGCCAGCTGAACCCGCGCTGAGCTGCCAGTACGCGCCGAAGGGGATACCGATTTCGCCACCCGGGCGACGTCGGATACTATTGCCCAGCACGCATCGGGGTATGGCGCAGCTTGGTAGCGCGCTTCGTTCGGGACGAAGAGGCCGTCGGTTCAAATCCGGCTACCCCGACCAGATGTAAGTGCAGCTCAGGGCCGGTCTCCGGAAGCGGAGGTCCCGGCCCTGAGCCGTCTCTAGGGCCGCTTGGAGACAGCTTTGGAGATGATCCCGCCGATCGCCGTCGCAGGGTGCCTGCAGCAGTCGATCGAGCACCCCGACCGGGGAGCGCGGCGACAGCCTCCTTGCTGCGGCGGTTCACTGCTCAGTCAGACCGTCGCCGAGTGTCTGACGCATAGCGTCGGCATTGCAGCGATGAGGGGACCTTGATCGACGTCAATTCATGCCGTCGAACTTGAGTCCTGACCTGCTGCCCCTCAACGGCTTTTTCGGTGCCGGGTCGGGCGTGAGGAATGCCTGCCTGCCGACCGTCGGAGAATCCGTTCGGTAAATGGGAGAGTGTCGGATAATGGAATCTCTGGTGATGTCACGAGGATCGATGATCCGGTTGGCGGCAGGATCCTGGGCGAGGTTGCCTCGCACACATATGTCCTTCACAGCATTTTCGCATTGTTCTCTCATCCTTCCTGCCATACGGTGCGATCATCGCATTAGGACACTTTGACATGCGGGATGAAGAAGGGGCTTTCGGAGAATGAGGGAATTAGTACGAGACAGGGCTGGCCGGGGTCGGGTGAGATCGCGGTTCGCCGTGGCGGCTGTGGGGTTGCTGGTCAGCCTGTCGGTGGTCCTACCTGGATCCTCGGCTCAGGCCGCGGAGCAGCAGGGGGAGAACAAGTGCGGAGGTAAATGGAAGTTTTGTGAGCTGTCCGTCAAGGTCGACGAAATCAAAACCAAATGTGGCAAAAGGTATAACAGTAGCAACTTCGACGATATGTTCTATCTCGACTGGATCGACAACAAGTACGACCCTGATTGGCAAGGGCTTTATGTGTACACCTGCGACTGGAACTACGCATCGCCTAAGGCGGGGACTTATACGATCAAGCAGACGTGGGTTATTCGAAAGAAGGTGAAGAAGGCTTGGGACTACAGCTTTGTGATGCCCGACAAGCTGGGCGGTGCAGATCTGCCGACCTTCACCTTCCAGGTGACGGTGCCCTGACGGCGGATGATGGCATCGGCGGGCAGGAGTCAAGGGGAGCCGGGACAGCGGTTCGGCGATGACCGCCTGCTTCAGGGGCGGCGTTTCGCGCGGGGGCGGCAGGCCCTGAGCCGTATCGAGCAACGGACTCTCTCATCGGCTCTGCGTTCACGAGGGCGCGTATGGGCCTGACGATGAAGGTAGTCTTGGCGATGGCGTCGCGTCGCGGCGTTCCGGACGAGCGCGTGTCGTACCCGGCCTGACAAGACGACCGCCCCGAGGTGAGTCCGTCATGGCATGGATCGTCCTGATCATTTCCGGCCTGCTCGAGACCGTGTGGGCCATCGCGCTCGCCAAGAGTGAGTCATTTAGCCGCGTGGTGCCGACCGTCGTGTTCGCGGTGGCGCTGGTGCTGAGCATGGCGGGGCTCGGCTATGCGCTGCGGACCATTCCGGTCGGCACCGGCTATGCGATCTGGGTGGGCATCGGCGCGGTGGGTACGGCCTTCGTGGGCATGGTCGCGCTCGGTGAATCGACCAGCCTGCCTCGCCTCCTGTGCCTCCTGCTGGTGATCAGCGGCGTCGTAGGCCTCAAGTTCTTCCACTAACCGGCGACCTCAGCGGCGAGGCTGGGCCGCGGCGTCAGAGGCAAGGCTGGGCCGCGGCGTCAGAACCGAGGCTGGGCCGCGGCGCTAGAACCGAGGCTGGGCCGCGGCGTCAGAGGCGAAGGCCCGGCTGCTCAGCGGGGGATGAGCGTCAGGATCGAGGCTTCGGGGCGGCAGGCGAAGCGGATCGGAGCCGTCGGGTGGGTGCCGAGTCCTGCCGAGACGTGCAGCCAGGAGTCGGAGCCCGGCCACCGGTGCAGGCCCTTGGCCATCGACTGCGGCAGGTCGCAGTTGGTGGTCAGGGCGCCGTAGCCCGGGACGCAGACCTGGCCGCCGTGGGTGTGGCCGGCCAGCATGAGCGCGAAGCCGTCAGCTGCCATGGCATCCAGCACCCGGGAGGCGGGGGTGTGGGTGACGCCGAGGTGCAGGTCGGCGCCGGGGGAGGTTTCGCCGGCCACGGCGGGGTAGTCGTCGCGGTCGACGTGCGGGTCGTCGACGCCGACGAGTTCGATGGAGCGGCCGCCGGCCTTGAGGGCCGTACGGGCGTTGTTGAGGTCGGCCCAGCCCGCGTCGGTGAGGGACTGTCGCAGCGTTTCGGTCGGCAGGTCGACGCCCTGGACGTATTCGCGTTCCGGGAGTAGGTATTGCAGCGGGTTCTTCCAGACCGGGCCGCGGTAGTCGTTGGAGCCGAAGACGAAGGCGCCGGGAATGCCGAGGAGGGGTTCGAGGGCGCGGAGGACGCCGGGGACCGCGTCGGGGGAGGCCATGTTGTCGCCGGTGACCACCACGAGGTCGGGGTCGGTGCCGGCGAGTGCGGCCACCCAGGCCTGCTTGCGGTGCTGGTTCGGCATCATGTGCAGGTCGGACAGGTGCAGGATGCGCAGCGGTTCGGCGTCCGGTTCCAGCACGGGGACGCTGAACCTACGCAGCGTGAACAGGTTGCGCTCGACCAGCGACGCATAGGCGAACGTGGCGCCGCCGACGGCGGTGATCGCGGCGGCCAGGGCAATAACGGGGCGCTTACGCATGACGGCCAGAGTAGTTTGACCGTCCATGGGAACGCTGAAGGACCGCCTGAACGATGACCTGCGCGCCGCTATGAAGGGCCGCGACGAGCTGACTACCGCCACGCTGCGGATGGCGCTGTCTGCCGTCCGGACGGCCGAGGTTTCTGGGGATGCCGCGCGGGAGCTTTCCGACGACGAGGTGCTTGCGGTGTTGGGCAAGGAGGCGAAGAAGCGGCGCGAGGCGGCGACGGCTTTCGAGGGTGCGGGGCGCACCGAGCAGGCCGCCCGGGAGCAGGCTGAGGGCGGTGTCCTCGACCGTTATCTGCCGGTGCAGCTTAGCGACGAAGAGATCGCTGAGCTGGTCGCGGGGGCGCTCGACGCTGGTGGTTTTACCAGCAAGGGCCAGATGGGCCCGGCTATGAAGGCCGCCCAGGCCGCGGTGGCGGGCCGGGCCGAGGGCGGCCGGGTAGCTGCGGAGGTACGCAAGCAGCTCAGCTGACCAGCACAGCCCGCGGCCCGGGGCGACGTCGAGCAACGCCGCGCGCAGGCTGGGCGAAAGTCAGAACGCCGCGTGCGGGCTGGGCGAAGGTCAGAACGCCGCGTGCGGGGTCAGCGGCGGCCGGGGCGTCCCGGACGACGCGGACCGTCGTCGTCGCCGGGCTTGTCCTTGTCGTTGCCCTTGCTGATTTCGATGCTGACGTAGCCGCCCTTGATGGTGCGGCCGCTGGGGTTGGTGCCGGCGGCCGTGCCCTTGGGACAGCGGGATTCGACCTCGACGCCGATCGAGGCGCTGAAGCCGGAGCCTTCCAGCCGGGCGCGGGCGCCGGCGACTGTCGAACAGGTCACGTCCGGGATCGAGCGCTGGTCGCCGATGGAGAGCTTGCGGCTTTCCGGCTTCTTGAACTCGACCTTCGGGGTGCCCTTCAGGTAGTCCGCCATGGCTTGGTAGACGGCCGGGTTGACGACCTCGTGGTCCATCCGGTCGGGGTGGTTCTGGTAGTCCGGGTTGACCATGTAGCCGGCGAGCGCCAGGGTGCTGCTGCCGATGATCAGCGATGTGGTCTTGAAACCGTCGGTGGTGCCGGTTTTGCCGTAGATCGGGTGCCGGATCGTGTTGTACGCCCGGGACTCGGTGGAGGAGCCGTTGCAGCTGCCGGTCTGCGGGCTGTCGCCGACCGGGCAGCGCGCGGCGTCGAGGGCCGCGCGGGCCACGTCCGGGGTGGTGGCGCGGACGCAGTGCGGCTTGCCGACGTCGAGCTTGTCGCCGTTCTGCGCGGTGATCTGCTCGACTGGCGTCGGATCGCAGTACATGCCGTCGCCGGCGAGGGTGGCGTACGCGTTTGCCATGTCCAGCGGGGTCGAGGAGGAGACGCCCAGGGTGAAGGCGCCCCATTGGTGGGCGGATTCCTCGGTGGCGGCGTATTTGGCGTCCGACTGGGCGCGGAACTGGATGCCGAAGCGTTTGGCGACGTTGACGACCTTCTCGGCACCGACCCGTTCCTGGAGCGGTACGAAGTAGGTGTTCGTGGACCGGCCGAACGCGCTCCACATGTTGAGGACGCCGCCGGCCCGGAGGTTCGCGTTCATGGGGCAGTAGTACCTGCCGCAGGTGGCGGGCCCAGGCTCGGTGATGTACTTCGAGAGGTATTTCTTCGGGGCGTTGATGGAGTAGGCGAGCGGGTAGCCGTTCTCCAGCGCCGCGACGATGGTGAAGATCTTGAACACCGAGCCGGCCTGGTAGCCGGTGATGTCGCCGCCGCCGGTCATCAGCGGGTTCGTGGTGTTGGGGTAGGTGCCGCGGATCTTCTTCTTGGCTTTGGCCGGGTCTGACGAGATCTTGTTCTGCGGGTTCGCCGGGTCGTCGAGCTTGAAGCGGCGGTTGGTGGCGAGCGTGCGCACCTTGCCGGTCCCGGGCTGGATGCCGGCCAGCAGCAGGGCGTTCTTGTTCTTCTCGCCGAGCCGGTCGGCGATGTTCTCCCGCGCGGCGGCCTGCGCCTTGATGTCCATGGAGGTGCGGATGCGGTAGCCGCCGCTCTTGAGCCGCCGCTCGCGCTCGTACGTGGTGGCGCCGAACTCGTCGCGGCTCAGCCACCAGCGGTAGAAGTAGTCGCAGAAGAAGCCCCAGTGGTTCTTCGCGACGGATACGCAGCCGTTGCCCGCGCGCTGGACCGTCTTGGCGACCGGGGTTTCGGTGGCCTTCTTGGCTTCTGCGGGAGTGATGTACTGCATTTCGAGCATGTCCTGCACGACGTAGTCGCGGCGGGCGACCGCCTGCGGGTGGCCGCTCGCGGTGGTCGGGTTGAACGCCGTGGGCGCCTTCACCATGCTGGCGAGCAGCGCGGACTCGGCGATCGTGAGGTCTTTCGGCTTCTTCTTGAAGTAGACCTGGCTGGCGGCGAAGACGCCGTACGAGCCGTTGCCGAAGGGCGCCTGGTTGAGGTAGCTCTCGAGGATCTGCTCCTTGGAGAGTTCCTTTTCGACCTGCATGGCGTACTTCATCTCGGTGATCTTGCGTTTGGGCGTGTCCTTCGTGGCGTCGACGACCTCCTGGGGGTTCGTCGCCGAGTAGGCCAGGGACATGCGCACGTACTGCATGGTCAGGGTGGAGGCGCCCTGCTGCGAGGTCTTGCCGCTGTTGTTGCTCACCAGTGCCCGGGCGACGCCCTTGAGGTCGACGCCGTTGTGGTCGAAGAAAGAGTGGTCCTCCGCGGCGATAATCGCCTGCTGCATGTACTTCGAGATGTCCTTGAGTGGGACGTCACTGCGGAACTCGTCGTAGAAGACCGAGATCTGCGTCTTGTCGTCCGACGCGAAGATGCGACTGATTTGCGGGGCGCTGGCGGCTTTCAGCTCACTGGGCAGACTGGCGAACGTCTGACCGCCCGCTTTCGCGGCTAATCCGGACATCGCGACGGCGGGGAATGCGGCGGCGGCGACAACGACACCGGCGAGTAGGCCGCAGATCAGCAGCGAACTGACATTGGTGAAGATGTTGTGATCGCGTCTGCGCATCCAGGAGGTCACGCGAGCAGGGTACGCGAAAGTGCGGCGTTACCACGCGACGAGTTGGTCACGGTTCGCCCAGAATGATTCTGCCCTGCCGATCGGCAGCGCGTGCCGTTTTCTGAGATATCCCGGCAACTTTTCGTCCGTCCGGTCGGCGAGGGATGCCCGGAACTTCCGAGGTATACGTATTTGAGGGACAACGTTGCGTAATCGCCCGACTACAGAGCATGATGGGTCCGGCGAGCTATCGCACGACACCTGCGCGGCTTGGGGGACATGAGCGCGCGGGGTGTCAGGGGGTAATTGCAAGGGGGGACGTGAACAGATGGGGATGATCAGCGACTGGCCCAGCATGGCGGCATGTCAGAGTGGCGACCCTGACGCGCTATTCGTGCAGGGCGCCGAGCAGAACGTGGCGAAGAGAATCTGCCGAAGCTGCCCGGTCCGCTACGAATGCCTTGCCGACGCACTGGACAACCGGATCGAATTCGGAGTGTGGGGCGGCATGACCGAACGGGAGCGGCGTGCACTCTTGCGCCGGCACCCGCACGTGGCGAGCTGGCGCAAGATGTTCGAAGCCGCACTGCGCGAGAAGGGCGCCGACAAGGTGCTCGTCTCCACCCGCTGATTTAGATTCCGGTGAGTGATTCACCGATCGTTCGCAGCCCGTCGACGTCATGGACGTCGGCGGGCTGCGCCGTTACCGCCACCGTGGGCACGGCCGGAAATGCGTCGGTGAACTGCGCAGCGACGCGTACTTCGCGGTCGATTTGCCGGAGCAACCCGGCATGCACCCGCAGCGCGTCGGCCGTGGTCGGCTGATCGCCCAGGTCATCGAGTTTTTTCGCCGCGGCCTCGGCCGCGGCGCGCGGCACACCGGCCAACGCGGCGCGGTGCGTGCGATTGAGCACCAGCCCGGCGAGCGGCATGCGCTCGGCGACCAGCCGTTCGGCGAAATACGCGGCCTCCCGGACCGCGTCCCGCTCCGGTGCCGCGACGAGCAGGAACGCGGTCTGCGGGTCCTGCAGGATTCGGTACGTCTCATCGGCGCGCTGCCGGAAGCCGCCGAACATGGAGTCCAGGGCGGCGACGAAGCCGGACAGGTCCGTCAGCAACTGGGCGCCGAGGATCTTCTGCACCGCTCGCGAGAAGATCCCGAACGACGCGGTGACCAGGCTGAACATGCTGCGCCCACCGCGCGCCGGCGCCATCAGCATGCGCAGCATGCGACCGTCGAGGAACCGGGACAGCCGGGCCGGGGCGTCCAGGAAGTCGAGGGCGGACCGCGACGGCGGAGTGTCCACCACGATCAGGTCCCACTCGTCGCGGGACCGCAGCTGGCCCAGCTTCTCCATCGCCATGTATTCCTGCGTGCCGGAGAAGGTCGAGCTCATGGCCTGATAGAACGGGTTCGCGAAGATCTCCGTGGCACGCTGCGGCGAGGTGTGCGCCTGCACGACCTCGTCGAAGGTGCGCTTCATGTCGAGCATCATGGCGTGCAGTTCGCCGCCGGTCGCCTCGGTATCGATGCCCTTGACCTGCCGCGGCGTGTTGTCGAGCTCGGTCAGCCCCATGGACTGGGCCAGCCGGCGCGCCGGGTCGATCGTCAGCACCACCGTGCGCCGGCCGTGCCGTTCGGCGGCGCGCAGCCCGAGCGCGGCGGCGGTGGTGGTTTTGCCGACGCCGCCGGCGCCACAGCAGACAACGATGCGGGTCGTCGGGTCCGCCAACAGCGCGTCGACATCCAGGCGCGGGGCGGTCTGATCAGCGGCCACGATTCGAGCCTAACCACTGAACGCCCGGGCCGCGGGGTGGAGCGCTGTCGTGGAGAGCCATCCGGCCGTTCGTGGGAGGCGGGTCAGACACTCATGAGGACGTCGGCGAGCCGGCTCAGCCCGCCGAGATCCACTCCGTCATCCAGTAACGGCAACTCCACCACCGGGCGTCCGGCCTCGGCCAGCTCGGCGCGCAGCGACTCCTCCAGCTCGCGCCTGGTCAGGTGCGCTTTGGCCTCGGCGTGCAGCCCGGCCACCGTCACCGCGTCGGCGGGCAGCCCGGCCGCGGCCAGCCCGCGCTTCAGCTCGGCCTTCGTGACCCGGGCGCCGGCGAGCAGCGGTGAACGGGCGCCGTTCACGATGATCCGGCCCACCGGAATGGTCAGGGCGGACAGCTCCTCGATGGCGTCCAAGGTTTCCTGCACCGGCATTTCCTCGAGCAGTGTGACCACGTGCACAGAGGTGATCGGCGAGCGCAACAGTGAGGCGACCCCATCGCTCTGCGTCTTGATCGGCCCCATCTTCGCCAGCTTCGCGGTCTCCGCGGTGACGTTGAGGAACCGTCCGATCCGGCCGGTCGGCGGTGCGTCCAGCACCACGGCGTCATAGGCGCGGCGGCCCTCCGCCGAGCGGGTGGTCGCCTCCTTGACCTTGCCGGTCAGCAGCACGTCACGCAGGCCGGGTGCGATGGTGGTGGCGAAGTCGATGGCACCGATCTTGCGCAACGCCCGCCCGGCGGCGCCGAGCTTGTAGAACATGTCGAGGTACTCGAGGAGGGCTTCCTCGGGATCCACCGCCAGCGCCCGGACCTCACCGTGCGCGTCCGGCGGCGTCGCGATGCGACGCTCCGCATAGGGCAGCGGGTCGATGCCGAACAGCTGGGCGATGCCCTGCCGGCCCTCCACCTCCACGAGCAGCGTGCGGTGGCCCTCAGCGGCCAGGCCCAGGGCCAGCGCCGCCGCCACGGTGGTCTTACCGGTGCCGCCCTTGCCCGTCACCACGTGCAGCCGGGCGGGCCAATCGCTTCTCCCCACGATCTTCAGCGTACGCGCGTCGCGAAGCTCAGCCAGCGACCTCGCAGACCAGCCACCCCGTCTTGCGGATCACGGTGAACGTGAGCTGCTGCTCGGCGCTCTTCTCGTCATCGGTGATGACGGTCAGCTGGACTGCCACCGTGGCCCGTTCGTCGTCCTGTCCCGACACGGCCGGTGCGGTCCACTGATAGGTCGGTGCCTGGTACTCGGTCGCGTACGCCTTGATCTGGTCGATGCGTTCCTGCAGCTCGCCCTCGTCGCGTGCCTCGCGGCAGACGTTGTCGCCGGCGTTCTTCACGTTCTGCTGGGTGTAGACCGAGCTGAGGAAGCGGTCGACGGCCGTCGCCGGGTCGGGCGAGCCCTTGCCGCTGTCCGCGTTCTGCAACAGCAGCAGCGCAGACGCGGTGCCGCCGCCGAAAAGCAGCAGCGTGACGACCAGCGCCAGCGTGACCCACAGTCCGGTACGCCGTTTCTTGGGCAGCGCTTCCTCGTCGACGACCTCGGTGTGGTGCGGGTCGAACGGCACCTCCCACGGGTGCGGCAGCATGCTCAGCGGGATCGCCTCGGCTGGCTCGTCGTGCTGCACCCCGGGCTGCACCTCGGCCGGCGGCGAATGCTCGAAGGCCAGGTGGTCGGGCGGGTGGGTACGCCATTCGCCGGGCTTCTCGTGCTTGGCGTGGAACGGCTCGGTGGGTGGCGGCTGATGCCACACGACCTCGCCCTCGACCGCATCGCCGTGCCCGCTGTCCGCGGCGGCCAGCGGCGCGCCGAAAACGGCCGTCACCTCGCTGGGCGAGCCGACCACCGCCGGGATGATCGTGGTCGCCGGCTCCGGTTGCGCGGTCTCGACGGTCTGGGGCTCCCGCGGCGGCCACTCCGGCGGAATCGCCATGGAGCCCGCGATGACCGGCTCGGCAGCGGACGGCGCAGGGACGTCGGGCTCGGTGGGCGGCCCGGCGAAGGAGTTCGTGGGCGACACCGCGGGCGGAGCCTCCAAGGGCGGCGGGATCGTGGGATGGCCGGGCTCGCCCGGATAGGCACCGGGTGGCGGCCATTCCGGCGGGGTCATCGGCCGGGGGCCGAAGAAGTCGGGGATGTCCGCAGCCGCAAGAGACGAGGTCCGCCCGGGATCGCCCGGCGACGGTCGCGTCATCGTGCCCCCTGTTCTCACCTGCTTCAAGGAGTCGCACCACCCCCTCGTCAGGGTAATGGAATCCGGTCGGCCGCGAGGCCGCTCCGGCCGCCTGGCTAGGCTGTCGCCGAAGTGCGGGCCGGCGGGCTCGAGCGGACTATCTCAGGGAGCTGCGGAAGATATGCAGAAGTGGGAGTACGTAACCGTGCCGCTGCTGGTCCACGCGACCAAGCAGATCCTCGACAACTGGGGCGACGACGGCTGGGAGCTGGTACAGGTCGTTCCCGGCCCTAACCCGGAGCAGCTGGTCGCTTACATGAAGCGGGCGAAGTGACTACCCCGGTGAGCGGTGCTGACGCGTACGCGAAGCTGGCCGAGCTGGGCCTGACCCTGCCCTCGGTCGTGCCGCCGCTGGCGTCGTACGTGCCGGCGGTGCAGTCGGGCAACCACGTGTTCACGTCGGGACAGTTGCCGATGGTGGACGGGAAGCTGCCGCAGACCGGCAAGGTCGGCGCTGAAGTGACCCCCGAAGAGGCGGTCGCGGCGGCGCGGCAGTGCGCACTCAACGCTCTCGCGGCGATCGACGCGCTGGTCGGGCTGGGCCGGGTCACGAAGATCGTCAAGGTGACCGGGTTCGTGGCGTCGGCTCCGGGCTTCACCGGGCAGCCAGCCGTGATCAACGGTGCCTCGCAGCTCTTCGGCGATGTGTTCGGGGAGATCGGGCAGCACGCCCGCAGCGCGGTCGGTGTGGCGGAGCTGCCGCTCGGCGCACCCGTCGAGGTGGAAGTCATCGCCGAGATCGCCTGACGCAGCGAGATCGGCGGAACAGCCGGCGTTGCTGAGGGCAGCTCCGGCTGAGGTCGACTCGCGTGCCGGGCCGGTCGCACTGCGTGTGTTCGGCCCGGCGGCGTGGGCGACGTACCATGCGCTGGGGGGTGGCGTCTGTGTCGTCGCAGGTGGAGCGGTTGCCGGAGTGGGTCACGCCCCTGCTGGCGCCCAATGCGGGTCCGATGACCCTGGACGGCACCAACACGTGGGTGCTGCGGGCGCCGGATGCCGAGGACGCCGTGGTGATCGACCCGGGTCCCGACGACGCGGGGCACCTGGCCTCGATCGCCGAGCACCGGCCACTGAGCGCCATTCTCATCACGCACGGCCACCACGATCATGTGGAGGGCGCCGAAACGCTGTCCCGGATGCTCGGCGGCGTGCCCGTCCTGGCCGCCGATCCGAAGCACGGCGATCCGCTGCCCGCCCGGATGCAGCTCGCTGGGCTGGACATCGAGGTCGTGGCGACGCCCGGGCACACCGGCGACTCGGTCTGTTTCGTGGTCGAGGACGCCGTGTTCACCGGCGACACCCTGCTGGGCCGGGGCACGACCGTGGTGGCGTGGCCCGATGGCGACCTGGGTGCCTACCTGGCGAGTCTTGAGGTGCTGCGGGCGTACCCGAAGCTGATGTTGCCGGGGCACGGCCCGGTGCGGGCCGACTGCGGTGCGGTCGCAGCGGCCTATCTGGCCCACCGGCGGGAGCGCCTCGACCAGGTCCGGGCGGCGCTGGCCGCGGGCGCCGAGACGCCTGAGGCGATCGTCGACGTGGTCTATCCCGACATTGACCCTGGTGTCCGGTTCGCCGCGGAGTGGTCCGCGCGCGCCCAACTCGACTACCTGCGGCGGGAATCGCAGCGCACCCGGGAAGGGTTGGACCCGCTGTGACCTGTCCCGTGTGCGGAACCGTGGCCGTTCCTGGCGCCCGCTTCTGCCACAACTGCGGGGCCGCCCTGCCCGCTGCCGCCACGCTGCCCGCGGCGGAGCGGCGCATCGTGACCGTGCTCTTCGGTGACCTCTCCGACTTCACCTCCTGGTCGGAGGACCTGGACCCGGAGCGGGTCGGGGCGGTGACCGACCGGGTGCTGGCCGCGCTCGCCGGCGCGGTCAAGACCTTCGGCGGGCACGTCGACAAACTCACCGGCGACGGAATCATGGCGGTCTTCGGGGCGCCCGTGGCGCACGAGGACGACGCCGAACGCGCAGTCCGGGCCGCGCTGAGCATGCAACGCGCCGTTCGCCGGGTGCTGGACGACGAGCGCGGCGGCGGTGCTCCGCTCGGCCTGCGCGTCGGCCTGAACACGGGCGAGGTTGTTGCCGGCATTCAGGCGGCGATCGAATACACGGTCATCGGCGACACGGTGAACACCGCGGCCCGGCTGGCCGACGCTGCCGCGGTCGGCGCGGTCTACGCGGGTGCTCGCACCTCCGGCGGCACCCGGCACGTCGCCTCTTGGCGGCAGCTGCGGGCGCTGCGGCTCAAGGGCAAGCGGGAGCCGGTGCCGGCGTACGAGCTGCTGGGCCTGCATGACGCGCCGGGCACCCGGTCGGGTGTGGGGGACGAAGCGCCGTTTGTCGGCCGGGAGACCGAGCTGGGCCGGGTGGCTGGCCGGCTGTCCGAGGTCATCGACTCCGGCAACCCGCGGGTGATGGTGATGACCGCGGAAGCGGGGATCGGCAAGACCCGGTTCGCGGGTGAGGTCAAACGCCTCGCGGCCGGCTACGACGTGGGGACCGGGCGGTTCGCCTCGGCCACCGGCGCGCGGGTGCTGCGGGCCAGATGCCGGGCGTTCGGCGAGCGCCGCCGGTTCGCGCCGCTGGCCGACCTGGTCCGCAAGTCCGTCGGTCTGCCCAAGGACGTCGCCGCGACGGTGAGCCGCGCGGTGGTCGAGGAACGGCTCCGCAAGCTCGTCACCCGGCTCAGCCGGGACGGCGAGCCAGCCGGGATCGACGTCGACCGCCTACTGGCCCTCCTCGGGTACGGCGAGGTGCCCGCCAACCCGGTCGGTGCGGCCGCGGTCGCCGAGTGGCAGCCGACCGGTGGCGCCCAGCCCGACTCCGAGACGATCCCGGTGGCCGTCGCCGGACTGCTGACCGCTCTGGCCCGGGAGACGCCGCTCGTCGTCATCGTCGACGACCTGCACGATGCCACCTCCGAGACCATCGACGCGCTCGGCGGCGTGCTGTCCCGCCTGGACGGTCCGGTCGTGATGCTGCTGCTGGGCCGCCCGGAGCTGGTCCGTACGGCGGGTGCGCTGACCCGGCTCGCCGATGCCGAGATCCACACGTTGCCGCCGTTGCGCGGAGCGGATGCGTCCCGGCTGCTCACGTCGTACCTGAATGGTGGCAAACTGCCGCAGGCGGATGCGGACCGATTGCTAGCCACCGCGCAGGGCAACGCTTTTTACCTGGCCGAGCTGGTCACGCTGTTGATGGAACGCGGTGCGCTGACCCCCGCGGTCGGGGCGAACGCCGCCGGGAAATGGCAGCTCGCCGGTGGGGCGATGGGCAGCCGGCTGCTGTCCCGTGACCTGGCCGCCGTGCTTGCCGCGCGCATCGATGCGCTGCCGACCGAGCCGCGGTCGGTGCTGCGCGACGCCGCGGTGGTCGGTGACACCGTGCCGACCGGCGTGGTCGAGGCGCTGCGCAGCCGCCGCTCGCCGGGGGACGCCCGGCCGGGCGCGGTCGCCGCGGTCGAGCTCGAACGCGCGGTCGACGAGCTGCTGCAACGCCGCATGCTGCACCGGGTCCGCGGCGGGTACGCGTTCACCACCCCCCTCATGCGCGAAGCGGCGTACGCGGGCATCGGTAAAGCCGACCTGGCCGACCGGCACGCGTTCCTGGCCCGCTGGGCGGCACCGGAGACGATCGACCGCCTCGGCTACGACGGCGCTTCGCGGCTGAGCCTGGGCGAGAACGAGCGGGATGCCTTCGTGGCTACCCACGCCGAGTGTGCGATGCAGCTGGCCGATGCCGTGCGTCTGCGCCCGGAGGCCAGCGTGCGGGACGTGGCGCCGCTGGGCGTGACGGCGTTGGGGCGGCTGGCGCGCCGGGCGTTGGCGAACATCGAGCCGGCCGCGTCGATCGCGTACGCGGAACGGGCCGCTGTCCTCGCCAAGGATGGCCTGCCGCACTCGGACCAGCTCGTGCACGCGCGGGCACTGTTGCGCCTGGGCCGTGCCGAGGAGGCGCTGCGTTGCGGCGAGCAGATCGCCGGGACGGCCGCGGACGAGCCGTTGTGCCGGGCTGAGGCGTTGCTGGTGGTGGGCCGGGCGCGCGAGGCGATGGGGAATGTACCGAAGGCGGTCGCTGCCTGGCAGGAGGCCCTCGAAGTAGCCACCGACGCCGATCTGGCCCCGGAGCGCGCCAACGCGATGCGCCGGCTGGGTATGGCTGACTTCCTGGCTGGGCGGCTCAGTCAGGCGAGCAGCCGGTTCGCCGCCGCGTACCAGGTGACGTTGGCTGCGGGGGACCGGCACGGGCAGGCGTGGGCGCTGCAGAACCTGGCCTGGGTGACGACGACCCGCGGTGACTTCCCGGGTACGGACGCGGTGCTGGGCCGGGCCGCGCGGCTCTTCGCCGAGCTGGGCGATCCGGTGGGCCGCTCCTGGCTGCGCGGCACGACTGCATTCGCACGGCTGCTGGCCGGCCGCCTGCAGGAGTCGCGGCGGCTGGCCCGGATCTTCCTGCCGTTCGGCGACCGGGTCGGTGAGGGCTGGGCGGTGGGCACGCTGCGGGCGGTCGAGTCGTACGCGGCCGCCGAGCTGGGCGATCTTGCGGAGGCGGACGGCGAGGCGCGTCGGGCCTACCGGGACTTCGACAAGGTTTCGGACGATTGGGGCCGCGGTCTCGCGCTCGTCGTCCGGGGCGGCATCGCCCGCGGGCTCGGCGAGTTCGAGCACGCCGACGACCTGTTGACCGATGCGCTGGAGTTCGCCGGGCGGACCGGCCATCCGCTGCTGCTCGGCATGGCCGGAACGCTGCGCGGTTTCGTGGCGTTGCAGCGGCGCGATGTCGAGGCGGCCGAGGCCGACGCGCGGCGGGTCATGACCGCGGTGGAACCGCACAATCCGCTCGCACCCGCACAGGTCGGACCGCGGGTGCTGCTGGCCGAGGCCCGGCTCCGGTCGGGCGACCCCGGTACGGCGATCGGCCTGCTCGCGCCGATCGCCAGCGACACCAGTGGTTCGCTGCTGTTCTCCCGGCGGCACGCCCTGGCGTCGTACGCGTCGGCGCTGCTGGCCGACGGCCGGGTGGGCGAGGCGGGCACGTGGATCAGCCGGGCGCACCAGATCCCCGCCGAGGATGTCCGCAGCGGTGTGGTGACGGCGATGGTGCAGGCCAGGGTGCTCGCGGCGGCCGGCGACATGCCCGGCGCGCAAGCCGCCGCGGAAGAAGCCGTACGGCTGGCGCACGCCACCGAACAGGTCAGCGAACGCGTGGTAGCAGAGGATCTTCGGGACGCGTTGGCACACTCCAACGTGGAGCCGGCGGAATCTGTCGCGTACGCGTCTGACGTGCCGGGATGATCCGGCACCCCGGTCGCGTATTTTCATAGCCGTGACGGATACCCCGCCTGGCCGCCTGCCCGTGCCCTACGTGCCAGGTATGTCCGGCTTAACCGTCATGGCTCGCGGAGGGTACGCAACCGTTTACCGTGCGACACAGGACTCGGTCGGTCGCGAGGTTGCCATCAAGGTGGAAAACCGGACCCTCGACAATCCGCGGGACCAGGCCCGGTTTCTCCGCGAGGCGAAAGCTGCCGGGCGGATGTCGTCACACCCGCACGTCGTGGACCTCTTCGACGTCGGCGTCACGGTGGACCAGCACCCGTACCTGATCATGGAGCTGTGCGACGGGTCGTACCTGGATCGCATGCGCATCTCTCCGCTCGGCCCGGTGGAGGCCCGCGACCTGGGGGTGAAGATCGCCGACGCCCTCGTGCACTCGCACGCCAACGGCGTCCTGCACCGCGACGTCAAGCCCGCCAACATCCTGTATTCGCACTTCAACCCGGCCGTGCTCGCTGACTTCGGCCTGGCCGTCCTGGGTGAAATGCGGGATTCGTCGGTGACCCTCGAGGTGCTGACCCCGGCCTACGCGCCGCCGGAGATGTTCTCGCACGCCGACCCCTCAGGCGCCGTCGACGTCTACGCGCTGTGCGCCACCCTCTACGCCGTCATGCGCGGCCGCCCACCGCGCTGGGAAACCGACCGCAGCCCCAGCCTGATCACCCTGATGGACCTCTTCCACCAGCCGATCCCCGACCTGCCCGACGTGCCGCACACGCTCATGGAGGTGCTGCGCTACGGCATGGCGAACGACCCGGGCGACCGGCCCACCGCCGAGCAGCTCCGCGAGATGCTGGCCGGGCTGCGACTGCATCCTGCGGGCAACAGCGAGCCCAACGTCTACCGGTCGTCGACGTTCGTGCCGCCTGCGCCGCGGCCGATCCACCCGACCCCGCAGCCGCGCCCGCTTCCGCCGGTCACACCCACCCGGGACACCGCCGACGAGACCCCGACCGTCCACACCGAGAACCCCAAGCGCAGCAAGCGCCGCTGGCTGTTCGGCGGCTTCGGAGTGTCCCTGCTGATCGGCGCGTCGATGGGCGGCGCACTGCTCGCGTCGTCCCAGGCCCCGGCCGTACGCTCGATGGCCTCCCGGTTCGCCGCCCCGGCCGTGTCCGCCCTGCCGACCGCGATCTCGCACCTGCCGGGCTGCCTCGGCAACCGCACGCACTGCCCGGGTGAGCTGGAGTGTTACCGCCTGCGCGACAAGGCGCCGCTGGTGGCCCGGGAGGTGTCCTGCGACCGCCGGCACAGCTGGGAGGTCTTCGCGGTCGGCTCCCTGCCGTCGCATGTGGACCCCCGGGACCAGGACGCCGTCACCACCCACCCCGGCGTGGTCCGCGTGTGCAGCCGCTCGATGTTCCAGCGCACCACCACCCGCACCGACAGCAACCAGTGGGCGCTGTCGGTGCTGCCGCCCACCGGCAGCGACCGGACCTTCCGCTGCCTGGCCGGCCAAGGCGCCGACCAGCTGCACGGCCCGGTGCTCGCCCGCGGCTGACCCGCCTACTCGGGGTCCAGCACCGCCAACAGTTCCCCGGTGTCGACCTCGGCGCCGGGGTGCACCGGCAGGGAAGCCACGACGCCCGCGGAGGGCGCATGCACCGGATGCTCCAGCTTCATCGCTTCCAGGGTGAGCAGGAGCTCGCCTGCACGGACGCGCTGGCCCGGCACGACGAGCACCCGGCGAACCGCCCCGGGCAGCGGCGCGATCAACGAACCCTCGGTAGCCTCCGGGGCCGGCAGCGGGAAACGGGACAGCTCGCGCAGGGCGACCGAACCCTCGGGGCTGTCCACGTACGAGACCTCGCCGACCCGGTGCACCTTGAGGGTCAGCCGGATGCCGTTGACGTCGAGGTCCACCCGGGAACCGTCGGCGTGCACCACGACCGTCGGCGGGTGGTCGTCCAACGTCGGCGCCTGACCCAGGCCAGCCAGGTCCAGCTCCTCCGGATCCACCGCCCGCACCCACCAGCCCGCCAGCTCGCCGTGCCGGTTCATCCGGTAGCCGACCTCGACCGGACCAGCCGGGCCGTCATACACGGCAGTCTGCGAACCGGACGGCACGTTGCGCCAGCCCGAAGGCAAGGACCGCAGCACTGGGGCGGCCGTGCGCCGAGCGGCGGCGCCGGCCAAGGCGGCAGCGAGACACGAGATGCGTACGGCGTCCACCGACGACAGCAGCGGCGCGAAAACTTCCGGGTGCTGGTCGAGGAAGCCGGTGTCCACGTCTCCGGCGCGGAAAGCCCCGTGCCGCAGCACCCGGACGAGCAAGTCGCGGTTCGAGACCACCCCGTGCAATTCCGTACGGGTCAACGCCGACGCCAACATCCGCGCGGCCTCCTGCCGGGTGGGCGCCCAGGCGATCAGCTTGGCGAGCATCGAATCCTGCTGGCCGCCGACCACCGAACCGTCCACCGCACCCGCATCCAGGCGCAAGCCCGGCTGGGGCAGCGGCCGGAACGAGCCCGCCACATCCGGCACCTTGAACCGGTGCAGGGTGCCCGTTGCGGGCAGCCACGCGTACGCCGGGTCCTCCGCGCAGATGCGCACCTCGATCGCGTGCCCGCGGATCGGCGGCGGCCCGGGCATCGGCAGGTTGCCGCCCTCGGCGACCAGCAGTTGTAGACGAACGAGGTCGTAACCGGAGACGCACTCGGTCACCGCGTGCTCGACCTGCAGGCTCGGCGTCAGCTCGACGAACCAGAAGTCGCCGTCCTCCTCCAGCAGGAACTCGACGGCGCCCGCGCCCACGTACCCGATGGACCGGACCGCGATGATCGCCGCCCGGCAGAGCTGCTCGCGCAGCGCGGGGTCGACCGCCGGTGACGGCGTCTCCTCGATGATCTTCTGGTAGCGGCGCTGGACCGAACACTCCCGCTCGCCGAACGGCACCACCGCACCGTGCGCGTCCGCGATGATCGGCACCTCGATGTGCCGCACGTTCTCCAGGTACGGCTCGCAGAACACCTCGTCGCCGGTCTCCTGCCGCGTCGACGCGACCGCCTCAGCCAGCGTCACCGGGTCCCGAACGACCCGCATGCCCGCGCCGCCGTTGCCGCCGGACGGCTTGATCAGCACCGGGAAGTCCTCGACCGCCTGCGGATCGGTGTACGTCGGCAGCACCGGCACCCCGGCCTCCGCGACCACACCCTTCGTCTCGATCTTGCTGTGCAGCACGCCCAGCGTCTTCGCCGGCGCACCCACCCAGATCATCCCCGCGTCCGCCACCTCGGCCGCGAACTCCGGATCCTCGGCCAGCACCCCGTTACCGGGATGGATGGCGTTCGCTCCGGCCCGCTTCGCCGCCGCGATGACGAGATCACCACGCAGGTACGTCGACGCCGGCGTACCACCGGTGAGCCGGACCGCGTAGTCCGCCTCCGTGACATGCGGCGCGTCGGAGTCGGCATCGGAGTAGACGGCGACCGTCTCGATGCCGACCAGGCGGCACGTGGCGAAGACCCGGCGGGCGATCTCCCCACGGTCGGCCACCAGAAGACGTCGGATCACTGCTCTGCTCTACCTTTCGAAAATCGCGTCAGGGCCGGAAGACGCCGATGTGCTCGGCACCTTCGACGGCCGCGCTGTGCACCGCGGACAGGCAGAGTCCGAGAACCGTACGGGTGTCCCGCGGGTCGATGACCCCGTCATCCGGGAGCTTTCCGAGCGGCCCCTCCGCCGGCCGTTCGACGGGCCAGCTGAACAGGAAACGTGGTTCGTACGCGCGGCCGTACACGCCCCCGGCCTCCTCGGCGGGGGTCGCGCCGATCATCAGCGTCAGGTGCGGCACGGTCGACTTGGCGACCGCGTGGACCAGGGGAGCGCCGTGGCGTACGTCCGCTGCCTCGTGGGGCTCGGACGTGGGCACCCCGGTGTATTGCACGAACAGCAGCGACGTGGCGGTCGCGTTGGCGAGCTGGATGAAGTGCACGGCCTTCTGCGTCTCGGCGGGGGAGAACGCCTGGCCGAGATTGGCGACCACACCGATCGGATAGCCGTGCAGTTCGCCCCAGCCGGTCACCAGCCCGGTGCCGGTGGCGGGCTTGAACTCGTCGAAGTCGCTGCCGTCGAGGATCCGGGCCAGCACCTCGCGCGGGTCGAACGGCGGGACTGATTCCGTACCCGCCATGGTCAGCAGGTCCTCGGCGTCGTACTTGGGCGGGTCCGGCGGGAAGTTGCGGGGGGCCGGTCCGCGCTTGCGCCAGTTGAAGCGGCGTACGCACTGCCGGGCCAGGCGCAGCCCGTCGCGCTCGTCCTCGGCCAGCTGGTCGGCCGGGCCGGTCACGCCGGCGGGGACGGTGGGCGCGCTGCGTACCTCGGGGGCGGGCCGGCCGTTCGCACTCGAGGCCCGGACCGGCTGCGGGTGGATCGTCAGCATCTTGGCGTGCCCGCGCACCATGATCGTGTAGTCGGACAGCGCCGGCAGGTAGGCCGCGTCGCCGGTCGTGGCGCCGAAGACCACGCACACCGTGGGCACCCGGTCGGCGGTCAGCTGGCTCAGATCACGGGCGATGGCCCCGCCCGGCGGCGGTCCCGCGGGC
Organism: Actinoplanes sp. NPDC051859; assembly: GCF_044452725.1. Lineage (NCBI taxonomy): Bacteria > Bacillati > Actinomycetota > Actinomycetes > Micromonosporales > Micromonosporaceae > Actinoplanes > Actinoplanes sp. NPDC051859. Next base: position 360,083 of record NZ_JBITBX010000004.1, on the reverse strand, counting down.
GCGGCCGCCCCGGTCGACTCGACCAGGTTAACCAACGGCAGCCGGTTCACCGACGCGATCCGCGCGGCCCGACGGATCTTCTCCACCGTGTACGGGTTCACGGCGCCGCCGTCGACGGTCGGGTCGTTGGCGATCACCACGCACTCGACGCCCTCGACGACCCCGATGCCGGTCACCACGCTGGCACCCACCGGAAACTCCGAGCCCCACGCGGCCACCGGCGACAGCTCCAGGAACGGGCTGTCCTGATCGAGCAGCATCTCGACCCGCTCCCGCGGCAGCAGCTTGCCCCGGGCGTGATGCCGGGTCACCCACTTCTCGCCGCCACCGGCCCGGGCTGCCTCCAGCGCGAGCTCCAGCTCGGCGAGCCGTTCCAGCATCGCGCTGCGATGAGCCAGATAGGCGGGGGTGCGCGGGTCGATCGCGGTGTCCAGCACGGTCACGTCGTCACCCCGCTGCGCTGCACGCCCGCCACCTCGTTCAAAGCCGCGCCCTCTCGAACCGTCGTAGTGCCTCTCGACCACCTCCACAACGAGCGGCTTACCGGTGGCGACACGGATCTTGGCGGGCGGGTTCTGTCCCCTGATCAGGTGGGTAATCGGAGATTGTGCGGCATTATGTCCGTTATTCGGACATGCGAAAGGGGTCGCCCGACGGGGCGACCCCTTCCGTACTTCCAGGTAGTGCTGTGTGGTCCTTAGACGCGGGCCCGGCGAGCCAGGCGCTCCGGGTCCAGGATGATCACACTCTTGCCGTCGAGCCGCAGCCAGGCCCGGGACGCGAAATCGGCCAGCGCCTTGTTCACCGTCTCCCGCGAGGCGCCGACGAGCTGCGCCAGCTCCTCCTGGGTCAGGTCGTGCGTCACCCGCAGGACGCCGCCGTCCCGGGTGCCGAACCGGCCCGCCATCTGGAGCAGGTTCTTCGCCACCCGGCCCGGGACATCCGTGAAGATCAGGTCGGCCAGCGCGTCGTTCGTCCGACGCAGCCTGCGCGCCAGCACCCGCAGCAGCTGCTCGGCGATCTCCGGCCGGTTGTTCAGCCAGGGGCGCAGGGACGACTTCTTCAGCCGGGCCAGCCGGGTGTCGGTGACCGCCGTTGCGGTAGCCGTCCGTGGTCCCGGGTCGAACAGGGACAGCTCGCCGAGCATGTCCGACGGCCCCATGATCGAGACAAGGTTCTGCCGGCCGTCCGCGGCCCGGCGGCCGAGCTTGATCTTCCCGGAGAGAACGATGTAAAGGCTGTCGCCCGCCTCGCCCTCATTGAAGACGATGTCGCCCTTGCGGTACTCGATCGTCTCCATCTCCTTGGCGAGCGCCTCGGCAGCCTCCGGGTCAACGCCCTGGAAGATCCCGCTGCGAGCCAGTACCTCATCCATCGTTGTACCTCCGAATACGCGCTTCGCCGCGCACGTTCAGTCTAGGCGTACGCGGCCCGCAAACGGGCGGCCACCCCTCGATATGGATCTCGTAGCGTAACCATTCCTGCCGCACCGGACGGGCGGAACCGTCGCTCTCGGTGAGCGTGGCTCCGCCGTTCGGCGGGTCGTCACAGTGCGTTACCTGACGCTAGCGTCTCGGTCGATGACGGATCGCGGGTCCAGCGGGAATTCGAGGGAGTCTGGCCGGGCAACCGCCCATTTGTAGGGATTTCGTGGTCTTTTCGCGGGCAGGGAATGTCGGAGGCCCGACGTACTCTTGCACCCGTGACCCGTCCCCCCGTCGCCGCGCCCGCAGCCGCCACCACACCTGCCGCGCCCAGCCGGTCGGCGCCGGCGGGTGGTGCTGGTGCTGTGCTGGCCCGGTCTGCTCGGCGGTTCGCGGGGGAGACGCCCATCGGGCTCAAGCGGCGCGCCCGCAAGACCGCCCGGCTGCTCGCCGAGACCCACCCCGACGCGCACTGCGAACTCGACTTCGACACCCCGCTGCAGCTCGCCGTCGCGACGATCCTGTCGGCCCAATGCACGGACAAAAAGGTCAACGAGGTCACCCCGCACGTCTTCAATCGGTACCTCACCGCGGCCGACTACGCCGCTGCGGACCGAGGTCAGCTCGAAGAGATCCTGCGCCCGACCGGCTTCTTCCGCGCCAAGACCGACTCCCTCATCAAGCTCGGCCAGGCCCTCGTCGACCGGTACGGCGGCGAACTGCCCGGACGGCTAGCCGACCTGGTCGCCCTGCCCGGCATCGGCCGCAAGACCGCAAACGTCATCCTCGGCAACGCCTTCGGCGTCCCCGGCATCACCGTCGACACCCACTTCCGCCGCCTGGTCAACCGCTTCGGCTGGGTCGACGAGGAAGACCCGGTCAAGATCGAATTCCTGGTCGCCGACCTGATCGAGAAACGCGACTGGACCATGCTGTCGCACCGCATCATCTTCCACGGACGCCGCGTCTGCCACGCGCGCAAACCCGCCTGCGGAGCCTGCACCCTGACCGCCATGTGCCCGTCGTACGGCACGGGACCCACCGAGGCAGCCCCGGCGGCCAAGCTCCTGAAGGGGCCGCGGGCCCGCGAGCTGGCCGTCCAAGCCGGGGTCGAGCCCGACCTGGTTCCCGCCGCGGCGGTCGCCACGCCGGAGGCCCCGTGAGCAGTGCAGCGGGACCTCTCGCGATGCAGCGTGCCCCCGCCCGGTGGGGACCCGCCAGGTGGCTGACACCACCGCTGGTGGCGCTGCTCGCCGCGTGCACGGCCTCGAGCCCGGGCGCCGGCGGCACGGTGGCGAGGCAAGACCCGGTCCCGTCGCCCTTCGCCGACTGCGCAACCCTCACCGCGCCCGCTGCCGCAGCCGCCTCCACGCCGGGCCCTCTTGTTGGGTCGTCGCCGAGTCCCGCCGTTGCCGCTTTGCCGCCTGATCTGCCGGACCTCACCCTGCCCTGTTTCACGGGGGACACGCAGGTCCGGCTGCTCGACCTGCGTGGGCCCGCGGTCATCAACCTTTGGGGCTCCTGGTGCGGGCCGTGCCGCGAGGAGCTGCCGGTGATGCAGGAGCTCGCTGATGCCACCACCGGCCGGCTTCAGGTGATCGGCGTGGACACCAGGGACGACCGCGAGGCCGGGGCATCCTTCGCCGCCGGGCGCGGAATCCGGATGGCGACGCTGTTCGACCGGGAGCAGAAGCTGCTCGGGGCGCTCGGCCGGATGACCCTGCCGGTCACGGTGTTCCTCGACGCCTCGGGGAAACGCTTCGTCTACACGGGCAGAGCGCTCGACAAGCCCGCCCTGGGAGCGCTCGTGCAGACCCACACCGGCGTGACGGTGACCGGATGAGGCCGGCAGAGACCCGATCCGACGAGTCGCCGGACGACCTTCCCACCGGGCACTCAGCGCTGCCGGACGGCCTTTCTCGTGGAGGCCCAGAGCTGCCGGGCAACCCTTCCGCTCGGCCTGCAGGGTTGCCGGGGTGGTGGGAGCCGTTGCTGACGCGGGTTGCCGCGGCGCGTACCGAAGACTTCACGACTTTGCGGCCGCCGGCCGGTGGCGCGCGACCGAGCGCGGTGCTCGTCCTGCTCGGCGAAGATCGGTCCGGTCAGCCGGACCTGCTGGTCCTGCAACGAGCCGCGACCATGCGCAACCATGCCGGCCAGCCGGCCTTCCCCGGTGGCGCCGCCGACCCGGGTGACCGCGACGCCGCGGCCACCGCCCTGCGCGAGGCCAACGAAGAGGTCGGCCTCGACCCGACAACAGCCACCGTGCTCACCACGCTGCCCGAGCTCTACATTCCGGTGAGCGGCTTCGTGGTCACTCCCGTCCTGGCCTGGTGGCACGCCCCGCACCCGGTGCAATCGTGCGACCCCGCGGAGGTCGCGCACGTCGCCCGGCTGCCGATCGCCGAGCTGGTCGACCCCGCCAACCGGATCCGGGTACGCCACCCGACCGGCTGGATCGGACCGGCCTTCCAGGTGCGCGACATGCTCGTGTGGGGCTTCACGGCCGCCGTCATCGCCGCGCTACTCGACATGGCTGGCTGGAGCCGGCCCTGGCATCCAGGCCGCATCATGGAACTACCGGACCCCACGCCGCCGCCCACACCACTGCCCGACTCAGCACTGCCCGACCCACCACCAGTACCCAACGGTTCCGCACCGGTCGCCGACGCGTCGGCGGTCGCCACCCCGGACGAGGTGGTTTCGTGACCGTCACTTCTAACTTGAGCGAGTGCTTGTGGTCGATGGAATCCTGATCCTGCTCATGCTGGTCTTCGCGATCAGCGGCTACCGGCAGGGTTTCGTCATCGGGGCGCTGTCCTTCGGCGGCTTCTTCAGCGGCGTCCTGATCGGCCTCCAGATCGGTCCGCTGATCGCCAACCAGTTCGCCGACGGCACGGTCCGGTTGGTCGTCTCGCTCGTGACGATCTTCGCCCTGGCCGTGCTCGGGCAAACCCTGGCCGGCTGGCTCGGCACCAAGGTGCGACGGGCCATCGAGAGCCCCCCGCTGCAACGCCTCGACGACGCTGGCGGCGCGGTGGTGTCGCTGGTCGCCGTGCTGCTAGTCGCCTGGCTCATCGCGGTGCCGCTCGGCTCGACGCCCTTCCCGGCGATCAACAAGCAGGTCCGCAGCAGCACCATCCTCAACGGCATCAACGAAATCATGCCGAACCAGGCCCAAGCGCTGTCGGCCGGACTCAGCGAATCGCTCAACACCAACGGCTTCCCCGACGTCCTCGGCAACCTGACCCGCACCAACGCCCGCGAGGTGGCACCCCCCGACCCGGCGCTGGCGAAAAGCCAGGTCGTGGTCAACTCGCGCAAGTCGGTCATCAAAGTCCTGGGTACGGCCCCCAGCTGCTCCCGCCGCATCGAAGGCTCCGGCTTCGTCTACGCCGACGAGCGCATCATGACCAACGCCCACGTGGTGGCAGGCACCCGCGACATCGAAGTGGAAACCCAGGACGGCCGCCTCGACGGCAAAGTGGTGGTGTACGACCCCGACCGTGACCTCGCCGTCCTCTACGTCCCAGGTCTCAAAGCGCCGGTCATGCCGTTCGTCAGGAAGCCCGCGGGCATCGGCGCCAACGCGATCGTGCTGGGGTTCCCGCTCGACGGGCCGTACAACGCGCAGGGCGCCCGGGTGCGCGAGGTCAGCAACATCACCGGACCGGACATCTACGACTCGGGCAACGTGACCCGCGAGATCTACACGATTCGCGCCCTCGTGCAGAGCGGCAACTCCGGCGGCCCCCTCATCGCCCCCAACGGCGACGTCCTCGGCGTCATCTTCGCCGCGGCCGCAGACGACCGTAACGTCGGATTCGCCCTCACCGCCGCCGAGGCAGCCGGCACCGCCCAACTCGGCATCGAACGCACCCGAGGCGTCAAAACCGGCGACTGCGCCTGACCCAGCCACCTCCATCTGCCCCCACGGGCCTGCAACCTGAACCGCGCCGACTCGATAGAACGTCCGGGTTGCGCCCGAGGGGCGGGCGGCTTGCTGCCCGCGGAGTGGCTCTAGCCGTGGGACCGGCCGCCGTCCTCCTCCTCGGTCAGCTGGCCGAGGAGGGCGATGATCTGGTCGAGCTTGCCGTGCGCCGCGCTCAGCGATGCTTCGTGCCGATCCAGGCGCTCATTTTGCTGATCGAGCTTCTCGTTGTGGTGATCGAGCTTCTCGTTGTGTTGCGACTGCGTGATGGCGAGCGCCTGGATGGTGTGCTGCTGGGCGCGCAGTGTCTGGGCCATGCCGGCGAGGTCGCGGTCACCGCTCGCGCGGAGCCCAGCCTCCATTTCGAGGCGTTCCTCGATTGCGGCGATTCGCCGTTCCAGTGCTTCCAGGTCAGCCATGTCAGCCATCCTCTCTCGTCCGGGTAGGAGAAACCACCTATCGGGCTTGGGCAGAGCAGTAGGACCTGAGGAGCCACGCGGCCGGGGTCGGCCCGGGTGCTGGTTCGGTTGAGGCGTGTCAGGTGGTTAGGCCAGGCCGGCGAAGCGGCGAATAGTCCAGGCCGCGGCCACGAGGGAGGCGAGGAACAGGGAGACGGCTGCCCACCAGCCGCGGGATTCCTCGGCCGTGCCGGACGTTGCGGCGGTCATCGCGGTGCCTGCGTTGGCGCCCGGGGCTGGGTCGCCCGGGGCGGTGGCCGTGGTGTTGTTGGGGGCGGATTGGGCCTGGCCCGGGACCGGGGCGCTGCCAAAGCGGGCGATCCCCGGCGAAGCCGTCGTGTCCAGGGGGTTGCGGGTGACCGTGGGCAGCTCGGTGGTCAATGCCGCGGCCGGGTCGACCAGGCCGTAGCCGTAGTCGGCGTCACGGCCCGCCTCGCCGCGGTCGCGGGCGGTCTTGATGATGCGGTTGACCACCTCGCCCGCGGACATGGTGGGCCAGCGGGCGCGGATCAGGGCGGCCGTGCCGGCCACCATGGGTGCGGCAAAACTGGTGCCCTGGACTTGCCAGTAGCCGCCCGGGCGGGCGCCGACGAGCTGGGTGGCGGGAGCGGTGACGACGGTTTCCCGGCCGGTGATCGAGCCGCTCCAGAGGACGTCGCCGTCCTTTTCCATGCCCGCGACCGCGATGACGCCCGGTTCGCGGGCGGGATACCAGACTCCGGAGCTGGTCGAGGCGCTCGCGTTGCCAGTGCAGGCGACGACGACAACGTCCTTGGCGAACGCGTAATCGAGGGCTGCGGCTAGGGCTGGACTGCTGCCGTTGCCGCCCAGGGAAAGGTTGATGACCCGCGCGCCGTTGTCGACGGCCCAGCGGACTCCCTTAGCCACGATCATCGCGTCGTCGTAGCGGTTTTCTCGGTCCAGGACGCGGACGGGCAAGATTTTCGCTTTGGGGGCGATGCCGACCACGCCGTTGGTGTCGTCGCCGCGGCCGGCGATCAGGGCCGAGACGGTGGTGCCGTGGCCGACCAGGTCGGTGTCGCCGTCGCCGTTCTCGTCCACCAGGTCGAGACCCTTGAGGACCTGGCCCTGCAGGTCCGGGTGGGTCTGGTCGACGCCCGAGTCGATGACCGCGACGGTCACCCCCTCGCCGGACGAATAGGTCCACGCGTCGGCGACGTTCAGGGTCTTGAGATGCCACTGCTCGTTGCGAATCGAATCGCCCTGAATCGGCGCGGCCAACGGCCCGGCACGCCCGACCTGCGCGGCCAACGGCCCGGCAAGCCCGCCAGCGCCCGCCGAGGGAAATGCCAAGGCTGATGACGAGCCAGCGGTGGACGCGGACGGAACGGCCAGGGCAGGGGTGGGGAAGCCAAGGGCGGGGGTAGCGCTCAAGCCAGCGGCTAGACCGGCAGCGGCGAGCCGCGCGCAGAGGGTTCTCACCAACGGGCACCACCGCACGCCGGGTGGGGCTCGGCAGCGTCGCGCCTGGCGGGGCGGGACGTAGTCAGTGCTTCGCTCACAGCGCTCACAGGACGGCGGGCCATTCTGATGATGGACGGTCGATGGGAGGCAGATTACTCCGAATCCGCGAGTTGTCGCTGGGGTCGGTCGATGCGGATCGCACCGGGGGTGCGTCCGGCTCGTGCGACGGCTCAGTACGGCGGTTGATGCAGCAACTGCACCAGTCGAACGCCCTCACGTCGGGTCATCAGTCGCCCACGGCCCGCGGGCATTGGGACGGGTTTGATGGGCCCGATGAGGGTGCCTTCGTCCGAGGGGCCGCTCATGACGAGGCCCGGTGAGGAGAGCTCGCGCAGCCGCTGGATGACCGGGTCGTACAGCGCACGCCCCGCGCCACCGGCCCGGCGGGTGAGGACGAGGTGCAGACCGACGTCGCGGGCCTGGGGGAGGTATTCCAGGATGGGTTCGAGGGGATTCCGCGGGCCGGAGGCGACCAGGTCGTAGTCGTCGACCAGGACGAACAGCTCGGGCCCGTTCCACCAGGAACGTTCGCGCAGCTGCTGGGCGGTGACATCGGGGCCGGGCAGGCGGCGTTCCATGTAACCCGCCACGGATTCCATCAGCTCGAGGGTCTTCGCGGCCTGGATGCCGTACCCGATGCGGTGGTCGGTTTCCGGCAGGTCCATCAGGCTGCGGCGGTAGTCGACCAGGATGATGCGGGCCTCGGTCGGCTGGAAGCGCCGGGTGATGGTGGTCGCCAGGGCGCGCAGGAATGACGACTTGCCGCATTCTGCGTCGCCGAAGAGGAGGAAGTGGGGCTCGCTCGCGAAGTCGATCTCCACCGGCTGCAGGTCGGACTCGGCGATGCCGATCGGCAGGTGCAGGCCGGTGGAGCGGTCCAGGTCGATGTTCGCGTACGGCAACGAGGGCGGCAACAAACGCACCCGCGGCGCCACCGCTCCGGGCCACGACGTGGCGATCATCTTCACCAGTTCGGTGGGGGCGGCGTTGCTCAGCTCCGGCCGTACGGTGAGGAAGTGCAGGGCTTTGGCTTTGTCCGTGGGGTGTTCGACGAGACCCCGGCCGGGCTTCTCCGGCACGTTTGTCGCCTGGCGCCGGTTGACGGACGAGTCGGTGGGGTCGCCCAGGCGCAGCTCGACCCGCGAGCCGAAGAGGTCGCGGATGGCGGGGCGGTAGTCCATCCAGCGGGGCGCGCTGGTCACGACGTGGATGCCGTAGGAGAGGCCGCGGGTCGCGATGTCGGTGATCACGCCTTCAAGCTCTTCGTAGTCCTTGCGTAGCGTGGTCCACCCGTCGATCACCAGGAAGACGTCGCCGAACGGGTCCGCGTCGGCGCCGGTGCCCAGCTCGGTGCGGGCTGCGCGGCGGCGTCGGTAGGAGGACATGGAGTCGATGCCCAGCTCCCCGAAGCGCCGTTCGCGCTCGTTGAGCAGGGTGGACACCTCGCCGACGGTGCGCCGGACGCCGACCGCGTCGAGACGGCCGAAGACGCCGCCGACGTGCGGCAGGTCGCGCAGGGTGCCGAGCGAGCCGCCGCCGAAGTCGAGGCAGTAGACCTGCACCTCGGCGGGGGTGTGGGTGAGCGCGAGTCCGAAGATCAGCGAACGCAGCGCGGTGGACTTGCCGGACTGCGCGCCGCCGACGACCGCCACGTGGCCCGCGCCGCCGCCTAGTTGCAGCCACATGACGTCGCGCAGTTGTTCGCGGGGCTTGTCGATGAGCGCGAGCGGCACCTGCAGGGCGCCGTGCAGTTCGGGGTTGGCGAAGGCGAGCCCGCGGGTCGGGTCGGCGACGACGGGGCCGAGGAGCTCGTCGAGGGTCGCCGACCGGCTCAGCGGGGGCAGCCAGACCTGGTGCGCCGGTGGTCCCTGGCCGTTGAGGCGGTCCACCATGACGTCGAGCAGGCTTTCACCGGCCGGCGTTTCCTCCGGCTTGGGCTCGGTCGTCTTCACCGGGATAGGCGCGGGGAGGTAGTGGGTCGAGTACGGCAGGATCTCGGGCGCCGCGCCGCCCCGGGTCGCGCCGGCACCGCGGCCGCCGGCCTGCCGGAAGACGCCGGACACGTACGCGGCCTTGAACCGGACGAGTGGCTCGGTGCCGAACTTGAGGTAGCCGTGGCCGGGCGAGCGGGGCAGCTCGTACGCGTCCGGCACGCCCAGCACCGCGCGGGACTCGAGCGCCGAGAAGGTTCGCAGACCGATCCGGTAGGACAGGTGGGTGTCGAGGCCCCGCAGCCGGCCTTCTTCGAGTCGCTGGCTGGCGAGCAGCAGGTGCACGCCGAGTGACCGGCCCAATCGTCCGATCTGCACGAACAGGTCGATGAAGTCTGGTTTGGCGGAGAGCAGTTCGGAGAACTCGTCGCAGACGACCAGCAGCGAGGGCAGCGGCGGCAGGGCGGCACCGCCGGCCCGGGCCTTCTCGTAGTCGCGCAGGCTGGCGTAGTTGCCGGCCTTGCGCAGCACTTCCTGGCGCCGGACCAGCTCGCCGTCGATGGCGTCCACCATGCGGTCGACCAGCGGCAGCTCGTCGGCGAGGTTGGTGATGACGGCGGCGGTGTGCGGCAGCCGGTCGAGGGAGGAGAAGGTCGCGCCGCCCTTGAAGTCGACGAGGACGAAGTTTAGCGATTCCGACGAGTGGGTGGCGGCGAGCGCGAGCACCAGCGTGCGCAGCAGTTCCGATTTGCCGGAGCCGGTCGCGCCGATCAGCAGCCCGTGCGGTCCCATGCCGTCCTGCGCGGATTCCTTCAGGTCCAGCTCGATCGCCGAGCCGTCGGCGCCGAGTCCGATGGGTACGCGCAGCTTGTCGCGGTTGGGCCGGGGGAGCCACGCCTGCGCCACGCTGAACGAGTCGGGGTCGCCCAGGTTGAGCAGCTCGGCCAGACCCATTTCGGTGGCGAGCGGGGTGTCCGACGACTTGGAGATGGCGGCGAGCCGCAGCGGCGCGAGCCGGCGGGCAACCGCTTCCGCCTCTTGTTCGCCGAGCCGGTCGGGCGTCCCCACCTCAGCGGCGTGATCCATGGCGTAGGTGTGCAGCTCGCGTCGCCCGCCCTCGGCGAGTACCTCGAGGACGAGCAGGGAGCGGTCGAGCATGCGGGGCGGCACGTCGTCGAGGTCGAGCACGGTGACGCCGTCGATGCCGTCGTCGAGTTGGGTGGCGCCTCGGAGATTGGCGCCGTCGAGGACGATGACCACGTGCGGTCCGGCCGTGCTGGGGCCGGCCGGGTTGAACCGCGGCCGGTTGCCGATCACGTCTTCGAGCAGTTTCTCCAGGTCAGGTCCGGCGCTGGCGACCAGGCGCACCTGGCCGAGCCGGTCGGTCCGGGACGGGTGCAGGTTGTGCGGGAGCCACTTGACCCATTCCCATCGCTCCCGGCGGTCCGGTCCGGCGCAGACGGCGATGATCAGGTCGTCCGGGGCGTGGAAGGTGGCGAGCTGGGTGAGCACGGCCCGGGTCAGGCCGCGGGCGTCGGCTTCGCCGTCCGGCCCGCTGCCGCGCAGGAAGACCCGGGCGAAACCGCGCAGGGAGACCGCGACCGGCAGATCCGGCACCACCGAGTACGCGTCGAGGAATCGGCGCAGCGCTCCCGCGGTCATCGGTTCCAGGTCCTCGAGTGGCCGGGTGACCGGCGGGATGAGCGGGGTGGCGAGGGTCTGCGGGCCGACCGCGACCCGGACGACACCGAAGTCGGGATCGGTGTAGCGGCGTTCCCAGACCCGGTGGCTGCCCGCGGTGGACCACAGCCCGGCCGGGTCGGGATGCCGATAGAAGAGGCCGGTGCGTTGCCGGGTGGCGGTGTCGCGGACCCGGCGGCGCAGGCTGGCGAGGTGGCGCAGGTACTCGCGGCGGGCGGCCATCATTTCGGCCTTTTTGGGCGCACCGGAGCCGAAGGAGGTGGCGAGCATCGCCAGCGACGAAATGCCGAAGAGGCCGCCGATCACGTAGGACAGCGGACCGCCGCGACCCTGGCCCATCATCATGGCCATGGCGACCGAGCCGCCCAGCATGGGCAGCACCATGAATGCCTGCTGCCAGCGGCCGCCGGCCGCCTGGGGGATCTCGGGCGGCGGGTCGACCGCGAGCTCACCGGCCGGGATCTCGGGTGCGGGGCGGCGCGCGGCCCGCTTGATCACCACCGTGCTCATAACCGAAGTTGTCCCTTTCGTCCGCAGCCGCAGGCCTTCGTCGCTGTTGTCCACAAAGGTCGGCGGCAGCATCCCCGTCCGCGATGATCGTCGCCGGTACACCGCGCAGCGCCAAGGATAGGTAAAGTCCCTCGAGTTCCGCAGCCTCGCAGATGGGAGATCGGCCATGAGTATCGGCCTGGCCAGGGTCACCATCAGCGCGCCATCGCGCCGCGTCGATGTGGCACTGCCCGAACACGTCCCGCTCGCCGAGTTGCTCCCCGAGGTCCTGCGGCACGCGGGCGAAGGCCTGGCCGACGACGGCGAGCGGCACGGCGGCTGGCTCCTGCGCCGCACCGACGGTGTCGCCCTCGCCACCGGGCAGGGCCTCTTCCCCCAAGGCGTGCGCGACGGCGAAGTGCTGCACCTCGTGCCGGCCCGCGAGGACTGGCCCGAGCTCGAATACGACGACGTTGTGGAGGCCATCGCCGAAGGCGCACGCCGACGCGGCACCATCTGGTCGCCCACCTCCACCCGTACGGCCACGCTCGTCGCCGCCGCGGTGCTGCTCTCCCTCGGGCTGTGCGCCGTGCTGCTGTCCGGACCGGCTTGGGGCGGCGCGGCGTTCGCGGGCCTCGGCGTGGGACTGCTGCTCGCCCTCGCGGGCGTCACTGCTTCGCGTGCGTACGGGGACGCGCGCGCCGGAGCTGCCCTGGGCGGCCTCTCGCTGCCGTACGCGTTCGCCGGCGGCGCAGTGCTGGTCGGCCAAGGCGTGACCGACCCGGCGGGGGTGTTTCCCCTGCTCCCGTGGCTGGGTGGCCCGGAGCTGCTGGCGGGGTCGGCGGCCCTGCTGCTGTTCGCGGCGCTGTGCGGGGTCGGCGTGGCGGCGTCGCTGCGGATCTTTACGGCGGGGGTGACCGCCGGCTTGCTGGGCGCGATCGGTGCGCTCACCGGCCTGCTGACCTCGGCGGCGGGCGCGGCCGCGGTCGTCATGTCGATCCTGGTGTGCGGCATCGGCGCCCTGCCGCTGCTGGCGATCCGGTTCGGCAAGCTGCCCACACCGCCGGTCACCCTGCCCACGGGTGCGGAGGCTGAGCAGGGCTTCACCGGTGCTCGGCCGACAAACGCCGACGCCGCGCGGGAGCTGCCCGAGCGCAAGCGGGTCTTCGCCGCGGTGAGCCGCACCGAGGAGCTGCTGACCGGCATGCTGATCGGTCACGCCGTGTTGGCGGCGGCAGCCTTCGTGGTGCTGGCGTCGTCCGACGGGACCGCTGCGCGGATCCTGACCGCCCTTGCCGTCGCCGCTCTCCTGCTGCGGTCCCGGCTCTTCGTGACGCTGCGCCAGCGGGTGCCGCTGATCGCGGGCGGCCTGTTCGGCCTTTTCGTGCTCGGCGCCGAGCTGTTGGCCGGCGCCGGCGAGACCATGCTGCTGGGCGTCAGCGTGGCCGGTCTGCTGCTGGCGATGGCAACCGTCGCGGCGGGCGCCACCTGGTCCCGTAAGGCGCCCTCGCCCTACCTGGGCCGTGCGGCGGACCTGCTCGACGGCCTCGCCGTGGTCGCGGTGATCCCGGTCGCCTGCTCGGTCGTCGGCCTGTACGGCCTGGTCAGCAGCATCAGCATCGGCTGACGCCGGCGGATAAAGCACGATGGCCGGGCAAAAGCCCGGCCATCGCAGAAAGAACTAGTGGGTCAGTGACCCTCGCCGTGCTCCTCAGCCGCCTCGGCCCGCTTGAAGGACGCGCGGATCTCCTCCTCGGCCTCCACCCGGCCGGTCCAGGTCGCGCCCTCGACCGACTTGCCCGGCTCGAGGTCCTTGTAGACCGTGAAGAAGTGCTGGATCTCCATCCGGTCGAACTCGCCCAGGTGGTGGATGTCGCGCAGGTGCTCCTGGCGCGGGTCCTCGAACGGCACGCAGAGGACCTTGTCGTCGCGGCCCTTCTCGTCCGTCATCCGGTACATGCCGATGGCCCGGCAGCGCACGAGGCAGCCCGGGAACGTCGGCTCCTGGATCAGTACCAGGGCGTCCAGGGGGTCACCGTCCTGCCCGAGGGTGCCCTCGATGTATCCGTAGTCAGCCGGATACTGCGTGGCGGTGAAGAGCGTGCGGTCAAGCCGGATACGGCCGGTCTTGTGGTCGACCTCGTACTTGTTCCGCTGGCCCTTCGGGATCTCAACCAATACGTCGAAATCCATAGTTCGCTCCCTTGTTCGCCCCGGACTCGGACCGGCCGCAGTGGGGTCCGGCGCAGGAGCAGGGCAGCTGTGAGCCCCGCAGGATCCGTGCGCGCCGGTGTGCCGGATGTTTGTAGTCTCCCCTAAGTCTGACGCTACGAACCGGGGAGGGGCGCGTGGGGAGGCAAGATTCACAGAATGGTCCCGAACCTGACGGCGTGTCGAGGCAACAGAACGGCGCTAGTGGGGTAGGGCGGGCCAGTGTGCCTCCTGTGGCACCGCAGCCGCGCCCCGCCGGTACGACGTACGGCCGATCCTCGATTCCGCCGAACGGCGCCCCGGTGCCGCAGACGGTGCGAAATTTCCCGCCCGTCGAGCGACCCCCCGCCACGCCCGGCGGCCAGGTCACCGGGCCGGACCACCCGGCGAGCCGGCGTGCGGCAGCGGCGAAGCCGGGCACCGGTTCGGTCCGGCGTACGAAAATGGTGGCACTGGCGTCCTTGATCCTGGTCGTGCTGCTGGCCGGCGTGCTGTTCGTGGTGCGGCCCGGGCCGATCGACGGCTGGCTGTCGGACGACCCGGCCGCGAAGCAGGCCGCCACCCGGGCCCCGGATCCCGCGCCCACTCCCGTGCTGGCCGCCGCCGCCGGAACCGCACCGACCGCCGCCGGAATCCGCGCGGCCATCGCCTCGCTGGTCGACGCACCCGCGCTGGGATCGCGCGTCAACATCTCGATCGTCGATCCGGCGACCGGCACCGCCCTGTACGAGCGGAACCCGGGCGCCCTGACCACCCCTGCCTCGACCACCAAGCTGATCACCGCGGCGACCGTGCTGGCCGCCCGCGGCCCGGCCTACCGGCTCAGCACCCGGGCCGTGGCCGGAGCCGCGTCCGGTGAGGTCGTGCTGATCGGCGGCGGTGACGCGTCCCTCGCCGTCGACGAGGACGACCTGTTCCCCGGCGCGGCCCGCCTCGACCAGCTCGCCGCCCAGGTCAAGAAGGCGCTCGGCGGGAAGAAGCCGACCGCCGTCGTGATCGACAAGTCGCTGTTCAGCGGCTCGGAGACCGGACCCGGCTGGGAGCCCGGCCTGATCGGCGGCGGGCAGACCGCCCGGATCCAGGCGCTGATGACCAACGGCGGCCGGATCGACCCCGTGCACGACGAGGACGGCGATCCGCGGTTCCCCGACCCCGCGCGTGCCGCCGGGGAAGCGTTCGCCGCCCAGCTCGGCCTCGACCCCTCCGCGGTCCGCGAGGGTAAGGCACCCGCCTCGCCGGAGTCCTCCGCGGCGCCCACGGCCGGCGCTCCCGGCTCCGAGCTGGGTGTCGTGCAGTCACCACCGTTGGTGCACGTCCTGGACTGGATGCTCGACCAGAGCGACAACGTGCTGGCCGAGGCACTGGCCCGGCAGGTCGCGCTGGCCGCCGGGCAGCCGGCAACCTTCGAGGGCACTGCCGCGGCCATGAGCGCCAAGCTGACCGAGCTGGGCCTGCCCGCCGACCAGGCTCAGCTGTCCGACGCGAGCGGACTCTCCCTGAAGAACCGGATCAGCCCTCGGCTCCTCACCGACCTGCTGACGCTGGCCGCTGCGGGCAAACACCCGGCGCTGAGCAGCATGTCCGGCGGGCTGCCGGTCGCCGGCTGGTCCGGCACCCTGAAGAAGCGGTTCGTGGCGCCCGAGTCCAACCAGGCGGGTCAGGGTCTCGTCCGCGCCAAGACCGGCTCGCTCACCGGGGTCCACGCCATCTCCGGCAACCTGATCACCAAGGACGGGCGCCTGCTGGTCTTCGCGATCCTGGCGGACGACACCGGCGGCTACGACGAGACGCGCGCGGCCCTTGACCGGATCGCCGCCGCACTCGTGAGCTGCGGCTGCCAGTAGGGGATTTCTCCGGGTCTGGAGCTGGTCTTCCGCGGGTACGGTGGTCAGCATGGCGCAGTTCGTTGACTGGGATCTGGCCGCCGCCACCGCGGGCGCGCTGTCGAAATCCGGCCCCGCGGTGTCCTACGAGGAAGCCATGCAGGTGGTCACCCAGCTGCGGGAGCTCACCGACGAGGCGCGGGAGCACGTCGCCGCGTACACCGGGCTGACCGCGCAGGTCGAAGGGCCGCCGGTGCGGATCGTCGACCGTAAGGACTGGGCGGCGGTCAACATCGCCGGGCTCAAGGAAGTCATCATCCCGCTGGTCAGTCGGCTCTCCGGCGACCGCCAGCCCGGCGCGCTCACCGATGCCATCGGCTCCCGGGTCACCGGCGTGCAAGCCGGCACGGTGCTGGCCTACCTGTCCGGCCGGGTCCTCGGCCAATACGAGGTCTTTTCCGCGGAGCCGGGTCAGCTCCTCCTCAACGCGCCCAACATCGTCGAGGTGGAGCGCAAACTCGGCGCCGACTCCCGCGACTTCCGGCTGTGGGTCTGCCTGCACGAGGTCACCCACCTCACCCAGTTCCAAGCGGTGCCGTGGATGCGCGGCTACTTCCTCGGCGAGGTGCAGGCCTTCGTGGACGCCTCGCAAAGCGGGGAGCACATCCTCGAGCGCTTGCGCCGCGGGGTCGCCACGCTGTCGGACGCGCTGCGCGACCCGGACAGCCGGTCGTCGGTGCTCGACATCGTGCAGACCCCGGCCCAGAAAGCCGTCCTTGACCGGCTGACCGCGCTTATGACGCTGTTGGAAGGGCACGCCGAGTTCGTGATGGACGGCGTCGGCCCGGAGGTCATCCCGTCCGTCGAGTCCATTCGCGCCAAGTTCAACCAGCGCCGCGAAAGCGGCAACCCCCTGGAGAAAGCCATCCGCCGGCTGCTCGGCATCGAGGTCAAGATGCGTCAGTACGCCGAAGGCCGCAAATTCGTGCACGGCGTCGTGGAACGGGTCGGGATGACCGGCTTCAACAAGATCTTCAGCTCCCCGCTGACCCTGCCGCGGCTCGACGAGCTGAGCGACCCGGACGCCTGGGTGGCGCGGGTGCACGGGCCGGTCGGTCTCGCGACGTAGCCTCTTCTCGTGGCCCGCATCCCGCCTGCCGTGGCGACCATCCGCACGGCCGTCAAGCGGGAGTTGACCGCCGGGCCGGGGCTCGCCGGGCCGGTGCTCGTCGCCTGCTCCGGCGGCGCTGACTCGCTGGCACTGGCCGCCGCTACGGCGTTCGTCGCACCGCGGCTCGGCATTGCCGCCGGGCTGGTCACGGTCGACCACGGCCTGCAGGAAGGCTCGGCGGTGCGCGCGTCAGCGGTCGCGCAGTGGGCACGCACGGCCGGGTTCGATCCGGTCGAGGTGGCTACGGTCGACGTCGTTGGGCGGCCGGGCGGTCCTGAGGCGGCTGCCCGTGATGCTCGCTACGAGGCACTGTCCGCCGCCGCTGCCCGATTCGACGCTGCCGCGGTGCTGCTCGGGCACACCTGTGACGATCAAGCGGAAACGGTCCTGCTGGCCCTGGCCCGGGGGGCGGGGCCGCGGGGACTCTCCGGGATGCCCCGGCGGCGAGGGCTGTTCGTCCGGCCGCTGCTGGACGTCACTCGGGCGAACACCCGCGACGCCTGTGCCGTGCTCGGCCTGTCCGCCTGGGCTGACCCACACAACGCGGATCCGGCGTTCACCCGCGCGAGAGTCCGTTCCGGCGCGCTGCCCGCGCTCGTCGCCGCGCTGGGACCCGCGGTGGTCGGCAACCTGGCCCGGACCGCGGCGCTGCTCGCTTCGGACGTCGACTATCTCGATTCCGTCGCTGCCGTGGCGCTGAAGGCTGTCCGCACGCCTCGAGGACTCTCCGTGGCCGCACTGACCGAGTTGGCCCCGGCGATCCGGAGCCGGGTGCTGCATTCCTGGGCCGCCGAGCTGGGCGCGGGCGGCGCGGCTCTGTCCCACCGGCACGTCATGGCGCTGGATTCCCTGGTCACGGCGTGGCACGGGCAGGGACCGACCGCGTTGCCCGACGGCATCCTGGTCGGCCGCCAGGGACCCGATCTAGTGCCTCTGCCCTTGTGAAAGATGTCACTGAGCGTGGCGTTAACCGGTTGTTTCGTTCCATAACGCGGGCTTTTCCCGATACCGACCGCTGCCCCCGCCGGCGCGGAGCCCGCCGCATACGGCAGGCTAGGCACATGGCAGACGGCTCCTGGTACGACGCCGACATTGACCGCGTGATCATCTCCGAGGAGCAGATCCGCGAGAAGACCGAAGAGCTGGCCAAGCAGGTGGCCGCCGACTATGCGGACGCCGAGGATGGCGTGCTGTTGGTCTGCGTGCTCAAAGGCGCGGTCATGTTCATGGCGGACTTCGCCCGCGCACTGGGCCGGCAGGGTCCTTACTCCGAGATGGAGTTCATGGCCGTCTCGTCGTACGGCTCCGGCACCACATCCTCCGGGGTGGTGCGCATTCTCAAGGACCTGGACCGCGACATCGCCGGTCGGCACGTCGTGGTCGTCGAGGACATCGTCGACTCCGGTCTGACGCTGTCCTGGCTGATGAAGTACCTCCGCTCCCGCCAGCCGGCGAGCGTCGAGGTGGTGGCCCTGTTCCGCAAGCCCGACGCGATCAAGGTCCCGGTGCCCACCAAGTACGTCGGCTTCGACATTCCGAGCGAGTTCGTGGTCGGCTACGGCCTGGACTTCGCCGAGCGGTACCGCGAGGTCCCGTACGTGGGAGTGCTCAAGCCCGAGGTGTACGCCCGTAGCTGAACAGGCTCCCAGGTGACTCTCAGGATTCGGGCGACCGGTCCCGACGCGCGGGGTATTGTCCGTCTTTGCGGCGGTTTTCCGACTGCGCGCGCGTGAACTGCGGGTGACTGCGGCCCCTCCGGGAGCCGGGCTGACGCAGTCGTGGGAGGCACCCACGGTGTACCGTCGAGTGACCGATGGCGCAGTGTCACGTGCGCCGGAGGGGCCGGATCGGAAGCGAACGGGTCGCTGGGGTTTGCCTCAACGCCCGGAGGAAATCGAAACGGCAACGTCTCCGCGACTCGGATACCGGCGTCGGTGCCCGCGGGCGGAGGCACGTCCACCCAGGTGACCAGGACGCCGATCAGGAGGGTCCGGGCGCATCGCCGCCCGACAACAGTATGGAACGTACGCGTTTCTTCCGCCGCCCGGTGGTCTGGATCATTCTGGTGACCCTCGGTGCGATTGCGCTGAGCTCTTACTTCACCAGTGGTCCGAGCTACCACCGAGAGAAGACCTCGGTCGTCCTCGAGCGACTCAACCAGCCGAACATCAAGAAGGTCGTCCAGGAGGACAAGGAACAGACCCTCCAGCTCGAACTGGAGAACCCGGAGCGGTTCGGCGAGACCACCACGGACAAGATCGAGACCCAGTATCCGTACGAGCTGTCGGACGAGGTCTGGGCCAAGGTCCAGGAGGCGAAGACCGCGGGCCGGATCACCGGCACCTTCGACGCCACCGTCAACGGCGACAGCATCCTGCTGAGCCTGCTGGTCAACCTGCTGCCGATCGCCATCCTCGTGATCCTGCTGCTGCTGTTCATGTCGCAGATGCAGGGCGGCGGTTCCCGGGTCCTGAACTTCGGCAAGTCCAAGGCCAAGATGCTGACCAAGGACATGCCCAAGACGACGTTCGCCGACGTGGCCGGTGCCGACGAGGCCGTCGAGGAGCTGCAGGAGATCAAGGACTTCCTGCAGAACCCGGCGAAGTACCAGGCCCTCGGCGCCAAGATCCCCAAGGGCGTCCTGCTCTTCGGCCAGCCCGGCACGGGTAAGACCCTGCTGGCCCGGGCCGTTGCGGGTGAGGCCGGCGTGCCGTTCTACTCGATCTCCGGCTCCGACTTCGTCGAGATGTTCGTGGGTGTCGGCGCGAGCCGGGTCCGCGACCTCTTCGAGCAGGCCAAGGCCAACGCGCCCGCCATCGTCTTCGTCGACGAGATCGACGCCGTCGGCCGGCACCGCGGCGCCGGCATGGGCGGCGGCCACGACGAGCGCGAGCAGACCCTCAACCAGCTCCTCGTCGAGATGGACGGCTTCGACACCAAGGGCGGCGTCATCCTGATCGCCGCCACCAACCGGCCGGACATCCTCGACCCGGCGCTGCTGCGCCCGGGCCGCTTCGACCGGCAGATCCCGGTCGACAACCCCGACATGGAAGGCCG
The DNA here is from genome assembly GCF_044452725.1 of Actinoplanes sp. NPDC051859. Classification (NCBI taxonomy): domain Bacteria; kingdom Bacillati; phylum Actinomycetota; class Actinomycetes; order Micromonosporales; family Micromonosporaceae; genus Actinoplanes; species Actinoplanes sp. NPDC051859. Next base: position 340,402 of record NZ_JBITBX010000004.1, on the reverse strand, counting down.
CAAGGCGATCCTGCGGGTGCACGCCAAGGGCAAGCCGTTCACGCCCGACGTCGACCTCGACTCGGTCGCCCGGCGTACCCCCGGCTTCTCCGGCGCCGACCTCGCCAACGTCATCAACGAGGCGGCGCTGCTCACCGCCCGTAACGACAAGCGGGCCATCTCCAACGAGTTCCTCGAGGAGTCGATCGACCGGGTCATCGCCGGCCCGGAGCGCCGGACCCGCGCGATGAGCGACAGCGAAAAGAAGATCACCGCGTACCACGAGGGTGGGCACGCGCTGGTCGCCCACGCGCTGCCGCACTCCGCGCCGGTGCACAAGGTGACGATCCTGCCGCGCGGCCGCTCGCTGGGCCACACGCTGGTGTTGCCGACCGAAGACAAGTACACCCAGACCCGCGCCGAAATGATCGACACCCTGGCGTACGCGCTGGGTGGCCGGGCAGCCGAGGAGCTGGTCTTCCACGAGCCCACCACCGGCGCCGGCAACGACATCGAGAAGGCGTCCGGCCTCGCCCGGGCCATGGTCACCCAGTACGGCATGAGCTCCAAGCTGGGCGCGGTCAAGTACGGCTCGAACAACGACGAGCCGTTCCTGGGCCGCAACATGGGCCACGAGCGGGACTACTCCGACGCCGTCGCCGCCGAGATCGACGCCGAGGTGCGCGCGCTCATCGAGCTGGCGCACGACGAGGCGTGGGAGATCCTGGTCGAATACCGCGACGTCCTCGACGCCATGGTGCTGGAGCTGATGGAGAAGGAAACCATCACCCAGCAGGACATGGACCGCATCTGCGCCCGCGTGCAGAAGCGCGCGCCGATGTCCCCGTTCAACGGGTTCGGCAAGCGGCTGCCCTCCGAGGCGCCGCCCGTCCTCACCCCGACCGAGCGGGACAAGCTGAAGGCGCAGGCCGAGGCCGACGGTCAGGTCGCGGTGGGCGGCGGGAGCAGCGCCGAGCCCAACCCGAACGGCACCTCGGAAGGCGCACACTGAACACGTTCGACTCGAGCGCAACGGAGCCCGACGACTCCGACGAGCTCGACTACCTCGCGGCGCGGCTGGTCGACGGCAAACTCACCGGATCACCGGTCGAGCAGGCCGTCGACCTGGCCCGCATCGAGAAAGCGGTCCGGGAAATCCTGCTCGCCCTCGGCGAGGACCCGGACCGCGACGGTCTGGAACGCACCCCGGCCCGGGTCGCCCGCGCCTACGCGGAACTCTTCGCCGGCCTGCGCGTCGACCCCGCCAAGGTCCTCACCACCTCGTTCGAGGCCAACCACGAGGAACTCGTGCTCGTCCGGGACATCCAGCTGATGAGCCTCTGCGAGCACCACCTGCTGCCGTTCAAGGGCGTCGCCCACATCGGCTACATTCCCGGCGCGGACGGCCGCATCACCGGCCTGTCCAAGCTGGCCCGCCTCGTCGAGGTGTTCGCCCGGCGCGCCCAGGTCCAGGAGCGGCTGACCAGCCAGATCGCCGACCTGCTGATGGACAAGCTCGACCCGCGCGGCGTCATAGTCGTCCTGGAGTGCGAGCACCTCTGCATGGAGATGCGAGGCATCCGCAAAGTCGGCGCCCGCACGGTCACCTCCGCGGTCCGCGGCGCCTTCCAGCGCGACGGCAAGGTCCGCGCCGAAGCCATGGCCCTCATCAATGCTCGCTAAGTACAACCCGCCGACCGTGCACGAGCCGGCCGGCTACAGCCATGTGACGATCTCCTCGGCCGGTCGCCTGGCCCACCTCGCCGGGCAGTGCCCGCTCGACCTCGCCGGCGCGGTCGTCGGCCAGCCCGGTGACTATGCCGCGCAGACCGACCAGGTGATCAGCAACTGCCTGGCCGTGCTCGAAGCGGCCGGTACGCAGCCCGCCGACGTGGTTCGCTCGGTCGTCTACGTGGTCAGCTCGGACAGCTCCGTCCTGGCCGCCGTGTGGCAACAGCTGAACGCCTCGGCGCTGGCACCGGCCTTCACCACGGCCAGCACGTTGCTGGGGGTGGCCGCCCTCGGCTACCAGGGACAACTCGTCGAGGTGGACCTGACAGCGGCGCTGCCGGCCTGACAGCGGCCTTCGTCGGCCTGGCCTCAGCCCAGCCGGCCGGAGCCGGTCAGACGATCATGCGGTAGGTGTCGGCGCTGTCCATGGCGGCGCGGGTGAGGGTTGCGGCCTCGTCCAAGCGGGTGCGGGCCTGCTCAAGCTGGGCGATCGCCGCCGCGACCGAGGGGTGCAGCGAGCCGATCGCGGTGATCCGCAGCCGGGCCAGTGCGTCGTCCAGCTGGTCCGTGACCTGCTGGATGCCCGTGACCGCCCGCTGCGCGCCATCCACCGAGGCCGCCACGTTCGCCTTGATCTCCTCGACGCTCGCCATCGCAGCCCTCCCGGCAGCTATTTGATGAAGGCCAGCAGGCCGACACCCATGCAGGTCAACAGGACCGGCGTCAAACAGGTCACGGCGCCCACCACCGGCGTACGGTCCACCCGCTCCGGGCCGCCGCCGTAGACGAAGCCGATCGTCAGCCAGCCCAGCGCGTACGCGAGCAGCGGGAGGCTCAACCCACACAGCAGCGCGTACGTCGGCAGCGACCCTGCCGGCGCCACCAGGTAGAGAATGATTTGCACGATGAGGACGGCCGCGGCGAACGGGCCGTACACGAGGAGATTGCGAGCCCATGGGCGCAGCGGCTCGCCCGGCCCTGGCCCCAGCATGCCGGCGTCCGCGGCGTCGGCCGTCGCACGCGCCTGGCGCAGCGCAGCGAGGACGGCTGCCGGACCGCCGCTGACGGCCTGCGCGGCGGCGGCCTGCTCGGCCTGCAGCGGAATGAGTCGGGCCTCCGGCACGCCGAAATCCTGCGCCAGCCGGGACCGCTGCGGCGCCAGCCGGGCGCGCACCGCCAGCAGCTCCTGCTGCGCCGCCTGCGCGGTCACGGCCTGCTCGCCGGCGGCAGCGCTGGCCGCGCGCCGCACCGCGTCCAGCCGCTGCGCGGCGGCGAGATAGTCGTCCCACGCGCTGGGTTGGTCAGTCATCGTCGGCCTCGGGTCGGGCAAAGGGCACGATCGTCACCGTACGGTCGGCATGCCGGTCGTGCAGCAGCGCCCGATTCTCCCGGGGCTGCCAGTCCACGCTCTGCCCCAGCATCAGGCTGACCTCCTGCTGCGGCACGTTGAGGAAGACCAAACCGGCGACGTCTTCGCGGCCCGCGCTGCCGCCGGTTTCGTCGGAGAACCGACGCACTCCCCGCCACCAGGACAGCAGGTGCACCCCCCGGCCTGGCCCTTCGCGCAGCACGCGACGCAGCGTCGGCAACGAGCCCGGGCTCACCGCGTCCATGCCGAACACCACGCGGTAGCCGGGCTGCTCGACGTCCAACTCGGCGCTGAGGCCGGCGGCGTCCACCACGACCACTTCCTGCCGGTGGCCGATCTCGGCAGCCAGCTCCCTGGCAAGCGCATCGCCCTCCGCGACCAACGAACAGATGACGAACCGCGCGGTCCGCGGCGCATGGAACGCGGCGACCCCGCGGGCGGCCGCATCCAACACCTCCGCGCCGGCGAGCTGTGAGCCCAGGACAGCCAGGTGCCGGCCCGGCGAAGCGTCCAGCGGAAACACCGCGGTGGACAGGCTGACGTCGATGACCCGGCCGAGCAGCGCCGACGGTCGTCCCGCCCGCCCGGCCAACGCCGCCCGATAGGTCGGATCGTCGGCGAGGTGCTGGCGGGCGTACCCGGCGAAGATCCGCGGCGGCTGCGCCTCCTGATCCCGGGCGCCCCACAGCCGGTGCCGCAGGTCGCTGAGCACCGTACGGTCGGCGTGCGGGTCGGGGAACCGCACCATGCGCTCGTGACCGCGGGTTGCGCCCCGGGGACCGCCCAGCCCGCCAGCCGTGTTGATGACCGCGGTGCCGAGCGGTAGCCCGGCCGCCGAATCGTTTGTGGGTTCCAGAACGTCGCCGCCGCCCGGCAACGCGATGCGCACCGGGAACTGGCCGAAGATCGAATCACGCTTCGCGTAGAGGGCTTCGACGCCGAGGACCGTCTGGCTGGCAAGGATCAGATGGATTCCGTACGAGCGACCCTTGCGTGCCAAGGACTCCAGTAGCTGCACGGCCTCGCCGGCCATCGGATCGTTGCCGGCCAGCAGCACCTGGAACTCGTCGATGACGCAAAGCACCCGCGGCATCGGTTTGCCGCGGCCCTCCTCGGCTGCCACCGCCCGCAAATCCGCGAACTTGGTGACCCCGGCCCGCTTGTAAGCCACCGACCGCCGGGTCATCTCTGCGTCGAGCTCCCGCAGCACGGCGAGGCCGTATTCGCGGTCCGACTCGACACCCACGGCCCGTGCATGCGGCAGCCAGGTGCGGTCCCGGGCGGTCGGCACGAACTCGGCGAACGAGACGCCTTCCTTGAAGTCCAGCAGGTAGAGGTTGAGCTCGTCGGGGCTGTACCGGGCGCCCAGACCGTACAGAACATTGATGAGGAAGGCCGTCTTGCCGGCGCCGGACCGACCGCCAACCATCCAGTGTGGAGTAAGGTCGTTGAACTGCAGCAACACCGGAGTGTCGCCGTCATGGCCGACCGTGGTGCCAAGACCGTCGCTCGCATCGCCGGCCCACACCTCGTCAGCCGGCTCCGGCAACAGGTCGGTCAGCGTCACCCGGGAGGCAGCAGCCGAATGGGCGGCCAACTCCCGGCACACGGCGTCGACCAGGTGCGGCGGCGGATCGTCATCCAAGAACACCGGGGCGTTCAACCACACCGCCTCCGGGATCGAACCGAACGTCGCGCCGGGCGGATTGCCGATCACCGCATACGGATTGCGCACCGACACCTGCGTGGTACGCGGCAGCGGCGCCTGCGTGGTCTCCGCAGTCAACGGTGGCGGCGGCCAGCCCGCCACCACCAGATGCAGGCCCGACTCCGGACCCTGCTGGGCCAACGCCGCGATCCGTACCAGGTCGGCGCCCTCCGTCAACTCCGGCAGACTCGCGATGACCAGCAGCATCACGCGATCGCGGCGGCTGCGGCGGACCGTGCCGCCCCGAACCGGGCGCAGCCACTTCTCCGCCTCGGTGAGCATCTCCCGCAGCCCAGCCCGGTCGGTGGCCGGCGGCGACAGCAAACCCGCATCGGACAGGGCGTCGAAGGGGGCGAAAACGGTGCCTCCGCCCGTACCGTCGACGGCTCTCAGGAGAAGCGACCCGGCGGGCGCGGCAGCGAGCAGACGCAGCAGCAGGCTGCGCAACAGGCCAGAAACCCGCGGGTCCCGGGCGTCGGCATCGACGGTCAGATGCCCGCTGCCCAGCAACGGCACGATGGCGGGGAACCGGGCATCATCCAGCGGTTGGGCCACACCCAGCCGAACAAACTGCGGAGGGTGAGCGCCACCTAGCGGAGTGCTGGGCGAGAGGGCGTCGAGCGGCGAACCAAGCCACCCAGGAGCCAACTCCCCGGCCGCAGCCCGCAACGCTTCTGCCAGCCGATGCTGCTCCAGCAGCTCGGCGGCCGGCGCAACCTGCCCCTCCAACGCGACAGCGGCAGCCACGGCGGTCGCCTCCGCCTGGCGGTGCAGGGCAGCGGCCTGATCGATCCGCCCCGTCGAATTCACCGCCCTCACCTCCGTGTGCGCTCACACCGTACCCTGCGAACGGTTATCGATCCCCGGCCCGCAGCCGACGGTCAATCTTCCCAGCCCCGAGGTCGGGCAGCGGCCCCAGGCCCGAAATATCGACGGAAATCTCCGTCCCGGACGGTGGTCGCGTCCACAGGGGAAACCGCTAGCCTTTGAAGGGTGCAGCCTGCGAACCCGCCCACCCCGCCGCCGGTCCCGCCGGTCCCACCCTCGGGTCCGGCGGTCGTGACCGCAAAGCCTCGGAACCGGCGGGTGCGGTTGGTGTTGGCGCTGGTCGCGGGGATCGTGTCGCTGCTCTGCCTGGGTGGCGTCGGTGTCTTCATCTCTCTCTACGACGAAGCCACCGAAATCAAGCGCTCCGCTCCCGACGCCGTCGTCGACAATTTCCTCGGCGCCTACCTCGTCAATCGCAGCGACCAGGAAGCTGAGCTCTATACCTGCAAGAATCCCGATCTCACCGGGATCGCCGGCCTCCGAAGCGAAATGCTGAAGCGAGAGGAGGCCTTCGGCGTAGCCGTTTCCGTGAGCTGGGAATCACTGCGAGTGGCGGGTTCTGGCGCCGGCCCCCGAAGTGTCAGTGCTGATCTGACCATTGCGGGTTCGTCCAGCGGCAACGTCGTCAGTCGGCGCACCGAAACCTGGACATTCGATCTCGTCGACGACGATGGCTGGCGGGTCTGCGGCAGCCGCAAGGTCTCCTGATCACTCCACCCAGAGCAGGTGGACCGGAACGGACAGGGTGCTCGGGGTTTTGCCGGTCCAGGACCAGCGGTACCAGTCCAGTTCGGTCGTGACGCGGGCGCAGATGTCGCCCTCGTCGCTGGTGTGGAGTTCAGTCACCGCACGCAGGTCACGGCGTTCGCCGCCGCTGTCGAGAACCTGGATCACGCGGCGGCCGGAGAGCCGGTCCGCGTCGAGGGCCGCTACCGGGTTGCGGCGCGGCGGTTCGTCCATCGAAACCAGGCGGGACACCACGTCGGCGCGCGCCGCGGCGGCACCCGCCATGCCCAACTCTTCCACCCAGACCCGCTCCACCGGTACGAGCGGCGCGAACACCTCGGTCTGCTCGGCCTCGGCGCGGTACCACTCGGCCTCTGGCATCACCGGCACGTAGGTGCGGCTGCCCTGCACCACCTTCTCGTCGGCGCGCAGATCGGTGCGCCAGCCGTGGCCGGGCAGGCCAACCAGGACGCGCTTGCCGCGCAGGCTGCCACCCATCACGGCCGGAGTGGGCACGACCGGTCGGGGCGCGGGCGGCGCCCAGTCGGAGCTGCCCGCGAACGGGTCCGGGAGCGGACTACCCATCACTGGGAACCGGTCAGCGGCGCACCGCGCTCGGCCATGAACCGGACGGGGTCGACGGCGCTGGAGCTGGACGTGTCGTTGTTCAAGTGGACCTCGAAGTGCAGGTGGGAGCCGGACGAGTTCCCACTCGAACCGGTGAGGGCGATGGTCTGCCCGGCGACGACGCGCTGGCCGGCTTTCAGGTCCGGCCGTTTGATGAGGTGGCAGTAGCGGGTCATGATGTTCCCCGCATGCCGGATTTCCACGAACCAGCCGCAGCCGCCCTTGCCGGGCCAGCCCTCCCGGTCACAGTCGATCGCTCCGCTGAAAGTTTCGTCGCACAGGACCCGGGAGACGACACCGCTGGCGACCGAGCGGACGGGTGTGTTGAAGCCGGCGATCAGGTCGACGCCGTGGTGGTCGGGGCGGGTCGGGATGCGGAACCCGGAGCCGACACTCCACTTGTACTTCGCGTCGACCTTGACCGCGTACGGGTTGGTCCATCCTGAAGCGGCGATGTCCGCTGCCGAGGCGCACACCATTGCCAGCGAGTTGCCCACCGCGTTGGCCGCACCGTCTGCGAGCACGTTGACGATCTGCGTGGCGAGGAGCTCATGCTTGGCGTACGCCTGGGGATATGCGCTGATTTGCACCCGCTGGGCGGCCTCGGTCAGCGCCATCGTCTCCCAGCCGTCGATCGTCTTCAGCTTCTCGTAGAACTTCGTCGCAGCGTACGTGGGGTCGGTGACCTGGGCTGGCGTGCCCCATCCGCTGCTCGGCCGCTGCTGGAAGAGGCCGAGCGAGTCGTGGTCGTTGCGGTCGCCCAGGTAGCCGAGGTTCGTCAGCCGGGACTCCTGCATCGCGGTGGCTACCGCGACGACCCAGGCCCGGGGCGGCATCTTGAGCGTCGCGCCGACGTTGATGATGATCGCGGCGTTCTTCATCTGCGTCGCGCCGTAGGGCCGTATTTTCGGTAGCTTGCCCTCCGGGTCCAGCGGGCCACCGGTTCCGCAGCCGGACGTGAACAGACTCAAATCCTCTTTGTCCGTGCCGAACGCCCCGAGCAGCACCGCGCTGACACTGCCGCCGCAGCACAGCAGCGCTAGCGTGGCGACAAGGGCGACGAGCAGGCCGATCCGCGGCCGTCGCACGGTCACGACCCGTCCCAGTCGACGCCGTCCACGAGCCACCGGCCGTCCGGCGCCACGAGTTGCAAAGTCAGCTTGCCGGAATCCACGGTGACGACTGCGTTGACGAGGCCGTCACCGATCGGCACCAGCGTCGGCCGCCCGACGACGCGGTCGGCGGGCACGTCGGCCGGGTTCACCCCGTTCAGTTCGTCGGCGAGTTTCTGGGTGATGTTCGGGACCAGGCCGTCATGCCAGGCCTGGGCGGAGATGTCCTTGTGGTCGACCCATGCCGATGCGAACGCGTACGCCACCGCCTCGGGCGCCGCCGTTCCCGGGCTGGTCTGCGGCGACGGCGGCTCATCGTCCACGATGACGCCGTCGTCATTGAAACTGGGATCCACACTCACGGTGGGTGCGGGTGATACCGGTACGAGCAGACGCCCGCTGTCGTCAGCGTTGTCCGCGAACAGTCGGCCGAGGCCGACCACGGCGAGAATGAGCCCCGCGATCACCAGTGCCACACCCCACCGCGACCGGAATATCCCGGTAAGGCCGCGTTCGAGGACCCTGGGCATGCCGACTCACCGAGCCTCGGTCCGCACCCGCGGCGGCGCCGATTCGCTTGTCGTACTCCCGGTTTCCGGCCGGTAGATCGCGTAGGACGCGGGCGAGTCGGCGACATCGGGTTCGGTCCACCCTGGCGTCCGCCGCTGTCGGGACGGCGTCGCGGCAGCCGGCACCGGTCGCGAATCGCCGGTCGGCACGGCATCCCGCGAGGACTCCTGCCCATCGGGCCGCACGGCGGGAGCGGTCGCGTCTCGCACCTGCACCACATTCGATTCCGTACGCGCAGCAGCAGCGTGCGCCGGATCCTCGAGTCGCGCCTCGGGCCGAAGATTGCCCTGCTCGACGAAGACGGTGCGACCCTTGCCGAACCGCGGCTCGTTCGTCCCGCCGGCATCGGCGACATCCAGCTTCGCCGCCTCCCGCATGTCCCGGAAGAACCGCCGATGCCACGACCCCGCCGAGGTAACCGCTGCGGTGCTGTCCTTGCCGCCGAGCTGCGTGATCCGTCGGTAAGGCCGTAGCAGCAGCCACCCGACGACTCCGCACAACCACACCAGCACGACCTGCAGCCAGCCGGCCAGACTCGCCGTATTCATGATCAAGTCCACGGCGAACAGATAGATCGCCGCACCCGTGCCGAAGATCGCGATGTTGAAGACGGCGGCCACGACGGCATTACCCAGCCGCCGGATGCCCGAGCTTGCCGGCCTGAGCAGACCCACCGTGCCAAGAATCGGTGCCGCGATGACAGCCCATCGGAAGATCAGGAAGCCGAGAAGGACCAGCACCGAGGCGGTCAGGTCGAACATTGCGAACATGAGGGCCGCGAGCATGGCGACGAAACCGGCGCCGATGCGGTCCATTCCGTTCACGCCCTGCAGATACTCGTAGGCTTCCGGATCCTCGGTCTTGATTTGCTCGGAAACCCGCTCCCATTGCGCTTTCTTGCGATCCAGCGTGCCCTGCCGGGTCTCGGGGTTATCCCGCAGACGCTGTGCCTCACCCCACGTCAAGGAGCGTGCGTCATAGAGCGCGCGACCGTACTTCTGGGCCGTCGTGCTGTCAGCAGATCCGAGTAGGCCCCGGAGCCAGTTGCGATACAGCATCGTGTCAGTCGCGGTGTCGCTGGCGCGGACTGCGGGCGGACGGTTGTCCGCACAGGCACCCGGCGTCGGATCGTCACATAGGCCTGCCGGTGTCTCCTGGGCTCGCGGCCCCACCGCGTCGTGCACCACCCCCAGCGTGCCGATCAAGCTCTGGTCGGCGATGTTCGCTGACTTGACGGGCCAAGCGGCGATTGCGGTGACGATGACCATGACGAGGATGGCCCACCCCGCTGTGGTCGTCGCGGCACCCATGTCCGCCTGTCGTGAACGCCAGATGAGGTACAGGCCGACGACAGCGAGAGTGATGACGCCGAAGACACTGAAGACCTTCTCGTAAACGGCCTTGGTGGCCTCTTCAACGAGCGGATCTGCCCAGCCCCACAGCGTCTCGGGATTCCACGCCCGTTCGCGCATGGCGTTCGAGGCGCCGATGATGGCGGTAGCGATCATGAATTCGCCATTCGCCACGGTCGTCTCGAACTTGTATTCAGGGTCTATCAGTGTGGAGGCGCAGCCACCTTCCAAGTCATAGGTGGTGAAGCTGTAACCCGCATATCCGTACTGGCTGTAAATGCCCTGCGGCCCAGGTTGAGTCGACGAGTCGGGACGTTCGGCGAACCAGCCGGCCAGGCCGGAGTCCGGAGTGCTGGGAGTGGGTGGCTTGAGGCACTGGGCGCGGTCCGCGCTGACGTCGGCGAGGCGGGAGACGCAGGTTTTGAAGTCCTGTTTCCACTCTTCGGTGCTGCAGGCGCCGCCCGGGGCTTGGAGGGGGCCGGCGGTGGCCGGGGCTGGGGCCAGGACAGCCCAGGCGATGCTCGCCACGAAGGCCACTGCCAGGGCTGTCAGCGCGGCGCTTACCCGGCGGAGCATGTCAGGCCTCCAGGTCGGAGAAGGTCGGGATGGCCGTGGGTGCCGCCTTGGCTGCTGCCGGAGTGGTGTCCAGGTGGTCCAGCAGGCCGTCGACGTACGAGACGTCGACCCGTACCTTCTGCACCCGGCCGTCCACGTCTCGCATCACGAACTCGCGGAAGCCGAGGCGGAAGGAGGACGAGGTGTCCGCCTGCGATAGCGAGGCCAGAGTCGCCTCGTAGCCGTCGTGCACCGGGACCCGTAGGAGGCGCAGTGCTTCGGAGGCGATTTCCTGGTCTTCGGCGATGCGACCGACGAAGACCGTGGACACGAGGTTCTGCACGTCGAGGCCGAGGATGTCTCGCGGGTTCTGGGAGGCGACCAGGGCGGCGAGGTTCCATTTGCGGGAGTCGCGGGCGAGGCGGACCAGGAAGGATCGCCCGGATCGCCAGCCTTCCATGAAGTGTGCCTCGTCCAGGCCGACCATCTTGCGGGAGGCCATCGAGCCGCCGTAGCAGCGGCGGACGGCCAGGCGGTGGGCCGTGTGCAGCATGGGTAGGGCCAGGGATTCCTCGGCTGACCAGTATTCGCGTTCGATCTTCAGGTCGGGGAGGCGCAGGCCGGCCATGGTGATGACGGTGAGCGCCGCGTCGGCGCCGAGCAGGTGCTGGGGTGGGCGGCCGAAGAACAACAGGGCCAGAGGCATCTCGGCGGTGTCCAGCAGCAGGTTGGCGAGTTCTTTGCCTTCGTCGTCGTCCAGTCCCTGCAGGGTTGCCACCACGTCGTCCAGCGTGGAGGTCTCTTCGGCGGGCACCTGGCGTACGGCATGCCGCAGCAGCGTCGCCGTCGATGCTTCCTTGGCGACCTGGGGTGGCACCAGCATGGAGCAGATGTCCTGAACCAGCATGCGGCGCTCGGCGCGGGCGTTGGAGACGGCGATCTCGTATTCGCGGTCGCCCGACGGGCCGGTGGCGAACTCGGTGCGCACCGGCGTCGGGATCAGCGCGTACGGCGCCAACGTCCCCTGCTCGGAGCCGGTCAGGTTCAGCACCCGGGAGTACGGCCGCAGCTCCGGCATCTGGCACAGCCGGGCGAGCGGGCCGGACGGGTCCAGCAGGGTGACCTGCACTCCGCGGCGGGCGTTCAGGTAGCCCAATGCACCCATCAGCGTGGACTTGCCACCGCCGGGTTCCGCGACGAAGACCCCGAGACCGGACCGCTCCCGGACCTCCATGGGGAAGTGCAGGTCGAGGAAGACCGGCCGGCGGCACGTGCCCGCCGTACGCCCGATGAGGTCTCCCCGGCGGTCACCGACCGTCGACGCGGCCTGGGGCAGCGCGGCGGCCAGCAGTTTCACCGGCATGCGCCGCACGTAGCCGGTGTTGGCGATCGGTTCGCCCGGGATGAACTCGCGGGCGAGCTGGTCCTGGTTTTTCGGGTGTTGCAGCGAGATGCGCAGCTCGCGCGAGTAGAGCTGGATGAGCCGCCGGGCCCGTTCGAGGCATTCCTCGCGGGTCCGGCCGCCGACCGCGATGCGGTGCCAGCCGTGCGCGCGAGCCGACTCGACGGGCAGTCCGGTGGTCATCTCGTCGCCGATGACCAGCGCCCGCTTGGCGAGGCGTTCCAGTTCCGGCGGGGCGTCGATGCCGTGCTCGGCGTAGTCCAGCTGTTGCGAGCGGATCATGCGCAGCCGGTGCTCGAGGTTCTTGAACGAGCTGTTCGATCCGAGGATGTCGAGCCGCGAGGACAGCTCCATCGGCCAGGGCAGTCGCTCGTGGAAGTGCATCCACGGCTCGTGCTTCTCCGGGATCTCCAGCGGCTCCATGCGCCCGACGGACAGCACCGCGACGTGCCGCTCCTCGCCGGTCATGCGGTTGACCAGCTTGACTGTCGATCCGTACGGGGTTCGGTACCGCTCGACCTGCTCGGTCAGCGCGAGGAGGTCGCCGCGTTCCCAGTGCCCGTGCGAGACGGGGGACAGCGGGCCGGGCGGTGCCATGCACAGCGCGACCGAGCGGAACAGCAGCCACTCGAGCTCGGTCGGCGTGACCCGCCGCCCGCGCATGCCGAACGCGTTGAGCACCTCGTCGAACTGTTCGACCGTACGGCCTAGTTTGCGGCGCTCGTTGTCGGAGGTGCCCCGGCCGAAGATGCGCAGGATCCGCTCGGAGAACGTGTCACCGAGCGACCGCCGTGCGAACGTCACGCCGAGATACGTCTGTCCTTCGGCGTGGTTGACCGACAGCAGGTGCCGTTGCGCGGCGACCAGATGGTCCGACCAGGAGGTGCCGCCGGTGACGTCGGGCAGTGGCTTCGCGGTCAGCGAGTCGACCGTGCGCGCCCACTCGTCGGCGGGGAACGGCCGGTTGGTGCGGCGCAGGTGCAGGCGGAAACCGGCGAGGCCGGCGTACTGCTCGGAGATCGCGGAGAGCAACGCCTCGCGTTCGGCGTCGGGCCGGAACGCCCAGCGCACCTCGGGCAGGTAGTACCAGGCGGTGACGGTGCTCTGGGTGAAGGTGAGGTGCCCGGCGATCTCGCTGATTTCCAGCTCGATGGCGGGGTCGCGGTCGCTGAACTTCAGCTTGTGCGGCCGCAACGGGGCCGGCTTGACGTCCTTGCGGGGAATCGCCGGCAGATTGTCCGGCTCTTTGCGCTTGCGCCGCTGCTTCGCCGGCGCCTTCTCGCGCTGCTTCGCTGGTGCCTTCTCCGGCATGGGCGCCAGCTCGGCGTGCCGCTCCGGCTCGGCGACAGCATTACCCGGGTACGCGTGCGGCCCGGCCGAATTCATCGGGTACGGCGCCGAGGTTCCCGCCGCATCTGTCGGGTAGACACCGGTCGCGGCTGGGTTGACCGGGTAGGGCCCGACCGGATCCGTCTGATGCAGGCCCGCGCCAACGACCGGCTCCATCGAGTACAGCTCGGGGGTGGCGGTGGGGTCCAGCACGGCACCCACGGGGTGAACGCCCGGCACGGCAGCCGGCAACGAGCCGGTGTCCAACGCAGCTGGAGGAGGAGCCGGCCGACCGGTCGGCAGCGGCACGGTGGGCCGAGTCGACTCGCGGAACGGTTGCGGGTCCGCGGTCGACGGTGGCTCCGCGACGGGCACCGGGCCGGTGCGGGAGACCGACTCGCCGGCCAGCCGCGGCCCAGGTGCGTGCGACGATTCGATGTCTGGCCGCGGGCCGGCGGTTTGCGGTGAGTTGGCGTTTGGCTGCGGGCCGGAGGTGTGCGCCGGCGAAGTGGTCGGCTGCGGGCCGGTCGGCGCAGGAGCAGGAGCCTGACCGGTCGGGTGCACACCGGGGGCCGGGGGAGATCCGTTGGTCTGCTGCCAGAACGGGGCCTGCGTCGTGGCCGTGGTGGGTTGGGGTGTCGCGTCCGGTCGGTGATCGTCGGGCCGACCGGTTCGACCGAGGTTGCCTGCGTCGTCGCGCTCGTCGAAGTAGTCGGCCTGCGGGCCGACCGGAGCCCGCTCGAAACCTGGCGTGCGCACGTCGGGCGCCGGTGCGGCGTGCTCCTTGCCGGCCTCGATGCCAGGTGCGGCGGCGGGCAGGACTGATGTCTCGGGTAGCGCTGGCGGAGTCGACGGGGCCGAGACAGGCGGGGTGAGCGGCAGCGGAGCGACTGGCTGCACGGGCAGCGCGGCCTCCGGCGCTCCGGAGACTGGCCGGGTTGCGGGCGGCTCGGCTGCGGGAGGTGCCGGGGTGGACCGGCGGGCGTCTTCGCCGTCGAAGTCGAAGCCGAAGTCGAAGTCGGCGTCCGGGTCGTCCGGGGGTGGTGCGGTCGACGGCTGGGGGACCGTGCCGGAGAAGAGGTCGAGGAACGGGGAGTCGATGTCCATCGGGTCGACCGGGGCCGGGGTGCCGTTGGTGCGGGGGCGGATCGGCTGGGGGGCCTGGAAGACGGCGACGGAGCCGTGGTCCGGGCCCGGGACCTGTTCCGCGATGTCCTCCGGAGAGTGCTCCTGCGATCGCTGAGCGTTACCAGCGTTTTCTGGGCGAGGCGGCTCCGCGCGGGGCTGCCCGGGCGGTGGGAGAGCGGTCATGCGAGGACCCCGTTCCGGCATGTGTCGAGAAGGGCGAAAGTGGTCATACCAGTTCCTCCCTTACTCGGATGCGGGTGGCGACGAGGCGGGGGTCGCGCTGCTCGACGGCGGGCTCGCGGGTGCGTTTCCAGTCGGTGAGGGCCGTGCGGATGACCATCCGGGCTGGTCGGTCCGGGTCCACGTGCCGGAACACATAGGACGTGGTCACCATGGCGAGGGCGATCTCCCAGGCCGGGAACGCGTCGAACTCCCAGGTGATCAGGTAGTGCAAGAACACGAAGACCGGGACGAGGACGACGAACATCCCGTACTGGGCGTACGAGAGGTGCATGGGCAGGGTGTAGCCGGGCGGACCCAGGTAGACCAGGCGGGCCCGGTAGATGTCATCGTCGGTGCGCAGCCGCATGGGAGCTCGGGCCTCAGCTGAAGATGAGGTTGATGAGGTAGTCGCCGACGAAGAACAGGGTCGCGGCGCCCGCAATGAAGGCCAGGCCGACGATGGCGATGGCGCTGCTGGTGAGGACCTTGGAGATCTCGCCGCGGCTGGCCCGGCCGATGAAGATGACCCCGAGAACGGCCAGCAGGATGGGGGCGATGTTGCTGGCGAAGAAGGTGACGACGCCTTCGGTGTTGATGCCCTTGGGTTCCGCGGCGAGGGTGGCGCCGTTCTGCACGGCCGTCGCGACTCGCGCGGCGAGCTCTGTGGCGATCATCGGTAAACCTCCCGGGTGCCCGGCGTGAGGGCGCCGAGCACAGTGCAGTTGTTAAGCCTGGCGGCAACGCCCATATGGTGCTACTTCCCGCTCACCGCGTCGAGTACGCGGAGTCGGTGCTTAAGGGCACTGCTGTCCTACCCACGCCCGTCTGCTCTCTTCGGTTCATTAATGATGCCTAGCTCCGAAGCGTACGGGCCGTACTTCTTACCTACAAGCTGCCTGATTCGTTACCCAAGGTAAAGGCGTGACTGAACGTGACTCATTCCCGATCGTACAGGTGTTCGAAAGCTGTCGGCCCGGTACGGTCGTCGCGTGACTGAGCCGACCCGTAGCGCAACGACCCGGCGGGGCGCGGGCGACCTGCTGCTTCGTCAAGATCACCCAGTAGTGATGGGCGTGCTCAACGTCACGCCGGACTCGTTCTCGGACGGCGGCCGTTACTCGGACGTGGCAGCCGCCGTGGCCCGGGGCACCGCGTTGCGCGCGGACGGCGCCGACATCGTCGATATCGGTGGCGAATCCACCCGTCCGGGCGCCGATCGAGTGGACGCGGCCACCGAGTCCGCCCGCGTGCTGCCGGTGATCCGGGAGTTGGCCGCAGCCGGGGTGCCACTCAGCATCGACACCAGCCGAGCCGCTGTGGCCGCTGCTGCGCTCGAGGCGGGCGCCATCGTGGTCAACGACGTCTCCGGCGGACTCGCCGATCCAGCTATGGCCGCGGTGGTGGCCGACGCCGGCTGCCCGTGGATCTTGATGCACTGGCGGGGCCACTCGCGCGACATGCAGGATCACGCCGACTACGCCGATGTGGTGGCCGAGGTGTGCGCCGAGCTGCAGCAGCGGGTGGCGGAGGCGGTCGCCGCCGGTGTGCACCCCGAGCGGCTGATCCTCGATCCGGGGCTCGGGTTCGCCAAGCGGGCCGAGCACAATTGGGCGCTCAGCACCCACCTCGACCGGTTGGTCGCCCTCGGTCACCCGGTGCTGTTCGCCGCCTCGCGGAAGACGTACCTGGGCCGGCTGTTGGCTGGCGCTGACGGCGAGCCGCGCCCGGTGGACGGCCGGGAGGCGGCCACTGTCGCCACTTCGGTGCTGGCTGTGGCGGCGGGCGCCTGGGGCGTACGCGTCCACGACGTGCGCGGCACCGCGGACGCGCTGGCCGTCTGGGGAGCGACCGGAAACCCCCGTCTGGAGAGGACACACGCATGACAGACCGGATCTCGCTGCGCGGGCTTCGGGTACGCGGCCATCACGGCGTTTTCGACTTCGAGCGCCGCGACGGCCAGGACTTCGTGATCGACGTGGACCTGGAGCTCGACCTCGCCCCGGCCGCGGCCAGCGATCACGTGAACGACACCGTGCACTACGGGGAGCTGGCCGAGCGCCTGGTCCAGGTGGTCTCCGGCGACCCGGTGAGCCTGATCGAAACGCTGGCCGACCGGCTGTGCCTGGTGTGCCTGGAGGACGACCGGGTCGGCGCGGCCACGGTCACCGTGCACAAGCCGCAGGCGCCGATTCCGCACGACTTCGCCGATGTCGCCGTGACCCTGCGGCGGACCCGGTGACCCGCGCCTTGCTGTCGATCGGCAGCAACCTCGGCGACCGATACGCCTATCTGCGCGACGCGGTCGAGGGGCTCGGCGAGCGCGTCGTGCTGGTCTCGGGCGTGTACGAGACCCCTCCGTGGGGTGACACCGAGCAGCCCGCGTACCTGAACGGGGTCGTGCTGGCGGTTGACCCGGAGGCGGACGCGCGGGCCTGGTTGACGATGGCTCGGGCCTTGGAGTCCGCGGCCGGGCGGGTCCGTGATCCCGAGCGCCGGTTCGGGCCGCGCACGCTCGACGTGGACGTGATCGCGGTCTGGGACGCGGCCGGTGAGCCCGTGACCAGCGCGGACGAGGAGTTGACGCTGCCGCATCCGCGGGTGCACGAGCGGGCTTTCGTCCTGAAACCGTGGCTCGACATCCAGCCGTACGCTCAGGTGCCGGGTCGGGGGTGGGTGACCGATCTGCTGAACCTGCCGGAGCTGGCCGCCGACGCGAACGCGCTGACTCCGCGGCCGGATTTGGCACTAGAGTCTGACCAGTGAGCAGCGATCCCGGCGGTCCGGCGCCTGATCCGTCGATGCGGCCCACCAGCGTTTCCGCGCTGGTGATCGCCGCGCTGGCCGCGGCCGCGGTCGGCTGGCTCCTGCTGAGTTCGTTCTATGCGCAAATGCCCCGGTTGCCGTGGCTGCCGATCGTCGTGCTGGGCACGCTGGCGGCCATCGAGGGCATCCTCGCGCAGAACACCGCGGCCCGCATCCAGCACAAACCGGGCGTGCCCCGGCCCGACCCGCTGGCCGTCGCCCGGTACGCCGTGCTGGCCAAGGCGTCCTCACTGGCCGGTGCCATCTTCGCCGGGTTCTCCGCGGGCCTGCTGGCCTGGCTCGCACTCGAGCCGACCAAGGCCGCCACCGACGACGTGCCGGCGGCGATCGGCGGGGTCGTGGCGTCGGTGGCCCTCGTGGGCGCGGCGCTGTGGCTGGAACGTGCCTGCCGGGTGCCGGACGAACCCGA
Source organism: Actinoplanes sp. NPDC051859 (assembly GCF_044452725.1). Lineage (NCBI taxonomy): Bacteria > Bacillati > Actinomycetota > Actinomycetes > Micromonosporales > Micromonosporaceae > Actinoplanes > Actinoplanes sp. NPDC051859. Next base: position 322,532 of record NZ_JBITBX010000004.1, on the reverse strand, counting down.
CCAGAAAAACGGGGACGATTCCGGCCGCCGAGCCCGTCACCCGTAGGCCGAACTCGTCCGAAGGCTTGATCCGAGACCTCCTCGTTTTCCGTAGGGTGCGGCGGAGGAGGTGGGCGAGATGGCCTATGACCAGAGCCCGTACCGTCGTGATGGCGAGCAGCTGTCGGCGGGGCCGGCGGCCTATCGGGCCGGGGCGGCAGCAACCGACTTCCGCACCCGGGGCTACGACCCGGAGCCGGCGGACAGCGGGGTCCGGATCACCGAGCCGCTGCCCGAGCCGATCCGCCGGCACAACGGGGACGCCGGCGATCGCGACCGCCTCGGCGTCCACATCGGCTGGGAGATCGTCCTGCTGCTGGCGGTCGCCGCCATCGCCTTCCTGCTCTACCAACTCGACGCGGACGCGCTGCGCCGGCCCGCTCTGGACACACTGCTCATTTCGGGTGCTGCGATCGGGTTGCTCGGCCTCGGCGCGGGGCTTTCGTTGTGTGCGGGCGTACCCAATCTTGCGGTCGGTCCGATCTCCCTCGCTGCCGCGCTGCACTTTGCGGAGAACGGTGACCAAGGTCTGGTCCGGGCCGCCGTCCCGGCGCTGATTGTCGCCGCCGCCGGCGGCTTGATCGCCGCCATTGTCGTGCTGGTCTTTCACGTGCCCGGCTGGCTGACCTCGCTGGGCGCGGCCATGGGCGTCATCGTGTACGACCAACTGCGCACCGCCCCGGCCGCCATCCAAGGCACCTTCGACCCCTCTGACCAGGCATTCTTCCTGTTCGGCGGCTTCGCGCTGCTGGCCGTGCTGGGCGGCGCGTCGGGCGCTTCGTGGCCGGTCCGGCGGATGGTCGGCCGGATGCGCCCGACCGGCGATCCGGCGGTACGACCCGGTGGCCGGGCAGTGTTCCCCGTCCTGACCGCGCTCGTGGTGTCGTCCGTCTTCGCGGTCGTGGCCGGCATTCTGTTCACCGCCGGATCCGATGCACCCGTGGTCCCCGGCACCGGCCTGGAATGGACCGGCATCGCGTTCGGGGTGGCCCTGCTGGCCGGCACCAGCGCGTACGGCCGCCGCGGTGGCATCTTCGGCACGCTGCTCGCGACGGCCGGGATCACCCTGTTCCTCGACTACGCGGCCCGGCGCGACCTGGACATTGCCCTGTTCGCGGTCGGCGCGGTCACCATTGGGGCCGGGCTGGTGGTGACCCGGCTGGTCGAGGCGTACGGAAAACCGGCCGCCGACGACTGGACCGGCGGCGAGGATTGGTCACCGGCCGAGCCGAACTCCTGGGGTAACGGTCGCTGAGCCCGCCCTATGCTGACCCCATGACCGACGCGACCTTCGCCGAGCTGGATGCCCTGCCCACCGAGGAGCTGCGCGAGCGCGCCTTCGCGAAGGCCCGCGAACACCTCGACCTCGGCTTCTTCTGGTCGGTGTTCAAGCACCTGCCCGACTCGAAGGACGCCGCCAGCCTCGACGGCGCCCCGAACACGGTCGGCCCGACCATCGACGAGGCCGTCGCGCTGTGGCGGGAGCTGACCGGTCACGGCTACGGCGAGCAGGAACCGCTGCTTCGCGCCGCTTTCATCGACTACCTCCAGAAATAGACCATCGCCGACCTCAGGCCGGCTTCGTAACCTCGCGGTCGGGCGACTCGGGCCTCGGCTCGGCTTCTTCGGCCGGCTCAGATTCCTCGGCCGGGGCGGAAAAATCGGGCGACTCGGTGGTTTCGGCGACGTCGAGTCGGGCCGGCCCGCTGGGGAGATCGGCATCCTCGGACCGATTGGGTACGTCGAACAGCAGCGACCGCGACACCGTCCCCACCGCCCGGCCCTTCTCCATGGCGACCACGTTCAGGGCGTCACTGGTGAGCATCACCGCCAGGGCGTCGTAGAGCGTCCCGCTCGCGTCGACCTTCGGCAACCGCTCGATGTCCTCGATCCGGCCGACCGGGCGCATGGTGTCGCGCACCTTGGTGACCGCGAGTCGGCGGACGCCCCGGTCGTTCCCGACGAACTCGGCGACCGCCTCGGAGGCTGGTTCGCTGAGCAGTTCGGCCGGGGGCGCGTACTGAAGAAGACGCCCGCCTTCGCCGAGGACCGCGATCCGGTCGCCCAGCCGGACCGCCTCGTCGATGTCGTGCGTGACCAGCACGATGGTCTTGCGGACTGTGGCCTGGAGCCGGAGGAATTCCTCCTGCAACCGGCCGCGGACGATCGGGTCGACCGCGGAGAACGGTTCGTCCATCAGCAGCACGACCGGGTCCGCGGCGAGCGCGCGGGCCACTCCGACCCGCTGACGCTGCCCGCCGGAAAGCTCGTGCGGATAGCGGCGGCCGTATCTGGCCGGGTCCAGGCCGACGAGGTCGAGCAGTTCGTCGGCGCGGGCCCGGGTCTTTTTGCGGTTCCAGCCGAGCAGCCGCGGCACGGTCCCCACGTTGGCGCGGATGTTCTGGTGCGGGAACAGTCCCACGTTCTGGATGACGTACCCGATGTGTCGGCGCAGTTCGACCGGGTCCTGTGCGGCGATGTCCTGGCCGTCGAGCAGGATGCGGCCCTTCGACGGCTCGATCAGCCGGTTCAGCATGCGCAGGACGGTCGACTTGCCGCAGCCGGACGGCCCGATGAGGACGGTCAGCTCGCCGGCCCGGACGGCCAGGCTGATGTCGCCGACGGCCACGGTCCCGTCCGGATAGACCTTTCCGACGTTCTCGAGCGTGAGAGACGCCGCGGTCCGGCCAGCGCCGGTGACCTTCATCGCGGTAGCGTCCACGTATGTCCTTCCTGTCGAGGGCCGCGGTGCCCGCGTGGCCCCTGGCCGCCCCCGCTGACGAGGGGCCGGGCAATCCGTGGTTCTCCTGGCGCTATGTCCACGACAACGCGGACGACATCCTTTCCGCCGTGCAGTTCCACGCCGGCCTCACCGCCCGCGCGGTGCTGCTGGCGTTGATCGTCGCCCTGCCGCTCGCGGTCGTCGCCTACTGGTGGCGACCGCTGACCGGCCCGATTCTTGCACTCTCGGGCGTCCTCTACACGATTCCGTCGCTGGCACTACTCGCCCTGGTCGCTCCGGCGGTGGGCACCACCAAGGACACCGCCGTCCTGATCGCCCTGGTCCTGTACGCCCTGTTGGTGCTCGTCCGCAACACCCTCGCCGGGCTGACGCAGGTCCCGGGCGAGGTGAAGGACGCCGCGGCCGGCATGGGCTACGGCCGGCTCGGCACACTGCTGCGGATCGAGCTGCCGTTGGCCCTGCCGGGCATCCTCACCGGCCTGCGCCTAGCCACCGTGTCGACGGTGGCGCTGGTGACGGTGGGTTCGCTTATCGGTAAAGGCGGCCTGGGCGAGATGATCCTCGGCGGCTTCCGCAACAACTTCTACAAGGCCGAGATCATGACGGGCACGCTGCTCTGTGTCGGTCTCGCCCTGGTGCTCGATCTGACGCTGGCCGGGCTGGGCCGCCTGCTCACGCCCTGGACCCGGGAGCGACGCGCGTGAACTACTTCCGCGAAGGCTTCATCTGGCTCAACGACCCGCTGAACTGGACCAACCCCGGCGGGTTGCTGGACCGCGGCGAGGAACACCTGCTGATCAGCCTGTGGGCCGTGCTGCTGGCCTGCGCCATCGGCTGGCCGCTCGGCATCTGGCTGGGCCACCGCGGCCGCGGCGGCGGTGCCGTGGTCACCTTCGCCAACCTCACCCTCGCCATTCCGACCCTGGCCCTGCTCACCATCCTGCCGCTGACCCCGCTCGGCTTCGGTAAGCCGCCTGTGGTGGTGGCGCTGGCGGTCTTCGCCGTGCCGCCGCTGCTCGCCAACGCGTACACCGGGTTGCGGCAGATCGATCCGGAGACCCGCGACGCGGCGAAAGGCATGGGCCTTTCCGGCCGGCAGTTGCTCTGGCGGGTCGAGGTGCCCTTGGCGGTGCCCTATCTCGCTGCCGGCTTGCGTACGGCGGCAGTGCAGGTCGTCGCGACGGCGGCGCTGGCGGCGTTCGTCAACGGCGGCGGGCTGGGCGAGATCATCGCGGCCGGTTTCGGGGTGGGCATGAGCAACGGCGGCGGCGGGCAGATCGTGGCGGGCGGCATCGTCGTCGCCCTGCTGGCGATCCTCGTGGAAGCGCTGCTGGCCGGCACGCAACGCCTGGTCACACCGCGTGCCCTGCGCGGGACGCGGCAACGGCCGACCGCCGCGGCCCCAGCCGGCTGAACGCGTCCTTTCAGATAACGAATGCGCAACGTAGCGCTCCGCGTGGCATAGGTTGTCGTACCCCGGGGTTAGGAACGAGGGTGCCGATCCGGACTTCGTGGACCGGTGCGTACAACCGAAGATGCGGGCATCGGAACCTCGGCTGCCCGTCGGACACGCGGCGCGGCCGGGAGCGGTCGTGCCGGGACACAGAAGGCGGCAGTATGCGTCGACACCTGCTCCTGACGGCCGGCACCCTGATGACCGCCGGCCTCATCCTCGCCGGCTGCGGCGAGTCCGGCTCGTCCGGCACCGCGGCCCCGCCCAGTTCCGCCGCCGGCGCCGGGTGCGCCCCGGTCGCGGGCAGCACCCTGGTCGTGCTCACCGACGACAAGAACCTGCAGAACACCGACAACATCGTCCCGGCCATCCACAAGAAGTCCTCCTCGCCGCAGCTCGTCGCCGCGCTGGACAAGGTTTCCGCTGCCCTGGACACAGGCAAGCTCATCGCGCTCAACAAGGCCGTCGACATCGACCGCAAGTCGTCCAAGACGGTCGCGCAGGAGTTCGCGACGGCCAACAACCTCACCGCCGGCCTCGCCAAGGGACCCGGCGGCGACCTCACCGTCGGCGCCGCCAACTTCGCCGAGAGCAAGACGCTGGGCGAGCTTTACAACATCGTGCTCACCGCGGCCGGATACACGGTCAAGGTCCAGCAGATCGGCAACCGCGAACTGTACGAACCGGCCCTCGAGAAGGGCGAGATCGACGTCGTCCCCGAGTACGCCGCGACGTTGGCTACCTTCCTGTCCGGCAAGGTCGAGGGCAAGGACGCCAAAGACCCGTCCTCGCCGGACCTGAACACCACCATGACCAACCTGAAGGCGCTCGGCGACAAGTCTGGCCTGGACTTCGGCACCCCGGCGTCGGCACAGAACCAGAACGCCTTCGCCACCACGGACACCTTCGCCAGCAAGTACGGCGTCAAGACCCTGTCCGACCTCGCCACCAAGTGCTCGGGTGCCGCCACCGTCCTGGGTGGTCCGCCGGAGTGCCCGCAGCGCCCGAAGTGCCAGCAGGGCCTGGTGCAGACCTACAACTTCCAGGCGGGCAAGTTCAGCTCGCTGGACGTTGGCGGACCGCTCACCAAGACCGGCCTGCAGCAGGGCACGATCAGCGTCGGCCTGGTGTTCAGTTCGGACGGCGCCCTAGCCGCCGGCTGAGTCACTCGGCCCGCCAGCCCAGATCGATCCGCTGCCTGTCCGCCCGCTGAGCACCCTCGGCGGGCGGACGTTCGCGCATTGGTCGCTCTCTGCCAGTTTCCTGACTGGTGCCACCTGGGTAGCATCTGCGACCATGCTGGACCGGGATACCGACCTGTGGCACCGCCTCCCGCGCACGCTGATCTGGGCCGGCACCGGCCTCGCCCTCCTGGCAGCGCTCGTCGTCGGGCTCGGCAGCGCCAGTCGTTCGGTGAAGTTCGCCGTCCTGCTGACCGCCGTGTGCGTGGCGCTGATCGGTGCCGCTCAGTTGCTGCGCAGGGACCCGGCCATGGCGAAGTCGGACGTCGAAGAACTGCTGGCCGATGAGCTCGACACCTTGCGGCGTGATCTGCGCGAAGCCCGCGCCGACATCGCCCACCTCGAGAGCCGTGGCCCCGCCACATCGCCCCCGCTCAGCCCGCAGACGGCCGTCCACCCGCAGGCCGTCCACCCGCAGGCGGCCGTCCACCCGCAGGCGGCCGTCCACCCGCAGGCGGCCGTCCACCCGCAGGCGGCCGTCCACCCGCGTGCCGCCGCCCATCCGCAGGGCGCCCCCCACCCGCGTGCCGCCAGTGCACCCCGGCCCGTCACCGCCACCGCCTCGGTCGCTAATTCCCCTGCAGTCGGGCCGGCGTCGCGGTCAAACTCGTCCGCCGTTGCGCCGGCGTCGCGGTCGACCAGTTCTGCTGCCGTTGCGCCGGCGTCGCGGTCCAGCTCGGACCCCACCGCGCCGATGACCCGATCCAGCGCCGCTGATGCTGCGCCGATGGCCCGGCCCAGCGCGGCTGGTGCTGCGCGGGCGGCGCGGTCTGGCGCGGCTGGTGCCGCGCCGATGACGCGATCCAGCCCGGCTGATGCTGCGCCGGCGTCGGGGCCTAGCGCCGTTGTCGCGCCCGCAGGGCAGCGGGGTGCTGCTTCCGTTCCCGGTCCGCGGGCCCCCTACCGGGACCACCAGACGCACACCGCGGCCCCCGAACGCCGCGCACGTCGCCGGCACGCCGCCCCAGACACCAGCACAGACCTTGCCGCCGGCTCGGAAGCTGAGCCCGGTTGGTCGGATGCGGCGGCCGAGCGGATCCGGTCGGATGCTTCGGCGCGGCCGAGTCGGTCGGACCCTCCGGCAGACCCGGACTGGGCCGATTCGATATCGAGTTGGCTGGGCGCTCAGCCTGCTGCTGCACCGCAACCGTGGGGACAGCAGCCGGGCCAGGGCCGCGGACAAATCCACAGCTCAGCCCAGGGTCGCAGCTTCCCAGCGCCAGTCCAAGGTCGCGACCAGTTCGGCACGCCCCGGGACGGCGATCAGTTCGACATGCCGGGCCACAACCACGATCAGTTCGACGTGCCGGACCGTAGCAGCGATCAGTACGGCGCGCGTCGGGGCGGCGATCGGTTCGGCCTGCCGGGCCACAGCGGCGATCAGTTCGACCTGCCGGGCCACAGCCGGGGGTCGCGTCAGGAACCGGGCCGCGGGCAGGCTCAGGCCTATGGCCGGTCGCGGGGTCACGAGCACGACGGAGGCTGGCGGGACGGTTCGTCGGACCTGCCGCAGGGCGACCGCCGCCGCTGGTAGGGCGGCCGCTATTTGTCGATGTCGCCGACGACGAAGAACATCGAGCCCAGGATGGCGATGAGGTCCGGGACGAGGCAGCCCGGAATGAGCGTTGCCAGCGCCTGGACGTTGGCGTACGACGCGGTGCGCATCTTGAGTCGCCACGGGGTCTTTTCGCCGCGTGACACCAGGTAGTAGCCGTTGATGCCGAGCGGGTTCTCGGTCCAGGCGTACGTGTGGCCTTCGGGGGCTTTGACCACCTTGGGCAGACGGACGTTGACGGGGCCGCTGAGCTGGTCCACCCTGTCCAGGCATTGTTCGGCCAGGTCGAGCGACGCGTACACCTGGTCCAGCAGGATCTCGAATCGGGCGTGGCAGTCGCCGGCGGTCCGGGTCACCACGGGCACGTCGAGCTGGTCGTACGCGAGGTAGGGCTCGTCGCGGCGCAGGTCGAGGTCGAGGCCGCTGGCGCGGGCGACCGGTCCGGAGGCGCCGTAGGCCGCGGCTTGTTCGGCGGTGAGGACGCCGACGCCGACGGTGCGGGCGAGGAAGATGTCGTTGCGGCGGATCAGCCGGTCGATGTCGGGCATCCGGCTGCGGACGAGTGCGATGGCCTCGCGGGCGCGTTTGGTCCAGCCGGCGGGCACTTCCTCTTTGAGGCCGCCGACCCGGTTGAACATGTAGTGGATGCGTCCGCCGGACACTTCTTCCATGACCGCTTGAATGGTTTCGCGCTCGCGGAACGCGTAGAACATCGGCGTGATGGCGCCGATCTCCAGCGGGTAGGACCCGAGGAACATCAGGTGGTTGAGCACCCGGTTCAGCTCGGCGAGGACCATGCGCAGCCAGGTTGCGCGCTCGGGCACTTCGATGCCCATGAGTCGTTCGACGGCGAGGACGACGCCGAGCTCGCTGGAAAAGGCGGACAGCCAGTCGTGCCGGTTGGCGAGCACGATGATCTGCCGGTAGTCGCGGACCTCGAACAGCTTTTCGGCGCCGCGATGCATGTAGCCGACGATCGGTTCGCATTCGACGACGCGTTCGCCGTCGAGTTTCAGTTTGAGGCGGAGCACGCCGTGGGTGGAGGGGTGTTGCGGCCCGATGTTGAGCACCATGTCGGCGGTGTCGAGTCCGGCGCCGGTCCCGACCGTCATTTCCCGCAAGTCACTCACGGCAGAATCGTCCCACGAAGCTCGATTCCCACCTCGTGCAGCAGCCACCAGTGCCCGCCAAGCCCGGTCGGATCGGTCAACTCGGCTGCCGCGCCTGCTGCGCCCAGGGCGCTCAGGTAGGCCGCCGGGTCGGTGCGGGCAAGGTCCAGCGGTGGTCGCCCGCCGTCGACACCCAGGGCTCGCAGCGCCGCCCGCTGGGTGACTATCTGGTACGGCCCCCCGCCGGCGACCGCTGCCGAGTCCAGGGCCACATGTGCCGTCACGTCGCAACTCCCGTCCGGCACGGGGTCGACCTTTCGCCCGTCGCGAAAGCCCGCGAGCGTGCCGAAGCTGGGCCGGGCGCTGCGTAGATGCCCGTAGTCGACGGCCAGCGCGCAGCCCCGGCGTACCGAGGCGACGGCGTCTGCCCAGGCCAGATCGCGGGGCCAGCCGATCTCGACGCGGTCGCCCAGCCCGGCCTCGGGCCACCAGCGGGCCAGCCAGAACCGCTCGGCGGGGTCGACGTCGGCGCCGAGCGACTCCGTGCCGGTGGCCGGGTCGACGAGCAACCGCCGGGCGCGGCCGGACTCGTCGATCTCGGCGACGTCGAGCGGCACGTTGTCGAGCCACTCGGTCGCCAGCAGGACGCCCACGATCGCGCTCGGAATGTCCCGCTCCCAGCCGATCGACTCTGGCAAACCCGCCGGGCGGCCAGCCACCTCCACGCCCGTGAGCTGGAGCCGGCTCGCCAAGGCCGGCACGCGGGATGCGCTTGCGGCGGCCAGGGCTGCCAGGAGCTCGCCGCGGCCAGCGCCCACGTCGACCACCTGCAGGACCGGCGGGTGGCCGAGAGCGGCGTCGACCTGCGAGATCAGGCGCAACAGGGCTCCGGCGAAGAGCGGCGAGGCATGCACGCTGGTCCGGAAGTGGTCGGCGGGGCCGCTGGCCGGGCCGGTGAAGAAGCCGTCGGGGCCGTACAAGGCCCGTTGCATCGCGACCCGCCAGCCCACACTCGTCACGGGAGTAAATCTACGGCGGTGCAGTTGTTCACACGCCCTTGTCACGGGTGTGTTACGAGGGCGCATACTTTCCCCGACCGGTACCCCCTTGTCGAGGACTGGATCCGCACATGAGCGCAGTGCAGCGTGCCGTATCGCGTACGCACCCGCTGGTCGTCGGTGTTGTCGGCGCTGGCCGGGTGGGCGCGGTTCTCGGTGCCGCCCTTGCCGCCGCCGGGCACGAGATTGTTGCCACCGCGGCTGTTTCCGCCGCTTCCCGGGAACGGGCCCGCCGCTTGCTGCCGCAGGCCGCGATCTTGCCCGCCGACGAGGTCGCCCGGGCCGCTACCGATCTGTTGCTCCTGGCCGTGCCCGATGACAATCTCGGCAGCGTCGTGGCAGGGCTGTCCGCAACCGGGGCACTTTCCGACCGTACGGTCGTCGCGCACACCTCCGGAGCGCATGGCCTCGCCATCCTCGGGGATGTCGACGGCATCGCGTTGCATCCGGCGATGACGTTCACCGGGGCGGACGGCGACCTGGACCGCCTGCCCGGCATCGCCTGGGGGGTGACCGCCCGGGATCGGGTTTTCGCCGCGCGCCTGGTCACCGACCTGGGGGGCGTGCCGGAGTGGGTTGCTGAGGACGCTCGGCCGCTGTATCACGCGGCTCTCGCGCACGGCGCTAATCACCTGGTCACCTTGGTCAACGAGGCGGCGGACCTGCTGCGTGCCGCCGGGGTTCGCAACCCGGGGACTGTGCTGTCGCCGCTGCTGCACGCTGCGCTCGACAACGCGCTCGAGCTGGGCGATGCCGCGCTGACCGGGCCGGTGTCGCGGGGCGATGCGGGGACCGTACGCAAGCATTTGGACCGGCTGACGCCGGAGTCGGCGCCGGCATATCTCGCTCTGGCCCGGCGCACTGCCGATAGGGCTATCGCCGCGGGGCGCCTGCGCCCGCAGGATGCGGCGTTGTTGATGGATGTTCTCGCCACCGCACACGCGACCGTTGGGAGCCCTTCATGACCGTGCTCGTTCACACCCGGGCCGAGCTTGCCGCTGCCCGTGCCGCCGCGTCGGGCCGGGTCGCGGTGGTGATGACCATGGGTGCCCTGCACGAGGGGCACCGGCAGCTCATGCGGGAGGCCCGCAAGCGCGGCGACTTCGTGCTCGTCACGGTCTTCGTGAACCCGTTGCAGTTCGGGCCGAACGAGGATTTCGACAAGTACCCGCGCACGCTGGCCGCCGACGTCGAGGCGTGTACGGCGGAGGGTGTCGACCTGGTCTTCGCGCCGGACCGCGACGAGATGTATCCGGGGGGTACGCCGTCGGTGACGCTCGAGGCGGGCGCGCTGGGCACGATCCTGGAGGGTGCCAGCCGCCCGGGCCACTTCTCCGGGATGCTGACCGTGGTCGCCAAGCTGCTCCGGCTCACCCGCGCTGATGTCGCGTTGTTCGGCGAGAAGGACTTCCAGCAGCTTGCGCTGATCACGCGGATGAACATCGACCTGGAGCTGGGCGCGGAGATCGTCGGCGTGCCGACGGTCCGCGAGCCGGACGGGCTGGCGATGTCCAGCCGCAACCGGTACCTGTCCGCCGAGCAGCGGACGGCGGCTCTCACCCTGTCCCACGCGCTGCGCGAGGGTGCGTTGCAGGACGACCCCACGCGGGTCCTCGAAGCGGCGCAGAAGATCCTCGACGACGAGCCGGGCGTGCAGGTGGACTATCTGGCGCTGACCGACCCGCTGCTCGGTCCCGCGCCCGCGACCGGCCCCGCCCGCTTGCTGGTGGCGGCGAAGGTCGGCACCACCCGCTTGATCGACAACGTACCGCTGCACCTGGGAGAGGTCGCCTGATGCTCCGCACCATGCTCAAGTCCAAGATCCACCGCGCCACGGTGACGCAGGCCGACCTGCACTACGTCGGCTCGGTGACCGTGGACCTGGATCTGCTGGAGGCGGCTGACCTGCTGCCCGGCGAGCAGGTCGCGATCGTGGACGTGACGAACGGCGCCCGCCTCGAGACCTACGTGATCCCGGGCGAGCGCGGCACCGGCGTCATCGGCATCAACGGCGCTGCGGCCCACCTGGTGCACCCGGGTGACCTGGTCATCCTGATCTCCTACGGCCAGATGGACTCGGCCGAGGCCCGGTCCTATCAGCCCCGGATCGTGCACGTCGATGCCGACAACAAGATCATCGAGTTGGGTACGGACCCAGCCGCCGCCGCCGAAGGCATGGCCGACGACCTGGTCCGCGGCGACCTGACACTCTCCGCGCACTGAGAAGTGCGGCGATCTGGCGCTGTCTGTTCCACTGCGCGGGCGGCGACCTGACGCTGTCCGCAGGCCGAGGCCGCCGGTCCGGTCTTTCGAACGCCGCCTGCTGTCCCGGCTGATTGCCATATCATCGGCGAAACGGACATCAGGCGGCGGCTCGGGGGGCTCAGTTCATGCGTCACTACTCCCGGCGGCGGCGCCGGTGGGGTATCGCTGCCGCGTTGAGCGTGCTGGTGACCGCCCTCGCCGGGTGCAGCAACCCCGCCGGGGTCGACGGCGACCTCATGAACGGCTGGGCCGCGCTCGGAGCGCCCACCGGCTTCACTCCGGTGGCGGAGACCTGTCACCTCGCCAACTTCTCGACGTTCGGACCGCGGTCGTCGTACGAGGAAGTGGACTGTCAGACCAAGCACCGCACCGAGACCGTCTACGTCGGCAAGTACCCGAGCCCGGCCGCGGACGCTCCGGAGCCACCGGCTGACACGTCGGCGGCGGCGCGGTCGGCGTACGAGGTGTGTGACAAGAAGACCACCGAGTTCGTGGGTGGGCCGTGGCGTACCGCCCGACTGTGGATCGGGGTGACCCAACCGACCCGCGCCGCCTGGACCGGGGGCGCCCGCTGGTACCGCTGCGAGGTCATCGTCAGCAGCTCGGTGGAGGACGACGGCGGGCTGGTCCAGCGGGTCGGCACGCTGCGCGGCGCACTGCGTGAGACGGCTTCTCCGCTGCTGTTGACCTGCTATTCCGTTAAGATCGACAAGAGCGGTGAGATCGACACCATGCCCGCCGCCGGGTGCGCGGAGCCGCACAACGCCGAGTTTGTCGGGGTCTGGGACGCGGGTAACCGGGAATATCCGGAATCCGCGGCCCAGTGGGACGTCTTCCACGCGGGCTGCCGGGGCAAAATCGCCTCCTATGTGGGGGTGCCCAATGACGCCGACCAGCAGTACCGCGCGGGTGTCGTGTCGCTGCCGGGCGGAGACGACGTCTGGGCGCTGGGCGACCGGGGGGTGCGGTGCTACCTGTGGGTCGACAACAATGCGCTGAAATCCTCGCTCAAGGGCAAGGGCGACAAGGCGCTCCCCGTGCAGTTCGAGTAACGCCCGGCACTTTTGCCGCCCCGGTCGTGGATCCGGCGTCCTGGCGCGGTTGACTGGGCACATGTCGCATCTCTCCGGGCTGCCGGTGCTACCCCGCCGCTTGCGCGCTCCCGATCCGGGCTGGAGCGAGTCCACGGACGTCCTGGTGGTCGGCTCGGGGATCGCGGGGCTGACCGCCGCGCTGCACCTGCGGGAACAGGGCCTGCACGTCACGGTAGTGACCAAGGTCAACATCGACGACGGCTCGACCCGCTGGGCACAGGGTGGGATCGCCGCCGTGCTGGACCCGTTGGACACGCCCGAGGCGCACGCCTTCGACACCGAGATCGCCGGAGTCGGCCTGTGTGACCCTGCGGCGGTGCGCGTACTGGTCGAGGAGGGCCCGACCCGGATCAAAGAGCTGATGCGGATCGGCGCGGAGTTCGACCGCAACGCCGACGGCTCGCTCATGTTGACCCGCGAGGGCGGACACCGGGCCGACCGCATCGTGCACGCGGGCGGCGACGCCACCGGCGCCGAGGTGCAACGAGCTCTGCATGCAGCGGTGCGCCGCGACCCGTGGATCCGCCTGGTGGAGCACGCGCTGGTGCTCGACCTGCTACGCGCCGCGGACGGCCGGGCCTGCGGCATCACCCTGCACGTCCTCGGCGAGGGCAGTGAGGACGGCGTCGGGGCGATCCTGGCCCGCGCGGTAGTGCTCGCCACCGGGGGCATGGGTCAGGTCTTTTCCTCCACTACCAACCCGGCGGTCTCCACCGGCGACGGTGTCGCGCTCGCGCTTCGGGCCGGGGCGACCGTCACCGATGTGGAGTTCGTCCAGTTCCACCCGACGTCCTTCGTCACCGCCAGCGTCACCTCGGTGCAGCGCCCGCTGATCTCCGAGGCGCTGCGCGGTGAGGGCGCCCACCTCGTCGACGAAGACGGCAAGCGGTTCATGCTCGGGCAGCACGAGCTCGCCGAACTGGCCCCCCGCGACATCGTCGCCAAGGGCATTCACCGGGTGCTGCTCGCCACCGGCCAGGACCACGTCTACCTGGACGCGCGTCACCTCGGCGGCGAGTTCCTCGAACGGCGGTTTCCGACCATCGTCGCGTCCACCCGCGCGGCCGGCGTCGACCCAGCCACCGAGTTGATCCCGGTGGCCCCCGCGGCGCACTACGCCTCCGGCGGCGTCCGCACCGACCTGCACGGCCGCACCTCCATCTCCGGCCTGTACGCCTGTGGCGAGGTCGCCTGCACCGGCGTCCACGGCGCCAACCGGCTCGCCAGCAACTCGCTGCTCGAAGGGCTGGTGTTCTCCCGCCGAATCGCCGACGACATCGCCCGAGACCTGCCCGCGCAGGCGGACCCGGTCGCACCCGGCGGCGGCCCGGCCTGGGTAGCCACCCCTGACGTCCGGGCCGAGCTCCAGCGGGCGATGACGCGGGGCGCGGGCGTCCTGCGGTCGGCCGAGTCGCTGGAGGGTACGGCTGCTGAGCTGGCTCGCCTCGGCAAGCAGCAGGGCAAGCCGCGCAATGCCGCCTGGGAGGCGACGAACCTGTTGACCGTAGCCACCACCCTGGTCGCCTCGGCGTACGCCCGCCGCGAGACGCGCGGCTGCCACTGGCGCGAGGACCATCCCACCGCCGCCGACGAGTGGCGTGGGCACCTGCTGGACTCGATCGACCGGCACGGCGTACTGGCGCAGACCTTCGAGGAGATGGCATGACCGACCAGGATGCAGGACTCGACCTGGCCGAGGTGGAACGGGTCGTCTACACGGCGCTGGCGGAGGATCTGGGTGACCCGCCGCGGGACGTGACCAGCGAAGCCACCATCGGCTCGGAGCAGTCGGGCACCGCTGAGCTGGTCGCCCGCGCTGCCGGGGTGGTGGCCGGGCTACCGGTCGCCGCGGAGGTGTTCGCGGTGACCTCGGGCGGCCGGGCGACCTTCGACCAGCGGGTGGCCGAGGGTGCCCGAGTCACCCGGGGCGACGTCCTCGCGGTGGTCACCGGCCCGATCCGGGCCCTGCTCACCGCCGAGCGGACCGCCCTCAACCTGATCTGCCGGATGTCCGGGGTCGCCACCCACACCCGGCGGTGGGCAGACGAGCTGGCCGGGACCAAGGCCACCGTCCTGGACACCCGGAAGACGACCCCGGGCCTGCGCGCCATGGAGAAGTACGCGGTCCGCGTCGGCGGCGGCACCAACAAGCGGATGGGCCTCTACGACGTTGCGATGATCAAGGACAACCACAAGCTCGCGGCGGGCAGCGTCACCGCGGCGTACCGGCTGGTCCGTGAGCGCTTTCCGGACGTCGCAGTGCAGGTCGAGGTGACCACCCTGGCCGAGGCGGAGGAAGCGGTCGAGGCGGGCGCCGATTTCCTGCTCTGCGACAACATGGGACCGGCACTGCTGCGCTCGGTGGTGGAGCAGGTCGGCGACCGCGCTGAGCTGGAAGCCACGGGCAACCTGACCCTGGAGGTGGCGCGCGAGTACGCCGCCACCGGCGTCGACTATCTGTCAGTCGGCGGCCTGACCCACTCGTCGCCGATTCTCGACATCGCGCTGGACCTGCGCGCCTAGGGCACGTCTTACGGATCATGGCGGTTTCCGCCCGGCACGAAGCTTCTCGGCCCGGCAGCGTGGCCGGGGATGCGGCTCGGTCGGGTCCGGTGTGCGGGTGCGGGACGGTGTTGCGGTTGTGGGCGCCGACGCCCGTACCCGGAAACGGTTTAAGGTTTGTCGTCCCGCATCGACTGGTCGTCCCTAAGGTTGATCGTGCTTCTCTGCATCGACATCGGCAACACCAACACGGTCCTCGCCACTTTCGACGGCGACAAGCTCGTGCATAGCTGGCGCATCAAGACCGACGCCAGGTCGACCGCCGACGAACTAGGCCTGATGTTTCGCGGCCTCCTGGCCGGCGACGCGGTCGAAATTACTGGCGTGGCGGCCTGCTCGACCGTGCCCGCGGCACTGCGGTCTCTGCGGACGATGCTGGCGCGCTATTACGGCGATTTGCCAAACGTCATCGTCGAGCCTGGGGTGAAGACCGGCGTGCAGTTGGCGATCGACAACCCCAAGGAGGTGGGCGCGGACCGGGTGGTCAACACCCTGGCCGCGCACGCGCTTTACGGCGGCCCTTCGATCGTCGTGGACTTCGGCACGACCACCAACTTCGACGTCATCAGCGCCAAGGGTGAGTTTCTCGGCGGGGCGTTTGCGCCCGGCATCGAGATTTCCTTCGACGCGCTGGCGGCACGGGCTGCACAGTTGCGCAAGGTGGAGCCCACCAAACCGCGTTCGGTCATCGGTAAGAACACGGTCGAGTGCCTGCAGTCCGGTCTCTACTACGGCGTCGCCGGTCAGGTTGACCGGATCGTCGAGCTGATGACGGCCGAACTCGGTGCCGTCCGCTCGGTCATTGCCACCGGCGGACTGGCGTGGTTGGTGAAGGACGAGTGCCGCACCATCACCGCGCACGAACCGATGATCACGTTGATCGGTCTGCGGATGGTCTATGAGCGTAATGTCGGTTGATCGGCGGGTCCGGACGTGAACGCCGTGATCGTCCGGATCGACCGTCGGTGGCAGGCCCGGCCTACGTATTAATTGTGGTCATCGCCGGATGCATCGGTCGCAGTTTGTGACGCACAGCGACGCGTTGTGCACAGATTTCTATCTTTACCTTGTTCGGAATTTGCGGTAACGCCGCGCCGCACTGGGCCACTCGACCCGTTCTGACCAGCGGTTTCCTTTGGGCGATCGGCATGGCGCATTCCCCGAGCCAGTACGGTTGCGACCCGACCCGCGCGGCGCGATTTCCTTGCCCTACCGCGGAATCAGCGCCGGCGGCCGGCGGCAGAATGGGAATGCTTCGCCTTCGGTACGGGCACGCGCAGAAGTCGATATCGAGCCCCGCATTGACGGATCACATGGGGATAGCGTTATTGTCTTCTCCCAAGGCATTGTCTTGAAGAACCTGTGTTCGTGGAAGGATAACGGCGCGTGGCCAAGCAGATCATTCACAAGCTGGTCGACGATCTCGACGGCGGTGATGCCGACGAGACCGTCAAGTTCGCCCTCGACGGCATTCAGTATGAGATCGACCTGTCCGGTAAGAACGCGGGCAAATTGCGGGACGTCTTCGCGCAGTATGTGGCGGCCGGTTCGAAGGTTGCCCGCGGCGGCGTGGTCGTCGGCGGTCGGGCAGCGCGGGGCCGGGGCGGCGCCACAGCCGACCGGGAGCAGAACAAGGCCATCCGCGAGTGGGCCAAGAAGAGCGGCAAGGACATCTCCGACCGGGGTCGCATCCCCCAGGAGATCGTGGACGAGTTCCACGCCAAGGGTCCCGGTCGCTGAGTTCACACTGCCGCTCCAGTGGGCGGCGCCAAGCTTTCTCCAGGGTTCGTAGCGCTTCGGCGCTGCGGACCCTGCTGCTTTTCACTCCTACCGCGCTCCGCGTGCGTAAGTTATCCACAGGGGCGTCCGGCGTTGTCCACAGGCTGTGGACGAGGCCGTGGCGGCCGATGATCACGCCTTGGATTTCGCTGTGCGCGTACTCCGCAGGGGTGGGGAACAGCCGTTGAGCGTGCGAAGTTGGGGAAATCATCGGCGCAGGACGTCCCGAGAGGGCTCGAGGGCCCAGCAGAGTCACCCGGCGGCGATAGAGTTACAGCACGGGTATCACCGATGCCCGTGCGCTGGCCCCGCCAGCTGTTGAGACAGGCTCAGCATTGGCGCACGGCACGTGAGGAGCACGAGGGCATGTTCGAGCGGTTCACCGACCGAGCGCGACGGGTTGTCGTCCTGGCCCAAGAAGAGGCCCGGATGCTCAACCACAACTACATCGGGACAGAGCACATCCTGCTCGGCCTGATCCACGAGGGCGAAGGCGTTGCCGCGAAGGCTCTGGAAAGCCTCGGCATCTCCCTCGAAGGCGTCCGGCAGCAGGTCGAGGAGATCATCGGCCAGGGCCAGCAGGCGCCGAGCGGGCACATCCCGTTCACGCCGCGGGCCAAGAAGGTGCTGGAGCTCTCGCTGCGCGAGGCCCTGCAGCTCGGCCACAACTACATCGGCACCGAGCACATCCTGCTCGGCCTGATCCGCGAGGGCGAGGGCGTCGCCGCCCAGGTGCTGGTCAAGCTCGGCGCCGACCTCAACCGGGTCCGCCAGCAGGTCATCCAGCTGCTCTCGGGTTACCAGGGCAAGGAGCCGGCCGCAGCCGGCGCCGCCGCGGGCGAGGCCGCCCCGTCGACGAGCCTGGTGCTCGACCAGTTCGGCCGTAACCTGACCCAGGCCGCCCGCGAAGGCAAGCTCGACCCGGTCATCGGCCGGGAGAAGGAAATCGAGCGGGTCATGCAGGTCCTCTCCCGACGGACCAAGAACAACCCGGTCCTCATCGGTGAGCCGGGCGTCGGCAAAACCGCCGTGGTCGAGGGGCTGTCGCAGTCCATCGTCAAGGGTGAGGTGCCCGAGACGCTGAAGGACAAGCAGCTCTACACGCTCGACCTGGGCGCGCTGGTCGCCGGTTCCCGCTACCGCGGTGACTTCGAGGAGCGCCTGAAGAAGGTTCTCAAGGAGATCCGCACCCGGGGCGACATCATCCTGTTCATCGACGAGATCCACACCCTGGTGGGCGCCGGTGCCGCCGAGGGCGCGATCGACGCCGCCTCGATCCTCAAGCCCATGCTCGCGCGTGGCGAGCTGCAGACGATCGGTGCGACCACCCTCGACGAGTACCGCAAGCACCTCGAGAAGGACGCCGCGCTCGAGCGCCGCTTCCAGCCGATCCAGGTGGGCGAGCCGTCGCTGGCGCACACCATCGAGATCCTCAAGGGTCTGCGCGACCGTTACGAGGCGCACCACCGGATCAGCATCACCGACGCGGCCCTGGTCGCGGCGGCGACGCTCGCCGACCGCTACATCTCCGACCGGTTCCTGCCGGACAAGGCGATCGACCTCATCGACGAGGCCGGTGCGCGGATGCGCATCCGCCGGATGACCGCACCGCCGGACCTCCGCGACTTCGACGAGCGCATCGCCCAGGTCCGCCGCGACAAGGAGTCCGCGATCGACGCGCAGGACTTCGAGCGGGCCGCCCAGCTGCGCGACAAGGAGAAGCAGTTGCTGGGCCAGAAGGCGCAGCGGGAGAAGGAGTGGAAGGCCGGCGACCTCGACGTCGTGTCCGAGGTCGACGACGAGCAGATCGCCGAGGTGCTGGGCAACTGGACCGGCATCCCGGTCTACAAGCTCACCGAGGAGGAGACCTCCCGGCTGCTGCGCATGGAGGACGAGCTCCACAAGCGCGTCATCGGCCAGGAGGACGCGGTCAAGGCGGTCTCGAAGGCGATCCGGCGTACCCGGGCCGGCCTGAAGGACCCGAAGCGGCCCTCCGGCTCGTTCATCTTCGCCGGCCCCTCGGGTGTCGGTAAGACCGAGCTGTCCAAGGCCCTCGCCGAGTTCCTGTTCGGCTCCGAGGACGCGCTGATCCAGCTCGACATGTCCGAGTTCCACGACCGCTACACGGTGTCCCGGCTCGTCGGTGCGCCCCCCGGATACGTCGGCTACGACGAGGGCGGCCAGCTGACCGAGAAGGTCCGCCGTAAGCCGTTCTCCGTGGTCCTCTTCGACGAGATCGAGAAGGCCCACCCGGACGTCTTCAACACGCTCCTGCAGATCCTGGAGGACGGCCGCCTCACCGATGGTCAGGGCCGCATCGTGGACTTCAAGAACACGGTGATCATCCTGACCACCAACCTGGGCACCCGTGACGTCGCCAAGGCGGTGTCGTTGGGCTTCCAGGCCTCCGAGGCCGAGGAGTCCAACTACGAGCGGATGAAGGTCAAGGTCGGCGACGAGCTGAAGAACCACTTCCGCCCGGAGTTCCTCAACCGCATCGACGACACGATCGTCTTCCACCAGCTCCGCCAGAACGAGATCCTCGAGATCGTCGACATCTTCACGTCGCGGATCGAGACCCAGCTCAAGAACAAGGACATGGGCCTCGAGCTGACCGAGAACGCGAAGAAGTACCTCGCGAAGAAGGGCTTCGACCCGGTGCTGGGCGCCCGGCCGCTGCGCCGGACGATCCAGCGGGACCTCGAGGACACCCTCAGCGAGCAGATCCTCTTCAACGAGCTGCGCCCCGGCCAGATCGTCGTGGTGGACTGCGAGGGCGACCCGGAAAACACCGACAAGGCCAAGCTGGTCTTCAAGGGTGCCGACCGCGGCGCCACGGTCCCCGACGCCGTGCCGGCCGACCTGGGCGCGGCCACGTCCGAGGAGTAACACCGCACGTTCAACCGGCCCGGCGCTTTCGCGTCGGGCCGGTTCTTATTGCGGTGCGGATCCAGGCGGGCACGACGATCATCGGCGGATGGACGTTCCCCGTCGGCAGATCCGGGCTCGATACGACGAGCACACGGTCACCGTTTACCAGGCCTATTCCGACCCGATCGCCGACGCCGCACTGCGGGCCGGGCGGTTCGTGCCGCCGTTCAAGCGCGAGCGGATGACCTGGATCAAGCCGTCGTTCCTGTGGATGATGTACCGCTGCGGCTGGGCCACCAAGCCCGGCCATGAACGCGTCCTTGCCATCCAGATCACCCGAGAAGGCTTCGACTGGGCGGTTGCCCACGCCTGCCTCAGCCACCACGACCGTTCCGGTGCGGAGCCTCGCGCCGACTGGGCGCGGCGACTGCGGGCCAGCCCGGTACGGGTGCAGTGGGACCCCGAGCGTGACCTCCAGCTGAACGCCCTGCCGTACCGGTCCCTGCAACTCGGTATCAGCGGCGACGCGGTCCGGCGCTACGTCGACGACTGGACGGTTTCCATCACTGAGGTGACGCCACTGGTCAAGAGGATCGCCGCCGATCGGGACCCGGCGCTGCTCCCGGAGGAACGGCCCTATCCGAGCGCCGGATAACGAGGCGGATGGTCGCCGGCCAGGACGAACTGGTCCGCGTCGGAATCCAGCGGCTCCACCAGGCCATCAGTGACCAAGCCCGCCAGGGCGCGGGCGCGCTGCACGTCGTCAGCCCAGACAACGTCGAGGCGTTGCCGCGGGACCGGGCCGGTGGCATGCCGCAGCACCTCGAGGAGAAGACCGCGGACCTGGCGGTCGGTGCCGGCGTACTTCTGGGGACGGCGGGTCGGGCCGGTCGGCGCCGGAGCGCCGCTGAGTCGCCAGGCGCAGACCGCCTCGAAGGGGCATGCGGTGCAGCGCGGCGACCGGGCAATGCAGACGATCGCGCCCAACTCCATGAAGGCGATGCTGGCCCGGGCGGCTCGGGCCGGCTCCTCGGGCAACAGCTCGGCCGTGGCAGCCAGGTCGGCGGTCGTGGTCGTCGGCCCCGCGTCGGGATCACCAGCCACCGCCCGGGACACCACCCGGCGCACGTTGGTGTCCACTACCGGGTGACGCTGCCCGTACGCGAAAGTCGCCACCGCCCGCGCGGTGTACGTCCCCACGCCCGGCAACGCCAGCAACTGGTCGAGATCGTCCGGCACCCGTCCGCCGTGCCGTTCCACGAGGGCGACTGCGCACGCGTGCAGCCGCATCGCCCGGCGCGGGTAGCCCAGCCGGCCCCACATCCGGATCGCCTCGGACGGGGGATCCTGGGCCAGGTCGGCGGGCGTCGGCCAGCGGTTCAGCCAGGCACGCCACGCAGGTTCCACCCGGACGACCGGGGTCTGCTGCAGCATCACCTCGCTGACCAGCACCGCCCAGGCACTGGTGCCGGGAACCCGCCACGGCAGGTCGCGAGCGTTGCGGTCGTACCACTGGATGGCCAAGTCTGCGAGCGTCATAACCGGGCAAGCTTAAAATGCCCGGATGAACGAGCTCGCCATCACCGTCATAGGACCGGACCGGACCGGCATCATCGCCGACGTCTCGGAAGCGCTCGCCGGGGTCGGGGCCAACCTGTCCGACTCCACGATGACCAGGCTGCGCGGGCACTTCGCCATGACGCTGATCTGCACCGGGCCGACCGCCGGGGACGTGGAGAAAGCGCTGGAGCCGCTCAGTGGGCTGCTGGCGACCGTACGGGCCGTCGAGCCCGAGACCGAGGCGGGCGCTGCGGGAGAGCCGTACCTCGTGAGTGTGCACGGCGCAGACCGGCTGGGCATCGTCGCCGCGGTGACCCGGGTGGTGGCAGCGGCCGGCGGCAACATCACCGACCTGACCACCCGGCTGAGTGGCCCGCTGTATGTGCTGGTCGCCGAGGTGGACCTGCCCGCCGGCGTGGGTGAGGATCTGGCCGTCCGGCTAGCCACCGCGGCGGACGAGCTGGGCGTGGACGTGACCCTGCGCCGCGCCGAAACGGATGTGCTGTGAGCGACGCACTGGCCGACTGGAAGCCCGACGTGCTCGGCGTGGAAGGCCGAGTCCTGCCGGTGGTCTCCGCTCCGGCTGAGGTGTTGAGCCGCCCCGGAACCGAGGTCGATCCCACCGCCGCGGAAGTCGTCCAGTTGGCGGCGGACCTGGTTGCCACAATGCGGGTGTCGCCCGGCTGCGTCGGGCTGGCCGCCCCGCAGGTCGGAGTGGGCGCCCAGGTGTTCGTTGTCGACGTCACCCAGCACCCCAAGACCGCGTCGTCGCACGGCACTTTCGTGCTGTGCAACGCCACGGTGGTGGAGGCCAGCCGCTGGCGGCCGGGCCGCGAAGGCTGCATGTCCGTGCCGGACCTGACCGGAGATGTGAAACGCGCCGGCCGCGTCGTGGTCGAGGGAGTTCTTCCGGGTACGGGCGAAGCAATCCGCATCACCACCGACGCTTTCGAGGCGCGCGCCCTGCAACACGAGATCGACCACTGCGCGGGAAAGCTGTTCCTCGATCGGGTGGCCGGCGCGCACGCCATCTATCAGCGCAAGGTGTATCTCTAACGATCAGTAAACGAGTCGGTGTCGCATAACCCGGCGCGTCGCGACCGGGTCGGCGGGGTGCCGGCGTTACGGTGCTTCCATCATGCGTACGACGGTTGGTCCCCTTCCCGCCGCCGTGTACTGGCGGCGTCGAGCTGTAGTGGTCAGTGCACTGCTGCTCGGCGTCATCGTGCTGTTCTTCTCCTGCTCCGGCGGGGAAGATCCTGGTGGCAACAAGGCCGCCACGAAGTCATCGCAAGGTCCAGCCCAGGTGCCCACCTCCGGTTCACCCGCGCCGGACCCGTCCTTCGAGGATGCACCGCCGGGAGCGGGCACCCCGTCCCGGCCGAGCCCGGAAGAAATCCAGTCCGGTGCTGCGGTGCCCCCGGCAGTCGCCGGCGGCGGCGAGGGCACGGACACCAACGTGACCGTCCCGACCGACGGCTCCTGCACCGACCAGGAAATCTCGGTGACCCCGATCCTGGCGGGTACGAGTGCCCGCCGCGGTGTCCCCTTCGAGATTCGCCTGAAGATCAAGAACGTGTCCACGCGGACCTGCTCCCGCGATGTCGGCGCGGACCTTCAGGAGCTCTACATCGAGTCCGGCGTGGCGAAGGTGTGGTCGTCGGACACCTGCAGCAACGCCAAAGGCTCGGACGTCCGGGACTTCCCGCCGAACGGCGAGCGTGAGTACAACGTGACCTGGAACGGCCGGCAGTCGAACAAGTGCGCGGCCGGTCTCGCTGCGGGCACGGCGCCGCCGGCCGGTCAGTACCAGGTGCGGGGCCGGCTCGGCGCTAAGGTGAGCGACCCGGCCACCGTCACGCTCGTCGACTGACCTCGCTGCCCTGTCTCTTGTTCGTCCCCGGCTGTCACCCCGGCAGCGAACAATGAGATTCGCAAGGAGCTACGTGCGCGGCTCAGGCACTCCTAGCGAGCCGTTCAGACGTACCGTTCGAGGATCGATGCTTCGGCCAGCCGAGACAGGCCTTCGCGGACGCCGCGCGCCCGGGCGTCGCCGACGCCCTCGACGGCTTGGAGGTCTTCGACCGTGGCGCCCAGCAGCCGCTGCAGGCTGCCGAAGTGGTCGACGAGGCGTTCCACGATCTGTCCGGGCAGTCGGGGCACCTTGGCCAGCAGCCGGAAGCCGCGCGGGCTGACCGCGGCGTCCAACGCGTCGGAGGCGCCCGGGTAGCCGATGGCCTTGGCGACCGCCACCAGGTCGATCATTTCGGTGGCGGTGAGCAGGTCGAGCTCGACCAGCGCTTCGTCCAGGGTGCGTGCCTTGCGGCCGCTCGGCAGGTAGTCGCGGATGACCAGGGTGCGGTCGGAGTCCACGCCGGCCATCAGCTCGTCCAGCTGCAGGGCGAGGAGGCGGCCGTCGGTGCCGAGTTCCACGACGTAGCCGGAGATCTCGTCGGCGATGCGGCGGACCATTTCGAGGCGTTGGACGACAGCCACCGCATCACGGACGGTGACGAGGTCTTCGATCTCCAGCGCCGACAGCGTGCCGGAGACCTCGTCGAGGCGCAGCTTGTAGCGCTCGAGGGTGGCGAGTGCCTGGTTGGCGCGGGAGAGGATGGCGGCCGAATCGTCGAGGACGTGCCGCTGGCCGTTCACGTAGAGGCCGATGATCCGCATGGACTGGCTCACCGAGATCACCGGGAAGCCGGACTGCTTGGCGACCCGCTCCGCGGTGCGGTGCCGGGTGCCGGATTCCTCGGACAGGATGCCGGGGTCGGGCATGAGGTGGACGGCCGCGCGCACGATCCGGGTGCCGTCGCTGGACATGACCACCGCGCCGTCCATCTTGCACAGCTCGCGCAGCCGGGTGGCCGAGAATTCGACGTCGAGGGGGAAGCCGCCGGTGCAGATGCGCTCCACGACCTCGTCGTGGCCCAGCACGATGAGGGCGCCGGTGCGGCCGCGCAGAATGCGTTCGAGGCCGTCGCGCAGCGCGGTGCCCGGCGCCATCAGGGCGAGGTTGGCGCGGAGTGGGTCGGCGCTGAGACCGCCGCCGGTCAGGCCGGGCGTGGTCGGGCTCATCGGACTGGCTGCCGATCCGTTGACACCTGGGGCAGCCCCGTTCGTATGACGGTTGGTGGAGGCATCGCGGTCGAGCGGCACCTGTACATTCTACGGACTGTCATCCAGGTCGCCGACCCGCGGTTCGGTCGATGCGGTATAGCGTGATCGTCGCTCACGCTCAGTGATGCTAGTGCTGCGCTCGTCGGTGCTGGTGCCGCGCTCGTCATTCTGCGGACGCCCGGGCTGCCCACTGCACCGCGGACTGGAGGTCGCCGACCTCGACGACCCGCATCCCCTTCGGCGGACTGTCGCCTTCGCCCGGGCCGCAGCCGGGCGGCACCAGCGCGAACCGGAAGCCCAGCCGGGCCGCTTCGGCGAGCCGCCGGCCCACCGCGCCGACCCGCCGGACCTCGCCGGTCAGGCCGACCTCACCGATGGCGACCAGGTGCGGCGCCATCGCCAGATTGAGCGCACCGGACGCCACCGCCAACGCCATCGCCAGGTCGGCGGAGGGCTCGGTGATCCGGATGCCGCCGACCGTCGCGGCGAAAACCTCGCGGTCGTGCAGCTTGATCTTCTCCATCCGGCGCTGCAGCACCGCCAGCACCATCGCGAGCCGGGCGCTGTCCAGCCCGGAGACCGTCCGCCGCGGTGACCCTTGCACCTGCGCCCCGATCAGCGCCTGCACCTCCGTGACCATCGCCCGGCGGCCCTCCATCGCGACCGTGACGCAGGTGCCCGGCACGGGCTCGTTGTAGCGGGTCAGGAACAGCCCCGAGGGGTCGGCGAGGCTCACGATGCCGCTCTCGTGCATCTCGAAGCACCCCACCTCGTCGGCCGCGCCGAACCGGTTCTTCACGCCGCGGACGAGCCGCAGTGACGAGTGTTTGTCGCCCTCGAAATGCAGGACGACGTCGACGAGGTGCTCCAGCACGCGCGGCCCGGCGACGGAGCCGTCCTTGGTGACGTGGCCGACCAGGACGGTGGCGACACCGCGTTCCTTCGCCACGCTGACCAGCGCGGCGGTGACCGCTCGCACCTGGGTGACCCCGCCGGGCACGCCCTCGGTGCCGGGCGCGGAGATGGTCTGCACCGAGTCGATGATGAGCAGGCCGGGCTTGACCGCGTCGAGGTGCCCGATCACCGCGCCGAGATCGCTTTCCGAGGCGAGGTAGAGCCGGTCGTGCAGGGCACCCAGCCGCTCGGCACGCAACCGCACCTGGCTGACCGACTCCTCGCCGCTGACCACCAGCGACGGTGTGCCGGCGTTGACCGCCCACTGCTGGGCGACGTCGAGCAGGAGCGTGGACTTCCCCACCCCGGGCTCGCCGGCGAGCAGCACCACCGCACCCGGAACCAGGCCGCCACCGAGCACCCGGTCCAGCTCGGAAACACCGCTGGGCACAGCCTTGGCCGGGGCGGCGCTGATCGTCGCGATCGGACGGGCCGGCTCGGCGGGCAGCCGGGAGCTGACCACCCGACCGGACACCACCGGGCCGGTCGTGGACTCGATAATCGAGCCCCACTCGCTGCACTCCGGGCAGCGGCCCAGCCATTTCGGCGGCTGATGCCCGCACGCGTCGCACTGATAGGCGGGCCGCGGCTCCGAGCGGGTGCGGGAAGTCGTCACACGCGCCACGCTAGCCCGGCCCTACGACAATTACCCGACCCGATGGGCTTCTCAGCCGTGTGAGTTTTCCTGCCCGCCACCGGTGGCTTCCTCGCCGTGCCCGTCCGTCGCCGCCGGGCCACGAGACGCCGGCACCAGCGGGGTGCTGACCGGAGCCTGCACGATCAGCGGCTTCGAGCCGTCGCTGAACTCGAACACCAGGGTGAGCGCGTTGCCCGGCATGAGCTTGCCGGTGAGGCCGAGCGCCACCAGCTGCTCCGAGTCGCCCGGCAGGAAGGTCGCCGAGCCCAGCGGGCCGATCTCGATCACCGCGGGCCGGGCGGGCGTGGCCGGCTTCGTCGGCGTGCCGGACGGGGCCTGAACCGGGACGGACCTGTTCGGGTCCGCGGACGGGACCTGCTCGGTGTTGATCGGCCGGGCTGGCGGACGGCTGCCCGACGGCTCCGGCAGCGCGCTGGGCGCCCCGGACGGCCGGGCGGCGCTGCCACCGACGAGGCCCACCTGACGGGCCGCGGCAAGACCCTTACGGTTCGCCTGGTCCGCGGCCGGCTGGCTGCTCACCTGCACGGTGATGGTCTGCTTGGTCTGGTTGAAGATGCCCAGCTCCAGCGGCGCGTCGGCACCAGCCGCGTAGCCCGCGGTCCCCGGGTACTGCACGGAGAGGTTGCGGATGACGATGCTCCGGTTGGAGTTGTCCACGTTCACGCCCGGGTTGGAGGCCCGCTTGAGGGCGGTCTCAGCGACCTGACCGGCGCTGCAGCCGGCGAGCGCGACCGCGGCCACCGTGGCGGCCCCCGCGGCCAGGAAGGCGCGGCGGGTTCCCAGCGAGCGCATCACAGTCCTCCAAGAAAATCGAGAATCCTCCGCCGATCAGCCTAGAGGGCGGAGATCGGGCGCGTACGCCGACCCGGCCATCTCAGGTGTTGACCCCACCGCTGAAGACCAGCAATGCCACGTCGAGCAGGGCAACAACGATCACCGAACGAAACATGGACACCTGACGGGTGCCGCGGCGCAACGCCTGCTTGCCGGCGTACCAACCGATCGGCAGGACCACGACGGCGGCTGCGGCGGCCGCGATGCCGACCCACGACGGCGGTCCGGGGGGTCCGAAGACCAGCGTGAGCGTCGCAGCGAGCAGCAACCCGCCGGCCGCGAGCTGCGATCGGGCCGGGCCGAGCCGATGGGGCAGCCCGCGGACTCCGGTGGCAGCGTCATCGGCCAGGTCCGGCAGGACGTTGGCGAAGTGCGCACCCCCGCCGAGCAGCGCGCCGGCCGCGACCAGCCACACCGGCGGCCAGGGATGACCCGGCAGGGCCAGCACCACGAAGGCGGGCATCAGCCCGAACGCCACCAGGTAGGGCACGACTGACAGCGGCGTCGACTTGAGCGGCCAGTCATAGAGCAGCGCGAAGATGCCGACCAGGGTGAGGCAGATCGTCGCGGCCGGCCCGAACGGCAAGCCCAGCAACGGAATGGTCAAGGACGCGATCAACCCCGCGATGCCCACGGTACGGCGGGAGACCGCCCCCGACGCGATCGGCTTGTCCCGGCGCCCCGTGGACACATCCCGGTCGGCGTCCAGCCAGTCGTTCACCCAGCCCACCGAGAGCTGGGTGGCGCCGATCGCGGCAGCGACCCCGACCACCGCCCAGCCACGATGTCCCGCCCCGATGGCGAGCAGGGTCATGGCGAGCGTGACGGCGCCGCCCGGTTCGGCGTGGGACGCCCGGACGAGGGCGATGAGATCGGGCATGCGAGCAAGTGTGGTGGTTGTGTCCCGTCCGTGCCACGCTCGTCCCCATGCCCGTACGTAACGATCCTCGCCAATATGACGACCTTGCCGGCGAGTGGTGGCGCCCGGGCGGCAGTTTCGAGCTGTTGCACTGGCTGGCGGCGGCGCGCGGTGCTCTGGTGCCCGCAGCCGTCCGCCCCGGTGCGGTGCTGGTGGACGCGGGCTGCGGCGGCGGCTTGCTCGCGCCGCATGTGGAGCACCTCGGCTATCGGCACGTGGGCGTGGATCTGCGGCGGTCGGGGCTGGAGCAGGCGGCTGCACGCGGGGTTTCACCAATCGCCGGTGACGTGGCTGCCCTGCCGTTGGCCGATGAGTCCGCGGACGTGGTCGTGGCGGGGGAGATCTTGGAGCACGTGCCCGACCTGTCGGCCACAGTGGCCGAACTGTGCCGTGTGCTGCGGCCGGGCGGCCTGCTCGTCCTGGACACCCTCAACGCGACCCGGCAAGCGCGATTCATCGCCGTCACGGTCGGCGAATGGTTGGGCGTCGCTCCGGTGGGCATTCACGACCCTGAATTGTTCGTCGACCCGGGAGATCTCACGATGCACTGCGCCAAGCACGGCGTACGGCTGCGGGTCCGTGGCGTGCGCCCGAGCGCACCCGGCCTGCTGAGCTGGCTCTTCCTGCCGGCCGGGGCGCAGTCGCGGCGAGTGGGTCGGATGGTGCCGACCCGGTCCACCCAGGTGCTCTACCAGGGCATCGGCCGTAAACAGGGTGCTTCGACCGGGCAGGTGCCTGCGTGACGGCCGACGAGGCCCGGCGGCTGGCGCCGAGGTTCGCGGCCCGCGCCGCCCAGTACGACCGCACCGGGTCGTTTCCCGTCGACGACTTCGCTGACCTGCGCCGGTCCGGCCTGTTCGGACTGCTGGTCCCGACTCGGCTCGGCGGCCGGGGCGCAGGCTTCGCTGACTACGCCGCGGTCGCCTACGAGCTCGCCCGCGGCAACGGTGCGACTGCTCTGGTGTTCAACATGCACGCCTCGGTCACCGGCGCACTCAGCGGTGTCACCGACGAGCTCGCCGACGCGCTCGGCCTCCCACCCGACGCCCTCGAAGCCCGCGACAACTACCTGCGCGCCGCCGCCGAAGGCCACTGGTACGCGGTAGCCATGAGCGAGCGTGGCACCGGCTCCCGCCTCTCCGAGATGGCCGCCCGCTACTGGCGGACCGACGGCGGCTTCCACCTCAAAGGCAGCAAGACGTTCTGCTCGGGGGCGGGGCATGCGGACGCCTACCTGATCGCGGCCCGCAGCGCCACCGACCCGGCGCAGGTCTCCCAGTTCCTGGTGCCCGCCGGCGCCGGCCTGACCGTCGAACCCACCTGGGATGCCCTGGGCATGCGCGCGACCGGCTCACACGACGTCCACGTGGACGTGGCCGTCGCCGAGTCGGCGCTGCTGGGCGGCGTGGAAGGGCTGGCGCTCGTGGTCGCCCAGCTGGCGCCGCACTGGATGGTCGCCAGCTATGCGGCCGTCTATGTGGGTGTGGCCCGTGCGGCCGTGGACGCCGCCGTCGCACACGTCGACGAGCGCAAGCTGGGCCACCTGCCCGCCGTGCGCGCCCGCATCGGCCGGGCCGACGCCGCCGTAGCAGCGGCCCACCTCGTCGTCATGGAAGCCGCCCGCCGAGTCGACGAGGCGCCCGGCGACGCCGACACCAACCGCTGGGTGTGGCGGGCCAAGCTGGTCGCCGGCACGACCGCGGCCGACGTCGCCGCCTCGATGTTGGAAGCGGCAGGGACCTCCGCCATGCGCCGCGGCCATCCGCTCGAACGCCTCTACCGCGACGCCCGCGCCGGCTCGCTCCAGCCCGCCACCTCGGACGTCTGTGCCGACTGGCTTGGCGTCGAAGCCCTCGGCGGCGACCCGGACTCCCAAGGCACCGCCCCACGCTGGTGAAAGAGGCAGACATGAACGGACGTGGTCGTGCGGTCCTCGCCGGCATGGGAGTGGCGCTGCCGCCCTCGACGGTCCAGGAGGATCTGTGGGCCGGCTTCTTCGCCCGGCACTACGCGGCGGGTGGCCGGCGGGGCCTGGCGCAGCGAATCTTCGCGAACTCCGGCGTCCGTACCCGGCAGGCCGCGGTCAGCCCGCTGCTCGAGGACGTCTCGGACTGGTCCACCGAGCGCCGCATGCGCCGCTACCAGGTGGAAGCGGTCCCGTTGGGTAAGGAAGCGGTCGGCCGTGCGCTCACCGACGCGGGCATAGCTGCCGACGAAGTCGGCCTCTTCGCGGTGTGTTCCTGCACGGGCTACGCCACGCCGGGCCTCGACATTCTGCTGGCTCGCGACATGGGCATGTCCCCAGACCTGCAACGCCTCTTCGTGGGTCACATGGGCTGCTATGCGGCGCTGCCCGGCCTTGGCGCGGCGGCGGACTTCGTGGCGGCCCGCGGCAAGCCTGCACTCCTGCTCTGCACCGAGCTGACCAGCCTGCACCTGCAGCCCCCGGACAGCCGCGCCGACATCCAGCAGATCGTCTCCCACGCGCTCTTCTCGGACGCCTCGGCCGCCGTCGTGCTCACCCCGGGCGCCGCTGACGGGTACGCGATCAAGGACGTCACCGCCCGCACGGACACCACCACGGCCGGGCACATGACCTGGGACGTCACCGACCTCGGCTTTCGTATGGGCCTGTCGGCGGAGGTGCCAGCGGTGCTGTCGTTGCACGTTCGGCGGCTGGTGGAGGACCTGCTGACCCGCAACGGGCTGACGGTCGACGCGGTGGACGGCTGGGCAGTGCACCCCGGCGGCCCCCGGATCCTCGACGTGGTCCAGGAGCAGGTGGGCCTCACCGCCGATGACCTGGCGGCGTCGCGGGGGGTGCTCTCGACCTATGGCAACTGCTCGTCCCCGACGGTGCTGTTGGTCCTGGACGAGCTCCGACGCCGGCCGGTTCCGCCGAGACATGTGGTCATGCTGGCCTTCGGTCCCGGCCTCACGCTCTACGGAGTCCTGCTGGACCGGCTCTAGCCCTCAGTTTGTGGTGAGGCGGGCCAGGTCGGGCTGGAAGACGGCGATGGTGGCGGCCCGGGGGACCGTGCGGACGATCTTGCCGGTGCGGTCGACCAGGAGCACGGCGGCTGTGCCGTCCGGGCGGTTGAGGTGGGCGGCCGAGCGGAGTTCGCCGGTGGGATCGCGGAGTTGGCGCTCAGTGCCGGTGGCTGCCGCGGGGGCCGTCTTGGTGGCCGGGGCAAGCGCGGTCGGTGCGGGCGCGGGGCCGACCACGGTCACGACGGCGACACCCGGCTGGACGGCTGCCGTGATGTCGGCGACGAGCTGAGCGCAGTCGCAACCCTCGGTGAGCAGGATGACGGCCGGCAGCTGCCCTCGTAGCGGCACGGGGCTGCCGTCCGTACCGATGAGCTCGAGGGCCGGCAGTGACTCGGGGCCCTCGTCGGTGGTCTGGGCGGTGCGCTGAGTTGCCGGGGAGCGGGCCGGGCCGGGCCAGGCGGAGGCGAAGAGGCTGGCGATGGTCACGAGGATCGCCATCGAGATGATGAGCACCGGTGCGCGCATGCCGGCCGGCCCCAGGCGGCGCAGCGTGCGGATGCCGGGGCGGTCGGTGAAGCGTTCCCAGCGGGTGGGTCGCTGGGTCCGGCGCAGCTCGGCTCGGACGGCACTGACCTCGTCGGAAAGCTCGGAGATGTCGTCGGGGACGACGATGACGCCCCACTCCTCGGGGAGGTCGGGCAGGCCGTCGGGGGAGCCGCCGTCGCCCGGCCAGCCGCCACCGTTGTCGCTCCTACTGCCCATGGCTCAGCCTCCCCTCTGCCGCAGAGTCTCACGTGCTGCGGGGACCGTGCACCCAGCCTCCCCTACCCGAGGCCTGTACCGCCAGTGGTGGGAGGTTCCGGTCCCTAGCGATAAGCTTGACCTCACAAAGACACCAGGTCCGGAATATCCGACTCGCTGGGTCTAGTGGTCACGATGTCATCACACTCCGTGACTGAGGCAGTTCTCGGGCCGCATGTCAAGCGGTAGAAAGACGGCTCACAGGCCCCCTGAGCTGCACTAACAGTCACCGTCTGGGTGGGACATCGCTGCCTGAGCGTGTTACCCTAGACACAGCGAAAGGGGTTTCGAACCTATGGTTTTCAGTGTCGGCGAGACCGTTGTTTACCCCCACCACGGGGCCGCACTCATCGAGGCAATCGAGACTAGAACGATCAAGGGCGTGGAAAAGCAGTACCTCGTCCTGCGGGTCGCCCAGGGCGACCTGACGGTCCGCGTGCCCGCTGAGAATGCCGAGATCGTCGGCGTGCGCGAAGTGGTTGGCGAAGAAGGCCTGGGCAAGGTCTTCGACGTCCTCCGCGCTCCGCACACCGAGGAGCCGACCAACTGGTCGCGGCGTTACAAGGCCAATCTCGAGAAGCTCGCCTCCGGCAACCCGCTCAAGGTTGCCGAGGTTGTTCGTGACCTCTGGCGTCGCGAGCGCGAGCGTGGTCTCTCGGCCGGGGAGAAGCGCATGCTCGCCAAGGCCCGCGACATCCTCGTCGGCGAGGTGGCCCTCGCCGAGAAGAGCACCAAGGACGAGGCGGAAGTTCTCCTCGACAAGGTCCTGACCGAGGCCTGATCATCGCCAAGGTCTGATCATCACCTCTCAGCACCAACCGACTGAGGACCGCGACGTGACTGCGCAGCTCAATGCTCGCGGTGACGTCGCGGTCCTCGTTCCGGCTGCCGGCTCCGGCCTCCGGCTCGGCCCCGGCGCCCCCAAGGCGCTGCGCCCGCTCGCCGATGAGCCGCTCCTCGTCCACGCGGTGCGCCGCGTCGCGGCCGCCCCTTCCGTACGCATGATCGTGGTGGCCGCGCCAGCCACCGAGGTCGCCGCCGTCCGCGCACTGCTCGACCCGGTCGCCCCCGTCGTGGTGGTCCCGGGCGGAGCCGAACGCCAGGACTCCGTCGCGGCCATGCTCGCCGCGGTGCCCGCCGACATCGACATCGTCCTCGTGCACGACGCCGCCCGCGCCCTCACCCCACCCGACCTGGTGGAGTCCGTGGCTGCCGCGGTGCGCTCCGGCCACCCAGCGGTGATTCCGGTGCTTCCTGTCGTCGACACCATCAAGGAAGTCGGCCCCGGCGACACCGTCCTCGGCACCGTCGACCGCTCGGTCCTCCGCAGTGTGCAAACCCCCCAGGGCTTCCGCCACGACACCCTCGCCGAAGCCCACCGCGCACTGCAGGACGTGGGTGGGACAGGTCACACGGACGACGCCGGCCTGGTGGAGAAGGCGGGGACACCGGTCGTGTGCGTGCCGGGGTCCGAACTCGCCATGAAGATCACCCGGCCGTTGGACCTGGTGATCGCCGAGGCGCTGCTCCGCGTAGCCTGACCACGTGGACCTGCGCATCGGCATCGGCACGGACGTGCACGCCTTCGACCCCAGCCGCGTGTGCTGGGTCGCGGGCCTCATGTGGCCCGGAGAAGCCGGCCTGGCCGGGCATTCCGACGCGGACGTCGCCGCGCACGCCGCCTGCGACGCCCTGTTCAGCGCGGCGGGCCTCGGCGACCTCGGCAGCAACTTCGGCACGTCCGAACCGCGTTGGGCGGGGGCGCCCGGCGTCGACCTGCTGCGCGAGACCGCGCACCGCGTCCGCGAACACGGCTATGAGATCGGCAACGTGTCGATCCAGGTGATCGGGACCAAACCCAAGATCGGCAAACGACGCGCGGAAGCCCAGCAGGTCCTGACCGAGGCGATCGGCGCCCCGGTCACGGTCTCCGGCACCACCACGGACGGCCTCGGCCTCACCGGCCGCGGCGAAGGACTAGCGGCCATCGCCACCGCTCTCCTCCACGCGGCGCCCCGAGCCACCCCCTGACCGACTGCGCTCATTCACACCTGCGGGACTTACCGCCTCAGGTGGGCTGCTGAGGGCATGATC
The DNA here is from genome assembly GCF_044452725.1 of Actinoplanes sp. NPDC051859. Classification (NCBI taxonomy): domain Bacteria; kingdom Bacillati; phylum Actinomycetota; class Actinomycetes; order Micromonosporales; family Micromonosporaceae; genus Actinoplanes; species Actinoplanes sp. NPDC051859. The sequence continues at coordinate 288,829 of NZ_JBITBX010000004.1, read as the reverse complement.
GGGACATGACGACCTCCCTGCCCGACAGCGTGCGGAAGCTGGTCGACGGCCGTACCTTCGCCGTCGTCACCACGATCAACTCGGACGGCAGCCCGCAGTCCACCGTCATCTGGGTCAAGCGCGACGGAGACGACCTGCTCTTTTCCACCGTACGAGGGCGGAAGAAGACACGGAACATGGAGCGGGACCCGCGGGTGTCCGTGTGCGCGTACGACCCGGCCCAGCCGTACTCGTACTTCACCGTCGAAGGGTCGGTCACGCTCGACAACACCGGCGGAGCAGAGTTGATCAATGAGTTGAGCCGGAAATATGCGGACCGGCCGTACACCTTTGATCCGCCGGAGGCGGTGCGGGTGGTGTGCCGGCTTACCCCGAACAAGGTGATCTCGCAGTAGACGACCTACGCTCGGTGGGTGTCGAGCGAGCCCACCCCGCAGTCCGAGCCCGAGACGACGCCCGAGGAGTACCGGAGCAGAGCTCTCCTCCTCGCCGATCTAGGCCGGTACGACGAGGCCGCCGGGGAGATCTCGGCCGGCCTCTCCGTGGCGCCGGGAGACGTCGGACTGCTGGTCACCCTGGCCCGACTGCACGTGGCAGCCGGGCAGGCCGTCGCCGCGCTGGACGCCGCCAACCGAGCGGCGCAGACCTCGCCCGCCCCGATCGACGTGCTCGTCGTACGCGCGATGGCACTGACCGACGACCGCCGCTTCTCCGAGGCGGCCCAGGTGGCGACCGAGATCCTGACCCGCTGGCCGGAGGACCCCTTCGCGCAACGTACGGGTGCCGCGCTGCTCAGCGAGTCCCGCAACGGCCAGGACGCTCTCAACGCCGCCTGGAACGGGGTGCGGCTGTCGCCCCGGGACGCAGAGGCGCACCTGGTCCTCGCCATGGTCTCCGCCCGCCTGCGCCTGTTCGACCTGGCTCAGCGTGGCTACAGCGAAGCCCTGGACCTCGACGAGCGCATCGGCGACGCCCAGCGCGAGGTCGGCGTCGTCCGCCTGGAACGCCGGCGCTGGGCGTTGGCGCTGGAGCAACTGGCCGACGAAGCGACCCTGCAAGCAGTCGACCCGGCAACCCGGACCGACGCCGACCCCGCGGCCGGGGAAGCTGGCGGCCCGACGGCTGGCCCATTCCGCGACGGCAGTAAGCCCGACGACGGCCGGCGTGGCTCGGCAGCTGACGGCGGTCAGCCCCACCGCGGCGGGCGCGGCGCAGGAACCGATGGAGGCAGCCCCGGCGGTGACGGCAGTGGCGCCGGGACTGCCGGGGATGGCTCCGGTGGTGACGGCAGTGGCGCCGGGACTGCTGGGGATGGCTCCGGTGGTGACGGCAGTGGCGCCGGGACTGCTGGGGATGGCTCCGGTGGTGACGGGCGTGCTGCGGGCGCCGGGGAGCTTGGGTCGGGAGATCGGCGCCGCGGGGGTCGGGGGTCCGATGAGGCTTCCGAGCCGACCGGCCGGGACGCGGAGGCTGCAGGCTGGGGCGCAGCCTCGGCGGGGCAGGACGGCGGGGCGGAGACGAGCGGATCTGCCGCGAGTGAGACGGAACAGCGAAAGCAGCGGCGGCGCAGCGATCGGTCGTGGGGGCAGGGGCAGGAGGCCCACGTGCCGCACCCCGAAGTAGTGCTCCCGACCGGTCCCGTGCTCGACCGGTCCCAGGCGTGGGCGGAAGCGGTCCGGCAGGCTGTGCTGATCGGCAGCAACGGTGTGCTGATTGCAGCCGTGCTCAGCGCCGTGATGACCCTGACCAGCACCGGCGTTGCCCGGACGTGGGCGGGCATGATGGGCGTGGTGATCCTGATCGGGGTGACCGTGTGGCTGGGCCGGGAGGTCCGCCCGGATTCGATCGGTACGGTCCTCGAACGAACCAGCCGGCGGCTTTCCCGCGCGGCCTACGCCACGTTGACTGCGCCGCTCCTGCTGGTGCTCCACGCGGCGATCGGTGGCTTGGTGCCGCTAGTCGCGGCAATGGTGGTCGCCGCGCTCGCCGAGCTGTTCGTGCTGACCCGGCGGTCCTGACCCGAGCCCGGCAGCCTGCGACTGAGCTGGCGGTATGCGATGTGGTGCCGGCCAGCTGTGTGGGCGGTCAGGACTGATTGTCGCGGATGGCGGCGATCAGGTCTTCGCGGACTGCGGTGAGGCCGGCGTCGAGGGCGCCGAGCAGGACCGCGTCGTCCGTGACCGAGGTGCGGGAGATGGTGCTCTCCAGCGGTGCGGCCCTTTCGAGCGCGGCCTGGACCGCGGCGAGGAGCGGGTCTCCGCCGGCCTGGGCGATGGGCCCGGCGAGCACGACGAGCGAGGGATCGAGCACGGCGATCACCGCAGCGAGCCCGACAGCGATCCGATCCGCGAACTCACCGACAAACTCGCTGGCCCGAGGACCCGCGGCAACCCCCACCGCCGCGTCAGACGTGGGCTGGTGCGGTGCCGCCGCGTCAGACGTGGGCTGGTGCGGTGCCGCTGGGTCGGGCGTGGCTGGGCGCAGGGCTGGCGGTTCGGGTGTTGGGGTGGTGGCGGCGGTGATGATGTCGGCCGGGGTGGTGCCGGGGATGTTGTGGTCCCGGCCGAGGGCCATGATGGCCGCCCCGCCGATGAGGTCCTGAAGGTCGATCTTGCGGTGGGTGGAGCCGGGGGCGTACAGGGGCATGTAGCCGATCTCGCCGGCGCCGCCGCGGGCGCCGCGCATCAGGGTGCCGGCGATGTCGATGGCGAGGCCGAGGCCGTCTTGGCCGAGCCAGAGCAGGGCGAAGCTGTCGGCGTCTCGGCCGGCGCCGCGGCGGCGTTCGGCGACGGCGGCGAGGTTGACGTCGTTGTCCACGCCCACCTGGGTGCCCAGGGCGGCGGCGGTTTCCGGGATGAGTCCGGGCCGGCCGAGGCCGGGAATTTCGACGTGCCGGATGGTCTCGGCGCGGGTGTCGTACGAGCCGGCGATGGCTAGCTGGACGTGGTGGATGCTGTCGGCGTCGACGCCGGCTTTGGCGCGCAGGGTGGTGACGGCTTCGCTGATGGCGGTGCAGGGATCCGTACGCAGGAAGTCGACGTGATGTTCGATCCGGGCGCGGACGGTGCCGGTGAGGTCGCAGAGCGCGGCGACGATGGCGGGGGCGCGGCTGGTGCCGATGTCGCGGACGGATACTGCGGCGGCGTACGCGGCGGTGGGGTCGACGGCATAGATTTCCGCGTTGGGGCCGGGCCGTCCTTTGTGGTAGCCGACGACCGACACGAGCCCGGCGTCGGTGAGCCGGCGCAGCACTTCGGAGATGGTGGGGGTGGAGAGGTCGGTGAGTTTGCGCAGGTCGGAACGGGTGAGCCGGCCTTGCTCGAAGAGGTGGGCCAGTGCGGCGCTGGCGTTCATGGCGCGCAGCAGCTTGGACGAGCCGGCTAGGCGTGTCACCAACAGCCCCCAGGTATTTGGAAAGGTCCTTAACGATTACCGGGTGGGCTTGCCGGAAGTCAAGTTGAGCTCCACTGTCGACCGACCGGGCGGCGCTGGCAAAGTCACAAACCGGACGGAGCTGTCCGGTCGCGGCGAAGTCGATTAGGTTCAGTAATCGTGCCTACGCCGGTGCCGCCGTTGTTCGCCGGGCTCGTCGACGATGCGTCCATCCTGCCCCCGGCGATGGGTGGTGTCACCGAGTCGCTGGTCACCCATCGCAAACACCAGGCCGCCTGGTACGCCCCGCTGGTGGGTGCCCTGCTGCTGCCCGCGACCAGTGCCGACGGGGAACCCCGCGTCCGGGACCTGCCGGTGGCCGTCGTCAACGACGCGACCATCGCCGGGTTGCCGATCGCCGTCGCGAAGCTGCGCGCCGCCGGAGCCGACGTGCGCCAGGTCGAAGCGCTGGTCGCGCGCCGGGGGGAAGACCCCCAACCCGGGCTGGGTGCGCTGCTCGAGCTCGCCGGAAGTGCGAAGAACCTCCGGGTGTACGCGGAGATTCCGTTGAGTTGGGGCCTGCTCGCTGCGCTCGACACTGTGGCTGCCGCCCGTACCCAAGGCTTGCCGATCTTTCCGAAATTTCGGGTCGGCGGCCTGGCCGCCGAGCTGTTCCCCACCCCGGTCGAACTGGCCGCGGTGATCTGCGCGTGCCGGGACCGGGGGCTGTCGTTCAAACTCGCGGCGGGACTGCGGCACGCGTTGCGGCACACCGATCCGGAGACCGGCTTCACCCACCACGGCTTCCTCAACGTCCTGGTGGCCGCCGCCTTCGCGGACGAGGGTGGGGAAGTGGCCGAGGTCGCCGAGGTGCTGGCGGCGACCCACCCGCTGCCGCTCGTCGAACCGGCCCGGGCCCGGCGTGACGACGAACGCCCCCTGTGGGTGGGGTTCGGCGCGGGCAACGTGTTGGAGCCGTTGACCGAGCTGATCCGGCTGGGACTGATCAGCGATGGCCGCGCCAGCGGAAAGAGCGCGGATCGGTAACCGGAATGTCTGTCTTCGGCGGACGAGTCGCCGTACCGTGTACGCGGGAGGTCACGCAATGTCCACGGTCGCGGTGACACGGTTGGTCGAGGCGCCGATCGCCGACGTGTGGCGGGTCTTCACCGACCTGCCCCGCCGCTGCGAGTGGCTGTCCACGGTCACCCGGGTCGAGCTGCTGACCGGCGGGACGTTCGGTGCCGAGACAGCGTGGCGCGAGACCCGCACGATGGTCGACGGCGGAGAGATCACCGAGGAATTTCGGGTACGCGAGTGCGTGGCCCCCGAGCGGTTCGTCGTCGCGTCCCCCGGGATCGGCGCCGACTACCGGATGACCTACACCTTCGTGCCCGTCGTCGAGGGCCGGCACCGGGGCGACACGATGGTCACCGTGGTGCAGGACGGTGCGCCGACCGCCCCGGCCGGACGGTTCCTGGCGTTGGTCTTCGGCGGGCTCGCCGCGCGTACGGTCGAAGGCGCACTCCGCCGCGACCTGGACGACCTCGCCGCAGCCGCCTGACTGCCCGCGGGGTGAACCCGGACATTACTGTGCCGAGGGTGACCCGGAACCTGTTGCGCGCCTTCGCGGCCATCGTCGTGCTCGCGGCCGGCGGTCTGATCAGCTGGCGGGTGCTCGGACCCGCCGAAGTGCTCGAAGCCGCTACCGGGTCCTACCCGGTCTCCTCGGTGCTCGCACCCGGCGTCACAGGCAAGAGCATGATGGCGCCGCTGATCGTCGACGGGCGGGTTCGGGTGTTCGCCGGGCAGCGCATCGTGAAGGCGGACGGCCCGGTCGAGACGCGCAAGATGCGCACGCCGTACTGGTCGTTCCGGCGCTGGCCGGCCCAGGTCAGCGGCGTGGTGGCGGTCGGCAGCACCGTGGTGAGCCGGTGGACCGACGGGGAATTGGTGGCGCTCGACGCGCGGACCGGCACGGTCGCCTGGCGAACGCCGGGACCGGCAGGGCCGGAGTTCGCCGGACGGACCGGGGCCGAGCCGGTCTGGGCGCCGCCCGGGCTGCACGTGGCGGGCACCAGCGTGCTGGTCGCGTCCGGGCTGGAACTGCTGGCCTGGTCGGCCGCAGACGGCTCCCGACGCTGGAGTGCCGCCATCCCCGCGGGCTGCGCCGACGACTCGTTCGTCACCGCCGGGGGACGCTTCGTGTGCGCTGGCGGTGCCTGGGACGTCCTCTCCGGCGAACCGGTGCGCGGCTGGCCCACCGGCCCGTCTGCGCCGGTCGGCTGCGACGTGGCCCGTTCGGCGTGCCAGGGGCTGCGGGACGCCTCGGGCCAGGGTTGGCTCGCCGCAGACCGCCGCCCGGCACGCGCTCCGGCCCTGGACCAGGCCGGTGCCACCGCTGCGGGCGGGGTTGTCCTGCAAACCTCCGACGGCGCGGTCACCGCCTCCGGCACGGCCACTTGGCGGTGGGTCGGCACCGCCCAAGTGCTCGGCGTACGGGCGAACAAGGTCGTCCTGCTCACGCCGGAGTACGAGCTGGTGACCCTGGATGGGCGTACCGGAACGCAGCTCGCACGGTTCCGGGCCTACGTGAGCGACGAGGCGAAAACGCCGTGGAAGCCGCACCTGTGGCAGGTGACTGACACCTTCGTGGCGATCGAACGACTGCGCCCGACCGCAGGTGCTGACCCGGACGAGCACGACCACTACTACACGATGGACCCGGAGCTCGTCGCCGCGATCTAGCTAGCCCAGGTTGGTGAGCAGGGCGGTCCAGGCTTCCTCGGCGGCACCGGCCAACGGGCCGTCGTCGCCGAGCGTGGCTGCCCACACCGGCGGGGGCGAGGCGCGACGGAAGCCCATGAGGCCGGCCCGGTACGCCTCCTCGATCCGGTCGGGGGCGGCAGTCAGCAGGTCCACCCCGAGACCGCCCAACGTCACGAGATCCGGGTCCAGACCGTTGACCAGGCCCGCGATGCCCCGGCCCAGCGCGGCTGCCACGGTGGCCGTGGCGGCGGCCGCCTCTGGGCTGTCCGAGGTGATCACTCGGCGGGCGTACGAAATGGCGTCGCGGGGTTGCTCGTGGCCCAGCAGGCGCGCCAAGGCCGAGCCTGCGACGGCCGTGCCCCAACAGCCGTAGGCGCCGCACGGGCAGCGGACGGCCGGGTCGCCGAATGGCATGTGCCCGAACTCGCCGGCCGCGCCCAGCGCGCCCACGAGGACCTGCCCGCCGTTGACGACGGCGCCGCCGAGCCCGGCTTCGATCCGCAGGTGCAGGGCGACAGACGCGCCGACGGCGACGCCGCGGTGTGATTCGGCCGAAGCGGCCAGCGTCGCGTCGTTGCCCGCCACGAAGATCTCGGCGCCCGGCCAGGCGGCGGCCAGGTCGACGTCATGCCAACCGAGGTTGCTGGCATCGAGCATGAGATCGCGAGAGACCGTGCCCGGCACCGCAATGCCGATGCCGCGGATCCGGCCGGTGAATCGGCGGCGCAACTCGGCGACGGCCGCACCGATGGCGGCGACGACCGCCGTGCCGTCGCGACCGCCCAGCTCTTCGCCAGCGGTGGCGAGGATGCCGCCGCCCAGCTCGACGATGTCGGTCCGCCAGGCTTCGTGGGTGATGGACGCGGCCGCGATCAGTGGCCCGCGCGGATGCGGAATGAGCGCGGTGGTGGGGCGGCCGCGCGCCCCGCTCGGGGCCGCTGGACCCTCGGCCAGCAGCTCGGCCTGGCCCAGCCGCCCGACCAGCTCGGTGGTGGCGCCGGTGCCGACGCCGATCAGCCGGGCGGCATCGGCCCGGGTGACACCGGGTCGGGCATGCACCACCCGTAGCAGCTCGGTTGCGCGCGTCGTCACACCGTTTCCCCCTTCTCGTGCTCCCCTTTCCCATCCTCGCGCTGCCTCGGCGGTTCCGGGTGGCGGCGCACGGCGTCGACCCGCCCGGCTCGCTCCGCCGGGGGACGGCGGAGCGAAAAGCCGGTCAGGAACGGGAGAATGTGCCGGTCAGAGCGCCGACTCGGCCGCCGCGAGGAACGCGTCGTTCTCCTCGGGTGTGCCGATGGTGACCCGGACGCCGTCGCCGGCGAACGGGCGCACGATGACGCCGCGCTTCTCGCAGGCCGCGCCGAACTCGGCTGCCCGGTCGCCGAGCGGCAGCCAGACGAAGTTGGCCTGACTCGTCGGCACGTCCGGGAGGAGCTTGCGCAGCGCCTCGGTGACCCGCTCCCGCTCGTTGATGATGATCGCGCAGCGCCGGGTCACCTCGGCCTCGGCGTCCAGGGCGGCCAGCGCGGCCGCCTGCGCGACCAGGCTGGTCGAGAACGGGGTCAACACCTTGCGGATCGCCCCCGCCACCTCGGGCTGGGCCACCAGGAAACCCATCCGCAGGCCAGCCAGGCCCCAGGCCTTGCTCATCGTGCGCAGCACGACCACATTCGGACGATCACCGTACGTGGCGAGGCCGTCCGGAACCTGATCGTCGGTGACGAACTCGCGGTAGGCCTCGTCCAGCACCACGAGCACGTCGCTCGGCACGGTGTCGAGGAACCGGTCCAGCTCGGCCTTGCGGACGCTGGTGCCCGTCGGGTTGTTCGGGTTGCAGACGATGACCAGCCGGGTCCGGTCGGTGATCGCGTCGGCCATCGCGGTCAGATCATGGGAGTGCCCGGCGGTGTTCGGCACCTTGACGCTGGTCGCGCCGATCCCCGCCGCGATGATCGGGTACGCCTCGAACGAGCGCCACGAGTACACGATCTCGTCGCCCGGCAGGCAGGTCGCCTTGGCGAGGATCTCCGCCAGCGCGACCGAGCCGCAGCCGGTGACGACCCGGTCGCCGGTGACGCCGTACCGGCTGGCGAGGCGGTCGCGGAGCTGGACCACGCCCATGTCCGGGTAGCGGTGCGACTGGGTCACCGCGGTGGCTACCGCCTCGGGCACGCCGGGCAGCGGGCCGAACGGCACCTCGTTGCTGGCTAGCTTGATCGCTTCGGCGAGGCCGAGCTCGCGGGCCACGTCGGCGACGTTGCGCCCCGGCACGTACGCGGGCAGGGCGTCGAGGTCGGCGCGGGTCAGCCTGGTCATCGTTGTCCTCCGGTGGAATCGTCAGCGTTCTCCGGCGCGGCCGGTGTGGGGTGCTGCGCATTGCGGCCGGGCGGCACGGCGACCACCACCGTGCCGGCCGACTTGTCGTGCAGGGCCTGGTGCAGTTGCTGGTCGAACAGCACCGAGCCGGAACCGATGAGCTGGGCCAGGAAGCCGACTCCGTAGCAACTCCACAGCGGGGTCCACACACCGAGCCGACCCCAGCGCCGGAACGCCCGACCGAACCCGAGCGGGGTGGTGTCCTCGAGCTTGACCACCCGGACCCCGAGTAGCCGCTTGCCGAAGGTCTGACCGTTGTTGGCGAGCGCCGGAACCTCGTACGCGAACCACAGCGCGGTCGCCACCAGCAGCATGGTCAGCATGATGTAGTTGGCTTCGACCGGCGCCTGCTGCGGCGGGGCGAGCGGGTCGGCCATCCCAGCCCGCAGGATCGGCGCCACCTGCAGCCACCACTGGTACGCCAGCCAGCCGTTCACCACCACGTTGAGCAGCAGCACGGCGGCGATGTCGACAAGTCGCGCGACGAGCCGACGACCGAGCCCGGCCAGTGGCATGCCGTGCGGGCGGGCCTGCACCGGATAGGGGTAGAGCATCCCGGGCGGGACCCAGCCGGGGGGTGGTTGCCAGCCGGCGGGCGGTGCGGGGTAGCCGGGCGGCGGTTGCCAGCCGGCGGGCGGTGCGGGGTAGCCAGGCGGCGGCTGCCAGCCGGCGGGCGGCGCGGGATGCCCCGCCTGCGGTGCGGGGTACCCGGGGGGCGGTTGCCAGCCGGGCGGCGGTGCGGGGTAACCAGGCGGCGGGGTCCAGCCGGGCGGCGGCGTGGGATAACCCGGCGGCGGCGTCCAGGCCGGACCGGGCTGGCCGGTGCCGGGTTGACCAGCGGCGGGCTGGCCGGCGGCTGCCTCGGGTGCCGGGTTGGTCGGCTCCGGCTCCGGTTCGGCGGGCGGCGGGCCGTCGGGCGGCTCCTGGTCCGCCGGGATTGGCTTACCCAGCCAGCCTTCGCCGTCCCACCAACGCTGGGTTGACGGGTCGGCGGGGTCCTTGTACCAACCGGCGGGAAGCGAACTCATGGCGCAACCTTTATCACGATGGTCTTGGCGACCTTGTCGTGCAGGGTCTGTTGCAGCGGTTTGTCCCACAGTTGCCAGAGCCCGTCGAGGACGCTGAGGAACGGCACCAGGAGTCCGCCGACGAACTCCAGGAGGTAACGCTTGGCGGCCATGCCCCGGGTCAGCTTGGCGCCCGGCTCCAGCGGCACCACGCGGACCTTCATCAGCTTTTTCCCGAGGGTCTGACCGCTGCGATACATCATCTCGACGTAGTAGAAGTAGTACGCCACCATGATGACCACCAAGAAGCCGAGCTCGAGCAACACGAACGGCAGGAAGAACTCGGTGAAGACCTCCGACTCGGATAGCTGCTCCACGTCGCCCGGCTGCGCTTCGAGGCTGGAAATCGTGCTGAAGACGAACCACACCAACAGTGGTGTGAAGAGCGCCAGCGCGGCGGCGGAGGCGATCATCGAGTCGATGAGGTAAGCGAGAAGTCGCGTGCCGAAGTCGGCGAGCGGGCGACCGTCCGGGCCCAGCGGCACGGTCGGCGGCCGCCAGTCGGGGACCCCGGGCGGCGCCGGCCAGCCGGGCGGCACCGGACCCGGCGCGCCGGGCGGCGGCCAGCTTGGCGCGGGATGGCCCGCTCCGGGGGATTGGTTTCTCGCATCGGTCACCGGAACAGTGTTACAGGTTTATGCCCAGCGCCCGTGCGCGCTGGACGGCTTGGGTCCTCCCGGGCGCACACTGTGCATTCGGTAGGGTCTACAGGCACTATGACTGTGCAAGATGTCCATCTCGACGCCCTCGATGGCCGGATGCTCGCCCTGCTCGCCACCGAGCCGCGGATCGGCGTCCTCGAGCTGTCCCGGCGGCTGTCCGTGGCCCGCGGCACCGTGCAGGCCCGGCTGGACAAACTGATCGCCCGCGGCGCCATCCGGGGCTTCGGTCCGGACATCTCGCCCGCCGCCATCGGCTACGGGGTCACCAGCTTCGTGACCCTGGAAATCTCCCAACGGTACGGACACACCGCCGCGACCGAGCACCTCGCCGAGATTCCGGAGGTGTTGGAGGCGCACACGATCACCGGCAGCGGTGACCTGCTGTGCCGGATCGTGGCCCGGTCCAACGCCGACCTGCAGCGCGTGATCGACCAGGTGCTCGCGTACGAGGGGATCATGCGGGCGTCGACGATCATCGCGCTGGCTGAGCAGATCGCATATCGGACGACACCGCTGGTGCGGGCAGCCAGCGGCAGATAAGCCATCGACACGGGCGTATCGGGCTGCCCGGTTCGTCGTGTTGATCTCGTTACCGTGTCGGCGTGGCAGCCGGCGGTCCGAGTCCCAAGAGCATCGCGTTCGTCGGCGTCGTCACCCTCATCGTGCTCGCCACCACCGGGGTGTGGAACCCATTCCCTCGGCTCTGGACCTGGATCACCCAGACCGATCCGATCGCCGCGGACGCCGCGAGCTGGCAGACCGCCATCGGTGGCTCCCCGCAGACCGTCACCATCACCGGCGGCACGGTCGTCATCGAATACCGCACCTCCATCGAGGCGTACGGGCTGACCGGCGGGGTTCCGCTGTGGAAATCCGACGCCGACTGGGCCGGAGTTGTCGGGACCGGCCCCGACGCGGTCGTCGTCACCGGCCGGATGCTGACCGCCGGATACGAGGTACTCGACCCGGCCACCGGGCAGGTGCGGCGCAAAGATCCGGCCGCCAAAGCCGTCTGGACGTATTCCGACGCGCTGCTGGACCTGCGTTGTCCCAGGTCGAACGAGTGTGAGCTGCGAGCCTGGGACCCGCGTGGCACCGAACCCCGGTGGCAGGTCGCCGCGCCCGGCATCGGCTTCGTCCTCGACGCCTCCAACCCCGACCTGCCCGACACCCAGCCGCTGGGAGCCGCTGGCGTCGACAGGCGAGCCGGTGGCCCCGGCGTGCTGCCCCACCTGATCGGACTGCCCGGCGACGGCAAGGTGCAGATCATCGACACCGCCCAGGGGCGGGTGGCGCAGACCCGAACGGCCGACCACAACCAGCGGATCGCGGTCGCGGGCAGCCGAGTGCTCACCGTGACCGGCGAGAGCCGCGACGGCACCTGCTACTACGACGTCATCGCGCACGCCTCGGACGCTGGCCGGCCGGTCTGGCAACGAGAGGGGCTCAACCTGCGGACCGCCGGCGACGGCAACGCCTGCGAACAGGACCGGGACCCCGCAGGCGGCTCCAACGTGCTGCTCGGCGTCGGCCCGACCGGCCGCGAGGAACTGATCTCCGCCCACGACGGCCGAGACCTGTGGCGTGGCGACAAGGGCCAGCGGGTGTTCGCCGTCGACAACTCGTACGCCCTGATCCGCAGCGCTGACGGGAAGACGCTCAGTTCGTGGTCCTTCAGCCGCGGGGAGGTGGCGTGGCGCCGAGCTGCCGGCCCGGAGGCATCGGCGGCGCTGACCCCGTACGCGGCGATCGTGGTGGAGCAGAAACCGGCCCGGATCGTCGCACTCAGCCCGCGCACCGGGAAGGTCCTCACCGAGGCCCGGACCGACGCGAAGGTCTTCGCGGCCGGGCCGGAAGGTTTGATCTTGGTTTCCGGGCGGGACATGGCCTACCTTCCGTACGGTTCGTCACCCGCACGGTGATTGCACCGGAATGTCGGCCTCACCCCCGTGGTTCGCACCGCCGGCCGGTGCTGGCCTAGGCTTGCCCGTCATGGGCGCTTTCTCGTACTCGCCGCTGCTGCCGACCGGCGAGGACACGACCGAGTACCGGCTGCTCTCGGACGAGGGCGTGGACGTGGTCAACGGACCCGGCGGCCGGCGGTTCCTCACCGTCGACCCGGCCGTGCTGACCCACCTCACCGCCGAGGCCATGCACGACATCGCGCACTTCCTGCGCCCCGCGCACCTGGCCCAGCTGCGAGCCATCATCGACGACCCCAAGGCCTCTGCCAACGACCGGTTCGTCGCCCTCGACCTGCTGCGCAACGCCAACATCGCCGCCGGCGGCGTGCTGCCCATGTGCCAGGACACGGGTACGGCCATCGTCATGGGCAAGCGCGGCCGGCACGTCCTCACCGACGGCGCCGACGAAGAAGCCATCGCGCTCGGCGTCTACCAGGCGTACACGAAGCTGAACCTGCGGTACTCGCAGCTCGCACCGCTCACCATGTGGGACGAGAGGAACACCGGCTCCAACCTGCCCGCGCAGATCGAGCTGTACGCCGAGGACCCGGGCGGACAGCCGGACGCGTACAAGTTCCTGTTCATGGCTAAAGGCGGCGGCTCGGCCAACAAGTCGTACCTCTACCAGGAGACCAAGGCGCTGCTGAACCCGGCGCGACTGATGTCGTTCCTGGACGAGAAGCTGCGGCTCATCGGCACCTCGGCCTGCCCGCCGTACCACCTGGCCGTGGTCATCGGCGGCACCAGCGCCGAACACGCGCTCAAGACCGCCAAGCTTGCCAGCGCCAAATATCTCGACAACCTGCCCCGCGAAGGCTCGATGACCGGGCACGGCTTCCGCGACGTCGAACTCGAGGCGGCGGTCCTCGAGCTCACCCGCGACTTCGGCATCGGCGCCCAGTTCGGCGGCCGCTACTTCTGCCACGACGTCCGCGTCATCCGGCTGCCCCGGCACGGCGCCTCCTGCCCGGTCGCCATCGCGGTGTCCTGCTCCGCCGACCGCCAGGCCCTCGGCAAGATCACGCCGTCCGGCGTGTGGCTGGAACGCCTCGAGCCCGACCCGGCCCGGTTCCTGCCCGACGTCACCGACGAGTCGCTGGAAACCGACGAGGTGGTCCGCGTCGACCTCAACCAGCCGATGGACGTCATCCGTGCCCAGCTCGCCAAATACCCCGTCAAGACCCGGCTGTCGCTGACCGGCCCGCTGGTCGTCGCCCGCGACATCGCCCACGCCAAGATCGCCGAACGCCTTGACGCCGGTGAGCCCATGCCGCAGTACCTACGCGATCACGCGGTCTACTACGCCGGCCCGGCCAAAACCCCCGAGGGCTACGCCTCCGGCTCCTTCGGCCCGACCACGGCCGGGCGGATGGACGCGTACGTCAAGCAGTTCCAGGCGGCTGGCGGCTCCCTCGTCATGCTCGCCAAGGGCAACCGCTCCACCCAGGTCACCGAAGCCTGCCAGAGCTACGGCGGCTTCTACCTCGGATCGATCGGCGGCCCGGCGGCCCGGCTGGCACAGGACTGCATTCGGCACGTCGAGGTGCTGGAATATCCGGAACTCGGCATGGAAGCGGTCTGGAAGATCGACGTCGAGAACTTCCCCGCCTTCATCGTCGTCGACGACAAGGGTAACGACTTCTTCGCCGACGTCACTCGCCCCAAGAACGTCCTGCAGATCGGCAAGGGCGGCTAGCCAGCACCCCGTCAGCAGGTAGTCGGCGGACGCCTCCCCGGCGGCGACCTCTCAGGCGCATTGGCCGACGACCGGTGCGATCCACGTCGTCATCTCGCTCTGCACGACCTTGTCGAGGTCCTTTTCCGACTTGATGCCGGCGAAGAACGAGGCCTTAGAGGCGCTCTCGGAGAGGCGGGTTGCGGTGGACGCGCCTGCTGCCTTGAGGTCGGGGTCCTGGGCAGCTGTGGTTTCCTTGCGCACCTCGGCCGCGACGGTTTTGAGTTCCTTTGCCGCCGCTTTCTCGGCGGCCTTGGCGTTGTCGGCCTGCTTGGCTTCCTTGTACGCAATCATCTTGCCCAGCTCGGTGCCGAAGCCCTCGAGGTCGCCGTCGAAGATCTTGTCGAGCTTGGCGCAGATCCGCTTGGTGTCCGCGGAGTAGTCCGGCGGCGGCGTGGTCGCGGCAGTCGTGGTCGCGACGGGGGCGGCCTGGGTGGGGGCCGCGGATTCGGGACCGTCACTGTTGCCGCAGGCTGATCCGGCGAGAAGTAGACCACCCGCGGCCGCGGCGAGGAGGGTGCGTCGCATGGCAAATCCTGTTCGTCGGGGGGGAGACCAAACCCTCGGGACGATACTTCCGCCTCCGGGCAGCGTCCAACCGCTGTCATCCTCGCGAACGTGAACGGCTCGCCCGCGTCGGGCGGACGAGCTGCGCATTCGCTGCGGGCGGAGCTGGGCCGATGAGGGGGTGGTGCGGATCATCTGCAGCCGGCGCCTGCCGGGGGCAGGATGGTGGGGTGACGACTGACGAGAGTGGCTTTCGGATCGAGCGCGACACGATGGGTGAGGTTCGGGTGCCGGCTGCTGCCCTGTGGCGGGCGCAGACGCAGCGGGCGGTGGAGAACTTTCCGATCTCCGGGCGGGGGCTCGAGCCTGCGCACATTCACGCGTTGGCCCGGATCAAGGGTGCGGCCGCGCAGGCCAATGCTGCGTTGGGGGTGCTGGATGACGATCTGGCGAAGGCCATTGCTTCGGCTGCGGCTCAGGTGGCTGAGGGCGGCTACGACGACCAGTTCCCGATCGATGTTTTTCAGACCGGTTCGGGCACCTCGTCGAACATGAACACCAACGAGGTGATCGCCGAGCTGGCGTCGCGCGAGCTGGGCCGGCCGGTGCACCCGAATGACCACGTCAATGCTTCGCAGTCGAGCAATGACGTTTTCCCGTCGTCGATTCACCTCGCGGCGACCGGGGCGGTCACCGCGGACCTTATTCCGGCGCTCGAGCATCTTGCGGCGGCGCTCGGCGCCAAGGCCGAGGAGTGGGCGCAGGTCGTGAAGTCCGGCCGTACCCATCTCATGGATGCGACGCCGGTCACCCTGGGTCAGGAATTTTCCGGGTACGCGGCGCAGGTGCGCTACGGCATCGACCGGCTGACCGCCGCGCTGCCGCGGCTGGCTGAACTGCCGCTCGGCGGGACCGCGGTGGGGACGGGCGTGAACACCCCGCCCGGGTTTGCCTCGGCGGTGATTGAGCGGTTGCGGGAGCTGACGGGCTTGCCGGTGACGGAGGCCGGTAACCATTTCGAGGCGCAGGGTGCGCGGGACGGCCTGGTGGAGGCTTCCGGGCAGCTTCGGGTGGTCGCGGTCAGCCTCTACAAGATCGTCAACGACATCCGGTGGATGGGTTCGGGGCCGCGCGCCGGTCTGCGGGAGCTGCGGTTGCCGGATCTTCAGCCCGGGTCGTCGATCATGCCGGGCAAGGTGAATCCGGTCGTACCCGAATCGGTGCGTCAGGTGGTCGCGCAGGTGATCGGCAACGATGCGGCGGTGGCGTTCGCCGGCACGCAGGGCGATTTCGAGCTCAATGTGATGCTGCCGGTGCTGGCTCGCAATGTGCTGGAGTCGATCAAGCTGTTGGCTGCTGCCGCCCGGATGCTGGCCGACCGGTGCATCGCGGGCCTGGAGGCGGACGAGGAAGTGACCCGGGCGTACGCGGAAGGGTCGCCGTCGATCGTGACGCCGCTGAATCGCTACCTCGGCTACGACGAGGCCGCGGCGATCGCCAAGCAGGCACTCAAGGAGAACAAGACCATTCGGGCAGTTGTCATCGAACGCGGACATGTCGCTAACGGAGCGGTGACCGAGGAACAGCTCGACGCCGCTCTGGACGTCCTCCGGATGACCCGTCCGTGACCGAACGCTGACAGAAGAAAACGATCAACCCTTGTAAATGATCGTGCTCTTCGATGGGATGCGGGGATGAGAAGACGCTTAACGGCTGGGGCCGTCGCCACCGCGACGAGCCTCGCAGCCCTCCTCGTTGGACTGCCGAGCACTCCGGCCGCGGCCGCTGCCAGCACCGAATACACCGTTGTCGCCGATGACGGCGTCTCCGCCGCCGACGCGATCGCCGCGATCACCGCCGCCGGCGGCACGGTCGTCAGCAGCAACACCGCTGTCGGCACCTTCAAGGTCACCTCGTCCGCTGGGGACTTCAAGGCCCAGGCCGCGCGCTCCGCAGCGCTCATCGGTGCCTCGGCCAACAAGCCCATTGGGTACGCCCCCAAGACAGCGCCCGCCATCGAGCAGCCGGTCGCCGACGCCCTGCGCGGCAAGGGTCCGCGTGGCGTGAAGACCCCCGACCCCCTCGACGACAAGTTGTGGGGTCTCACCATGATCAAGGCCGACAAGGCCCGGAAGATCGAGAAGGGTGAGCGGGGTGTCACGGTCGGCGTCCTCGACACCGGCCTCGACGCGTCCAACCCGGACCTTGCGCCCAACTTCAGCAGCAAGCTGTCCCGCAACTTCGCCCCCGACCTGGTCGACGTCGACGGACCCTGCGAGGTCGAAAGCTGCCTCGACCCGGTCGGCACCGACGACGGCGGACACGGCACCCACGTGGCCGGCACGATTGCCGCCGCGGCCAACGGCACCGGCCTGTCCGGCGTCGCGCCGAACGTCACGCTGGTCGAGCTCAAGGGCGGCCAGGACTCCGGCTACTTCTTCCTCGCCCCGGTCGTCAACGCCCTCACGTACGCGGGTGACGCCGGTCTCGACGTGGTCAACATGTCGTTCTACGTGGACCCGTGGCTCTACAACTGCACGGCCAACCCGGCGGACTCACCCGAGGCGCAGGCCGAGCAGCAGGCCATCATCACCGGCGTGAAGCGGGCGCTGAACTACGCCCACAAGCGCGGTGTCACGCTGGTCGGTGCGCTGGGCAACCAGCACGACAACCTCAACGACCCGCAGGTCGACACGACCAGCCCCGACTACGGCGGCACGCCGTACGAGCGGCCGCTCGACAACAAGACCTGCTTCTCGCTGCCCGCCGAGGGCCCGCACGTCATCGGCGTCTCGGCGATCGGCCCGTCGACGTCGAAGTCGCACTACTCCAACTACGGCACCGAGCAGATCGGCGTCGCGGCGCCGGGCGGCTTCACCCGGGACTTCTTCGGTACGCCGCAGTACAACACCTCGGCCAACAACATTCTGTCCACGTACCCGCTGGCGGTTCTGCAGAAGAACGGGACGGTGGACGCCGACGGGAACCCGACCAGCCCGAACGTCTTCAAGGAGTGCACGGCCGACGGTAAGTGCGGCTACTACACCTACCTGGCCGGCACCTCGATGGCCTCGCCGCACGCCGCCGGTGTCGCTGCGCTGATCGTCAGCCGGTACGGCCACCGCGACTGGTGGCGGGGCGGGCTCACGCTCAACCCGAAGATCGTCGAGTCGATCCTCTACCGCTCGGCGACCAAGACGGCCTGCCCGGAGCCGCGGCTGCGGAGCTACGTGCAGGAGGGGTACAGCACGGACTTTGACGCGTACTGCGACGGGGACAAGAACTTCAACAGCTTCTACGGGCACGGCATCGTTGACGCGTACAAGGCGGTCGGCGGGCGCTGAGTCCGTACCTGTGGAAAAGGTTGTGGATAACCGCCCCGCCCGGCCACTCGGACGGGGCGGTTGTCCGCTTCAGAAGGTCGGTACCCTTACCGGGTGACGCTGAGGCTGTATGACACCGCGACCCGATCCGTCCGGGACTTCGTCCCGAAGACGCCCGGTCAGGCCGGCATCTACCTCTGTGGTCTCACCGTCCAGTCCGTGCCCCACATCGGGCACCTGCGCAGCGGTGTCAACTACGACGTCCTGCGGCGGTGGCTGCTGCACTCCGGCTATGAGGTCACCTTCATCCGCAACCTCACGGACGTGGATGACAAGATCCTGGTCAAATCGCAGCAGACCGGGCAGCCGTTCTGGGCCATCGCCTACGCCAACAAGATCGTCCTCGACGGCGACTACCGCGCCTTGAACGTCTTGCCCGCGACCTACGAGCCGCTCGCTACCGGGCACATCCCGGAGATGCACGAGCTCATCGGCACGCTCATCGACGGCGGCCACGCCTACGAATCGGCCGATCAGAGCGGCGACGTCTACTTCGACGTGCCCAGCTACGCCGATTACGGCGCGCTCTCCGGGCAGAAGCCCGAGGACATGCTCGCCCACGACAACCCGGAACGCTGCAAGCGGCACCCCAGCGACTTCGCCCTGTGGAAGGGCGTCAAGGCCGACGAGCCCACCGACGCCTCCTGGCCGTCGCCGTGGGGCCGGGGCCGGCCCGGCTGGCACATCGAATGCTCGGCGATGGCCCGGCGCTACCTCGGCGACGAGTTCGACATCCACGGCGGCGGGCTGGACCTCACCTTCCCGCACCACGAGAACGAGATCGCCCAGTCCAAGGCGGCCGGGCTGCCCTTCGCTCGCTACTGGGTGCACCACGCGCTGCTCAACCTCGGCGAGGCCAAAATGAGCAAGTCGCTGGGCAACGTCATCGACGTCGAGGCGGTTCGCGCGATGGGCATCCGACCCGTCGAGTTGCGTTATTACCTCGGCGTGCCGCACTATCGCTCGCGGATCGACTATTCGGACGACGCCCTGCGTGAGGCGGCGACGGCGTACAAGCGGATCGAGGGCTTCGTGCAACGGGCCGTCGAAGTGGTCGGCCCCGGCCGGCCCAAGCAGGTGCCCCCGGCGTTCAGCGCGGCGATGAACGACGACCTCAACACCTCGGCGGCGCTCGCGGTCGTGCACGACACGATCCGTGACGGCAACACGGCGCTGGCGGCGGGCGACGAGACCGGCGTCCGCGCGGCACTGACCGAGGTACGGGCCATGCTCGCCGTCCTCGGCCTCGACCCGCTGGACGAGGCCTGGGGCGGCACCGAGACCGGCGGCGACCTCAAACCGGTCGTCGACTCGCTGGTCGCGCTGGCGCTGGAACAGCGCACGCAGGCCCGTGCACGCAAGGACTGGGCGGCGGCCGACTCGGTCCGCGACCAGCTCAAGAACGCGGGAATTCAGGTGGAGGACACTCCGACCGGGCCGCGCTGGACGGTAGGAGAGCAGCACTGATGCCAGGAAATTCCAGTAACGCGAGCAAGCGGAACACGTCCAAAAAGGGCGCGGCCATGGGCTCCGGCGGCAAGAACCGCGCCAGCCTCAAGGGCCGTGGCAAGACCCTGCCTGCCGACGAACGGCCGTGGCACAAGGGCTACTCCGGCACCGAGAAGCTGCCCGAGAAGACCGCCCGCAAGCAGGAGAAAGAACGCCGCGCTGCCGCCGCCGAGGGCCGAGCGCCCAAGATCGGCATCCCGGGCTCCAAGGACACCACCTGGGGTCGCGGCGGCGGCCGCGGCATCCCCGGCCCGGCCCCCAAGCGCGGCGGCGCCCGCATGCAGAGCCGCGGCCCGCGCATCGCCCCCGGTCGCCGCTCCAACCCGACCCGGGAAGGTCCCGAGCTGCTGCTCGGCCGCAACCCGGTGGTCGAGGCCCTGCGCGCTTCGATCCCGTCCACCGCGCTGTATGTGGCACAGGGCATCGACATCGACGACCGGGTCAACGAGATCGTCCGCACAGCCGGTGACCGCGGCATCCCGATCCTGGAGATCGGCCGGGCCGAACTCGACCGGATGACCGGCGGAGTGCTGCACCAGGGCATCGGGCTGCAGGTGCCGCCCTTCGCGTACGAAAACTTCGACGACCTGCTCGCAGCGGCACTGGAACAGCCCGCACCGCTGCTCGTGGCCCTCGACGGCGTGACCGACCCCCGCAACCTCGGCGCGGTGATCCGATCCGTGGCCGCCTTCGGTGGGCACGGCGTCTTCTTCCCCGAGCGCCGCGCGGCCGGCATCACCGCAACCGCCTGGCGCACCAGCGCGGGCGCGGCCGCCCGGGTGCCGGTCTCGCAGGTCGTCAACCTGACCCGCGCGGTCAAGGCCGCCCAGCAGGCCGGCTTCACGGTCATCGGCCTCGACGCGGACGGCGAGACGGACCTCTACCAGCTCGAGGCGGCGGTCGGTCCGCTGATCGTGGTGGTGGGCTCCGAGGGCCGCGGCCTGTCCCGCCTGGTCGGCGAGACGTGTGACCTTCGGGTCAGCGTTCCGATGGCTTCCGATGTGGAGTCCCTGAACGCGAGCGTCGCCGCCGCGGTCACCCTGGCCGAGGTGGCCCGCCGCCGCATGTACGGCTGATCCACCGACTTCTCACCGGCCGGGGCGTGCGAACGTCCCGGCCGGTTCGCGTCTGTGCACTGATCGGAAGAGCGCACCGCTTGGCGGCGGGGTGACATCCCCGAGGACGCTCGGCCTTGGCTGTTCGCCGTGACCCGCCGGAGCATGGCCAGCCGGGCCCTCGGCTGGCTGCGGCGTCAGGCCCTCGACGTACGCCTCGCCGCTGCGCCACCTGCCCGACGGAACCGCCGCCAGCGTTGACTGGAACGGATCTGGAAGCGCAGGCGACCGCGAGGTGCTGGCCTTTCGAGGGGCTTACCTCCGAACAGGCGGCCGCTGTCCTTGGCTGTCGGCGGTCAATCGGTGGCTTCGGCGGTGAGTGCCCAGGTGGTCCTCTGGATGGGGTCCTCCATCGCGAGGTGCAAGTAGTTGCTGTACTCGGTAGGCCTTCGCCAGGTGACGCACCGCAGACGTTCGACGAACGCGGGTACGGGGTCGCCGCCGGCCATCACTCGTAGTACCCGCCACAGGGCGAGCCGGCCCAGCGCCTGGCCGGCGTAATTTGTTGTGGCGGAGGGCCCGATGCCGGTGGACAGGTGCACCAGGTGTCCGTACGCCAGGGCGAACGGCACCTCGGTCGCCCGGCACGCCTCCCGATCGGCTGCTACCGACGAGGCGGCCTGCCAGGCGGTCCCGCGGAAGGCGTACGCCCTGATCGGCTTGTGGGGCTCATTCAACCCATCCAGGACCGGAACGGCGGGGTGTTCCATCTGCTCCAGAGAGGCCACCGACAGCGGAACGCCGCCGGGCAGGTTCTCGATCAGCCAGTGCGGGAAGCACCACTCGATGCCACCGATACGGCTGTGCACCGAGTATTCGGGGATATCCCACTCGGGATCCCAGTGGGCGGACTCCCACGGCTCCAGCCGCAGCGGGACTTCCGCCTCCATGACTCCACGAAGGTCCTCGCCGTGCAGGACCCGGGTCTGGGCGACCAGCTCGCGTACGCGCGGATGGGTCAGGTGCGGGGCGAGTTCGCGCCACGGCCGGTGAGCGATCACTTCCCACAGCGGGCCGATGAAGCCGTGATCGTCGGGGTAGAGCTCGGCCGCGGCGGCAGCCAGGGCCGGCGATCCGTGCACGGCAACGGCGTGCGCGGCTGCGCGTCGCTCTTCCGCAGCTACCGGGTCGTCGGTCTTGTCGTGGGCGGCCATGCCGAGAAGATCTATCCAGCGGCCGGCTTCGATCAACTGCAGTCTGTTCCGGTACAAGTCGTTCGCCGTGGCCATCAGTTCATCCTCGCGCGCGGTCCTGCACGATGTCGAATCAGGCCGGGTCAGGGCAATGAGTGGGACGACATCGGCGATCTGGAACACTTTATACGAAACGGGAGCCGAAATTGAAGGCATCCCCGGCCGCCAGGCCGGGAATGCCTTCAATTCAGAAATAGGTCACAGCAAGATTGGAGGGAATGGCGCCTTCACGTCACCCCCTTCTCCCGCTAAGGCCTTCTGCCAACGGGGAAGGCGGTCTCCACCACCCATCCGCGCTTGTGATTTTGCTTTCCGACCCAGGTAAGAACAACGCGGTATCTGTTACTACTGTTGACGATCTGGCCGTCAGGCGTTGCCACAACCCCCAGCGATTCATCACCGAAGGTTCCCTCGAGTGGTACTGATAGGTCCTTCTGGGACGGAAATGGCTGCGTGGCCTTAACTTTCCAGTTTTGGATTTGTTTAGCATGCGCGGGGCTGTTCAGCACATAATTGATGACCTCTTGGGCCTTCGCCTGATCCTTCCAGCGCCCGACGTCGTGCCCCTTTGCCTTCGCTCGATTTTTGATTGTCTCATCATTAGGAGTGATGTGCCTATCCTTGGTGTGTGCCGGATCGGCCTTGCCAGGAATCGCCACACCCTCATCAGCGTCCAGCTCGCCGCAGTTGTGCACCAAAACCGGTGTGCGCTTGGCCAGCACATAGTAAGTGTGGAAGTCGTCGACGGAAAGGTTGTATACCCGGGTGATTTTGGTGCGTTCGCTCTTTCCGACGATCCGTACCGCGGCGCCCTTGTCGTCGACCAGTTTGGTGCCGGCGGCCAGATCCTTTGCGGGAACCCAGGATTTGCGCGCGGGAACCCAGAAGGGGTGGGAATCCGTAGCGGAGATCGTCGCGTTGCCACCCTTGCCGTTGACCTTGAGGTCAACGATGTCCTTCTTCCCGAAGCTGGTGATCGTGGCGGTCACCGCGCGAGCGCCTGACTGGCCGAATACTGGGTCCTTGGCGAGCACTTTGTCGCCAACTCGCAGGTTCTCGATCTTTTTGCTTCGGCCGCCAGTGAGCAGGACCCGGGTGCCGGGAACGAAGCTGTTCGGGCACTTGCCTTTCCGGCGAATTTTATCGATAAGTTCCTTGATGCCGCGAAGCTTGTCGGAGTTCTTCCAGCCCTTGAGGCCGGTGCCGAGCATTCCCACGCCCGGGACGGCCGCGCCGAGCGACAGCAATCCGCCGACGAAGTCTCCTCGGCTGAAGGAGACACCCGCATCGATGCCGTCGCACACCTCACCGGCCCCGGGGATGAGACCGCAACCCATCAGCACGAACTGGAGCATGTCCAGCATGACCTCTTCGTTCTCGCCGACGAACGACTTGAGGTCAGCGAGCATCCGGCAGCCCGGTGCGTCCGGGGTCTGCGCGCACTTGGGCTGATCGATCAGCGCGAGCGCGAAGTCCTTGTAGACCTTGAGGCATTCCATCGAGAGCGCGGACACGTCGAGTTCAAGGCAGCCCCAGGTCTTGTGGTCGTCAGCGGCGCTGCCTACCCCGTCGGTGCCGGTGCCCGGTGCCGTGCTGCGCTGCTGAGCCTCGTACTCCCTGAGTCTCGTGGTGTAGATAGTGGCGGCTTCCTTCGCGGCGACATCTGCCGCTGCGGCGTCGTTCTTGGCTGCGTTGGCAGACTCGCGAGCGTCTCGCTTGGCAGCGTAGGCGGCGTCAGCAGAAACACGGGCGCGCTGGGCTGCGGCAGTCGCGGTAGCGGCGGATTGTGCTGCGGCGTTAGCGCTGGCCTGCGCCGAGGCCGCGGCCTGCTTCGCCTTGGTCGCCGACTGCGCCGCCTTGTCGGCCGAGGCCTTCGCTTCGGCGGCGGACTTCTTGGCGTCGTTAGCGTATCCGGCGGCCTTGTTCGCGTAGCCGGCCGCATCGGCCGCTGCCTTGTTCGCCTCGGCTGCCTTGCCCCACGCGTCCAGTGCCGCCTTGTTGGCGTTGGCAGCATCAGCGAGGGCTTTTTGCGCGTACTCCTGGGTTTGCATGACCAGCGCGCGAGCCGCCTGCACGTGCGCGACTTGTTCCGCGTCGCGCTGCGCTGCCTGGTAGCGCGAGGTGGTCAGGAAGTACGACAGGTGGGACTTGGGGCCCGAAAGGGCGACCTGGGCTGCGGCCTTGACCTCGGGGCCGCCGGTCTCCATCACCCGGTAGATCTCAATGCGGTCGTCTGCCGCCCGAGCGGTGTGCTGTCCTTCGCGCAGGAACTTGTGCAAGTCTGCGGGGGTCCCGCCGAGTGCCGCCTCCGCGGCATTCTTGACGTTCGGGCCAGGCGCCGCGTTGAGGATCGCATAGATCTGAGTGCGGTCCTTGACGACTTTGCCCGCGTAGTTGCGGGTGCGCAGGAACTTCTCCACCGCGGCGTCGTCGCCCTCAAGGGCGGTCTTGGCGGCAGTCTTCTCCGCACCGTCCGGCAGGGTGTCGACCAGACGCCACACCTTCGCCCGGTCGTCCTGACCGACCGCGAGCCGGCGTCCCTCGGCCAGCCAGGACCGCACCTCGATCTCACCGCCGGCCAACGCCTCCTCCGCGGCGGCCTTGGTCCACTCGCTACCGGTGGTCAGCAGCGTAACCGCAGCCTCACGGCTCTTCTGGAGCATGACCTCCGTCGTGGCGCCCCCGGCCGCCGCCTCATCCAGCAGCTGACGAGTGCCGGCGTCGATGCGGTCTTCCTCCGCTGTGTCCCAGACCAGCTTCTTGTTCCAGGCGGCCGCCTCACCACCCTTGGCCTTCTCCTCGCCCTCCAGACGCAGGGCGTCCTGTGCTCGCAGGATGCCCTGCTCGGTAGCTTCCGCAAGACGGGTGGTGTCGTCTTCCCGCGCCAGCTTTTCCACGTTGACGGCTTGCTCGACGGTGGCCACGGCCATATTCGCGGCCTCGGCCGCGGCCGAGGCATGCTTCGACGCCTCGGTCGCGGACTTCTCACCCCGTTCCGCTGCCGCCGCCGCTGCGTCCGCCGCATCCGCGGCCTTCTCGGCGTGCGCGGCGGCCTGCCGCGCGTAGTTGAACGCCTGGTCCGAGGCGACTGCCGCCTTGCGTGCCAGCGCGACAGCTCGTTCGGCAGCGCGAGCCGCCGCAGCTGCCGCTCGCCGGGCATCCGCGGCCGCCTGACGCGCCCGCGCCGCCTGCTCCTCCGAAACACCCGCCTGCGCACCAGCATCATCGGCCGCCGCGGCTGCCTCATCCGCGTCGGCGCTGGCGCCCCTGGCCGCCTGCGCCGCCTTCGCCGCTTCGGCCAGCGCCCGATCACGCTCTACTCTTACCTGGTCCAACTCGCGAGCTTCTTCGCCGCGTCGCGAGCTGCCTCCGCGGCCAGACGCGCCGTCCGCGCGTCCCCGGCACCCGACCGCGCGTTGGCGGCGGCCTGCTGCGCCCGGGCGGCCGCCTGCGCCGTCGCCGCCGCCGCAGCGGTCGCCTTCTGCGCCGCATCCGAGGCGATCCGCGCCGCCCTCATCGCCGCGTTCGATGCGCCGACCGCCTCGCGGGCGGCAATCGCGGCACCCTTGGCCGCGTCTGCGGCACGGCCGGCAGCCGCGTCGGCCTTCTTCGCCGCACCACCGGCAGCCTTGGTCTCGGCGGCCGCGGTCTTGGCGGCCTTCTTGGCCTCCGAAGCAGCATTTGCCGCCCGGTTCGACGCGCCCGTCGCCGCGAGCGCCTCTTTTGCAGTGGTCTCGGAAGCCTGCTTCGCCTGTTGCGTCAGACTCTGCAGCGACGCCAGCTCCTGGTCCCGGGCCCGGGCCACGAACTGCCCGTAGGACAGGAACTCCTGCAACTGCTCAGAACTGCCCGCCAGCGCATCCTGGGCTGCGGAGTTCAGCACCGGGCCGCTGTTGTTCGGCCCGCCGGTCAGCATCCGCGTCGCCGAGATCCGGTCGTCGGCCTGGACCGCCTTCGCATACCCGCTCGACAGGAACTTCTCCAGGTCCTCTGGAGAACCACCGAGGGCGGCCTGTGCCGCGGCCTTCGCCGTGGGGCCACCAGCCTCCAGGATCCGCGTCACCCGGATGCGTTCGTCGGCGTTCCAGCTGGGAATCCACCCCTCGTTGACAAAAGCACGGGTCTCCTGCGGCGACGTCGCGATCGCCTTCAGGGCCGCCGCGCGCATCGTCGGACCGTCCATGCCCGCCAGGACTTGTGCCGCCGCCAGCTGATCTGCTGCGAGCGCCTCTTTATAGGTGGTCTTGAAATACTGCTCCAGGTCCGCTGTGGACCCCGTCAAGGCGGCCTCGGCAGCCCGGCGTACCGAGGGCCCACCCGTGATCAAGTCCGAGATCGCGGTACCGCGATCCACCACCACGGTTTCGGCCGCCGCCGGTTCCGGCGGGGAGACGAACGTAGCGGCTAAAACGAGGCTCAGCGCGACAGCTACGCCGCGCCGGGATGTCATTCGCCCGCTGCCGGACCTGCCGGCCGGGCGAGAAAGTCCAAACATCTATGCTCCATGGTCGATTGAGAGATAGCAGCCGGCCGCCCGCGAGGGGACGGCCAGATCTGTTTCTCCCCTACAGCAGCCAGGTGAGTCCGGGCGCGTCATTTACCGTCGGTTACCGACCGTCCCTGGTCGGTGTTGTCGTTGCAGTGCTGTTGCAGCAGATGAGCTCCCGCTGCCCCGACAGGCGAGGGCGGTCAGGAAGGACATAAAGGTGAGTCACGAGTGCGAAAGATCAGGGGTGGTGTTTCTCCTTCTGCGGTTGCAAGCCCCCTGGAATCGCGATCGGGGCGGCTATGCAGGCCGGTGAGAACTCATGTGCAAGCTTTTAGGGAATGGCTTGTCCACCATTGCGGGTGCTGGGATAAGGCGCTAGCGCCCGTAACTTGTCCCGGCACGCAGACACAGGAGATTGTGGGCGCTCCCACTGACGCAAGGAGGTGGCCACGGGAAGTCGCGGTGGTTCGGCAGCGGAGGCACAGGTAAGCAAGCGGAGCACCAAGGGTCATAGACAGACGGCAGGGTTCACGCTTGCGCCCTCCCCCCGATGGACACAACGAGCGGAACCGTAACGGATGCGAGGCTGCTTCACAAGCGCGGAATAGTCACTCATCCCGATGCCTGCTGTCGCAGCTGAACGCTGCTGACCAGCGCCGGGACCGCACCGCAGCGAAAGCCAGGCGGTCAGCACCGCCGACCATTCCGTGCTGGTTCAGCCGGATATCTCCCAGGGGTGTTGCCGGTCACTGTGGAGATCGCCGAGCTGCTCCCGGCCCGGCGGGATCCGACGAGGCGCGACGGTAGCTCCACCTCGTTGCGGATGAAGATGATTGCCGGGCGTGGGCGGCGGCAGTTCGGCGCCGACCCCGATCGGGTGGGGCGGGCGGCCCGGCGCGACTTCGAGGGAGTGGGGCAGCCCTGTAACGTGGCGGGCCGGGTCGAACGTTTGCGGAGGGGCAGTACATGCTCGGTGTTGACCTGGGCACTTCTCACACCGTCGCCATGCTGCGCTGGCCGGATGGGCGCGTCCGGCCACTGCTGTTCGACGGCCGGCCGCTGCTGCCGTCCGCCGTCTTTCGGGACAGCGCCGGGCGACTGCATGTGGGCCACGATGCCGTACGCCTCGGCTATGCGGAACCAGCCCGGCTCGAACCGCATCCGAAGCGGCAGGTTGATGCCCCGACCGTGTTGCTCGGCGAGGCCGAAGTGCCGGTGCCCGAGTTGCTGGCCGCCCTCCTCGAAGCCGTTGCCCGCGAGGCCGTGGCGGCCGCCGGCCATCTGCCTCCGGCAGTGGTGACCTGCCCCGCGGCCTGGGGCGAGACCCGTCGCGAGGTGCTGACCCGGGCGCTTGCCCTGGCCGGGTGGCCGCCGGCAACGCAGATCGTGCCCGAACCGGTCGCGGCGGCACGTTATTTCGCCGAGGTGCTGCGCCGCCCGGTGCCGGTCGGTGCGGCGCTCGCCGTTTTCGACTTCGGCGGCGGCACGCTGGACATCGCCGTCGTGCGCAATGGGGGCATGGCCGCCGATGGTCGCGGCCGGTTCGAGGTGGTCGCCTCCGGCGGGCTTGACGACCTGGGCGGGCTGGACATCGATGCGGCCCTGGTCGCACACCTGGGCATGGGCTTGGCAGAAACCGACCCCGAAGCATGGGCCGCGCTGCGGGAGCCGGTCACCCTTGCGCAGTGGCGGGCCAGGCGGCACTTCTGGGACGAGGTACGCGGGGCGAAGGAGATGCTCTCCCGCACCGCGCAAGCGCCGGTGGCAGTGCCCGGGTTAGAGCATGCCGTCCACCTGACCCGCGACGAGCTCGAGCTGGTCGCCGGCCCGCTGGTGCGTCGTGGGGTGGCCGAGGCCGTCGAGGTGATCAAGGCCGCGGGACTGGCGCCGGCAGACCTGGCCGGGCTGTTCCTGGTCGGCGGCTCGTCCCGGGTGCCCATGGTGGCGCGGCTGTTGCACAGTGAGCTGGGCGTCGCACCGACCGTGCTGGAACAGCCCGAACTCCCGGTGGCCGAGGGCGCGCTCCTGGCCGCAACACCGTCGACCGGTGACGCGACTGCGGCAGCCACCGACGACAACGCGAGTCGCCCACCACACGTGGCTGCGGAGGCGGGGCGCGCGCTGATGCAGGCCGCGGCAGCCGGGCCAGTTGCCGACACAGTGGCCCACGGACAGCACGACACGGACCCGCGGACCGAGGCCGCAGCGGCGCCGGACTCGCCCACAGCGGCTGGGCCAGGCGTTGCAGGGAGCTCAGCGGCCGGGCTACCCACGCCTGACGCTGCGAGAAGCTCATTGGCCGGGCCATCTGCGCCAGGCGTTGCGGGGGCCTCGGCGGCTGGGCCGCCTTCGCCTGGCGTTTCGGGGAGCCCGGCGGCTGGTGGACAGGCGGGGGCAGGAGAGCCCGAGTATGCCGAGCCCGTGGATCCGTGGGCTACCGGGGAGGCGGCGGCGCTGGCTGCCGGACATGGTTCGCATTTCGGGTTGCCGACATCGGGTGCGCCGATATCAGGGGCACCGACTTCGGGAGCACCCACGTCGCCTGCGGCTGCCCCGACGGCGGCCGAGCCTTGGCTTGCTTCGGCGGCGACGAGTGCGGAACGGACGACTCCGGGGCCGAGGCTTCCGGCGTACCGGAGAAAAGGTCTTTGGATTGTGGCCGCGGCGACCGTCGTCGTGCTGGGTGCCGCTGCGACCTTGGTCGCGTATTTCTGGCCGGGGTATGCCGCGCTGGACTATCAGCCGCTGAGTGCGGCGCGGCCGGTCGCCCCGGCAGTGCCGGTGACCTCGGGCTTCTCGGCTGCCGGGCTGCGGGACGGGCGGGCCTACTTCGCGAGCGCCGACGACAACGGGCAGCTCGGTGTGGTCGCCGCCGCGGCGGACACCGGCAAGAAACTGTGGAGCAGCACGGACGCCGGAGTTGCCGACCGCTGGGAATTCTTCTTCACGCTGCCGAACGCGGTCGTGGCGATCACCGCCGCCGACTCCGACAGCCGTGACCGGCGGATGGTCTTCCTCAATCCGGAAGACGGCAAGAAGATGTGGGAACGCCGGATCGCGACAAACGACAGCATGCACTTCGCCGGTGACATCGCCGTCCTCGTCGACCGGACGGAAAACCGGATCGCCGGCCTCGAAGTACGCGGCCAGGGCAAGATTGCCTGGGAGAAGAAGAACCCCAAATCCGAGAGCGGGCAGTACACCACGAAGGTCGTCACTGCCTCCACTCCCGACGATCTCGCGGGGGCCGCCACCACGACCGGCGTGGCCTTCGCCGAACCGATGGACGACGACGAACGGATCGTGCAGATCGGGGCCGACCGGTCGGTTCGGGTCCTCGACGCCGGGACCGGCGGCCAGGTGTCCACCCGGCAAAGCGTGGCCGACCCCGAGACCGAAGTCATCGCGCACAACGGCCGGTTGATCGTGGCGGAAGGCGGCGACACCCGACAGATCGTCGTCTACGACCTGAACAAGCTCGGCCAACCGCAGGTGCCCTACACCGCGCCGGACACCAGCCACCTCGAACGACTCACGCCGTGTGGCGACGACCTGATCTGCTTCGTGCAGACCGACGGCTACGACTCCAAAACCACCCAGGTAGTGGCCGTCGACGTGGTTAAGGGCGGCAAGAAGTGGGCGCGGCCGCTCCCGGAAATCGACGGCCTGGTGCCCGTCGGCGACGCCTTGCTCGCCCAGCAGAACACCCAGCCCGCCACCCAGGTGTCCCTGCTCCGCGCCGACGGAACAGTCGCCTGGAGCCGGGCCGCCGCGGTCGGCCGGCTCGACGGCGGCAACATCCTGCTGTTCTCCAAGCCGCTGTCCACCTCGCCCGACGACCCGGCGCTCACCGGCGAACACGTGGGCGACGCCGCGGTGCCACTGGGGTCGCTTACCGGCGTACGGTCAGCGACGTGTGCCTGGGACCAGCACCACCTGGCCTGTGTCGCCGAGAAGGACTTCGTCCTGCACACCTTTGCGGCATAAGACGCTCAAACGGGCGGCTCCCCGCGAGGGGAACCGCCCGTCCGGCAACTGTCAGATCCGCGCGCCGGTGGTGGCGTTGAACAAATGCACGTGGTCGGCCTGCGGCTTGATGTAGACCGTCTCGCCCAGTGTCGGCATGCCGCGCCGGTCGGTGCGGACCACGAACCGCTCCGAACCGCCGTCCAAGGCCGCGTGGCCGTAGACGTTGGCGTCCGAACCCAGGTCCTCGACCAGGTCGACAACGATGGGCAGCCCGCCCGCCGACGCCGGCACCAGATCGGTGGCCTCGGGCCGGAAACCGACCGTCACCTGCCGGGTGTCGGATTGCGCGGCGGTCGCCTGCTCCCGGGTCAACGGCACAGCCAGCGGACCGAAGTTCGCGCCCGCCTCAGCCAGTGGCACGGTCTTGATGTTCATCGCCGGCGAGCCGATGAAGCCCGCGACGAACACATTGCCAGGTGTGTCATAGAGGGCGCGGGGGGTGTCGCACTGCTGGAGTACGCCGTCGAGCATGACCGCCACCCGGTGCCCCATCGTCATGGCCTCCACCTGGTCATGCGTCACATAGACCGTGGTGATGCCGAGCTTCGACTGCAGCGTCGCGATCTGCGATCGGGTCTGCACACGCAGCTTGGCGTCGAGGTTCGACAGCGGCTCGTCCATGAGGAACACCTGCGGCTCGCGGACGATCGCCCGGCCCATGGCGACCCGCTGACGCTGACCGCCGGAGAGCGCCTTCGGCTTGCGCGCCAGGTACTCCTCGAGCTGCAACAGCTTGGCGGCCTCCTGCACGCGGCGGTCGATCTCCGACTTCGGGGTCTTCCGCAGCTTCAGGGCGAACGCCATGTTCTCGTACACCGACATGTGCGGGTACAGGGCGTAGTTCTGGAAGACCATCGCGATGTCGCGCGACTTCGGCGGGAGATTGGTGACGTCCTTGCCCTCGATGAGGATGCGCCCGCGGTCGACATCCTCGAGACCCGCCAGCATCCGCAGGCTGGTGGACTTGCCGCAGCCGGACGGGCCGACCAGAACGAGGAACTCGCCGTCGCCGATCTCGAGGCTCAGCTCGTTGACGGCAGGGCGCTCGGCGCCGGGATAGATACGGGAGGCGCTGTCATAAGTGACGGTAGCCATGGGGGGATCAGCTTCCTTTCCACCGGCAGGAACGTGCCGGACGATCCGAGTGGGAGGAACCGCGGTGTGGCGTGCCACACACGCTTCGCACGGTAAAGGTTTCTTCATGTTTTGCCAAGGCGGGCCGGTGGCCTGGGCGTCTCCGCGCCGGCGCGAGGTAGCCGGTATGCTGGCGGCGCGCCCCTGTAGCTCAGTTGGCCAGAGCACCTGTCTTGTAAACAGGATGTCGTCGGTTCGATTCCGACCGGGGGCTCCACACGAAGGTCCTGGGCCAGCGCCAGCGTCGACCAGGTGCCGGGATGGACCGCTCCCGTCACCCCGCACCCGCCGGCACCCGGACAATTCAGAAGTTGTCGATTGTTTTATAACTGTCGGAAGTGCTTTGCGGTGGCGCTAGCGTCCGTCGCTATGACTTCCCGACGATCTCTGTTGCGTGTTGCCGCCGGCTTGAGCGTGGCGCTGCCCGTTTCTGTGGCAGCCTCCAGATCCGCGCTGTTCGCCAGTGAGGTGGACCCTTCAAAAACCGTGTCGAACGGCCGGAGCACCATCCCGGCCACTCTGTCGAAGCGCCGAGGTGTGGTCCCGTCCGGCACCGAGATCGCTCCGGAACTCGCCCTTACGCACTTGGCGGTGGCCGGGGCGACGTCGGTGCGGTTGCGTACCCGCACCGGATGGCAGTCATGGCGCAAACCCTCAGGTTGCCCGGGAGGCCCCGACGGCTCCACGGCCCGGCCGCACCTGCTGATTCCGGCCAACGGCGTCGTGGACTACCAGGTACGTGGCGAGGGTGTTTCGGTGGTCGAACTCAACACCGTGGACGGGCCGAAGCGCGCGGTGGCAGCGGCCGAAGGAACGCTACCGATGGGACTGCCCGCGAAGATCGCTCCGAAATACCTCAGCCGGGCGGCTTGGGGAGCGGACGAGTCCTACCGGTTCGACTCGACCGGCGCCGTGAAGGTGCCGCCCACATTCTTCAAGACCCAGACACTCACCGTGCATCACAGCGGCGAAGATGTGCCGGTCGCGGATCAGCTCGCTCATGTGCGCGGCATCTACTACACGCAAGCCATTACGCAGGACTACGGCGACATCGGATACCAATTGCTGATCGACTCGGACGGGCGAGTCTACGAAGGCTGTTACTCCGACCCGGACGCGATCCCGGTCTTCGGCCCAGCGCTGACCGCGGACGGGCTGCCCCAGATGGTCAACGGGGCCCACGTCGGCGGCTTCAACGCGGGAAACATCGGCATCTGCCTGCTCGGCAACTTCATGAACACTCGACCCACCAACACCGCTCTGTCGGCACTCACCATCGTGCTGGCCCGGTTGGCCGCGAGCGCGAAGCTCGACCCGCAGGGCACGACCGATTACGAGAACCCGATCTCTGGTGCGGCAGCGAGGATCGCCACCATCGCCACCCACCGGGATTGGCACAAGGCCAACTCCGCCGCCGGAGCCACCCTGTGCCCTGGTGATTTTCTGTACGGCATGATGCCCGTCGTCCGCCAAGCCGTCGCCGCCAAGATGCGCAACCTGCCCGCGATGAGCTTGCCGACTGGGTAGTGGAGAGCGAACATCTCCGCCCGTCTGGGCCTTGCCTGGCAGGCGCGCACATCCGAACGCCAGCGAGACCGCCGAAGTGATTCGCGGGTAGGCGGAGACCAAGGCTCAGCCGAGCTGACGGACCTCCTGGTGTCCCGGGCAACCGGACGTCAGTCCGGTCCGGAGGACCACCTACCGGTGGCTTTCCGATCGCCGAAACGTAGCCAGCGATACCGTTGCATTCCCGCCTTGGTGTTCAGGCTTCGCCAGCTGGCTGCACCTGTCGACCGGCCGCTGGCGATCAGGCCGCTGACTTCACGCAGTGGTGGTCAGGGCGCGTGCTTGACCCGCGCCTGCGTGACGGCTTTCTGGCCCGTGCAAAGCACCCAGGCTGACGGGAACTCTGCCCGTCGGGTGCGACCTGCTATCGCGGCTGGAAGCGCTCGATGCGCTTGGCGCCCATGATTTCGTACGTGTCCTCCGACGCCTCTTCCTGCCGGTCCGGCGCACGTTGTGCCGTCGAGGCGCCGTACCCGTCGACGGTCAGGGACCAGGTGACGCCCTGATATGCGGGCGACTCCGTCCGGCCCGGAACGGTCAGGATGAACTGAGAGATGAGGCCCTTCTCGTCGAGCCGGGCCGTGAACGGCGCCTCCCCGATGATCTCCGCCGGGAGCCCGGTCTGCCAGGGTACGAGTGGCAGGCGATGCCCCTCGACGACCCCGGAGATGGCCGCGCCGTCCGCAGTGCACTTCGTGGCGGCGGCGACGAGCGCGGTGACTCCCGTCCGGTCCGGATAGTCCCGCAACGTGGACGGCCGGCGGCGCTCGGGCAACCGAGACAGGTCGACGTGCTGCCAGGCGGCGGCGTTTGTCTTCTTCTTCGAAGACCAGGTGTACTGATCATTGTCGATCACCGTGTGGTACGAGACGAGACTGTCGATGACTGTCGTCTCCTTCCAGCTCTCGCTGGGCAGGTGGAACGTGCCTTCGATCTTGTAGAGGCCGGTCGCGGTGAAGTGGTAGTTGCCGGTGGTCAAGCCCGCGGTCGCAGCGGTCAGCGCTGACTGCGGGTCGGCGGCCGCAGTTCTTGCGCCACCGAAATCGGGAACAGCCGTACAGGCGGTGAGGGCGGCGAGGGTAATGAGAGCCGATACCGGGCGCAGGACATTCACGCCGGTGACCCTTGCAGTCGCTGCACCGGCTTAGCCCCTGCGGCTTCGTAGACGTCCTCGGGAAGCTCGGTGAATTTCGCAGGAGCCTGCGGGGCCTGGGAGGCGCCGTAACCGTCGATATTCAGGGTCCAGGTCAAAGCCGGGCTCTCCGGAGTCTCTGTGAGCCGGGATGTCCAGAACGAGCCTGGTGAGGCGTCCTCGGCGTCAAGCTGGGCCGTGAAGGGGGCCTGGCCGAGGATGCTCATCGGCAACCCGGACGAGCTCAGAGTCGGCAGCATGCGGCTGCCCTCGATCGTTCCGGTGAAGTGGTAGTTGCCGACCGCCAGAGCTTCGGTCGATGCCGTCAATGCTGTCTTCGTGTCCACGCTGGCAGAAGGCTGGGCGTCCGGGGTTGCAGCCGGCGCGCTATCGGTGCAGGCCGCAAGCGCGGCGATCGTGCTGAGAGCCAGAGCCGCACGCAGGATATTCACGGAGGTGATCTTACGAGCGGTCGGACGGGGGCCATACGTAGGGCAGGTCGTCCGGGATCTCGCCGAATACGGGGGTGTAGAAGGCGGAGTCTTTGCGGACCAGGGCGGATCGGTGGCTCAAGTGCAGGGCGTCGTCGCCGAGCCAGGGCGGCAATTCGCCAGCAGCTGCCAGATCTTCCTGGCTGCGGATCGAGGTGATGCGGCGGGCGGCTTCGACGTCGGCCAGCATGGTGGCGGCGGTGGTGTCGGCTCGGCCGGTGGCGGTCCAGATGGCGCACATGTCGAGGCCGTAGCGGACGAGCGCCTCTTCGTAGCCCTTCCACATCTTCACGGCGGGGTGGTGGCGCCAGCCGTAGCCGGGTTGGGTGAGGCCGCGGAGGACCTGGACCGCCTCGACGCGTTGCTTGCCCAGGCGCTTCTGGTCGAGCGCACGGGCGCTGGCGGTGAAGTCCGGGTAGGGGAGAAACGTCTGCATGTGGTCATGGTGCCCCGGGATGCGGAAGGCCACGCAGGGAACGGGCCTTCCGCATGCCAACGCCTAGAAGTCGGTGTCCTCGCCCGCGATGGGACGGCTGCCGCTGGTGAAGTCGCGTTCTTCGCCGTCGACCGGCTCCTCGTGCACCCGGGAGTCCTTGGCCTGATCCGGGCTGGTGGTGTCGTCGAGGGCCGACGGGGTCACGTCCGAGCCGCCGGGCGGGAGGCCGGTGTCGGCGGGCAGCGTACGGATGGGGGCGTCGTTGACGGGGAGCAGGCCGCCCAAGCCGCCGAGGAGGGGGATGCCGCCGACGAACGGTTCGGACTCCGTGGCCGCGGTGCGGCCGCGGAGGCCGCCGACGAGGGGCAGGCTGCCCAGCAGGGGGAGGCCGCCGCCGGTCTGGGGGAGCAGGCCGCCCAGGGCGCCGGTCGGGAGGCCACCGATCGGGGAGTCTTCCGCGGTCTGGGGAACGACAGCGGCGGACGAGGTGGCGGTGGACGGTACGCGGGGCAGCGTCGATACGCCGTTGAGGTCGGCCGAGTTGGTGCCGGGTTTGACGTTGAGGACGTCGCTGCCGCCGAGCGGGTTGGCGAGGCCGAGCCCGCCGCCGGCCGGGTCGAGGCCGAGGCCGCTCTTGGCGTCGTCCGCGGTGGACAGCAGGCCGCCGGTCAGGTCACCGACCGGGGCCGGGGCCGTCTCGTCGGCGTACGCGGGGGCTGCGCCGAGCAGCAGACAGCTTGCCATGGCACCGGCGTAGATCCATTTGCGCATTCGATCTCCTCCTGCGATTAGGGGACGAAAGCAAGTGATCGCCTCCCGGACAGGAGGCGAGGGCGCGCAGAGTGGCGCGGGGAAGGCCGTCAGTCCCCGCCTGCGAACGGGGACGAATGCCTCACCTAGGGGCAACGAGCGGCCCCGGTAGGCGGTTCCGGCTGGCTACGATGCGGCAATGACCGTCGATCCTTCTCGCGAAGTGCCGCCGTCTCGGCCAGAAGTGCCGACGACGGCGTTTCGTAAGTCGCTGGTGTCGCGTTTGCGGGAGGGTCTGCCGCGCAATGGGGACACCCGGCCGCATTTTGTCGTGTGTGGCGCGGATGCGCTGGTCTACACCGTCGCCGAGGAGCTGGCGAACACCGGGCACCGGGTTCGGCTGACCGTGGTCGTGCCGCCGAAGCTGCGGGCCGACGTGCCGGATCTCGGGGCGCTGCGCGGTGTCCGGGTCATTCGGGCTGAGCGGCTTGACGAGCGGACCTTCCGCACGGCCGGGCTGGCCGGGGCGGCGGCGTTGGCCTTGGTCATGCCGGACGACGTGGTCAATCTGCACGCGGCGTTGTGCGCGCAGGCGGTGGAGCCGGAGCTGCGGCTGGTGATCCGGATGTTCAACTCCGGGCTCGGCTACGGGGTTCGCCGGCTGTTCGCCGACTCTGCGGTCCTTTCTGACGCGGCCATGGCGGCACCCGCCTTCGTCGCCGCGTCGCTCGGGGAGGTGGCGCCGACCCACGTGCGCCTGCCCGGCAGAACGGTGTTCGTCGCGCGGCGTGCGGACGTACCCGAGGGGAATGTGATCTGTTCGTTGACCGCGGCCGACGGCGCTGGCCGGGTGGACGTCCTGCCCGCAGAGCCTGCGCCGGCAGCGCAGCGGCCGGCGGACCTGGTGTTGGCCGAGGCGACCGGGCGGCCGGTCGGGCAGGATGTGGCGGCCGCGCGGCTGTCGCGCGCGAGCCGGACCCGCCGCCGTCCGGTCGCGGCTTTCGGCAAGGCGTTGCGGGCCGCGCTGAGTCGCAAGTTGGGCATCGCGGTCATGATCACGCTGGTGGTGACGGCGATCTCGGGTACGGTTCTCGCCCACGCCGCGCACGTCGACGGCCTGTGGAAGTCGATCTACGTCACGCTGCTCACCGCGGTCGGATCGTCCGATGTGCAGGATCAGGATTACAACGCGGTGGCGCAGGCCGCCCAGCTGCTGTTGACTCTTGCGGGCCTGGCCCTGCTGCCGTTGATCACGGCGGCGGTGGTCGAAGGCATGGTCAACGCGCGGCTGGCCCTGGCGACTCGCGCGGCCTCCGATGCTCGGGAGGACCACATCATCGTGGTGGGCCTGGGCAGTGTCGGCACCCGGGTGCTGCGTCAGCTCGTCGATCTGGGGCTGGAAGTGGTGGCGATCGACCGGTTGCCGGACGCCCGCGGAGCCAAGGTCGCGGAGCAACTGGGGGTGCCGTTCATCGTCGGCGACGCCGCGCTGGAGGAAACGCTGCGCGCGGCGTCGGTCGAGACGAGCAAAGCGCTGGTTGTGGTGTCCACGGACGACGTCACCAATCTGCAGGCCGCGCTGAACGCCCGGTCCGTGCGGCCCGATCTGCGGGTGGTGCTGCGGCTCTTCGACGACGACTTCGCCCGCCGGGTGCAGACCGCCTTCAGCATCGACATTTCCCGCAGCGTGTCCCGACTGGTGGCGCCGGCGTTCGCCGCGGCGATGCTGGAACGCGACGTGCTCGCCACGATCCCGGTCGACCGGCATGCGCTGCTGGTCGCCGCGGTTCGGGTGCTGCCCGGATCCCCGTTGGAGGGTGCGCCGCTCGGCCAGGCGGACCGGGAGTTGAGCGTACGGGTCATCGGCCTGCGCGCCGAGGACGCGGAGAAGATCGACTGGACCCCGTCGGTGGGCCGGGAACTCGTCACGGGCGACCGCATCTACGTGGTGGCCCGCCGTGCCGGACTGCGGGCGCTGGTGGAGCGGGCGACCCCGCCGGCAGAGCCGGTGGAGCTGGAACAGTAAGTCACAGGACGGCCTGCTCGTCGGGTTTGTGGGCGAGCACGTCGGTCAGGTACGACTGCACGGCCGGTCCCATCCCCACGTCCCGGCTCGCCTGCTCGGACAGCAGCCACTTGTGCTGGATGATCTGCGAGAAGATCTCCTGCGGCTCCAGTTTGCGACGCAGGTTCGCGGGCACCGCCCGGACGACCGGCTCGAACACCTCGGTCAGCCAGGCGTGCGCGGCCTGCTGCTCGTCGGTCAGTTCGCTCTCCGCCCGGTACGCGTCCAGGTCGTTGAGCAGCTGCCGGGCCTGGTTCTCCTCCGCGTCGAGTCCGGTGAGCCGCAACAGCCGCCGGGTGTGGTAGCCCGCGTCGACGACCTTGGGGCGCACCCGGTAGCCGTCGTCCATCGTGGACAGTGTCACCTCGGCGACGTCGAAGCCGAGGTCGTTGAGCCGGCGGATGCGGCCCTCGATGTCGTGTCGGGCGTCTCGGGGGACCTGCTGCTCGTAGGTGACTTCGTGCCACAGCCGCTCGTACCGGGCGACGATGTCATCGACGACGGCTTCCGGGTCGATCGCCTCGTGCAGCAGCTCGGCGGCCTGCAGGTCGAGACATTCGCCGTAGATGTTGAGCCGCAGGATCTCGATGTCCTCGCTGCGCTGGCCTTCGGAGAGTCGGGGGTACAGGTTGCCGGTCTCGGCGTCGACGAGGTAGGCGGCGAACGCGCCCGCATCGCGGCGGAACAGGGTGTTGGACAGCGAGCAGTCACCCCAGGAGAAGCCGGTGAGGTGCATGCGGACGATCAGGACGGCGAGCGCGTCGAGCAGCCGGTTCATCGTCTCGGGCCGCAGGACGTGCGAGAACAACGCGCGGTACGGCAGGGAGAACTGCAGGTGTCGGGTGATCAGCACCGTCTCCAGTGGCTCGTCGTGCGGGTCGACCCGGTCCGCGACGATCGCGACGGCTTCCACGGCCGGGAAGTAGATGCGTTCCAGCGCGCGCAGCAGGTCGTACTCCTTCTCGGCGATGCGTTCGCGGGTTTCCTTGAGGGCGTACACGGTGTCGTGGAGTTTGACGAAGCGCACGACGTGCCGGGAGATGCCGCGGGGGAGCGCGACCAGGTGATCCGCCGGCCAGTCCGCCAGCGGAATGTGCCACGGCAGATCGAGCAGTGCCGGGTCGACGAGGGCCGAGGTGATGCGCACGAACCCCAGTGTGCCGGTCCGTGCGGCGCGTCGCCGCGGTACGTGGCTCGTTACACAAGAGCGAGATCGCCCGATTGCTTCTTATGTCGGCGATGCGGCTTTGGCGGGACGGGAGTGGATTTTGCGACGCGCGGTGAGCATCGTCGCCGGGGCCTGTGTAGCCCTGGCCCTGGCTGGTACGGCCGGTACGGTCGCCTGGACGTACTCCAGTGTCGACGAGGGCCGGCGCGTCGGCACCTGGGAGGAACCCGCCGTTGTGGCCGCTGCTCCCACCCCGGTCGCCCTGCAGCAATCGGCACCCGTGGCCCCCCGCAAGGAGACCGCGAAGACGGT
Source organism: Actinoplanes sp. NPDC051859 (assembly GCF_044452725.1). Lineage (NCBI taxonomy): Bacteria > Bacillati > Actinomycetota > Actinomycetes > Micromonosporales > Micromonosporaceae > Actinoplanes > Actinoplanes sp. NPDC051859. Next base: position 249,605 of record NZ_JBITBX010000004.1, on the reverse strand, counting down.
GACTACCGCGGAAGAAAGGCCGGCGAAGACTCACGAGTCCGCGATCCAGACGGCGAAGGACGGCCGGCAGCAGATCGGCACGCTGCTCGGCGTGGACAAACTGCTCGGCTACCAGAAGCCGCAGCGGGAGGTCTTCCGCTATCCCGGCGCCTCCTATGTGAAGTTGCACTTCAGCCGGATGACCATGCTGCCGGGCGACTACGTGACCGTGTCGGACGGCAAAGGCACCGAGTCCTACCGCTACGACGCGCCGAAGCTGCTCGACGTCGCCAAGCCGACCAGCCGGTGGGCCATGTCGATCACCGGTGACACCGCCGTCCTGGAGGTGCACCGCGGCGGCGGCGCCCTGCTCAGCTCGGTGCTCGGCCGGCTCGGCGTGCACGTTGACCAGGTAGCCAAGGGCTTCACCCAGCAGGAGCAGACCCAGGCGGCGCCCCGTACCGGACGTGAGGAGTCGGTCTGCGGCGGCGACGAGAGCAGCGACGCGGTCTGCTACAAGTCGAAGGACCCGGTCGCGTACACCCGGTCCAAGGCGATCGCCCGGCTGCTGATCAACGGCACCGAGCTGTGCACCGGCTGGCGGATCGGCACCAAGAACCGGATGCTGACCAACAACCACTGCTTCGACAACTCGGCCGACGCGTACGAGACCGAGGTGTGGTTCAACTACCAGTGCGCCAAGTGCGGCGGCTTCGACGTGTTCCGGCCGACGAAGGTCTGGGGTGACAAGGTCGTCGCCACCAACCGCACCTACGACTACACGCTGTTCACGATCGAGAACTTCAAGCAGGTCACGAAGTTCGGCTACCTGACCTTGGACACCGTACGGCCGGTGCGCGGCCAGGAGCTTTACGTGCCGCAGCACCCGGCGGGCGAACCCACCCGGATCGCCGGGCGCCTGGGTGAGAAGGCCGGCACTTGCTCGGTCGCCAGCAACGCTTTTGACGGGTACGCCGCGAACTCCGACGTCTCCTACTACTGCGACACCGAGGGTGGTTCGAGCGGCAGCCCGGTGCTGTCCCGCAAGACCCACAAGGTGGTGGCGCTGCACCACTTCGGCGGCTGCCCGAACTCCGGGGTGCGCGCCGACCTGCTGTACAACCGGATCAAGTCGTACATCTGATCTTGAGGGTGGCCGGTAGCGTGGGCGGCATGCGCTTACGCTCCTGGCTGCCGGATCTGGTGCTGCTCGCCGGCTTCGTGCTGCTGACCGTGGCGCTGATCCAGGGCCACCTGCTGACCTTCGACGTAGCGGTCGCGAACTGGGCCGCGGACCACCGCCCGGCCCCGCTCTACTGGACCCTGCGGGTGTTCAACTACCTGGGCCAGGGCGGCCAGGTCCTCATGCCGGTCGCGATCCTGCTGGCCGGGCTGGCCGCGTGGAAACTACGCTCGGTCCGCCCGCTGCTGGTCTTCGCAGCCGGGTTGGTGATCACGTACGTGACGATCGGCCCGCTGAAGATCTGGGCCGACCGGGCGGCACCCGCGTTCACCGGCCCGAACCGCGAGATCATGTTCAACCCGGCCGCCTCCGGTCAGTTCTCGATGAGCTACCCGTCTGGTCACGTCGCCAACGCGGTTGTCTGGTATTTCGTCATCGCGTTGCTGCTCGGGCTGGTGCTGCGCGAGCCGATGTCGGATCGCCTGCGGATGGTGTTGCGGGTCGCGCCGCCGGTGATCGTCTTCATCACGACCACGTACCTCGGCTTCCACTGGGTCACCGACTCGGTGGCGGGGCTGCTGCTCGGCCTGGTCCTCGCGCGTGTGCTGGCCCGCGTACCGTGGGGAATCGAAGCTAGATCCACTTCCCGGAGCGAAGCACTCGCTTGACCCGGAGGTCCGGGGTCAGCACGACCAGGTCCGCGCGCAAGCCGGCTTCCAGCGCGCCGAGCTCGTCGCCCAGACCCAACGCCCGCGCCGGGGTGGTCGAGGCCATCGCCACCGCGGTCGGCAGGTCGAGGCCCGCGCCCACCGCCCGACGCAGCGCCTCATCCATGGTCAACGTGCTGCCCGCGATCGAGCCATCCCGACTGAGCCGGGCCACCCGGCCGGCCACCGTCACCTCCTGACCGCCCAGCTCGTAGCCGCCGTCCGGCATCCCCGCCGCATCCATCGCGTCGGTGACCAGCGCGGCCCGGTTCGGCGTCGCGTGCGCCGCGAACCTCAGCATCCCGTCGTGCAGGTGAATGCCGTCCGCCACCAGCTCGCAGACCACCGCCGGCGAGTCCAGCAGGGCCACGACCGGACCCGGTTCCCGGTGGTGCGGCGGCCGCATGCCGTTGAAAACATGCGTGCCGACCGTCGCGCCCGCGGCCACCCCCGCCAAGGTTTCTTCGTACGTCGCATCGGTGTGCCCGACCGCAGCCACCACGTCGTTCTCCGCCAGGAACCGTACGGCGTCGAGCGCCCCCGGCAGCTCGGGCGCGATGGTGACCATGCGGATCGTCCCGGCGCCCAGGTCGACCAGGGCTTTCAGCTCGCCCAGATCCGGCGGGCGCAGGAACTCCGGATTCTGCGCCCCGCACCGGGCAGCGCTCAGGTACGGCCCCTCGAAGTGCAGGCCGGCCAGCGTTCCGTCCTGCACCAGCGGCAGATAGGCGGCCGTGGCAGCCCGCATCAACTCGTACGGTGAGCTGACCAGGCTGGCCAGCAGCGTCGTCGTCCCGTGTCGCAGGTGGAACGCGGCGGCCTTGGCCGCGTCCTCGGCGTCGCCGCGGGTGAAGGTGTGCCCGCCGCCGCCGTGACAGTGCAGGTCCACGAAACCGGGCACGATGATGTCGTCGCCCGCCTCCGAGTGCTCAGTGACGGACAGGATCGTCGGGCCGGCAACCTCGACGATGCCGGGAACCACCGCGCCCGGCCGGACGATCCGACCGCGGATCTGCTCGGTCACGGGGTTCGCTCCGCTTGTATCGAGTCCAGTGCCAGCAGCGCGGCACCGAGGCAGCCTGCGGTGTCGCCCAGCGCTGCCCGGACGAGGTGGGGCGTCCGGTGGAAGGTGGTCCGGGCCGCGAGGGCGGCACGCAGCGGGGACAGCAGCGCCTCGCCGGCCTCGGCCAGGCCACCGCCGAACACGACAGTGCCCGCGTCGTAGAGCGCCTGCGCGGTCAGCAACCCGTCCGCGAGCGCTTCGACCGCGTCGCTCCACACCTGTCCGGCCAGCTCCTCGCCCGCGGCCGCGCGCGTCGCCACGTCGTAGGCAGTGCCGCCCTCTTCGCCGGAAATTTCGGTGTATCTGCGGCCGATTGCCGAAGCGGACGCGATCGATTCCAGGCAGCCACGGGCGCCGCAGCCGCATGCCGGACCGCCCGGTCGGACGATGATGTGCCCGACCTCGCCCGCCGCGCCGTGCGCGCCCGAGAACGCTCGGCCATCCACCACGTGCGCCGCGGCGATCCCGGTGCCGATGGCGATGAACAACACGTGCCGCTGATCGAGGCCCGCGCCGAGCCGGGCCTCGGCAACCCCGCCCGCCCGCACGTCGTGGCCGAGCACCGCGGGCAGTCCGAGCCGTTTCGCCACCAGATCCCGCAACGGTACGTCCCGGAAGCCGACGTTGCTGGACCACACGGCGATGCCGGACTCCTCGTCGACCACCCCCGGAACTACCACACCGGCGGCAACCGGCGTGAGGCCGGCACCCCGAGCCCGGTCCGCGAGGCCCGCGGCGACGTCGAGGATGGTCGCCGTGACCGCTTCCGGGCCGCGGCGGGCAAGCGTGGGATGGCGTTCCGAGTGCTGCACCGTGCCGTCCGGGTGGACGAGGGCGCACTTGATGCCCGTGCCACCGACATCAAGCGCCACCACGACATCGACCCCGCCCAGCCCGTCCGCACCAGGCCCGGGGGACATGCCTGGACCGTCCTCGGCGGTCTGCGGGGATGTGCCAGGGCCTTCCTCGGCAGGCCGCTGGGTCATGCCAGGACGACTGATCGGGTCAGGTTGCGGGGATGGTCGGGGTCCATGCCCTGGCTGGTGGCGAGCAGGACCGCCAGGCGCTGGGCCACCACGAGGTCCGCCATCGGGTCGAGGCCGGTGCGCTCACCGCCGCGCCAGCTGCCGAGGGCGGCGTACCCGCCGTTGTAGCGGCTGTGCACGAAGGCGGCGCCGGTGCTCTCGACCTCTTCGCAGAGGCCTACCGGGATTTCGCCGAACGCCCATACGACGCGGCCCGGGCCGGCGATCGAGACCGGGCCGTGCCGGTAGTCCATCGCCGGGTACGCCTCAGCCCACCAGCCGGCCGCCTCCCGGCACTTGAGCGCGGCCTCCTCGGCGAGCCCGACAGTCCAGCCCCGGCCCAGGAAGGTGATCTGCTCGATCAGCGACGGGTGCACCGGCAGCGGGAGGCGTACGGCTACCTCGCCGTCTGCGGCCACCGGCTCGATGTCGTAGTTCAGGTGCGCGCGCAGCAGGGCCAGCACGCTGGTGGCGAACCGGGTCTGCACCACCGACAGCTCGTCGGCGAAGTCCAGCACGACCGTCTCGTCGGCGGCCTTCGCGGCGGGGGTGTCCGCGTCCGCGGTGATCACGGTGGTGCGGGCCCGGCCGCGGAGGGCTTCCACGAGCTGGACGACCTCGGTGGTGGTGCCGGAGCGGGTGATGGCGATGAGGCGGTCGTAGTGCCGTCCGGCCGGGAATTCCGAGGCTTGGAAGGCGTCGGTGTCGCCGTGTCCCTCGGCCTCGCGCAGGGCGGCGTACGCCTTGGCCATGAACCAGGAGGTGCCGCAGCCGGCGACCGCGACCCGCTCGCCGGGTAGCGGCAGCCCGGGCGAATCGGCCAGCTTGGCGGCCTGCCGCCAGCAATCCGGCTGACTGGCGATCTCTACCTTGACGTGACTCATGGCAGTTCCCCCATCGGGCGGTTGGGCTGCGCGAAAGCGTTCGGTTCCCCGGCCTTTCGAGCGCTATTCTGCGTGGACTATCGGCGCCAACGCAACCTCCACGACGGCTTCGCGCAGGTACTCTCTTTGCTAGGCGACGTTTCGCGCACTAATGTGCACACTCTTATCACGAAACGAGCAGCAGGGAGTACGGGTGGACCGGTACGCGCGGTGGAATGCCCTGCTGGAGTTACTGGCGGAGAGCGGCCGCGTCACGGTGGAGGACGCAGCGGATCGTCTCGACGTCTCCCAAGCCACCATCCGCCGTGACTTCGACCAGCTCGCCCAGCAGCAGATGATCACCCGCACCCGCGGTGGTGCGGTCGCCAACGGCGTCTCCTACGACCTGCCGCTGCGCTACAAGAGCGCCAAGCACTCGGCCGAGAAGCAGCGCATCGGCGAGGCGGCGGCCAACCTCGTGGTTCCGGGTACGGTCGTCGGCCTCAACGGCGGCACCACCATGACCGAGGTGGCCCGCGCGCTGGCCGTCCGCCCCGACCTCAACACCAGCGGCGACGGCGCCCAGCTCACCGTCGTCACCAACGCCCTGAACATCGCCAACGAGCTGCTCGTCCGCTCCCGCATGAAGATCGTCGTGGCGGGCGGCGTGGTGCGTCCACAGTCATTCGAACTGGTCGGCCCGCTGGGCGGCGCCCTCCTCAAAGAGGTCACGCTCGACATCGTCCTGCTCGGCGTCGACGCGCTGGACGTGGACCTGGGCGCCGCCGCCCACCACGAGGGCGAGGCGGCAATGAACAGCCTGATGGTGGCCCGCGCGAAACGGGTCGTGGTGATCGCCGACTCGTCCAAGCTGGGCGGGCACGCCTTCGCCCGGATCTGCCCGATCGCCAAGGTCGAAACCCTGGTCACCGACTCTGGCGCCCCCCAGTCCACCGTCCAAGCCTTCCGCGACGCCGGCGTCCACGTGGTCTGTGCCTAGCGAGAGTCGTGCCTCGCATGGCCTGCGTGCGCTGGGCCGCGGAAAGCGTGCCTAGGACGTCACGTCTTTGCGGGTGAAGCGGTAGAAGGCGATCGACCAGAACAGCGTCGCGTAGCAGACCGCGGAGATCGCGCCCTTCACCACGTCGTCGGTCTGCATCGGCGTGGAGAGCAGGCCCAGCCAGGCGTCGCTGAAGTGGGTCGGGAGGAAGTTGCGGAGGTCGCCCAGCGCGGTGATCTGGTCCAGGATGCTCGACAGGATCCAGAGGAGGACCGCGCCGCCGACCGCGCCCAGCGCCGCGTCGGTCGCCACGGAGAGCAGGAACGCCAGCCCGGACACGCCGAGCAGTGTCACGGCGAGGTAGGCCAGGATCGCGAGCAGGCGCAGGACGCCTTCGCCGGCCGGGATCTCCGCGGCCACGGTGCTGCCGAGCGGATGCCACCCGTAGCGCAGGGTGCCCACCAACAGTGCTGTCCCGGCCAGTGTGACCAGGGCCGTCAGGGAGTAGGCCAGCGCCACCACGAGCTTGACGGCGAGCAGGCGCGCACGGGGGACCGGAATCGCCAACAGGTAGCGCAGGCTGCCCCAACTGGCCTCGGAGGCGACCGTGTCACCGCTGAAGAGCGCGACGACCACCACCAGCAGGAAGCTCGCCGACACGAAGATGCTGAAGAGGGCGAAGTTGAGGCCGCCCGAGGTGGCGAGATCCACCAGCGAGGCGAACGAGCCGCCGCCGTTGCCATCGTCGTCCTCGCCGCCGAACTCGAAAGCCAACATGATGATCAACGGCAGCAGGACCATGAAGCCCAAGGCCAGATGGGTACGCCGGCGCGTCGCCTGCCGCCGGATCTCGGCCCGCAACGGCAGAGTCGCCGAAGCCTTGTAGCCGGTCGCCGCGCTGCTCATCGGTCCCCACTTCCCCGCGAGTTGTCGCCCACCAGGGCCAGGAACGCGTCCTCGAGGCGGCGCCGCGGCACCACCCGGTCCACGCCGACTCCGGCGCGGACGAGGGAGGCCACCACCTCCTCGCGGGGCGTGCCGTTCATGTCCACGATCAGGTCGGATGCGCCGTCGGGCTGCACCGAGCGGACGTCCATGCCTTCCAGCACCAGCGTGGCCGCCTTCACGTCGGAGACCGAGAGCTGCACCGACGGGGACTCGCCGACGATGTCGTCGACCGGGCCGGACGCCACGATGCGGCCCTTGTTGACCACTACCGCGTGCGTACAGGTCTGCTCGACCTCGGCCAGCAGGTGGCTGGAGACGAGCACGGCCCGGCCGTCCGTGGCGTACCGGCGGAGGACCCGGCGCATCTCGGCGATCTGCGGCGGGTCGAGGCCGTCCGTCGGCTCGTCCAGCACCAGCAGCTCGGGTAGGCCGAGCATCGCCTGGGCGATCGCCAGTCGCTGCCGCATGCCGTGGCTGTAGTTCTTGGTCTTGCGGTGCACCGAGTCGCCGAGGCCGGCGATGTCCAGCGCCTCCTCGAAGTGCGCGTCCTGAAGCGGCCGGCCGGTGGCCTGCCAGTACGCCCGCAGGTTCTCGTAGCCGCTGAGGTGCGGCAGGAAGCCCGGACCTTCGACCAGCGCACCGACCCGGGACAGGATCGGCGCGCCCGGCACGAGCGGTCGCCCGAAGACCAGCGCGTCGCCCGAAGTCGGCATGGTCAGGCCCATGAGTACGCGCAGCGTTGTGGTCTTCCCGGCGCCGTTCGGGCCGAGCAGGCCGACGACCTGCCCGCGTTCCACCCGGAAATCGACCTGTTCCACCGCCACGAACCCGTCGCCGTACGCCTTGCGCAGCCCCCGGACCACCAGCGGCGTGTCCGCGAACTCGGCGACCGGCTCCGCGTCCCTGCGGCGGCGCAGCACCACCACCAGGACGACGCCGAGGATGATGACGCCGAGGACGCCCAGCAGCACCCACCGCCACACGACCTGCGGGTTGGCGATCGGGGAGCCCACCACGGTCGGCAGGGTGACGGCGGAGTCCACGCCGACGGTGTAGACCGCGGGCTGGGCCGGGGTCAGGAACGCCTGGTCGGAGGTGGCGACGACCACGCGTACGGTATGGCCCGCATCGATCCGGCGCACCATGGCCGGCAGCGTGACGGTGACCGGACGGGCCGCGGCGATGTCGGCCGGCAGGCCGGTGAGCCGGACGGGGGCGATCAGCCCGCCGCTGAGCGTGGCCGTGCCGTTCGGGTCGACGTCGAAGAGTTTGACGAAGACGGTGGCCGAGCCGGTCGGCGAGGCGACCCGCAGCTGGACGCTCGGCGCGCCCACCACCTCGATGGCCTGCCCGATCGGGGCGGAGTCGAACTTCGCGTGCTGGCCGGGCAGGTCGCCCGCGAACCGGCCGAGGAACGTGCTGACCTGCCCGCCCACGCCGGGCAGCGAGGACAGTGCGCCCGGGTTGCCGTTCGGCGGGTTGGCGATCGGCTGGGCTTTGCCGTCGACGGCGACCTCGGTGCGGGCCGTGCCGGTCAGTCCCGGGTACGTCGGGTCGGAGTAGCCGTTCGTCACCAGCCCGCGGTCGAGCGCGCTGAACCCGGCGACCCGGGAGTAGGTGAAGCTGTTCTCCGGCGCCTCGCCCTCGCCCTTGATGTAGTGGTCGAGCCACTGCGCGGTGAGGAACTTGGTGCGGTCCTGGTCGGTCTGCGGGCCGGAGCCACCGTCGTGTCCGCCCGTGAACCAGGCGACCCGGACCGGGGTGCCGGTCTGCGCGATGCCGCGGGCGTTGGCGTCCGCCTCGGACAGCGGGAAGAGCGTGTCCACCGCTCCTTGGATCAGCAGCGTCGGAGCCTTGATCTTGTCGAGCACAGTGGCCGGACTGGACCGGCGCAACAAGGCGGTGGTCGCGGCATCCGGCGCGCCGGTCGTCGCCATCTTCAGGTACGCCGCGCAGACGTCGGCGGCGAATCGGCCGCACGCCGGGTCGCTGGTCGCATCCGGCCGCCCGGCCTGCGCAGGCGGCGCCACCGGAGTCGCCCCGCCGGAGTCTGCGCCAGACCCCTCGCCGGAACCGGATCCCTCGCCGGAGCCGGACCCTTCGCCGGAGCCGGACCCTTCGCCGGAGCCGGAGCCGGAGCCGGAGCCGGAGCCCTCGCCGGAGCGAGAGCCGGAGCCCTCGCCGGAGCGAGAGCCGGAGCCCGATGCCGCGCCGGCGCCGGTGGGTGCGGCGTTGCCGAAGAAAAGACCGGCCCAGCTCTTCTTGAAGACGCCGGAATCGGTGACGCCGGCGGCGGACTGCGGGAAGAACGCCGTGCTGAGGTCGTTCCAGGTGATCAGCGGGACGATCGCGTCGACGCGCGGGTCCTGGCCGGCGAGCAGGAGGGCCAGCGCGCCGCCGTACGAGCCGCCGACCACGCCGACGCGGGGGTCACCGTTCGCGTCGGTGCGGATCTCGGGGCGGCCGGCGAGCCAGTCGAGCAGCCGTTGGGCGTCCTTGACCTCGTGGTCCGGGCTGTCCAGGTGAATCTGCCCGCCACTGCTGCCGAAGCCGCGGGCGGTCCAGGTCAGGACGGCGTAACCACGGTCGGCCAGCGACTCGGCGTCCTCGCTGACGGAGTTCTTGGTGCCGCCGAAGCCGTGCGCCAGGAGCACGGCCGGCACCTTGCCATCGGTGTCCTTGGGCAGGTAGAAGCGGGTGTCGAGGGTGACCGGCTCGCTGCCCGACGGCCCGGACAGCACGGTGATCCGCTGGTCGGTGGCGGTGAAGGACGTGCGCTCGGGCAGGGCCGCCCAGGTCACCAGGGCAGCGAGGAGCACAACGCCGAGAGTGCCCCCGACGACCCGCCGCCGCGTCGGGCGAGGCAGGGCACGTCGCAGTCTGGTGAGGGCACGCATGGTCACCACGCTAGCGGCGGCCCGCTGAGCGGGAGCTGTGAACCTGGCCGCTGTCCCCGGGCGCTGTGTCCCGAGCCTGTGTCCCCGAGGGGCGAGGGGCTGAGGGCGACCGGCGGCGCTAGCGTAATCATCAGCCCCCTCGGTCGAATGGAAGGTCTGCCCGGTGCCAGAAGATCTCACGCTGACCGTGACCCAGCGGCCGGCGGCGCTCGACGCGCGGCGAGGCATCGTCCGGCTGCATCCCGAGGTGATGGCCGCGCTGGCGGTCAACGTGGGCGATCCGCTGCGGCTGACCGGCCGCCGGACGACCGCGGGCATCGCCGCGCGGGCCGAGGCGGGCGCCAGCCGTGCGCTGCTCTACGCCGACGATCTCACGATCGGCAACCTGGGGCTGCGCGACGGCGGGCAGGTGACCGTCACTCCCGTGCCGGTGGTGGCCGCGCGGCGGGTGACCCTGACCGGGGCGGCCGAGATCGTGGCGCTCGTGTCGCCCGAGATGCTGCGCCTGGCGCTGCTGGGCAAGGTGGTCACCGCGGGTGACGATGTGTCCCTGCTGCCGCAGGATGTGCTGCCGGAAGCCGCGCACAAGTTGCTGGTCGAGGCGGCCCGGCGCAGCCTGGCCAACCGGGTCGGTTACGCCTGGACCAGCACGCTGCTGCAGGTGGTGGAGGTCGCGGACGGCGACGCCGCGCTGGTCACCATGGACACGATCGTCGCCTGGCAGGACGGGCCGTCATCGTCCCCGACCCGCCCCGCGGCCGAGTCGGCCCGCACCGAGCCCGCGTCCACCGACCCGGACACGCCGCCACCCAGCGTGGACGATCTGCCCGGACTGCGCGCTCAGGCGCACGAACTGACCGAGCTGCTCGACCTCGGCTTTCATCACGGTGAGGTGCTGGGCCGGCTGGGCACCACGGTGTCGCTCGGTGTGCTGGTGTCCGGTCCGGCCGGTTCGGGCAAGTCGGCGCTGGTCCGGGCGGTTGCTGCCGGCGTCGGGGCGACTGTGCTGCCGGTGTGGGCGCCGGAGCTGGCCGCCTTGACGAACGACGCCGCCGCGACCCGGCTGCGGGCATTGGCCCGCGACGTCCGCGCCGGCGGTCCGACGGTGCTGCTGATCGCCGACGTCGAAGCGCTGGCGCCGCGGGACGAGGCGGGTCCGCTTGCCACGGTGTTTCGGCAGATCCTGACCGAGTTGGTCGGCTCCGGGGCCGCGGTGGTCTGCACGACCAGCCGGCCGGAGGAGGTCGACCCGTCTCTGCGCGCGCCCGACTTGCTGGCGGTTCAGCTCGCCGTGCCGCTGCCCGACGCGGCGATGCGGCGCGAACAGCTGCGCGTGCTCACCCGCGGGATGCCGCTGGCCGAGGACGTGCGGTTGGACGACGTTGCCGGGCGTACCCCCGGATTTGTTGCCGCCGACCTGGGTGCCCTGGCCCGCGAGGCTGGGGTCCGCGCGGCCCTGCGGCAGAAGGAGAGCGAGTCGCCCACCGTGGCGATGGCCGATTTCGAGGCCGCGCTCGACGTGGTCCGGCCGACCTCGATGGCGGAATCCACGCTCGAGGTCGCCCAGGTGACCCTGGACGACGTCGGGGACATGGCCGAGGTCAAGCAGGTGCTCACCGAGTCGGTGCTGTGGCCGCTGACCTATCCGGACACGTTCGCGCGGCTCGGCGTTCAACCCCCGCGCGGCGTGCTGCTCTACGGGCCGCCCGGATGCGGCAAGACCTACCTGGTCAAAGCCATTGCGGGTACGGGCAAAGCAAACGTCCTGTCGGTCAAGGGCGCCGAGCTGCTGAGCAAGTGGGTCGGCGACAGTGAACGCGCGGTCCGGGAGCTGTTCCGCCGTGCCCGAGAGGCCGCGCCGACCCTGGTGTTCCTGGACGAGGTGGACGCGTTGGCTCCGACCCGCGGCCAGGCTACCGACGGCGGCACCACCGACCGAGTCGTGGCCGCCCTGCTCACCGAGCTGGACGGTGTGGAGTCGCTGCGCAACGTCGTGGTGATCGGCGCGACCAACCGGCCCGACCTGATCGACCCGGCCCTGCTGCGGCCCGGGCGGCTGGAACGACTCGTCTTCGTGCCACCACCAGACGCGGACGCCCGTGCGGCGATCCTACGAGCGTCGTCGACGTCGGTGCCGTTAGCCGAGACCGTGGACCTGGACGTACTGGGCGCGGAGCTGGAGGGCTTCTCAGCGGCGGACTGTGCGGCGCTCATCCGGGAGGCGGCGCTGGCTGCCATGCGCGAGTCCCTGGAGGCGACGACGGTGACCGCCGAGCACGTGGCGACTGCCCGCAAGCGGGTGCGCGCGTCGCTCGACCCGGTGCAGGTGGCCTGGCTGGAGGCGTACGCGGAGACGCACGCCCCCGGCTAGAGCGCCTCGTGGCAGCGGCGGCGGGTGCCGCCCGGCCGCCTGACCCGCGTCTTGATCAGCGGCGCCGGGTGCAGCCCGGCCGCCTGACCCGCGTCTTGATCAGCGGCGGCGGGTGCGGGCTCGGGTGGAACGCAGGCGGCGCAGGCGGCCGACGAGCATGGGGTCGTGCGCGAGCGCGGCCGGGTTGTCCAGCAGGCTGTTGAGGACCTGGTAGTAGCGGGTCGACGAGAGCGCGAAGGTGTCGCGGATCGCCTGCTCCTTGGAGCCGGCGTGTTTCCACCACTTCTGCTCGAAGGCGAGGATCTGCTGCTCGCGTTCGGTGAGGGCGGGCTGTTCGGTGTCGATCTCGGCCTCCTCCGCACTGCGGGGGGCCGGGACGTGCTGCTGGTCGGTCGGGGCGGCGTCGGGCTGCATAGGTGACCTCGGGGTGATGGAAGGCAGCGCGGAGGGGAACGCCACCATAGTGGCAGTCGTCGCTCCCCGCCGCGCGCCTTCGGCCGAAGTTACCTCAGGTGATGTCTCGGCTACGCAGAGTCCACATTGCTGCGGCGATCACCGCGGCCACCGTGACCGCGAAGAGGCCACCCGCCGCCGGCCACTCGATCGTCATCGTCGGTGGCTCGCAGCCGGTCGCCGAGTTGAGGCAGGGCGCGTTCCAGTCGGTGATCTTGTAGGACTTGTCCATCCATGCCGCCACCCAGGTCGGGATCAGGTACTTCTCCGCGTAGGACACCTGGGCCATCGCCAGCACCGTGCCGAGGCCGAACTGGAACAACACGACGACGGCGATGGCCGCGCCCATGGCCACCGCGGTGTGCCGGCCGATCGAAGCCAGGCCGAAGCCGACCGCGCCGAAGACGAGCACCAGGACCAGGCCGCGCAGCTCCATCAGCAGCATCGACTGCCAGGCCCCCGAGGTCATGCCGTCCAGCGTGCCGCGCAGGTTGGCGATGACCGCGAAGATGCCCGTCCACACGGCGGAGAGCACCACCGTGATGCCGGTCAGCACCACCAGCAGCGCGGCCAACTTCGTGCTCAACACCTTGATCCGTTGTGGCCGCCACAGCAGCAGATTCATCATGCCGCCGCTGCTCCACTCCGCGCCCACGAAGGAAGCGCCGAGCACGAACGCCAGCACCGCGAGCAACGCGGCGAGCGTCGTCGCCATCGCCCCGAAGTGCTTCTTGAAATTGAAGGTCGAGGGCATGTACCACTCGGCCTGGTAGTCCTCGCGAGTCGGTGTCCACTGGGTGCACTCCGGCTGAATCGCGCAGATCTTGTTCTGCTCGACGGACATCGCCAGATCCCGCTGGAAGCTGGCCTCCGCCTCCTTCTCCGCGGCCGCGACCACCTCGGGGGTGGACTTCTGGTTCGTGAAGAACATGCCGACGGAGATCGCCCCGAGCACGAGCACGAGCCCGAGCACGAAGAAGCGGGTGAAGCGGCGCTTGGTGAAGCGCTTGGTCTCTGCCGTGTACAGGCTCAATGTCCCCACCCACCCTGCGCCGGACCCGACTGGGCCATGACCGTCTGATCCACCTGGCGGTGCTCGCCCGCCACCGGCGCGGTGCCGGTGAGCTCGAGGAAGACGCTTTCCAGGTCGACCGTGACCGGGCTGAGCTCGGAAACGAACAGGCCGCGTTCGGCCAGCGCCCGGGTGATCGCGCTCGGCTGGTTGACCGCCGCGACCATGAGGTGATCCCCCTCGAGGTTGACCTGAGCGCCCAGCTCGCGCAGCGCGGTAGCCGCGGCGAACAGGCCCTCCGGGGTCTCCATCCGCACCCGCACGGCCGAAGAAGCGTGCTGGGCCAGCACGTCAGCGACGGCACCCGCGGCGACCCGGCGCCCGCCGGCGATGATCGTCACCGAGTCGCAGATCAGCTGGATCTCGGCGAGGATGTGGCTGGACAGCACGACCGTCATGCCGGACTCGGCGAGGTTGCGCATCAACGTCCGCATCTCGCGGATGCCGCCCGGGTCGAGACCGTTCGCAGGCTCGTCCAGAATCAGCAGCTTGGGGTTCTTGAGCAGCGCGGACGACACCGCGAGGCGCTGCTTCATGCCGAGCGAGTAGGTCTTGACCCGGTCCGAGGCGCGGTCGCGCAGCCCGACCAGCTCCAGCACCTCGTCCACCCGCTGCGGGGCCACGCCACCCGCGTCGGCGAGCAGCGACAGCGTGTCGCGCGCGGTGAAGTTGCCAAAGAACTGCGGGCTCTCGACGATCGCCCCGACCGAGCCGGCGATCTCGGGCAGCGCGGCGGGGACCTCGCGGCCGAGGATCGCCATCCGGCCGGCGTTCGGCCGGATCAGGCCGAGCAGGGTACGCAGGGTGGTGGTTTTGCCCGAGCCGTTGGGACCCAGGAAGCCGTGCACCTGGCCGGACTCGACCACCATGTCGAAGCCGTCGAGTGCCCTGCGCACCCCCTTCCGGGTCTTATAGGTCTTCTGGAGACCTTCGATCTCAAGGACGGCGGCCACGCCGAACCTCCTGGCTTGTGGGGGAATGACGTCCGTCACCCTAAGCAACGTGTGCCACCGGGGCGGGGAGGCGAGGCCCACGCTTCGGGACGATCCTCTTGGCAATCCGCCGCGGCCACGTAAAGTGGCGATGACACAACTGAATACCTCATCCAGAGGGGCTGAGGGATACGGCCCGACGACGCCCCGGCAACCACCACGCGCATCGAGCGTGGCAGGTGCTAATTCCGTCCCAGCAGCAGCTGGGAAAGATGAGAAGGAGCCTCGTATGACGTCGACCGTCGACGCCCCCGCCACCAGCCCCGCCCGCGCCCTCGTCTGTCGCGGTTGCGGCACCGAGTTCCCCCTCGCCGCGCAGCACGCCTGCTTCGAGTGCTTCGGGCCGCTGGAAGTCGCTTACGACGCCGCCGCTCTCGCCGCGGTCACCCGTGAGCAGATCGAGGCCGGACCGCAGAACATCTGGCGCTACGCCGCGCTGCTGCCCGCCGGCCAGGACCCGGCCACGCGGGTCACCCTCGACCCCGGCCTGACCCCACTCGTCGCCGCGCCCGCCCTGGCCGCCGAGCTGGGCCTGCGCGCGCCGCTGTGGGTCAAGGACGACTCGGCCAACCCGACCCACTCGTTCAAGGACCGGGTCGTCTCTGTGGCCCTGACCGCCGCCCGCGAGCTCGGCTTCACCCGCTTCGCGTGCGCCTCCACCGGCAACCTCGCCAATTCCGTCGCCGCGCACGCCGCCCGGGCCGGCGTACCCAGCATCGTGTTCATCCCCGGCGACCTCGAACCCGGAAAGATCATCACTTCGGCGGTGTACGGCGGCGACCTCGTCGCCATCGACGGCTCCTACGACGACGTCAACCGGCTCTGCGGCGAGCTCGTCGAAACCGACGAGTTCGAGGACACCGCCTTCGTCAACGTCAACGTGCGCCCGTTCTACGCCGAAGGATCCAAGACGCTCGGGTACGAGGTGGCCGAACAGCTCGGCTGGCGCATCCCCGCCCAGGTGGTCATCCCGATGGCCTCCGGCGAACTGCTGACCAAGGTGGACAAGGCGTTCAGCGAGCTCGTCGAGATCGGCCTGGTCGAGGCGCCCGCGGACGGCTGGACGGTGTTCGGCGCCCAGTCCACCGGCTGCAACCCCATCGCCGCCGCGCTGCACCAGGGCACCGACCAGATCGTGCCGGTCAAGCCCACCGGCATCGCGAAGTCGCTCAACATCGGCGACCCGGCAGCCGGGGCGTACGCCATCGAGGCCGTCCAGCGCACCGGCGGCTGGATGGACCACGCGAACGACGACGAGATCCGCGAGGGCATCCGGTTGCTCGCCCGGACCACCGGTGTGTTCGCGGAAACCGCCGGCGGCACGACTGTGGCGGTGCTCAAGAAGCTCGTGGAAAGCGGCCGGCTCGACCCTGAGAAGGAGACGGTTGTCTACAACACCGGCGAGGGCCTGAAAACCATCGACGCGGTCGCCGAACTGGTTGGCCCCACCCACCGGATCCAGCCCTCCCTGCGCGGCGCCCGCGACGCCGGATTGCTGGGATGACACTGTGTAGTCAGTAATCAGCCGTACGTCGAGATTTCCTACCCGCGAGGTCTTGCGCGCGGATCTCGGGATCGGCAGGATGCTCTACGCGGGAGGACGCGACGCCGTACGCGGCCCCACCTCGAGCTTGGCGACAATCTCTTGGGGCCCAACGACCCAGTGCCGGAGGCGCTGTGCGCGCGTCCTCCCGACCAAACTTCGCTACGGAGCTTTCCGCCGCCACCGTGGTCGCAGCGGCGCCTCGGCATAGCCGCCCGAGTCGAGCCCCGCGTGCCGCTCGAAGAAGTTCCGACTGCCGTAGGTGCCGGTCGCCAGCCAGGAGTAACCACAGGCCGCCCAGTAAGCCGGCCAGAAGAGCGGACCGAGGACGGCGTACTGATCTGCATGCCGGCTTTCGTGGGCGAGTAGCTCGGCGCGGTCAGCGTGCAGCAGCCACTCGGCGGACCGCCGGGTGATGATGACCGACCCGACGGTGAAGCAACTCGCGGGCGGAATCCGCCGCCGGTAACCCTCCGCGACCAGAATGCCGTCCCGGCCCCGCCGCACCTTCGCACCGGTCAGCACGGCGATCCCCAGCCCGGCCAGCGTGGTGCCGTTGACGGCGGTGAGCACCGACCGCGTCAGCCGCCACCGCCGCCCGGTCATGCTCGGCGGCGCATCTGCAGTTCGCGCAGGCCGGGAATGACCGGGTGCGGGACTCGCACACCGGTGTCCTCGAAGCCCAACCGCTCGTACGCCCGCACCGCCCGGTCGTTGCCCAGCACCACCTCGAGCATGAGCTCGCGCCGGCCGCTGGCGAGTGACCACTCGGCCACCGCCTCCAGCAGGGAGTCGAGCACACCGGTCCGGCGGTGCGCCGGGGTGATGTAGACCGCGAAAACCACCGTCGTCGCCGGATCCTCGGGCAGCACCGTCCCGCCCGCATGGCCGATCAGCCGACCACCTGCGTGGCTGTTCTCCCCGTGGGGGCCGGTCTCCCTGTGCGGATCGGCGACGAACTGAGCCAGGCGGGGGCCGCCAGCTGCCAACTCGATGCGGCGGCAGAAGTCTGCGTGTGGGCGGGCGGCCGCCTGGGCCAGTGTCTCCAGGAAGGCGAGTGGGCTGTCGGCCAGCATCTCGAGCCGCAGCGCACGCATCCGAGCCGCGTCATCGGCCCGCACCCGGTGCACGGCGAGCGCTGGCGCCAAAGTGCTGGTCATGCTGCTTGTACTACCTGTTTGTCCGGGGTCAGGCAAGGGGGATGGCGCTATTGCAGCTCCCCGCGCCGCTTCTCCCGTACGGTCCCCGGGGGTGGTCGTTGTCCTTGCACTCGACCCCCGAGAGTGCTAAACAAGTTCTTGGCACTCGCGCCACGTGAGTGCCAGCAGGTCGGGACGGTGGGGTCACGGCTACGGCGCCGCCATCGGTGTCGCAGCACGGGACCGGTCGTCGCGGGCTATCCGGCTCGACCTACCGGACGTCGCATCGCCAGGTGGTGACGTCCGAAAGCGTTTCCTCACCGTGCGGAGGGCTAGGCCGAGCAGGCCCGGCGCCGCGAATGTCCAGGAGGACACAGCCGAATGGCCAAGATCATCGCATTCGACGAGGAAGCTCGTCGCGGCCTCGAGCGGGGCATGAACCAGCTCGCTGACGCCGTCAAGGTGACGCTCGGCCCCAAGGGCCGCAACGTCGTGCTCGAGAAGAAGTGGGGCGCCCCCACGATCACCAACGATGGTGTGTCCATCGCCAAGGAGATCGAGCTCGAGGACACCTTCGAGAAGATCGGCGCCGAGCTGGTCAAGGAGGTCGCCAAGAAGACCGACGACGTTGCCGGTGACGGCACGACGACGGCGACCGTCCTCGCCCAGGCGCTGGTTCGTGAGGGTCTGCGCAACGTTGCCGCCGGCGCCAACCCGATGGCCCTGAAGCGGGGCATCGAGGCCGCTGTTGCCAGCGTCTCCGAGGGCCTGCAGCAGCTCGCCAAGGACGTGGAGACCAAGGAGCAGATCGCCTCCACCGCCTCCATCTCCGCCGGTGACTCCACGGTCGGCGAGATCATCGCCGAGGCCATGGACAAGGTCGGCAAGGAAGGCGTCATCACCGTCGAGGAGAGCAACACCTTCGGGCTCGAGCTGGAGCTCACCGAGGGCATGCGCTTCGACAAGGGCTACATCTCGGCCTACTTCATGACCGACGCCGAGCGCATGGAGGCCGTCTTCGACGACCCCTACATCCTCATCGCGAACAGCAAGATCTCCGCGGTCAAGGACCTCCTCCCGGTCCTCGAGAAGGTCATGCAGGGCGGCAAGCCGCTCGTCATCATCGCCGAGGACGTCGAGGGCGAGGCCCTGGCCACCCTGGTCGTCAACAAGGTCCGTGGCACCTTCAAGTCCGTCGCCGTCAAGGCCCCGGGCTTCGGTGACCGCCGCAAGGCCATGCTGGACGACATCGCCATCCTCACCGGTGGCACGGTCATCAGCGAAGAGGTCGGCCTCAAGCTGGACGCTGCCGACCTGAGCCTGCTGGGCCAGGCCCGCAAGGTCGTCATCACCAAGGACGAGACCACCATCGTCGACGGTGCCGGCAACGCCGAGCAGATCCAGGGCCGGGTCAACCAGATCCGCGCCGAGATCGAGAAGTCGGACTCCGACTACGACCGCGAGAAGCTGCAGGAGCGCCTGGCCAAGCTGGCCGGCGGCGTTGCGGTCATCAAGGTCGGCGCGGCCACCGAGGTCGAGCTCAAGGAGCGCAAGCACCGCATCGAGGACGCCGTTCGCAACGCGAAGGCGGCCGTCGAGGAGGGCATCGTGCCCGGCGGTGGCGTGGCGCTCGTGCAGGCCGGCAAGACCGCGTTCGACAAGCTGGACCTGACCGGCGACGAGGCCACCGGTGCCAACATCGTCAAGGTCGCGCTCGACGCCCCGCTGCGGCAGATCGCCGTGAACGCCGGCCTCGAGGGCGGCGTCGTGACGGAGAAGGTGCGCAACCTGGAGGCCGGCCACGGCCTCAACGCCGCCACCGGCGAGTACGTCGACCTGCTGGCCGCGGGCATCATCGACCCGGCCAAGGTCACCCGCTCGGCGCTGCAGAACGCCGCGTCGATCGCCGCGCTGTTCCTCACCACCGAGGCGGTCGTGGCGGACAAGCCCGAGAAGACCCCGGCCCCGGCCGGCGCCCCGGGCGGCGGAGACATGGACTTCTGAGTCCACTGCTACACCGAAACGGGCCGTCCCCTTGGGGGCGGCCCGTTTTCCGTTGCCGCTAGCGGAGGCTGGTGTCGAGCTCGCGGTCCGGCTGGGGCTGTGGCAGGTCTGTGAGGTCGCGCAGGCCGCGGACCGGGGAGAGCAGCCAGGCTAGGGGAGCGCAGACGGTGACTACCCCGAGGATGAGCAGGGTGCCGCGGGTGCCGAGCGGGCCGGCCAGTGCACCCGCGATCAGGCCGCCGAGCGGGATCGCGCCCCAGGACACGAAGCGGACCGTCGCCATGACCCGGCTGAGCAGCTCAGGAGGGCTGGCCAGCTGACGGTACGTCCGGGTCGTCACGCTCAGCACGACCACTCCGGCAGCGAAGGTGAAGCTGCCTAGGGCGAAGAACGCGGAGGCGAAAATGCCTGTGCCCCAGGGAATGGTGAGTGCACCGGCGACCGACACCAATCCAGCGATGATCATGGCGCGCGCAGAGCCGACCAGGTCGGTGAACCGGGTGGTCAAGGCGGCGCCGACGAGACTGCCGACGCCCTCCGCAGCGAGCAGGACGCCGACCAGGCTGGGCGCGGCATGCAGGTCGCGGACCAGGTAGAGCGGGAAGAGGGCGAGCTGGGCGCCGCAGACGAAGTTGACGGCCGTGGCGGCCCACATTCCCGGACCCATGACCGGGTGCCGGACGACATAGGTGAAGCCTTCGCGGATCATCGCGCCCAGCGGCGGCCAGCGGTCGGGTCGGGCGGCACGCCGGGCCGGCAGCGTGCGCAGCAGCAGGGCGGAAACCAGGTAGCTGACCGCGTCGAACAGTAGCGTCGGCACCGCGCCGAGCGCCTGCACGATGACGCCGCCGAGGGCCGGGCCGCCCAGCTCGGTGACGGAGTGGGTTCCCGAGGTGAGGCTGTTGCGGGACTGGAGCTGATCGCGGTCGACGATCTCGGGCAGGAACGTCGAGTTCGCAACGTCGAAGATCACGTTGGCGAAGCTGATCACCAGGGCAGTGATGACGAGGTGGGTGACCGTGAGCCGGTCGGCCCACCAGGCGAGGGGAACCGTCCCGACGGCGATCGCCCGGGCCAGGTCCGCGCCGATCTGGGCACCGCGCAGGGGTAGGCGTTGCACGATCACCCCGGCGGGAAGTCCGATCACGATCCAGGCGGCGTACCGGGCCGCCGCGATCAGGCCGATCTCGAACGGCGTCGCATCGAGGACCGCGAGTGCCGTCAGCGGTAACGCCACGCCCCCGATAGCCGACCCCCACGCACTGGTCGTGCCAGCCGCCCACCACCGCCAGAAGACACTCACGGTTCCCCCCGTCCCGTCGAGTCAGTTTCAATTTGGAACGGACTATACTGGGCGGCGTGCGACGGGTCGACCTCACGGATGCGGACTGTGGCATCGCGCAGGCGCTCGGCGTGCTCACCGACTGGTGGACATTCCTGGTGGTGCGCGATATCGCCGGCGGGGTGACCCGCTTCGACGGGCTGCAACGGGAACTGGGCATGAGCCGCCGCGCGCTGGCCGAGCGGCTCGGCAGCCTCGTCGAGCACGGGGTGCTGCGGCGGGTCGCCTATTCCGACCATCCGCCGCGCTACGACTACCTGTTGACGGACAAGGGTGCGGGGCTGCTGCCCGTCCTCATCGCGTTGCAGGACTGGGGCACCCGGCACGTCATGGGTGACGGGTCGTTGACCGCGACGTCCGCACCCACGTCCGCCGAGGCGCGCCGGGTGCACGGACTGGTCGGCCGCCGCGTCGCGCACCTGGCGGTCGAAGCGCCCACGGTCCTGTATTTCTATCCCGGTGCGTGGGCGCCCGGAACGCAGGGCTATCCGCCGGGCTGGACAGACATTCCCGGTGCCGGCGGCTGCACCCTGGAGTCGACCACCTACGCCGCCAGGGCCGCGGACTTCGCCGACCGCGGCGTGCGGATCTGCGGGGTCAGCACGCAACGGCCGGATCAGCTCGAGGCCTTCGCTGCGTACGCGAAGCTGCCGTTTCCGCTGGTCTCGGACGCTGAGGGCAAGCTGGCCGCAAGCCTGCGACTGCCGACCTTCCGGGCCGGCGGCGTCGACCGGTTCAAGCGGCTGACCCTGTTCGTCGATGCGGCAGCGACGATCCGGGCGGTGCAGTTCCCGGTCACCGATCCCGCCGGATCGGTCACCGAGATGCTCGAACTCGTGGCCTGAAAAACATCCCATCGGCGGCGCGGGTGGGTACGGCGCTACGGTGGGACCGTGCGTTCTCCCTCCGTGTCCCGGTACTCGGCCGGGCGGCTCTCACCGATCCGCCGGGTTGCCGACCTCAAACGGCTGCGCGATGAGCAGTTCGACGTGCTCGTCATCGGCGGCGGTGTCACCGGCGCCGGGGCCGCCCTCGACGCCGCCTCGCGTGGTCTGAAGGTCGCCCTCGTGGAGGCGCGCGACCTCGCCTCCGGCACGTCCAGCCGGTCCAGCAAGCTCATCCACGGCGGCCTGCGCTACCTCGAGCAGCTCGAACTGCACCTGGTGCACGAGGCGCTGACCGAGCGCGGCCTGCTCACCAGCCGGCTCGCGCCGCACCTGGTCCGGCCGGTGCCGATCCTGGTGCCGCTGGAGACCGCCTCGCCGCCCGCGCGGGCCTGGAATCGGGTCTACTACGGGCTGGGCGTGGCCGCGTACGACGTGTTCGCCGGGCTGTTCGGGCAGGGGCGCGGCATGCCGTTGCACCGGCACCTGAGCCGGGACGGTGCGCGCCAGCTGTTCCCCAGCCTGCGTGCGGACAGGATCGCCGGGGCGATTCGCTACTACGACGGGCAGGTCGACGACGCCCGGCTGGTGGTCAACCTGGCCCGGACCGCTGCCAGCCTCGGCGCCGCCGTGGTGACCAGCACCCGGGTCACCGGTTTCATCCGGGAAGCCCGGCAGGTTGTGGGCGTGAAAATCCGGGACCTCGAAGACCCCAACGCGCCGGAGATCGAGGTGCGCGCGCGGACGGTCGTCGCCGCCACCGGCGTCTGGAGCGACGACATGTCGCGCATGCTCAGCGACGTCGGCGTCCGGCCCGGCCTGCGGGTCCGCGCCTCCAAGGGCGTGCACCTGGTGGTGCCCCGGTCGGCGATCACCGGCGACGCCGGGCTGATCCTGCGCACGGCCACCTCGGTCCTGTTCGTCATCCCGTGGGGCGGGCACTGGATCATCGGCACCACGGACACCGACTGGGAGCTGGACCGCTCGCATCCCGCCGCCTCCGCACGCGACATCACCTACCTGCTCGAACAGGTGAACACCGTGCTGGACCGGCCGCTCACCACGGACGACATCGAGGGCGTGTACGCCGGACTGCGCCCGCTGCTGTCCGGCGAGGCCGACTCCACCTCGAAGCTGTCCCGCGAGCACGCCGTCGTCGAGCCGATGCTCGGACTGCTGCTGGTCGCCGGCGGCAAGTACACGACCTACCGCGTAATGGCCGCCGACGTCATCGACCGGGCGGTCCGCCGCCTCGGCATCGACACGCCGTCCCGTACCGACCAGCTGCCCCTGCTCGGTGCGGACGGCTACCCCGCGGCGTGGCGCGACCGGCAGGACACCGCCCGCCGGCACGGCGTCACGACCGGGGTCATCGAGCACCTGCTCGAGCGGTACGGAACCCTGTCGGTGCACCTGCTCGCCATGATCGCCGCGGACCCGACGCTGGCGACGCCGCTCGTCGGTGCCCCGGAGTACCTGGCTGCCGAGATCGCGTACGCGGCCACTGCCGAAGGTGCCCTGCACTTGGATGACGTGCTCACTCGGCGTACCCGAATCTCGATTGAGACGCCGCACCGCGGTGCGGAGACCGTGCGGCAGGCGGCCGCGATCATGGGTGACGCGCTGGGCTGGGACGAGGCCGTCCGGGCGCGCGAGATCGAGCACTACCTGGCGCGGGTCGAGGCCGAGCGGCAGTCGCAGAAGATGCCCGACGACCTCACCGCGGACGCGGCTCGGCTGGGCGTCCCGGATGTCCGCGGGTACGCCGCCGACCGCGGAACGACGGATTTGTTCCACGTGGAACTGTGATCCTGGTCGACGAGCCGCTCTGGCCGGCGCGTGGCCGCACCTGGTCGCACCTGGTCAGCGACGTCTCGTACGCCGAGCTGCACGTCTTCGCCGAAATGCTCGGCGCGCCCCGGCGCGGTTTTGACCGCGACCACTACGACATCCCGGAGTCGCGCTTCCGGATGGCGCTGTGGCTCGGCGCGACCCTGGTGCCGAGCCGCGAATTGTCCGCGCGACTGCGGCGGGCGGGGCTGCGCCGCCCGAAGCACCTCAGCCGGCCAGTTTCCTGAGCTCCCGCTCCAGGTTCGCCCGCGCTGCCGCCTCCCACGCCTCGTGCAGCGGCGCGTGCCGGTAGATCGCCGGTAGTTCGAGCAGCGACACCAGCACCTGTGCCCGGGCTGCCCGGAACGTGTCGTCGGGCACGTGCGCATACTCGCGGCGGATCGCCTCGGTGTAGGCCAGATACCGGTCCGGCTCGGCGGCCAGGATGGCGAGATCCGCGTCGCACAGCAGCTCGCCGTCTGGGTCAGTCTCAGCCGTCGCGTGCCCCGCCGTCAGCCCGACCAGGCGAGCCACCTCGGCCGCCACCTCCGCCGGCAGGCCCAGTGTCGTCAGCAGCCCCCGGGCGAAGTCGGCGCTGTCCCGCTCGTTGGCGTCGCCCAGCGCCCGCGGGTCATAGATCGCATCGTGCAGCCAAGCGGCCAACCGAACCCGGTCCGGGTACGCCGCCAGCCCGGCATGTCCGTCGACGACGTCCAACACGGCGGTCAGGTGGCTGACGTCGTGGTATTGCCGCTGCGGCTCCGACCAGCGACCGAGCAGGTAACTGCCAGCCGCCTCGAGGTCCGACTCGGCAGCGGTCGCACCGGCACCGCGGACAGCGACGACCCAGCGGTCGAGAAGAGATGTCACGGCCGCCATCCTGGCACGGGCACAGCCGGCAGGGTGGGGTGGCTACGCTGGCGGCATGGCCGACGAAGCTCCCGGTGGATCTCCCGACCCGGCGCCGCACCCTGCACCCGGGGCGCTTGCGGGTCCGGCGCTGCCGGTGACCGCTTCCGGGGCGAGTTCGAGCCCTGACCCCGGCTTACTTCCGGCGCCTCCGGTGCGGTCGTCGGGCACGCGGCGCGTACTGATGCTCACCGGGATCATCGTCTTCATCGCTCTCTGCGCCGTCGCGATGTTGTATCTGCTCGGCAAGTCCAACGGCCCGGTCGGCCTGGTGGTCGGGCTGACCGCCGCCATGCTGCCGGTGCCGGTGCTGGTCGCCTGCTTCATGTGGCTCGACCGCTACGAGCCGGAGCCGATCCGCCACCTGGTCTTCTGCTTCGCCTGGGGCTCGGCTGTCGCCACCCTGGTGGCCCTCGGCGTCAACAGCGGGGCCAGCGCGCTCTTCGACCACCTCAACCTGCCCGAGGCGCTGGTCGCCGTCCTGGTGGCGCCCTTCATCGAAGAGGCGATGAAGGCGCTCGGCCCGATCCTGCTGTTCTGGCGCCGGCGCCGCGAGTGGTCCGGCATCACCGACGGCATCGTTTACTGTGGCCTCTCCGCGCTGGGCTTCGCCATGGTCGAGAACGTGCTCTACCTCGGCGGCCACGGTTACGCGCAGGGCGTCGACCAGTACGGGCCGGCCACCGGCATTCAGAACCTCTTCGTCATCTTCATCGCCC
Source organism: Actinoplanes sp. NPDC051859 (assembly GCF_044452725.1). Lineage (NCBI taxonomy): Bacteria > Bacillati > Actinomycetota > Actinomycetes > Micromonosporales > Micromonosporaceae > Actinoplanes > Actinoplanes sp. NPDC051859. Next base: position 224,682 of record NZ_JBITBX010000004.1, on the reverse strand, counting down.
GCGTCGTGTTCACCGGCTTCGCGCACCCGATGTTCACCGCCATGACCGGGATCGCCCTGGGTATCGCGGCGCGCTCGGCGGACCGGCGCGTGCGGTGGCTGGTGCCGATCGCGGGACTGCTGCTCGCGATGATCCTGCACGGCCTGTTCAACCTCATGCCGACGCTGGCCGCCTCCACCGGCGAAACCTTCATCATGCTGTACGGGTTCCTCGGCTTCATGGTCCCGTTCTTCTTCCTGGTGCTCGGCTTCGCCATCGCGTTGCGCGGTTACGAGGGCCGACTCACCGAGCGAATCCTGCCGCACTATGTGCAGGCGGGGTGGCTGTCCCCGCCGGAGGTGGCGGCGCTGGGCAGCCTCGGGCGCCGGCACTCCGCGCGGCAGTGGGCCAAGCGGGTCGCGGGCGAGGCGGGCCTGCGGGCCATGCGCGGATTCCAAGCGGCGGCGACACAGCTGGCACTGCTGCGTGACGGCTTGCAGCGCGGGCTGCCCCGCAACGCGCAGGAACTGCATGCGGCTCTGGACGACGAGCGCAAGCTCCTCACCGACATAGCCGGTTACCGATCGGCGTTCGTTGGCCGGGATCCGCAGACGCCGCGCGCCTTCTGGACCGGCGCTCACTATCAGATTGCCTTCCCGGACGGCGTGACCCGCACGGTCAATCCGCCGGACGAGCCGGTCGTTCCCCTTCCGGTCCGGCTGCCGCCCCCGATGCCGGTGTACGCCGGCCCGCAGTTCAACTACGGCCCGCCACCTGGCTACGGCCCGCCACCTGGCTACGGCCCGCCACCTGGCTACGGCCCGCCACCTGGCTACGGCCCGCCACCTGGCTACGGCCCACCAGCCAGCTATGCACCCCCGCCTGGTTACGGCCCGCCGCCTGGCTACGGTCCGCCACCCGGCTATGGGCCGCCGCCGGGTTACTACAAGTAGAGGCCGGTTCCGTCGGACTCGTGGCGGCTGGCTGCCACGGCATGCAGGTCCCGCTCGCGAAGCAGGACGTACTCCTTGCCGTGCAGCTCCACCTCGGCACGGTCCTCGGGGTCGAAGAGGACGCGGTCGCCGACGACGATGGAACGGACGTTCGGCCCGACGCCGACCGCCTTGGCCCACGACAGCCGGCGGCCCATCGACGCGGTAGCCGGGATGACGATGCCGGCGCTCGACCGGCGTTCCCCCTCGCCGCCGTCGAGCCGTACGAGAACCCGGTCGTGCAGCATGCGGATGGGAAGACCGGCCTCGGTCTGGGTGTCGATGCTCACGCTAGGACGGTACGCCGGCGACCCGTGCGGAATGCGTGCCGGTCTCGACTACGGTGAAACCCGCGTGTCGATGGCAGGGGGGTTGGGCGGTTGAGCCGCTTGCAGCGAGTACGGGCGAATCTCCGCAAGGCGTACGAGTCGGGCCGTGAGTCTGTTCGGACGGCTCGGACCGAGACGGAACGCCCGGCGGACGACGCCGAACTGGACTTCCCGGCGCCCGTGCCGACCTTCGAGCACCACTCGACGACCAGCAAGGACGACACCGAGGTGCCGCACTCCTTGCGCATCGCCGCGGCCTGGTCGTGGCGGCTGATCGTCGTCGGTGTGGTGGGCTGGGTGCTGGTCCGGTTCATCGGGACCATCAGCATCGTCGTGATTCCCCTGGCGATCGCCCTGCTGTTGTCGGCGCTGCTCGCCCCGGCGGTCAGCTGGCTGTTGAAGCTGCGGCTGCCCCCGTCCCTGGCGACCTTCCTGGTGCTCATCTGCGGCATCGGCGCGGTCGCCGGCACCCTCACCCTGGTGGTCAACCAGTTCGTCGACGGGCTGCCGCAGCTCACCGAGAACGCCAGCGCGGGCATCGGGCAGATTCAGGACTGGGCGCAGACCGGCCCGCTGCACCTCAACGAGAACCAGGTCGACCAGGCCATCGAGTCCGGCCGGGTCTGGATCAACGCCCACACCTCCCAGCTCACCGCGACCGGTGTCGCCACCGCCGCCACCCTGGCCGAGGTCCTGACCGGTGCGCTCCTCGTGCTTTTCTCGACCTTCTTCTTCCTCCGCGACGGCCGCAAGATCTGGCGTTTCCTGGTTCGCCTCTTCCCGGTCAGCGCCCGCTGGAGCCTTTCCGACGCCGGTGACGCCTCCTGGGCCACGCTCGGCTCGTACGTCCGCGCGACCGTGCTGGTCGCCTTCATCGACGCCACCGGCATCGGCCTGGCGTTGGTGATCCTCGACGTCCCGTTCCCGTTCCCGCTGGCCGCCCTGGTGTTCCTGGGCGCCTTCATCCCCATCGTCGGCGCCAGCGTCTCCGGCGCGGTGGCGGTCCTGGTGGCCCTGGTCGACCAGGGCTGGATCGTCGCGCTGATCGTGCTGGGCGCGGTCATCCTGGTCCAGCAGGTCGAAGGTCACATCCTGCAGCCGCTGATCATGGGCCGCGCCGTGGCGATCCACCCGCTGGTCGTCATCATCGGCATCGCCAGCGGTGTGGTCCTGGCCGGCATCGTCGGCGCCCTGGTGGCGGTCCCGTTGATCGCGGTCCTCAACACCGGCGTCCGCCGCCTGTCCCGCCGCCGCCCGGAGACTCCACCGGACGCTGTCGTCGTCACGGCGGTCGACCTCAAGGCCTGACGCCGGCTACTGCTTGGCGAGGCGTTGCAGGGCGCCGAAGGCGACGTCCGGCCGGGTGGTGTACCAGAACGGGGGCAGGGATTTGCGGAGGAAAGCGCCGTATCCCCGCGCCGTTTCCAGTCGCGAGTCCAGCACCGCGACCACACCCTTGTCGCCGGTGGACCGGATCAGCCGGCCGACGCCCTGAGCGAGACGGACGGCGGCGATCGGGACGCTGACCGAGGCGAAGCCGGAGCCGCCCGTGGCGTCGACCGCGGCGGCGCGGGCGGCGGCCAGGGGCTCGTCCGGGCGCGGGAACGGCAGGCGGTCGATCACGACGAGTTGGCAGGCGTCGCCCGGGACGTCCACGCCCTGCCAGAGGGACATGACGCCGAAAAGGCAGCTTTCCTTCTGCTCCTTGAACTTGCGGACCAGGATCGGCAGCGTCTCCTCGCCCTGCAACAGCACGGGCAGGTCGGTCTTGGCGCGCAGCAACTCCGCGGCCTGCGTCGCCGCGCGGCGAGACGAAAAGAGGCCGAGGGTACGCCCGCCGAGCGCTTCGACCAGCTTCAGCAACTCCTCGCCGGCGGCGTCCGGCAGGCCGGAGGCGGCGGGGCGGGGGAGGTGCGCGGCGACGTACAGGATGCCCTGCTTGGGGTAGTCGAACGGGGAGCCGACGTCGAGGGAAGTCCAGCCGTCGCCGGACACAGGCGGCGCGTCCGGGGTCAGCCCGTTGCCAGAGCGGGCTGCGGGGACGACAGCCCCGGGCAGGCCGAGCGAGCGGGCGACGGTGTCGAAGCGGCCGCCCAGGGTCAGGGTTGCCGAGGTCGCGACCACGGTGCGTTCGTCGTACAGGTTGGTGGCGAGCGTGCCGGCCACGGACAGGGGCGCGACTACCAGGGCACGGCGGCCGTTGCCGAGGTCGTTCTTCTCGATCCAGGCGACGTCGAAGTCGGACTCTTCGAGCAGACGCTGGGTGGTCGTGGAGAGCTCGTCGAGGTGGGCCTTGGCCTGCTGCTTGCGGACCGGGTCGGGATCGTCGGCCTTGATGTCGCCGATGCCGTCGAGGCAGGCGCGGGTGGCGGCGTCCAGCAGGAGCAGGGCCTGGTGCAGCAGCGGCGGCAAGCCGGTGGTCAAGCGGCCCGCCGGCAGGTCGGCCAGGCCCAGGAGCAGGGAGTCGGAGGCGGCGGCCAGGGACTCGCCGGCGGCCGGGGTGACCAGCGGGCGGGCACGTTTCGCGGCGCGCTCGACGGCCTCCGGGGTCAGCTCGGCCTGGGCGGCGGAGGAGACCCGGTCGGCCAGCTCGTGGGCCTCGTCGACGATGAGCAGCTTGTGCGGCGGGACGATGTGCCGGTCGGCGAGCATGTCCACGGCGAGCAGGCTGTGGTTGGTCACCACGATGTCCGCCTCGCGGGCGCGGGCGCGGGACGCCTCCGCGAAGCACTCCGCCCCGTACGGGCAGCGGGCCGCACCGACGCAGTCGCGGGCCGGCATGGAGACCTGCCGCCACGCGGTGTCGTCGACGCCGGGGTCGAGTTCGTCGCGGTCGCCCGTGGTGGTTTTCTCCGCCCAGGCCTGGACGCGCTGAATCTGTTTGCCGAGCCGGCCCGCCTCGCCTAGCCACTGGGTGCTGCGCGCGGCGGGGGCGTCGTCGAAGAGGGTGTCGGTCGGTTCCTCCTCGTCGGCGTGCTCCAGTTTCGCCACGCAGAGGTAGTGGTGCCGGCCCTTGAGGACGGCGAAGGTCGGGCGGCGCTTGAGCACCGGCTCGACGGCTGCGGACAGGCGCGGGAGGTCGTGCTCGACGAGCTGGTTCTGCAGGGCGAGGGTGGCCGTCGAGACCACCACCGGCCCGTCGACGAGCAGCGCGGGGGTCAGGTAGGCGAGGCTCTTGCCGGTGCCCGTGCCGGCCTGGACGAGCAGGTGCTCGCGCTGCTTGACCGCCCGCTCGATAGCCGTCGCCATCTCCTCCTGGCCTGGGCGGGAGGAGCCACCGGGGACCGCACCGACAGCGGCGGCGAGCAGGTCCTTGGCGCTGGCGGTGGTGCGGCGGGACTTGGCGGGGGCAGTCACGCCGAAGACCGTACCCGGCACCACCGACGAAACCGTCGCACCGCTAGGGTCTTTGTCATGCCGAGTGACATGGTCCGGGTGGTCTACACCAAGTTCGACGGATCAGCTCACCGGGATTATCCGGCGCGTCGGCTCACCGAGGACGATCTGGGCATCTGGGTCGGTGTGACGCGCGGCACGGCTTCCGTCTACCACGGACAACCGTCGGTGGAGCAGATCCCGTTCGTCCTGCTCATCCCGCACCGGGCCTGGTGGACCGGAATGTTCAACCCGCCGCCGCGGACCAGCGAGGTGTACTGCGACATCGCCACCCCGGCCCGCTGGGAGGGTGACACGGTCCACATCGTCGACCTGGATCTCGACGTCTCCCGGCGGCGCGACTCGGGGCTGATCGAGCTGCGCGACGAGGACGAGTTCGAGGAGCACCGGGTGCAGTTCGGCTATCCGGACGAGGTCGTCACCGAGGCTCGGGCCGCGGCTCGGCGTCTGGTGGTGGCGTTGGGGGACGGGACCGAGCCGTTCGCTTCGGCGTACCGTAAATGGCTATCGACGGTCCAGGACTGACCCCAGCTTGGCCGGGTTGAGCTGGTTGTAGACGGCCGTGATGCGGCCGTCGGCGACGGCCACCGAGAGCACCGCGACCAGCTCGCGCCCATCGGGGTAGGGCGCGGTGATCAGCACGCCCGCGTCGCCGTTGACCAGCACCGGTTCCATCGTGCTGTCCGGCGCTTCGCGCATGAGCCGGACGAAGAGGCCGGCCCAGAAGCGCGCCACCTTGTCGCTGCCGAGGATGGCGTTGCGGCCCGCGTTGACCACGCCGCCGCCGTCGCCGATGGCGACGACGTCCGGGGCGAGCACCGCGGCCAGGGCCTGCAGGTCGCCGCTGGCCGTCGCGGTCAGAAATGCCTCCAGGACGCGGCGCTGCTCGGCGAGGTCCGCGGTGTGACGAGCCTGTCCCTCGGTGACCGCCTTGCGGCCCCGCGACGCGTGCTGTCGCGCCGCCGCTGCGGTGGTGTGCAGGACGGCCGCGATCTCCTCGAACGGCACGGCGAAGGCGTCGTGCAGCACGACGGCGACGCGCTGTTCCGGAGTGAGCTTCTCCAACACCACGAGCAGGGCGAGGCTGACTTCTTGGCGCTGGGTGACCCGCTCGGCGGGGTCGTCGAGCCGCGCAACGACCGGTTCGGGCAGCCACTGACCCGGGTACGCCTCGCGGCGCACCCGCGCGGACTTCAGCACATCGAGGCAGATCCGCCCGGTGACTGTGGTCAGCCAGCCGCGCAGCTCCTGGATGTCGTCGCCGGCCTCGCGGGCGCGGTGGTAGCGCAGCCAGGCCTCCTGGACGGCGTCCTCGGCTTCGGCCCGGCTGCCGAGCATCCGATAGGCGACCGCGAGGAGATGAGGGCGTTGCATCTCGAACTGCTCTGCGACCACGGGCGGCATGAGAGGAATTCTGCGCGACATTGCCCGGTCCCGGGAGTCACATGTGACACAGTGGTGAACGCTATAGGGGCATTTAGCCTGAATTGTGCAGGGGGACGTGACTGTGGCGGACAACGTAGCGATCCTCCTCGGCGGCCTGGCCGGAGTTGCCGGTGTCACCGGCGCCACCACCCTCGGCATCGCGATGGCCCGCCGACCCCGCCCGTACCTGCCAGCCGGGCACGCGCTGGTCGGGGACGACATCGCCGATCCGCTGCCCGACGTGCTGCGCCGCGGACTGGCCGGGATCTCCATCCCCGTGCGCCCCGGACCGCAGGGCGAGCTCTACCTGGGGACACCGCGACCCGGGCAGACGTTGCGCCGGCTCGTGCTCGCTCCGCTGTTCGCCCGCGCCAAGGCGCGCGGCGGCCGGCTCTGCAAGGACCAGCGGGTGCCGTTCCGGCTGGTGGTGGAGTTCGCCGGGCCGACCCGGGACGCGGAGACGCTGCTGCGGGCGTACCGGCTGCTCGACCAGCAGTTGCGCGATCACGCCCGGATGCTCAGCCATTGCCTGGATGGCAGGCTGAACGCGGGCGCGGTCACCGTCGTCGTCGCCGGCATCGTGAACGCCCGGGAGCTGCTGGCAACCCAGCGGGAACGGTACGCGTTCGCCGACGGCTCGTTCGAGGACATCGGCGCCGCCGCGGCGCCGCCGACCCTGGTGCCGATGATCAGCGAGCACTGGACCCGCCGGTTCGGCTGGGACGGCTGCGAGGAAATCCCCGCCGAGGAGCGGCATCAGCTGCACGCGCTGGTGCGGTCGGCCCATGAGGACGGGCGTACGGTGCGCTTCGCAGGCCTGCCCTCGGGGAGCCGGAAGGCGCGCCAGGCGGTCTGGACCGAACTGGGCGAGGCGGGGGTCGACGCCATCGCCGATGCCGATCAGACGGCCCTGGCCCGCCACCTGCGCCGCCATCCCGTGCGCCTTCCGCTGCCGCCCATGCGCCGCCCGTCGCCCCAACCTCGCCGCTCCGACCTGGCACAAAAGATATAAACCCGCCCATTGGGTACGGCCAAGGTTAACGTGAGGTGAACGCGCACTGAACTGGTGCTGAGCAGGGGTAGGCGGGCACCGCAACGGGATCGGTGTTACCTAGCATTCCCCGGGAAATCGCACAGACCGTCCACCCGTCAAACGAGGTTCGCGCCGTGAAGTTCTCCTTCCGCCCCACCGAGGGCGCCTTCTACGAGCTGTTCAGCCGCGCCGCTCAGAACCTCGTGCGGGGCACCGAGCTGCTGAACGAGCTGGCCCTGCCCGGCGTCGACGTGCAATCCGTCAGCGACCGGCTGACCGACGTTGAGCACGACAGCGACGAGATCACCCACACGCTCTACAAAAAGATCAACTCGACCTTCATCACGCCGTTCGACCGCGAGGACATCTACTCGCTGGGCTCCCAGCTCGACGACGTCATGGACCACCTCGAGGCCGTCGGCAACCTGCTCTACCTGTACGGCCTCACCGAGCTGCCGTCGCTGCCGCGCGAAATGCACGAGCTGGTCAACGTCCTCGACCAGCAGGCCAAGCTCACCGCCGAATCGATGCCCAAGCTGAAGTCCATGAAGGGCCTCGAGGAGTACTGGATCGAGATCAACCGTCTGGAGAACGACGGCGACCGCGCCTACCGGATGCTGCTCGTCCGACTCTTCTCCGGCGAGTACGACGCGCTGACCGTGCTCAAGATGAAGGAGGTCGCCGACGAGCTCGAAGCCGCCTGTGACGCCTTCGAGCACGTGGCAAACACGGTCGAGACCATCTCGGTCAAGGAGTCCTAGGCCTTGTCCCCCGAGCTCATAGCGGTCCTCGCGGTGATCCTCGCCGCGATGGTCTTCGACTACACCAACGGCTTCCACGACGCGGCGAACGCCATCGCCACCAGCGTCAGCACCCGCGCCCTCACCCCGCGCGTCGCGCTGGCGATGGCCGCGCTCGGCAACTTCATCGGCGCCCACTTCGGCGCCGGCGTCGCCAAGACCGTCGGCGACGGCCTGGTCAAACTCCCGATCGGCGTCCCCAGCCTCGGCGTCGTCTTCGCCGGCGTGGTCGGCGCCATCGCCTGGAACCTGATCACCTGGTATTTCGGCCTGCCCTCGTCCTCGTCGCACGCCCTCTTCGGCGGCCTGGTCGGCGCGACCCTGTTCGCCAGCCACGGCACCATCGAGTGGGGCACCATCGTTCAGAAGGTCCTCATCCCGATGGTGGCCTCGCCCTTCGTCGGCTTCCTCCTGGGCTTTGTCGTCATGGTCGCCCTCATGTGGATGTTCCGGCGGGGCCACCCCGGCAAGCTCAACCGCGGCTTCCGCATCGCCCAGACCATCTCCGCAGCCTTCATGTCTGTCGGCCACGGCATGCAGGACGCCGCCAAGACCATGGGCATCATCGTGCTCGCGCTCTACACCGGCGGCTTCCAGGACAGTTCCACGCACATCCCGGGGTGGGTTTACTGGACCTCGGCGTCGGTGCTGGCGGCAGGCACGTACGCGGGTGGGTGGCGCATCATCCGTACCCTCGGCCGGAAGATCATCGACCTCGGCCCGGCGGAGGGCTTCGCGGCCGAAATGGTCGCCAGCTCGGTCCTGTTCTTCAACGCCCTGGTCCTCAAGGCGCCGATCTCCACCACGCACACGATCACTTCGGCGATCATGGGCGTCGGCGCGACCAAGCGGCTGTCCGCGGTCCGGTGGAACGTCGCGGGCAACATCGTGATCGCCTGGATCACCACGTTCCCGGCGGCGGCGGCGATCGCGTGCATCACGTACTTCTGCGTACGGCCGCTGTTCGGCTGATTTTCGGTACGCCCGGACCCCGCTCTCCTGCGGTTGAGGAGGGCGGGGTCACTCGTCCCCGAGGTCGACGTACAGGTCGTGGTGGAGCGACAGGCCCAGTCTTGCCAGCCGCTGAATGGTCTGTCCCTGATACCCAAGCACCGGACTGCGCCCATCCTTCACGCAGATCACGACCATGACACCGGCCCGCATGCCCAACTCATCGCACGCCCTGGCAATCCCCGAAGCGTATGGCTCGATCACGTCCAGCAGCTCCATGACAACGTCCTCGGTTTCGAACGTTTCCCGCTCGGGCAGCTCAAACGACCACCGGCTGAACCTGCGGGGTAGTCGCCCCGGACGCGGATCAGGATCGCCACGCCGACATGCCTCGGTCGGGGTAATTCCCACCAGCGCGGTGACCGAATCCGGATCGAAGGCGATCCGGTCAAGCTCGGCATCGGTATAGGCCGGCTCGGCGGAATGGTCCCGCTCCACATACAGGTACGCGCGATGCGTGCACTTCGTAACTTTCATCGGTCCGGCACTCTAGTGCGGAAACGCGCGCGGCGTGCGGGTGTTCACCTCCTCGCGGAACGCGGCTGATCACCTGCGATCAGCACGTCGCGGACCGCCGTAAGCGCGGCGAACAGCGGTGCGGCTCAGCAAACACCACCGCTGGCTACCTTGTGCTGGTGCATAACGACGAGACGAAGGCGTTCCTGGCGGCCGCGGCTGCCGGTCTCGCCTACAACGCTCCGCTGGGCGACGACCGCGTGCGGGACCTGAATCGCAGGCTGGCACCCACCGGAACCGGGTGGCGGGCGCTGGACCTGGGATGCGGCAGCGGCGAACTCCTGCTGCGCCTGTGCACCGCCTTCGACCTGCCAGGCGACGGCGTGGAGCGGGACGCCGCCGACGTCGAGCGGGCTGCCGGGCGAGCGAAGGAACGGGGCGCCGCGGACAGAGTTACCTTTCACTGCGCGAACGCGGCCGACTGGACGCAACCCGCGGCGCTCGTCGTCAACGTCGGTGCCGGATATGCCTGGGGCGACACCGGCCAAGCCCTCGCCGCGCTGCACAGACTGACCCATGCCGGTGGAAAGCTGCTGTTCGCCGACGCGATCTACCGGACGACTCCGAGCGACGAAGTCCGCGCGCTCTTTGGCGACCTTCCCGACCTGGCAACGATGGCCCAGTCCGCGGTGGCTGCCGGCTTCCGCCCGCTGCACATCGCCGAGTCGACTTTGGCCGAATGGGACGACTTCGAATCAGACTGGCGGGCAGGCATCGAACGACTCGGCACACCCGCCGCCCGAGCGTTCGCCGATCAGCGGCGCGCCGACTACCTCGGCGGCTACCGCGACGTCGTCGGCTTCGGCTGGCTGATCCTGACACCGGTCTGACTGCGCTGCCCCCGAAAAGCGGTCACCTTCTTCGCGTACGCGGTCTAAGGTCAGCCGCGATGACGCTCACATATGACGTGGCCGGTGCCGGCACGAACCTGCTCTTCCTGCATTCCGGGGTCTGCGACCGGCGCATGTGGGACCCGCAATGGTCCACCCTCCTCGACGCCGGCTTCCGACTGATCCGCTGCGACTTCCGCGGCTTCGGCGAAAGCCCGGTGCCGGACCGCTCGCACAGCGACGCCGAAGATGTGCGGGACCTGCTCGATGCCCTGGATGTCGACCGGGTGGTGATCGTCGGCTCCTCGTTCGGCGGGCGGGTCGCCCTGGAGGTTGCCGCCCGCTGGCCCGACCGCGTCACCGCGCTGGCGCTGCTCTGCTCGGCGCTGTCCGGTCAGGAACGCAGCCCGGAGCTGTCCGCGTTCAACGCCCGGGAAGACGAGCTGATCTCCGCCGGCGACATCGCCGGAGCCACCGACCTCAACGTGGAAACCTGGCTCGGTCCGGATACTGACGCCGCCACTCGGGAGCAGGTCCGCCGCATGCAGCGCCACGCTTTCGACGTGCAACTGGCGGCCGAGGAAGAGTTTGCGCCGCTCTCCGCTGAGTTTGAGCTCGCCGCGGTGCAGGCTCGCTGTTTGGCGGTTTCCGGGGCGCACGACCTGCCGGACTTCCGGCAGATCGCCGCTAAGCTGCCGACCCTGCTGCCCGACGCCCAACACGTGGAACTGCCCTGGGCCGGCCACCTGCCCAGCCTGGAACGCCCGGCGGAAACCACGAAGCTGCTGACTGATTTCCTGCGCCGACCCTCCGACGACTAGCTTCAGTCGAAGTCGCCGACGTGGACCGCGTCTAGAAACGCGGCCCACATCGACGCGGGGAATACGAGGACCGGTCCATCCGAATCCTTGCTATCCCGAATCGCGACGATGTGCGGAAGGTTGGTAGCAACCTCGACGCAGGCTCCGTTATTGCCGGAACGCCGCGATTTCTTGAATTTCGCCCCGCTGGCGTCAACGCTCACGGTCGTTCAACTCCCTCAAATACAATTTCAACATATCGATGGCATCGGGCTTCGATAAGGCGGCGTCGGCGATCGCATCCCAGGCCTCGGAATATGCCCTTATCTCGGGAACTTTATCGAGGTAGAGCGCGCCGGTCAGATTCTCGCTGTAGACCGTAGGTGGCGGTGCGCTGCCATTGTGCTCGGGAAAGTCGAGCAAGGTAAAGGCGCCCGTCAATGATGCTCGATGTGGTCCCACCTTGCGACCAAGCACCCGGATGGACACGTTGGGCAGCTCGGTCGCTTTCAAGAGGTGCCAAACTTGTTTGCGCATGGTGATTTCCGGTTTCGGCTCGACCATCAGTACTGCTTCGCTGATGATAACTTCCACCGAAGGCGGCGTGGGAAATGAGCGCGTCAGCAGTTGCTGACGCGATTGCTTCAGCTCCACCCGTTTATCGACCTCGTCGTCCGACAGGTCGGGTCTCTCGACCCGGATGAATGCGCCGGTGTATTCGCGGCACTGTAGAAGTCCAGGAACCATGGCGGGGTCGAAGATGCGGATGCGCTGCGCTGCTTGCTCCAAGCCGACGTATGCCTCGAACCAGGAGGGCAGGACGTCGCCATAGGCGTGCCACCACCCACGTGATCGAGTCTCGCGCGAAAGTCCGACGAACACCTCTCGCATCCCGTCAGAGACCCCGTACGCGTCGCAGAGCGCCTGGACATAGGGGGGCCTAGTCGATGTGGTGCCTTGCTCGATTCGCCAGATGGTCTGCTCGCTCACGCCCAGCAGCGTGGCCGCGTCCTTGAGCTTCACACCCGCCTTCTCTCGTGCGGCACGTAGGCCAATGCCGAGAGTGCGTCGCGGCACAGTCGAGCCGCTGCCTGGAACCACCATACCTGGACCGCCTTCCGTTCCGACTCGTCAAACCTTCCAGTTTGGAGTCATGCAGCGCGCGTTCTGCAAGCTTGGCGCCCCCGCCAGCCCATCGTCAATGATCAAAATGCAAATTCCCCAATTGGAACCTTGCATGGTGGGTGGAGCCCGCCGACGATCGGAAGCGACGAGCCAGACATGCGGAGGCGAGATGGCTACAGCGATCGCTATCGGAGCGGCTTCGGTCCTCGGCTTCTTGGCCGGTCTACTGACGCTCAAGGCCAAAGGAGCATGGTGCCCGGTCTGTGGAGTGACGATGACTTGTCCCGATCCGATGAACCACACAGGACCTGTGCGGGAGCGGATGCGCGACAAATGAGACGAGTTCCGGCGCTGCCCCGGCGAACGCCCGGGGCGAACCTGCCCGACGCGGCTCGGACGCCACCAGGCGATGTCCGTGAGGGGTTCAGCCCGGTATGGCACCTCAGTATTCAAGACCTGGCGCGGCTTCGCGATGCGCTTCGTGAACTGTGAGTAGACCCCTCGCCCGCGCTAGACGGTCAATCTTCGCCGCCAGCGATCAAGCAGGCGGACCCACGAACGAAGGGATTCCCATGCTTCGTAACGACCTGATCATCAAGCTCAGTGAGCAGGACAACGACTGCGTCACCGTCGACGTGAACGGCATCCTCATCGACGTAGAGGCGGTTGCCCACGACCGTGGCAACGTGGTGCTGGTGCTCGACCGGGAGGAACTGCGAGCAACCTTGCGGCAGGTCGCATCCGGGAAGATCGCCCGTTCCGAGCTAGACGTGTAGATCCGGCGGGAAACCCGTCCAGCGCAACTCCGCCGGCAGATGACTGCTGTCGTTGAAGGTGAGCAGCGCCGGCGGGCGTTCGGGGCGGTAGTGGATGACGGTCAAGGCGCAGTTGGCGGCGTTGAGGCCGAGCCAGCGTGCGGCCGGGGCGTCGAGGGCGTGGCGGACGAACCATGCGATCAGGAAGCTGTGCGTGATGATCAGCTCGTGGGTGTCGACCGGGCTGAGCGCGGTGTGCTGGTCGATCGCGTCGGCTGCCAGGGTGGCTCCGGCGGCGTACTCGTCGGCGGTGACTCCGTCGAGGAACTGGGCGAAAACCGCGGGCAGTGCGTCGAGATCCGGCACCGGCGGCACGTAGTCACCGACGATTTCCGAGCAATGCACGGGTACGCCGGGCAGCTGTTCAGTGACCAGCCGAGCGGTCTGCGTGGCACGTGACAGGGGACCGTGATGGACGGCGGTCAGCGGTACGGAAGCCAGGCGCCGGCCGAGGAGGCGGGCCTGCTCACGACCGCGGGCGCTGAGGTCGCCGTCGTCGATGGCCTCGCCGTGTCTGGCGAGGTAGACGAAACGGTTGACCACATCGCCTCCCTTGTGGGCTCAAGGTAAGGCTGGCATACCGCGGCAATAATGCGGAGCGAGCGGTCAGCACCAGGCGTTATCGTGCGCCGCATGCGGCTGGCGGAGATCACCCCGGACAACTATGAGGCGGCGCTCGCAGTGAGTGTGCGGGCCGATCAGGCGGACCTGGTCGAGCCGGTGGTCAAGTCGTTGGCGGAGGCGTACGTGTTCGCGGAGTACGCGTGGCCGCGCCTGATCTACGACGGTGACCGGGCGGTCGGCTTCCTGATGGCGTTCCTCGACATCCCGTGGGAGGCAGCCAAGGTTCCCGGCGAGGTGCGTTCCGGACTGTGGCGGTTGAACATTGCGGCCGAAGCGCAGGGTCGTGGCTACGGGCGCTTCGCCGTGGAAGCGGTGTGCGCCGAGATTCAGGCCCGCGGCCGGGACCGGGCGTACGTGACGTGGGAGCCGCGGGCCGGCGGGCCGGAGGACTTCTATCTCAAGCTGGGTTTCCGGCCGACCGGTGAGCGCAGCGGTGGGCAGACCGTCGGTGTACGTCAGCTGGGCGAGTCCGGGTAGGCGACGCCGATCTCGGCGCGGACGGTGTCCAGCATGGTCATGACTTCGAGGGTGGCGAGGTGCGGGACCAGCGGACTCTCCACTAGGCCTTCGGCCAGGCAGCGCTGCACCTCGATTGCCTCGAACTGGTAGCCCGACCCCTCGAACGGAAAGTCGAACGAGGTCGACGAGGACGAGCTGTGCAGGACGAAGGATGGGGGAGCGTAGAAGCCTGCGGGCAGGTCGATGCGCCCCCGTGTGCCGGTGATGGACGCGCCGTTGCGGGTGGCGCCGGCGATGCTGCACGTCAGTGCCGCGATCGCCCGCGGGTGGTAGCCGAGCAGGATGCCGGTCGTCTCGTCGACGCCTTCCGATGTGAGCTGGGCCGTGCTCTGCACTGTCGACGGCGTACCCAAGAAGAGGTGGGCCAGGTGGATGAGGTAGACGCCCAGGTCGAGCAGCGCGCCACCGCCGAGGGCGGGGTTGCGGAGCCGGTGGGTGGCCTCGAACGGTCCCTGCAGGCCGAGGTCGGCGTTCAGCGCCACGATGTCGCCGATCGTGCCGGCGCGGAGCAGCTCGTGGATTTTGCGGATGGCCGGGTTGCAGCGCATCCACATCGCTTCCATCAGAAAGGTACGGCCGGCGCGCGCCACGTCGACGAGCTGGGCCGACGTGGCGAGCTCCAGGGTCATCGGCTTCTCGCACAGCACCGGCTTGCCCGCGGCGAGGCAGGCCATCGTCGCGTCGTAGTGGGCGGTGTGCGGGGTGGCGACGTAGATGACGTCGACGTCGGGGTTGGCGGCCAACTCGGCGTAGGAGCCGTGCGCGCGGGCGGCATCGTGCTCCGCCGCGAAGGCTTTCGCCGTGTCGAGCGATCGGGAGCCGACCGCGGCAAGCTCAGCTCCGGGCGCGTGCCGCAGGTCGGCGGCGAACGTGCCGGCGATGCGTCCCGTGCCCAGAATCCCCCAGCGAGTGGTCGTCATGGTCGCCACGCTACGGCGGATGGGGGAAGATCGTGCGGTGAGCCGAGTGATCCCGTTGCCGCCCGCCATGGTCCAGAAGGCCCGCGAGTTCCGCGGCACGCCGGTCGAGCCGCGCGCCGCGGCCACCGTCGTGCTCGTGCACCCCGAAACCCTGGAGGTGTACGTCCTCAAGCGCGCCACCACCATGGTGTTCGGCGGTGTCCACGCGTTCCCCGGTGGCCGGGTGGATCCCGGCGACAGCCCCGACACCCTCAAATCCGACTGGGCCAGCCGGCTCGGCGTGCCCGACGAGCAGGCGCGGGCGGTCGTCGGCGCCGCGGCCCGGGAGCTGTTCGAAGAGGCAGGCGTCCTGTTGGCCGGGCCGATCGACGAGCCGGATCGGACGGTCGGCGACGTGACCGGCGACGACTGGGAGGCCGACCGGCAGGCCGTGGCCCGTCGCGAGCTGTCGATGACCGATCTTCTCGCCCAGCGCGGCCTCCGTCTCCGCGACGACCTGCTCTTTCCCTGGGCGCGCTGGATCACGCCGGAGTTCGAGCCCAAGCGCTTCGACACCTGGTTCTTCGTCGCACTCCTGCCTGAGGCGCAGACGGCCCGGGACGTCTCCGGCGAGGCAAGCGCGACCACCTGGATCAGCCCGGCGGCCGCCGACGGCCTGGCCATGCTCCCGCCGACGCGGGTGACACTGGACGAGCTGTCCCCGTACGAAAAGGTGGAAGATCTGGTGGCAGCGACCGCGCACCGGAACGCCGCCGTGCCGGTCATGCCGCAGATCGAGCTGACCGACGACGGCGGCGCGGTCGTGCGGTTCAGGTAACCGAGCGTTAATGACGGGCGCACGCCCTGAGGAGAAGTTCGGCTACCAGGTCGACATCGTCGGCCGTGACATCGGTGCCGCCGACCGCATTGATCCAGCGGATCGTCTGTTGCCGGCGGCGCACCAACCAGAGGTCTACATGCAGCGCCATGTCGGCGGCGATCGACGGGTCGACGTTTCCGATTTGCTCCAGGGCGGCGGGGCGCGTGCCGTCATCCAAGGCGAGCCTGACGATGTCGAGAAGGTCGGTTCCCTGCTTACCGACCGACCGGTTCATCACCGCCTGCAGCTTCATCGCCACCAGGGGCCAGGCTCGGCGACAAGTCTGGCTACTTCCCGGCGTTCCCCATTCGCACGGATCACCTCAAGCGTGACGTCCGTGGCGGTGTCGTTCGCCCATGCGTGAGCCGCGGCGTGCAAGCGGTCGCCCGGGTCGTCGCTCGGCACGTCGAGTTCGGATTGACGGACCTCGAGCACGACCTTCACAGGACCGTACGGCGTCGGCAGGAGTACGGCAGCGGGCTGAATCGGCTCGGCTCCGGCTGCGGCCCGTAGTACCTCGAGTTGTGGCACCTCTCCGTGCAGCCGATCGACGACATCGAGATCGATGGTGGCGCGATAGGGATTCGACAGCCTCGACAACACCGCTACGCCGCCGACCACGACCGGAGATTGTCCGATCAGTGCACGGACTTCGATGACTCCCTGCACCACGGCGGCCATCGCGTCACCGATGAAGATGACCCTTTTACCAGACACGTGTCCACCGCCCATCAGGTGTCCAGGCGTCGAGAATCTCTCGACCGCGCCCCGGGTCTTGCGCTAAGTCGAGAGCAACGAACAACGGGTGGGCCAGCGGCCACTCCATAGGGTTTGTCGTGAGGTCGACTCGCTCTTGCACTACTGCAGGCACCGGCGCGATTCGCACGGTAGCTCGGGCTAGGGCCGGCTTCTCCGGAGTGCCGAGCAACGTTGTCGCCCGGTGCTGCACTGTGCGGTCGGGTACATAGAAGTCGAGCACTTGCCCTGACCGAAATGCCACCGGTGCCCCGTACGCCGCCGCGGCGGCCGAGTCCGTAAGCGCCCAGCCGGGTGCCGTTACGTCCGTATGGCCGAGACGCAGCGTCTGAGTTGATGGTGCGTCGTCAAGTACGGGTAATTGCAACAGGTACGTCCCGGGCGTCGCCCAGTTTTCGGCCACGTCCCAGAACAGGCGAGAGTCCGGGACGCTGTTGTCGGCGTTGACAAGTCCCGCGGAACGGAACGCCGCCAAGACTTCGGACACTGTGCTAGCCGAGCGGCCGACTTGACGTGCTAGCTCACGTACCGCAGTTCCCTGTTCGGGCCGCAGTAGTACTGCGCAGGCTATCTCCAGACCAGCCTTGCCACTCAGCGGGCGCATGCGCTGCGGACGTTTCCGTAAAGGCTGCACTTCGGCGTCGATCACCATCCCGTCGGCGCGCAGCGCGAGCCGACCGCGGAGGTCGTAGTAGCCCACCCCCGGGACGGACAAGATCTTTCGGGCCGCCTGGGTCACGCGGTCAGCGACGATCAGGACGGCGGAGGTGGGTAGGCCGGAATCTCGGAGTACCTGTTCGGCGTCGCCTGCGCTGACCAGTGCGCGTCGTTTCAGCTGCAGAGTGAGGCAGAGACCGGCGGTTTCGATGATCAGGTCTGCATCGGCGTCGTCGTGGGGCGTGCGGGCATCTATGCCTAGCTGGGCGAAGGCGTCGACGGTGAGCGCCTCGGTTTCCATAGGTGTCAGCATGACACCTGTTCGGTGTTCGGTAAATACCGAACACCGAACACCGAACACCGGCGGGCGGCGGCGCTATGTGTCGAGACGGCGCCGTGCCGGTCATGCCGCAGATCGAGCTGACCGACGACGGCGGCGCGGTCGTCCGGTTCGGCTAGCTCACGGGCGGAGGGTCGGCGACGGCGAGCAGCGTTTGCAGGGCGTGGACGTGGGCGCCCAGCGCGAGTCGGCCCCCGTGGGTGAGCTGGACATAGGTCCACCGGACCCGGCCCAGATGGGACTTCTTGATTTCCAGGTAGCCGGCCTGTTCGAGAGTGGACAGCTGCTTGGACAGGGCGGAGTCGCTCAGGCCGATGCTGTCGCGAATGTAGCCGAATTCGAGCCGCTCGGCGGCGGCGAGCATTGCCATGATCGACAGCCGGGGCTGGGGGTGGATGATGTCGTTGAAGCCACGGGAGACCGCGTTCACGACGGCACCCCCACCGCCTTGCGCGTCGCCGCGTCGAGGAGCGGAAGGTAGCTGACGTAGGTCGCCGCCATCGCGATTCCGGCGATGATCCCCGGCACCGGCAGGCCTTCGCGGGTTGCCAGGTAGCGCCCACCGAAATAGACGCAGGCGCAGACGCCGGTGACGACGGCATAGGCCAGCAGCGGCGCCCAGTGCCACGATACGGCGTCCGGCAGCTTGATCTTGGAACGGGATTCCGCGAAGATCGCGAAGAAGGTGAGAGCGCAGAAGACGTAGGAGACGCCGGAGGCGAGTTCGTCGACGACTCCCACGGTGATCAATAGGGCGGCGATGCCCGCGACGTACCACCACGGATGTGCGTCGCGGACGGCCGCGGCGTGCACCTGTCGTTCGCGTTCGTAGATGTCGGACAGTGCGGCCCGGGCTGCTACCACGTCGTTGCTCATTGATTCCCCTGCATCTTCCCACGACTTTCCTGATAGGAAAGTACCTGCGACTTTCCATTGACGCAAGTCGTGGTTCGGGGGACAAAGAAGGGCGCCGCCGTCACCGGTACCGGCCCAGACCGGGCTGACCAGCGACGACGGCGCAGATCCAAGCGCAGACTCAGCCGAAGCGGCCGGTGATGTAGTCCTCGGTCTTGCGCTCGGTCGGATTGCTGAAGATTTTCTGGGTGTCGTCGTACTCGATGAGGCGGCCCGGCTCGCCGGTCTTGTCGATCGAGAAGAAGCCGGTCTTGTCGCTGACCCGGGCGGCCTGCTGCATGTTGTGCGTGACGATGATGATCGTGAAGCGGTCCTTCAGCTTGAACATCAGGTCCTCGATCGCCAGCGTGGAGATCGGGTCCAGCGCCGAGCAGGGCTCGTCCATGAGCACGACCTGCGGCTCGACCGCGATGGTACGGGCGATGCACAGCCGCTGCTGCTGACCGCCGGACAGGCCGGCGCCCGGGCGGTTGAGGCGGTCCTTGACCTCGTCCCAGAGGTTGGCCGACTTGAGCGACGTCTCGCAGGCCTCGTCCAAAACGGCCTTCTTCTTCACGCCGTTGAGCTTGAGCCCGGCGACCACGTTCTCGTAAATGCTCATGGTCGGGAACGGGTTGGGGCGCTGGAAGACCATGCCGATCATCCGGCGGACCGCGGTGACGTCGACGTCCGGGTCGTAGATGTTCTGGTCGTCGATGGTCAGTCGGCCCTCGATGCGGGCGCCGGGCAGGACCTCGTGCATGCGGTTGATGGACCGGAGGAAGGTCGACTTGCCGCAGCCGGACGGGCCGATCAGGGCGGTGATCGTCTTGGGTTCGACGGTCATCGAGATGCTGTCGATCGCCTTGAACGAGCCGTAGTAGGACGAGACGTTGCTCGCCTCGATGCGCTTGGCCATGGGGGACACCTTTACCTCAGGACAGCCGGTTGCGGCGGGCGAGCAGCTTCGCTGCGATGGTCAGGACGAGGACCAGGGCGACGAGCGTCAGCGCCGCCGTCCAGGCGCGGTCCGGCGCGAACTTCGACGCATCGCCCGCCTGCTGGTAGACGAACAGCGACAGCGACGTCTGGTTGCCCGCGAACGGGTCGAAGTTGATCGCCGCGGCGCCGCCGGCGACCAGGAGCACCGGGGCGGTCTCGCCGGCGGCGCGGGCCACGGCGAGCATGATGCCGGTGACGATGCCGGGCAGGGCGGTGGGCAGAACGACCTTCAAAATCGTCTTCCACTGGGGTACGCCGAGCGCGTACGCACCCTCACGTAGCGGGCCCGGCACCAGCCGCAGCATCTCCTCGGTGGACCGCACGATCGTGGGCAGCATCAGCACTGTGAGCGCGAGCGACGCGGCGAAGCCGGAGAAGCGCGGGGTGCCGTTGTTGAACCACGGGCTGACGATGAGCACCCAGAAGGCCAGCACGAACAGGCCGGCGACGATCGACGGGATGCCGGTCATGACGTCGACGAAGAACCGGACGGTCAGGGCGAACCTGCCGCGGCCATACTCGACGAGGTAGATCGCGCCGAGGACGCCGAGCGGGACGGCCATCAGGGTGGCGATGCCGACCTGCTCCAGGGTGCCGATGATCGCGTGGTACGCGCCGCCGTTCGGGTCCCGGGCGCCGATGTTGTTCATCGACGTGCCGAAGAAGTCGCCGTCGAGCCGGGCGGCGCCCTTGGAGACCAGCGTCCACACGACGGAGGCCAGCGGCAGGATGGCGAGGAAGCAGGCAACGTAGATCAGCGCGCGCCACATCCGGTTGCGCGCCGAGCGGCGGCCTTCGACCTTGCCCGCGCCGAAGTAGAGGCCGATCAGGTAGAAGGCGATGCCGAGGACGACCACCAACACCCAGTTGCCGATGCCCAGACCGAGGACGACCGCGGCGGACACCAGCAGGGCAGCGGCCGCGATGCCGAGGTCGGCGACGACCGGCAGCTTCTTCGACCGGATGTTGTCCGGCGTCATGGCGACACCGGGTGTTTCTCTCTCGAGAAGACTCATGCTGTGCTCCACTTCGGCATGCCGTCCTGGCCCTGCACTCGCAGGCTCGCTTCGGTGCAGTCCGTCATGCTGAGCTGTCCCGGAACTCGCGGCGGCGGTAGATGATCGCGCGGGCGATCATGTTGACCACCAGGGTGATGGCGAACAGGACCAGGCCGGACGCGATCAGTGCGCCGCGGCCGGTGGCGTTGGCCTCGCCGAAGGTGTTGGCGATGTTGGCGGCGATGGAGTTGCCGCCGCTCTGGATCAGGTTGGCCGAGATGGTGAACGTGGTGCCGAGGGTCAGCGCCAGGGCGATGGTCTCGCCGAGCGCGCGACCCAGACCCAGCATGACCGCCGCGATGACGCCGGGCTTGCCGAACGGGAGGACCGCGGTGCGGATCATCTCCCACTTGGTCGCGCCGAGGGCGAGTGCCGCTTCCTCGTTCATGCCGGGGGTCTGCTGGAAGACCTCGCGCGAGAGCGAGGTGACGATCGGCAGCACCATGATCGCCAGGACCAGGCTGCCCAGCAGGATCGAGCGACCGAACGGGCCGTCGCCGCCGAAGATCGGCAGCCAGCCGAAGTACTTGTTCAACCAGACCGAGAAGTCCTGCACCGGCTGGGAGAACACGTCGCGGCCCCACAGACCGAACACCACGGAGGGTACGGCGGCCAGCAGGTCGATGACGAAGCCGAGCGGCGTGGCGAGCCGCTTCGGCGCGTAGTGCGAGAGGAAAAGGGCGATGCCGAGGGCGATCGGTACCGCCACGAGCAGCGCGATGACCGACGACAGCACGGTGCCGAACGCCAGCGCGGCGATGCCGAACCGCGGCTCGGTGTCGTTGGGGAACCAGGCCTTGTAGGTCAGGAAGTTCTCGGTGTTCGCGCTGAGCACGGGCACCGCCTTGCTGACCAGGAAGATCGCGATGGCGACGATGATGACCAGCACCATCGCTCCGGCGGCCGTGCTGAGGCCGCGGAAGCCGGACTCCATGGAGAACCGGGCCTTGGTGGGCAGTGCGCCCCCACCGCCCAACGGCTGGCCGCCGCGGCGCTGGTCCGGGGGGATCGGCGGTCCGTCGGCGTCGGTGGGCCGACGGACCGCCGAGCGGGAGGGAAAGTCGCCCATTCGCTCGCTCGCTGTCGTCTAGGAGGGGATTCGGCGGGTCAGGAGATCTTCGCGACCGAAGCCTCGACCTTGCTGCGGACCGACTCTGGCAGCGGGGCGTAGCCCAGCTGGGCCAGCGCCGACTGGCCGCCGGTGCTGGCGGTGTAGCTCAGGAAGCCCTTGATGGCGGCGGCCTTCGCGCTGCCCTTGCTGCACGCGATCTCGTAGGTCACCAGGACGATCGGGTAGGCGCCCGCCTCCTTGGTGGCGTAGTCGATCTCGAGCTTCAGGTCGTCGCCGGTGCCGGCGATCTTGGCGCCCGCGATGGTCTTGCCGGCGCTGTCACCGGTCAGCTCGACGTACTCGCCGGCGCCGTTCTTGACCTTGGCCATCTTGAGGCTGCTGTTCTCGGCGAAGGACATCTCGACGTAGGAGATGGTGCCGGGGGTGCTCTTGACGAGCGACGCGACGCCGTCCGACTTGTTGGCGCCGGTGCCGCCCGGAGCCTTCCAGGCCTTGGCGTTGCCGAAGGTCCACTCGGCCTCGGCGGTCTTGCTGAGGTACTTGGTGAAGTTGTCGGTGGTGCCCGACTCGTCGGAGCGGTGCACGGCCTGGATCGTGGTGGCCGGGAGCTTCGCGCCCGAGTTCTCGGCGGCGATGGCCGGGTCGTTCCACTTGGTGATCTTGTTGGCGAAGATCTTCGCCAGGGTCGCCGGCGAGAGCTGCAGGCCGTCGAGGCCGTCGACGTTGTAGACGACCGCGATCGGGCCGGTCACCATCGGCAGGTTGAGCGCCTGGCCGCCCGGGCACTTGGCGTCGGCCTGCGGCTGCTCCTCGGGCTTGAGGGCCGAGTCCGAACCGGCGAAGTCGGCGGTGCCGGCGATGAACGCCTGGATGCCCGCGCCGGAACCGGTGCTCTCGTAGCCGATCTTGGCGTCGGCGCCGCACTGCTGCTGGTAGGTCTTGATCCACTCGTCCATCGCGTTCTTCTGCGCGGACGAACCCTGCGCGGTCAGCTGACCGGCGGCGCAGTTGCCCTTGGCCGCGGAAGCGCCGGGGGCGGCGGAAGAGTCGGTGTTGTCGGATCCGCACGCGGAAAGCGCGAGCGCGGTCGTCAAGGCAATGCCGGCAACGTAGTACCGCTGGAGCTTCACGGTGGTCCCTCTCGAATCAGCTTTGCTCCGGGCTCCGTGTCCCGGCGGCCGAGGTTTCATCGGCACAACCGGAAAGTTAGGAGGGCCAGGTGACCGGCTTCCCGGGGCTAAGTGAACGAGAGGTGAACGGTTGCGCCCCAGTCCGTGGCCTTTGGCTAAGGCGGGGTTGTCCGTTACGTGAACCGCGGGGCGTCTGGCCGCGATGTCCGATATTTTGCGTTAACCTGGCGCCTTTACCGTGGCGCCGGTCACACCGCTAGGCGGATCGGTGGTATTGCACGTCGGTGGTGTGGATCTCGAAGCCCAACCGGCGATACAGGGCCACCGCGGAAGCGTTCGACTCGTCCACGTAGAGCAGCACATCACTCAGACCGCGGCCCGCCAGGTGGTGCAGACCCTCGACACTCAGGGCGGCGCCCAGCCCGCGGCGGTGCCCGCCCGGGTCCACGCCGAGAATGTAGATCTCACCCAGCGCCGATTCGTCCGCCGTCGCCGGGTGCACCTTGGTCCAGTGGAAGCCGAGCAGCTTGTCGTCCGGATCCACCGCGAGCAGGAAGCCGGCCGGGTCGAACCACGGCTCGGCGAACCGGACCCGCAGGTCGTCGGAGGTCCAGCGACCCTGCTCCGGGTGGTGCGCAAACGCCCGCGAGTTGACCCCCAGCCACGCCTCGTCGTCGGCACCGGGCACGAAAGCTCGGATACGGACGTCCGCCGGGAACGAAGCAGCCGGCAGCGCGGCGAGCGAACGGCGCATCTGCCACAGCACGCGGGAGCGCTCGAAACCCGCCTGCTCGGCGAAGGCGCGCGCGGCAGGTTCGTCGCCGTGTGCCCAGAACCGCAGCTCACCCGGGCCGGCCGCGGCGAGCAGGGCAGAGCCGTGCCCGCGCAGCCGGTGCTTCGGATGCACGATCAGCTCACCGGAGAACTCGGCGAGATAGGCGTAACCCGCGAACTCGCCGGACTCGGCGGTGGTCAGGAAATGCCGGTGCGTCGACCCGCGCAGGCCCAACACGCCGTCCTCGGACAGCGGGCTGACCCCGTCCGCTTCCTCCGCCGCGGCGGACAAGGCCAAAACCTCGGCCGCCTCGGCGGGGGTGAGCCGGTCGGTGCTCCGCACATCAGTCATGGGTTACGCGCTCAGACCTTCATGCCTACGGGCTGGTTGTCGGGCAGCTGGCGGCCGGACGGCGGCGACACGAACTTGTAGCCGACCTGACGCACCGTGCCGATCATCGACTCGTACTCCGAGCCGAGCTTGGCCCGCAGCCGCCGGACGTGCACGTCGACCGTACGGGTGCCGCCGAAGTAGTCGTAGCCCCAGACCTCGCGCAGCAGCTGGTCCCGGGTGAACACCCGACCCGGGTGCTGGGCGAGGAACTTCAGCAGCTCGAACTCCTTGTAGGTGAGGTCGAGCGGGCGGCCCTTGAGCTTCGCGGCGTACGTGTCGGGGTCGATGGTCAGCTCGCCGGCCCGGATCGAACTCCCGGTGCCGGCGGTGGCG
The DNA here is from genome assembly GCF_044452725.1 of Actinoplanes sp. NPDC051859. Classification (NCBI taxonomy): domain Bacteria; kingdom Bacillati; phylum Actinomycetota; class Actinomycetes; order Micromonosporales; family Micromonosporaceae; genus Actinoplanes; species Actinoplanes sp. NPDC051859. The sequence continues at coordinate 200,299 of NZ_JBITBX010000004.1, read as the reverse complement.
CTGGACAGCCGGCCGACGGCCAGGCGCAGCCGAGCTTCGACCTCGGCCGGACCGGCGGCGGCCAGGATGACGTCGTCGACACCCCAGTCCGCATTGAGGGCGATCAGGCCGGCCTCGGTGACCACGGCGATCAGGGGCACACCGCTGCCGGTCGCGTGCAGCATCCGACAGGTGGCGCGGGCCTCGGCCAGTTCGGTCCGGGCGTCCACCAGGACAGCGTCGGGGCTGGGACCCGACACGAGGGTGCGCACGTCGCGTGGCGCCGTACGCACGGAGTGGGGCAGCAGGTCCAGAGCGGGAAGTACGGCGGACGCCTCACCGGCGCGGGCCGTCACCAACAGGAGGATTTCCACACTCACCTCGATCCTCGCGGCGCGGGCCGCTTCGGGTGACCCGGCCGCACGGCACACCGGACGCGCGACCGGCAGGGTCTCGTCCCGGCGTCACTGACGGGTGGGCTGGGATCACCTTAACCGATGCAGCGGCCCGCCCCCGATGCCGAGCGGGTCGGGTGATGTGACGAATGCCCCCTTCTCGGGGGCGGGCGCCGGCCGGCCCAGCGGCGGCGATGCGTGAAACCGGGCCTTCATCTGGCACCATCGCAGGCGTGTTCCCCACCACTGACCGCGACGGCGACTCCTGGGACGACGACAAGTCCCGCGAGATCGCGCGGTCTGCGCCCGGCCGCTCGTCGTCTGGTTTCTATGCGGGGGCTCCCGAGAAGGAGCCCAGCTTCGGCAAGCGCGACGACGAGGAACCCGAAGCCGAGGAAGACGACGAGGAGATTCCGGTCGCTCCGGTACGCCGGAAGCTGTCGGTAGCCATCGCCGGATTTGCGGCCCTGCTCGGAGTGGGCCTCATCCTGGGCGCGCAGTCGTCGGTGCCGGACGCGCGACTCTCGTACGCGATCGTCATCATCGGTGTGCAGCTCCTCTACATCCTGGCTTTCACGATGGCCATCCGGCCGCCCGCCGCCGGTGTGGTGTCCGGCGTATGCGCGGTGGGCGGAGCAATCGCAGCCTGGGCGGCAGTCAACAGCGAATCTGCTGGTGTCCTGCCGCTGGTGTACGTGACCGCGGGCACGTTAGTGGCGGCTCTGGCCGGCCAGGCGATCCGCGCCCGGGACCGCACCCAGCTCCGCGACGCCCTGGGCGGCACCTTCCTCATTGTCGTCGGCGTGGTGTCATTCGCCCTGCTCATCGTGCTGACCCGCCAGCCCGTGGGCACCCAGGCCATCCTCGTGTCGCTGACCGCGGTGGCGATCGCCCTGCTCGTCGCGCACCTCACCGACGCGGTGTGGCCCAAACCGCGGATCGCTGCCCAGGTGCCGCGCGGCGCGGCGGGCGTCGTGCTGGGCGCGATGCTCGGCACCCTGGCCGCCGCGGGGCTGGGCAGCGTCCTGGTGCTGCCCTTCACGCCCGGCAAAGGCGCGATCCTCGGCTTCGCTGTCGCAGGAATCGCCGGCCTGGTCGACCTCGCGGTCAACTACTCCGAGGCCGGGCGCAGCATGGCCGGCGAGGCGCCGACGCTCTGGGTGGCCCGGCACATGCAGGGCCCGCTGGGCGCGTTCGCTTTGACTTTGCCCTGCACGTACGCGTTGACATTCTTCTTTCTCTCCTAAGCTTGCCTACATTCCCCCGATGGTGAACGAGGAGGACCGGTGGCTCAGGTGCAAGAGCAGGCACGGCCGCGGAAGCGCCGCGGCCGGCGGCTGCTGATCACATTCCTGGTGTTGCTGGCGCTCCTCGCCGCGGCGCTCGTCGTGGCGGACCGGGCCGCGGCTTCCTATGCCGAAGGGCAGATCGCCGACCGGGTCGCCAAGCAGGTCGCCGACCAGCAGGCCACCGCGGAACAACCGGACGTGACGATCAAGGGCGTGCCGTTCCTGACCCAGGTGTCCGCCGGGAAGTACCAGGAGATCCAGATCCTGCTGAAGAACTACTCCGGCCCCGCGGGCAACGGGAAGACCGTCAAGATGTCGCAGCTCGACATCCGCGCGAAGGACGTGACCGCGCCACTGGAGGCGTTGCGCTCCGGCACCGGCGACATCATCGCGGGCACGGTCACCGGCGTGGGCACCATCGACTACGCCAACCTGGCCGACCTGATCGGTCAGCCGGGGATCAAAGTCAGCGAGCAGGCCGGCAAGCTGGCCTTCGCGGCGCCCGTCGAGGCACTGGGCCAAACCTTCAACGTCACGGGTACGGCGAACCTCGAAGTCAGGGACGGCGTGGTGCAGGTCCGCTTCGCCGACGTCACCGCGGCCGGACTGCCCGACATCCCGCTCGTCCGCAACCTGATCGACAACTACGTCAAGAACCTGGGCCTCGACCTGAAGGTGCCCGCTCTGCCGCTCGGGATGCAGGTGCAGAAGGTGGAGCCCAAGCCCGAAGGCCTGGTCGCGACCGCCGGCGCGAGCAACGTGTCGCTCAGCTCCGGCGGGCTGTGAGCCCCGCCTCCTTCCCGGATCGTGGTCGGAGGTGTTCCGGCACCTGGACCCGCTGGTAGGGTCGTTTCCCATGAGCCTGTTGCTCACCAAGAGGCGCGCGGTCGACCTGTGCCGCGTGGCCGCCTGCCTGTGTTGCCCCGTCCGCTGACGGGGCCACTCGCCTTTCTCCTCGCCCGGCTTCTCTTCGCTCGGCAGTGGCGCCGTACGCAATCCCTGATCCGTTTCGTCGGGTCGGCGCGCGTGCGACCTCTTTTCTCCATGCTCCGCGCACCGGCTCACCCCCCATCTCACCTGACAAGGGAGTAATGCGATGAGTCGCGACACCGCACTCGTCTCTGCCGACTGGGCCGAGAAAAACCTGGACGCGCCCGGAGTGGTCTTCGTCGAAGTGGACGAGGACACCTTCGCCTACGACGGCGGGCACATCCCCGGCGCCATCAAGCTCGACTGGAAGAAAGACCTGCAGGACCCGGTGCGCCGGGACTTCGTGGACGCCGACCAGTTCTCCGCGCTGCTCTCCGAGCGGGGCATCGCCAACGACGACACCGTCATCCTCTACGGCGGCAACAACAACTGGTTCGCCGCGTACGCGTACTGGTACTTCAAGCTCTACGGCCACGGCGACGTGAAGCTGCTCGACGGCGGCCGCAAGAAGTGGGAGCTGGACGCCCGTCCGTACACGAAGGACCTGCCGCAGCGCGCCGCCACGCAGTACCGGGCGTCGGCACCGGACCTGACCATCCGCGCCTTCCGCGACGAGGTCGTGCAGGCCATCGGCGTGAAGAACCTCGTCGACGTCCGCAGTCCCGACGAGTTCGCTGGCCGCCTGCTCGCCCCGGCTCACCTGCCGCAGGAGCAGTCGCAGCGGGCCGGCCACATCCCCACGGCGATCAACGTGCCGTGGAGCAAGGCCGCGAACGAAGACGGCACCTTCAAGTCGGACGCCGAGCTCGCCAAGATCTACGGCGAGGCCGGGCTGGACGGCGGCAAGGACACCATCGCGTACTGCCGGATCGGCGAGCGCTCCTCGCACACCTGGTTCGTGCTCCGCGAGCTGCTCGGCCACGACAACGTGAAGAACTACGACGGCTCCTGGACCGAGTACGGCTCGCTCATCGGTGTGCCGATCGCGCTCGGCGACGAGCCCGGAAAGGCCTGAGCCCATGACTACCTCCAACGTCGCGGACGGCTGCGCCGCACCCGACCAGTCGGCCCCCCTCCCCGCTGGGGTCGACCTCCAGAAGGAAACCGTCATCACAGGCGTCCTCACCGACGCCGAAGGCTCGGCGGTGGGCGGCGCGTACGTCCGCCTGCTCGACGCCACCGGCGAATTCACCGCTGAAGTGGTGACGTCGCCCGGCGGCGTCTTCCGCTTCTTCGCGGCGCCGGGCACGTGGACGCTGCGAGCCCTGTCCCGCTCCGGCAACGGCGACCTCGCCGTGGACGCCGCCCGCGGGGTGAACGAGGTCGGCCTCAGCGTCGCCGCCTGACCCACGCTCTGTTGTTCGCTGCCTGACCCACGCTTCGACCGTGTGGCTCGCGCTTGGTTTCGTGGCGTTCGGCCTCGCGCTGCCTGACCCACGCTTCGACCGTGTGGCTCGCGCTTCGTTTCGTGGCGTTCGCCTCGCGCTGCCTGACCCGCGCTCTGTGGCGAAGGGCGGGATCCCTCCCCGGGTCCCGCCCTTCGGCGCTGTTCAGGGGCGGGGCGTGCGAGCATGGCTCCCGTGAATCCGCCCGACTCCACCCCGCCGCCGTCTGCCGCGGACGCCACCGGCCCGGGTGCTGCTGGTCCGGGTGCCGCTGGCTCGGCCGCTGCTGGTCCGGGTGCCGCAGGTCTGGGCGCCACCGGCCCGGGTGCCGCTGGTTCGGGCGCTGGCGGCTCGGGCGCTGTCGGCCCGGCTTGGGGAGGCGCTCCGGCCCCCGGCTTCGGTCCTGACCCCGGCTTTGGTCCCGCCCCTGGCTTCGACGGGCGCGGTGCTGGGGATGCGCCGCGCCCGGCTCGGCGCTGGTGGCTGACGGGGCTGGTCGTGGTCTGGGCGGTCGGGCTTGCCGGCGCGGCCGTGTGGTCGGTGCGCAACGATCCGCCGACTGTCGCCGAGCAGCGTGACATTGCCGCCGCTGTGCCACTGCTGGAGCGGGCGACCGGGACGGCCCTCGCCGCAGCGGACGCCTCGGACCGGGTTGTGGAGATCGGACCGCTGCGCTTCGACACCGATTGCCCGGTCACCCCGGCGCGCGACGGCGTCGAGGCCAGCCGAGAGATCATCGTGCGGGTGCGGCCGGACCAGGCGCCCGGCGCGCTCGATGCGATTGCCGAAGCGCTGCCGGCTGAGTGGAAGCCGGCGGTCCGGCACCTCGCCGACAACACCCGGCACGCGCTGCGCGCCGACGCTGGGGAGTTCATCGGGCTGGACGCCGCGGTCGAGGACACGACCACGGTTTTCGCCCTGCGGGTGTCGACCGGCTGCCGGCCCACCGCGGACGGGGTGGACCTGAACCCCACGCCCCAGCCCGCCGCGACTCTGCCGCCAGCCTTCTCCGCGGCAATGACGGCCCTCGGCGCGAACGCCCCGGCCACTAGCGCCGACGTGAAATGTCCGGACGGCACTACCGCGGCGACGGTCACGGCTTCCGGCCTCACCCTGCCCGGTGACCTGGGCCGCAAGCTCCAGGAGCTCACCGGCGCGGCGCTCGTCATCAGGGCAGAACCGCAAGGCTGGGCGTACCGGGTCGGCGAGGTTTCCGTGGTGGTCGCTGACGGTCGGGTCAGCGCGACGACGAGCTGCCGTCAGTAGACGACGGCCTGTGCGCCCTCGCCCATGATCTCTTCGACGAAGACCGCGGCACCGGCGATGCGGATGCCCGGCAGCACGTCATCCGGCCCGATGTCCCGGCGCGCGGCGCACTGCGTGCACAGCGTCACCGTCCCCGCGCCGAGCAGCAGTTCGAGCAGGTCGGGCAGGGGAGCCGCGTGGGGCAGCTCGAACTCGGCCGCCCGGCCCGGCAACGCGAACCAGGCCGACTCGCCGGTGAGCCAGAACGACACCGGCACCCCGGCGGAAGCCGCCGTACTCGCCACCGTGAACGCTTGCGAGCAGCGCTCCGGAGCGTCCGCGCCGGCGGTGGTCTTGACGACGAGAAGGCGGGCCATAGCGGTCAGCATAGGATGGCGACGTCATGGTTACTGAGATCGGGTACGTGAGCCTGCTGGTCGCCGGAATGGGCGGCTTGGCCGGCGGTTTGGGCTATCTGGCGATGCGCATTGCAAGGGGACGCTGGTGAGCAGGGATACCGAGAACCCGCTGGGACCGCCGCCCTGGCTGAACGCCCCGCCGGTCGCGGAGTACCCGTACGAGGACACTCACGACCTGCGCCAGGGGCCGGACCTGCCCGAGGCGCTGCTCGGGTTGCTGCCGTTCATTGGGCTGTGGCGGGGCCGGGGTCAGGGCGGGTTCCCGCAAGCGAAGGACTACAACTTCGCCCAGGAGATCCGGATCAGTCACGACGGCCGGCCGTTCCTCGCGTTCGAGTCGCGGATCTGGCTGCTGGACGACGACTCCGCGCCGATCGGTCAGGGCGACCGGGAGACCGGGTTCTGGCGGCCGGTGCTGAACGCCAACGGGCGGCCCACCGACGAGATGGAAGCCACGCTGACCACGCAGGACGGCGTCATCGAGATCTATGAGGGCAAGGCCGAAGCCAACGGCACCCGCCTGGAGATGACGACGGCCGGGGTCGGGCACACCGCCACGGGCCTCGCGGTCACCGGCGGCCACCGCCTGTTCGGCATCATCGAGGGCGCGCTGCTCTACGCCCACGAAATGTCGGCGAACGGCGAAAGCCTCAAGCCACACCTGTCAGCCCGGCTGATCCGGGTCGGCGGCTGACCGACGGAACGCACCGCGGCCGCGCAGGGTTCACGCGCGGGCCCGGGGGAAGCCGAGCAGGTCCTGGAGGCGGGGTGTCCAGGTGGATGCCACGCGGGGTGTGCCGTTCAGCGTCGTTGCCTCCGCGAGGCCGCGCAGCGAACTGACCAGCCAGATCGCGTCGGTGCCGGGCAGCTCGGCGGCGGTGATCATCCGTTCCTCTGCGTGCAAGCCGACCTCGGCGGCCAGGCTGAGCAAGTGCGCGGCCGTCGTGCCGGGCAGGATGCCGGCGCGTTCCGCCGGGACCGTGCACAGGGTGTCGCCGGTCAGCCAGATCAGGCTTGCTGTCGGACCCTCCAGCGCGTCGCCCCGGCTGTTCAACCACAGCAGGTCATCCGCGCCCTGGGCGACCGCCCAGCGTCTCGCGGCCAGATTTTCCGCATAGGACAGCGTCTTGGCGCCGGCCAGCGACCACGGCGGCCGGGTGGTGACACCCAGGTCGTGGGTGATCAACCGGATCCCGGCACGGCGCTGCAGGCGTACGGTGTCCGGCACGGCGTCGAGCGTGGCGAAGTAGGTCGACGGTGTCACCACGAGCCGGAGGGCGCCATCGGGGTGGGTGATTCCGGCGCACAGGTCGGCGAGACCGGCCGGCACCTCGAGCCCCAAGGCTGCTGCCGACCTGGCTAGCCGGGCCAGGTGCGCGTCGAGCAACCAGGGACCATCCGGGCGTACGTGCAAGGTCTCGAAGACGCCCTCGCCGTAGAGCAGCCCGCGGTCGGTGGGAGTCAGCTCGCCTGAGCCGGGAATCACGACGCTCACGTCGCGGAGGGTATCGCCGCGCGAACTATGCTCATAGCGTGTCCGCCTCATCCCTTGCCGAGATGCTCCGGGAGCGCGGCCTGCGACTGACCCCGCAGCGCCAGCTCATCCTGGAGGCGGTGCATGACCTCGGCCATGCCACGCCGGAACAGATTCACCACTCGGTGCGTGAGCGCGCCGCGGGAGTGAACATCACGACCGTCTACCGCACCCTCGAGCTGCTCGAGGAGCTCGGCCTGGTCAGCCACACCCACCTGTCGCACGGTTCGCCGACCTACCACCGGGCGGGCGAAGATCAACACGTGCACCTGGTCTGCCGCACCTGCGGAGAGGTCGACGAGGTCGATCCGGCGATCATGGAACCGGTCACCACCCAGCTGCGCGACGAGCGCGACTTCCGCGTCGACGTGGGCCACGTGTCCCTCTTCGGCGTCTGCGGAAACTGCAAGGAGCAGGCATGACGGTCCGCGGCTCACTTGCTGGGCGGCAAGGAAGCCGGGAGGCGCAGGCATGACCACGGTTCTCATCGAGGAACTGGAGCCGGAGTCGGCCGACGCGGGTGTTCCTGCGCACTACGGTGACCCGATGCGCGAGCAGCGCACCCTCGACACGGCCGTCGGCCTCGTGGACCGGTCACACCGGGACGTGCTCGCCGTCCCCGGCGAGGAGCGGGCGAGCTGGCTGCACACGCTGACCACCCAGCACCTCACCGAGCTGAGCGCCGGGCAGGGCACTGAGCTGCTCGTCCTCTCCCCGAACGGCCACGTCGAGCAGCACGCCCTCGTGGCCGAGGACGGCACGACCGCATGGCTGGACACCGAGCCGGGTGCCGGGGCGGGCCTGCTCAAGTATCTCGAGATGATGCGGTTCTTCACCAAGGTCGAGCCGCGCGACGCCACCGGCGAGATCGCTGTGCTGTCCCTGGTCGGCCCGGACGCGCCCGCTACCGCGGCGCGGTTGCTCGGCGTCGAGCTGGCCGAGCCCCGCATCGGCGAGGTGCCCGGCGCGAAGTTCGCCGCCGGGTCCGTGCCGCCCGGCCCCACTGCCCGATACGACGTACGCGCCTTCGACGGCGGCCTGGCTCGACGGGTGCCACTCGGCGTTGACCTGCTGGTGCGGCGGGGGGAGGTCGATGCGGTTGTGGCGCGGCTTTCGGGCGTACCCAATGCGGGATTGTGGGCTTATGAGGCGGTGCGGGTCGCGCGCCGGATGCCGCGGCTCGGGTGGGAGACCGACCATCGGACGATTCCCGCCGAGGCGGAGCTCATCGGGCCGGCGGTGCACCTCGACAAGGGTTGCTATCGCGGTCAGGAGACGGTCGCACGGGTGCATCACCTCGGGCGACCGCCGCGGCGGCTGGCGCTGCTGCACCTTGACGGCGTCGCCACCGACCAACCGCCGGCACAGGGCACTGCGGTCATGCTGGCCGAGCGCGCTGTCGGGTTTGTGGGGACCGCGGTCCGCCATTACGAGCTCGGCATGATCGCGTTGGCGGTGCTGAAGCGCAATGTGGCTGACGACGCCCAGCTCACCGTGGGCGAGTCCGCGGCCGCCATCGACCTGGGCTGATCGGTTCGCTGACGCCGCCGGCCGCTGCCCCCGCCCGGCTGGCCGTCGCCGCCCCGGACGTGGAACAGCATGGCAGGATCTCGGTTATGACCGGGACCTTGATCACTGTCACGCCGACCGGAGCGGAGAACAGCAAGGCGGCTGTGCCGGCGCTGCCCGTGACGATCGACGAGCTCGTGGCGACCGCCAAGGAGTGCGAGGCGCTCGGCGCCGCGATCATCCACGTGCACATCCGGGACGACGCGGCCGAGCCCACCCTCGACCGGGGGCGGCTGCGCGACACTGTGGCCGCGCTGCGGCAGTCCACCGGCCTGATCATCCAGCTGTCCTCCGAGGGCGTGGTCACCGATTCCGAGTCGGACCGGCTCGCCGTGCTCGACGCGGGCCCGGAGATGGCTTCCTGCACCATGGGTACGGTCAACGTCGGCGACGGCGTGTTCACGAACCGCTGGGAGTTCATCGTCGACCTGCACGGCCGCATGCAGGAGAAGAGCATCGTTGGAGAGTACGAGATCTTCGACCTGGGCCAGCTCACCAGTCTGCAGCGCCTGCTGGACAAGCACGGCCTCCCGTTCGGCGGGCACGTGCACGTCGACCTGGTGATGGGCGTGCCGGGCGGCATGCCGGGCACCGCCGAGGCGCTGACCGCGTGTCACCGGGCGATCCGGGACCTGCCCGACGGCACCACGTTCTCCGCCACCGGCATCGGGCGCACCACGATCCCCGTCATGCTCGCGTCGCTGTCCGCCGGCGGGCACCTGCGGGTCGGCTTGGCAGACACCATCACCTACGCGAAGGGACAGCCGGTGGAGTCGAACATGCAGCTGGTGGCCCGGGCGGTCGGGTTCGCCCAGCTGGCCCAGCGGCCGCCGCTGACCACTGCGGAGGCGCGCGAGTTGCTCGGCGTACCGGCGCGATGATTCTCGCGGAAGTCGTACGCTCGGGCTTTGTCGAGGGTGTCCACCATGGCTCGGTGGTGGTCCTGGACGCCGCTGGCGCGGTCGCCGTCTCGGCGGGCGACGTGACGAGTCCGATGTTTCCACGGTCGGCTAACAAGCCCATGCAGACGGTCGGCATGGTGCGGGCGGGCCTGACTGTCGCCGATCCGGCCGACCTGGCGATGATCAGCGGCAGCCACTCCGGTGAGCCGTTCCACGTCGAGCGGGTCCGGGCCATTCTCGGCGCGGCCGGGCTGACTGAGGACGCCCTGTTGTGCCCGGAAGATCTGCCCCTCGCGGATTCCGCGCGCAACGCCGTGATCGGCGCGGGCGGCAAGGCACAACGCGTCTTCATGAACTGCTCGGGCAAGCACGCCGGGATGCTGGCGACCTGTGTGGTGAACGGGTGGCCGCTGCGCGATTACCGGGATGTGGCACACCCCCTGCAGGGCGTCTTGACCGACGCGGTGACCGACATCGTCGGTGCGCCGGTCGCGGCGACCGGGGTGGACGGTTGCGGTGCACCGGTCCTCGCCTTCTCGCTCACCGCGCTGGCCCGTGGCTTCCAGCGGCTTGCCTCGGCGGCGGACGGACCCGAGCGGGCGGTCGCTGATGCGATCCGGGCGAATCCCGAGCTGGTGGCCGGGACCGGGCAGGACGACACCCGGCTGATGCACGGCGTGCCAGGCCTGCTGGCCAAGGGTGGTGCCGAGGGTGTCGTGGCCGTGGCCGTGCCGGGCGCCGGCGCGGTGGCGATCAAGATCGATGACGGCGGGATGCGGGCCCGGATGCCGGTGCTGGTCTCCGCGCTGCGCAAGCTCGGTGTCGACGCGCCGATTCTGGCTGAGCTGGAAACCGTGGAACTGCTCGGCGGCGGCGTCCGGGTCGGTGCGGTCCGCGCCGCCTGGTGACGTGCTTCACGCTAGCTTTTGCAAGCGTTCTGCTTGCAAGAGCTAGCACCGCGGGCTACGGTCGAACGCGTGGCTACACCGAAGGATCTGCCCCAGGACATCGGCGCGTTCATCCGTGACCTGCGGCAGACCGCGAAGATCTCGCTCCGGCAGCTCGCCGACAAGGCGGGCGTCAGCAACCCCTACCTGAGCCAGATCGAGCGTGGCCTGCGGAAGCCCAGTGCCGAAGTGCTGCAACAACTGGCTAGCGCGCTGCGGGTGTCGACACCCGCGATGTACCTGCGCGCCGGCCTCCTGGACGGCGAGGGCCAGCAAGGCGTACTGGCCGCCATCGCCGTCGACCCCGAACTGACGATCGCGCAAAAGCAGTCGCTGTCGCAGATCTACGAAACGTTCCGCAACGAGAACGCGCGCCACGCTCCCGCGACCGGCGCGGCCGGCGACCCCGACCCGCAGGGTCCCGAGGCAGTTCCCGACGAGGACGAGGCACTTCGAGCCGTCCTGCGCGACGCCGCCGTCGCCGAGGACAGTGTGGCTGCCACTCCGGAAGCCCAAGACGATGCGGCTGCCACTCCGGAAGCCCAAGACGATGCGGCTGCCACTCCGGAAGCCCAAGACGATGCGGCTGCCACCCCGGAAGCCCGACCGGCGCCCACCCCCGGAACCCAGACCAAGCCCGCCCGCGGCGCCCGAGCCGCGAAAAAGCCCGAGGAGAAGTCATGACCGAGCAGACCAAGACCCGGATCCCCGCCCCGCTCTACGCCGCCGCCGGCGCCGGTGACCTGGCCTGGGCCGAGCTGCGCAAGCTGCCCGGCGTGGTCAGCGAGCTGAGTGACCGCGCTGTCGCCTCGCTGAAGATCGCCAACGACACCGCCGGCAGCACCGCCACCTCGCTGCGCGACAAGGCCACCACCGCCGACTTCGACAAGCTCCGCAACACCGCTGCCGCCAACGCCGTCGCGTTCGCCCAGCAGGCTCAGGAGCGCGCCCTCGCCGTCTACACCTCGCTGGTCGCCCGCGGCGAGCGCGTCGTCGGCACCGGTGTCGTCGAGGCCGCTGACGTGGTCAACGCCGACATCGAGGCCACCGAGGAGCCCAAAGCGGTCGAAGCGGTCGAGGCCGCCAAGACCATCCACGCCGCCTCGACCGCGGCGCCGAAGCCGCGCAAGCGCGCCGCCACCCGCCCGGCCGCCAACTGACGCGAGCCACGCGCCACGCCCCGATATTGATCAGCAGGCCCCGGTGCAAGCCGGGGCCTGCGGCATAGACTGGCAATCATGGCCAACGCGACCCCCATCTTCTTCGACGACGTCGCCAACTGGATCACGATCGTCGTCTCGATCGTCTCGCTGGTCGTGCAAGCGGTCGCGCTCATCCACTGCATCACCCAACGCGGCGACGGCTTCCAAGCCATCGGCACCCTCCCCAAGGGCGCCTGGCTCGCCATCCTCGCCGTGTGCATCGTCCTGACCCTGCTCGGCGTCGGCGGCGGGGCGACCGGCCTGTTCGGCCTCATCGGCATCGCCGCAGCCCTGATCTATCTGCTCGACGTTCGCCCCGGCCTACGCGACCTGTCAGACGGCAAGGGCTTCTGGTGAGACTCCGCCGGCCGCCCCCGCCCGGCGGCGGCCCGCGGACCCCGGGACCCACCCCCAGCGCCCCGCGCACCGGACGGCCCACCCTGCCGGCCCCGCCCACCGAGCTCATCGACACCCCCCACGGCGTACGCCTGGAGCAGCTGGTGGCAGGCGTCGGCGACCCGGTCACCGTCTTCGCGCACGGCCTGGCCGGCGACCTGTCCGGCACCCGCCCCCTGGGCAGCGGCGTCACCGGCCGCCGCGTCTTCTTCCACTTCCGCGGCCACGGCCGGTCCGCGGCGCCGCCCGGCCCGTGGAGTTTCGCCGACCTCGCCGCCGACCTGCGCGCCGTCGCCGACCACTCGGGCGCGACCCGGGCGCTCGGCGTCAGCATGGGCTCCGCAGCGCTGTGCCGGGTGCTCGCCGACGCCCCCGATCGCTTCGACCGGGCCGTGTTCTACCTGCCCGCACCGCTCGACGGCGTACGGCCCCGGGCGGCGGTGGAGCGGTTCGAGCTGCTCCTTGCCGCCGTCGAGTCGGGCGAGGCCGCAGCCGTCGCGGAAGCCGTCGAGCGGGAGCTGCCTCCGTCGGTGCGGAACACCCCGGCCGGCTGGGCGTACCTGCGTCAGCGGGTGGAGCAGCTGCTGCACGACGGACTGGCGCCCGAGCTGGACACCCTGTGGCGGGAGCCTGCCGTCGCCGACGAGGAGGCGTTGCGGGCCTGGCGCGGCGCGGCGTTGGTGATCGGCTGCATCGGCGACGACCTGCACCCGGCATCGTGGGCGGAACGCTTGGCGGGTCTGCTGCCCGGCGCCGAGCTGCACGTGTACGACCGGCCCGCAGTCCTCTGGACGCACCGCCGCGAATTGCGGGACCGCATCTCCGAGTTCTTGAACGCCCGACCGTAACCTTTCCCGGCGCTCGACCGGTGTTTCTGGTGTGCGGCTCACCCCCAAATCAGCCTTTTTCGCTATCGTCGCCCTCGGCCTGCCCTTCTCCGTCGCCACCGGCTGGGCCCTCGGCGCGCCCGATGGCACACCTCCTGCCGCAGGTGCGCCCGGCGGCGCTGGCGGCTTCGGCACCGCACCCGTGACGGTCACCAGTCCCACGCTCGGCGCGGACCCCACCTGGGTGCCGCGCGGCCCGGAGCCGGTGTCCGTCGTGGAGACCCTGCCGCCCCGCACCCCGGCCAGTGCAGCGGCCAGTTCCGCCGTACCTTCGGTTTCGGTTTCGGTGAGTCCGACGCCGGCGCTGACCCTGCCGCCGGTGCCGACTCCCACCTCGGTCGTCGTGCCGTCGTCGAGCCCGTCCGCGACGTCGTCCAGCTCCGAACCCGCGACCTCGGAGTCCCGGCGGCACTGGCTGGTGGGCTGAGGGATCTATGCTTTCGGGTCGTGAATGACTCTCCGCTTCGAGCTGCCGCCTCCCGCGGCGCGACGGCGACCGGCGGTGCCGTTCGCGAGTTCCTGACCGGCGCCGGATTGCTCGGCCGCGGCCTCGGCCTGGTGCTGCGCAGTCCCCGCCTGCTCGGCCTCGGCCTGGTGCCCGCGGTGCTCACCGGCGTCCTCTACGCCGCCGCCCTGATCACCGTCATCGCCTTCCTCGGCGACCTGGCCGCAGCGGTGACCTGGTTCGCCGACGACTGGTCGACGCTGTGGCGCGACCTGATCCGGGTTATTGCCGGCGTGGCTCTCCTCGGGGTGGGTGGGCTGCTCGGCGTGCTCACCTTCACCGCGGTGACGCTGGTGATCGGCGACCCGTTCTACGAGAAGATCTCCGGCCTGGTCGAGCACCGATACGGCGGCGTTCCCGACGAGGTCGAGGTGCCGCTGCTGAGGTCCCTCGGCAACAGCCTGCGCGACTCGTTGCGCCTCGTCGGCCTGTCCATCCTGCTCGGCATTCCGCTGCTGCTTGGTGGCTTCATCCCGCTGGTCGGGCAGACCGTGATCCCGGTGCTCGGCGCGGCGGTGGCCGGCTGGATTCTCGCCGTCGAGCTGACCGGCGTGCCGTTCCAGCGACGCGACAAGCGGCTGCACGACCGCCGGGCAGCGCTGCGCACCCGGCGCCCCCTCGCGCTCGGCTTCGGCGTCGCGGTGTTCGTCTGCTTCCTCATCCCGCTGGGCGCGGTCCTGCTGATGCCGGCCGCGGTGGCGGGCGGCACCCTGCTGTCCCGCAAGGTCCTCGGCCTACCGGCTGACACGATCACCACCGAGTCACTGTGATGCACCTCGAGCTCGTCGAGGGCGACATCACCACCCAGCAGGTCGACGCCATCGTCAACGCTGCGAATTCGTCGCTGCTCGGCGGGGGTGGCGTCGACGGCGCCATCCACCGCAAGGGCGGCCCGGAAATCCTCGCCGAGACCCGGGCGCTGCGCGCCGCCAAGTACGGCCGTGGACTCCCCATCGGTCAGGCGGTGGCGACGACAGCCGGCCGGCTGCCTGCCCGCTGGGTGGTGCACACGGTGGGTCCGGTGTTCAGCACTACCGAGGACCGTTCGGCACTGCTACGCGGCTGCTACGAAAACTCGCTGCGGGTAGCCGCTGAGCTGGGTGCCGTCTCGGTGGCCTTTCCGTTGATCTCGGCCGGGGTCTACCGCTGGCCGGTGGACGACGCGGTGCGGCAGGCGCTAACAGTCCTCCGGGCAGCTGCGCCAGTCGGTGTGGACCTGGCCCGGCTTGTACTCTTCGGCGCGGATGTCGCCGAGACTGCCCGGCGGGGAGTAGCCCGGCGCCGGGCCCGACTGGCTGGCACAGATCGGGAGCCGCCGGCGTGCTCAAGCCGAGGCGCGGACCACCAGCTTGGTCGGGAGGACGACGGCGGCGGGGACGTCGGCGGTGGCGGTGACGAGGCCGAGTATCTGGCCGGCCATGGTGCGGCCCATGTCGACGATCGGCTGGTGCACGGTGGTCAGCGGCGGATCGCTGAGCCGGCTGATTTCGAAGTCGTCGAAGCCGATGACCGCCACGTCGGCCGGGATGCGGCGGCCCGTCTCGCGCAGCGCCTGCAGAGCGCCGTGGGCCATCATGTCCGAGGCTACGAAGACCGCGTCCAGGGCGGGATCGTCGGCGAGCAGCCGGCGCATCGCCTGAATGCCGGACTCGCGGGTGAAGTCGCCGTACGCCACGTGTTCGGGCAGGCCCGCGTCGCGCAGCGCCGTCCGGTAGCCGGTCAGCCGGTCGATCCCGGCGACCATGTCCTGCGGGCCGGCGATGGTGGCGATCCGGCGGCGGCCCAGGTCGAGCAGGTGCCGGACGGCGGCCATCACCCCGCCGATGTGGTCCACGTCGACGTACGGGATCGCGGGGTGCGCCGGGCTCATCGGCCGCCCGCTGCACACCACGGGGATGCCGAGGCGCGCGAGTCGGCCGGGTAGCGGGTCGGTGCCGTGCATGGAGGCGAACATGACGCCGTCGACGTGCCCGGCCGTTGCGTAGCGTTGGACCCGTTCCTGACCGGCTGCCGAGCCCGCCATCATGAGCACGAGCTGTTTGTCGGCGGCTTCCAGCTCGAGGCTGACGCCGCGGATCACCGCGGGGAAGAACAGGTCGTCGGAGAAGACGCGGCTGGCCGACTCGGGCAGGATCAGCGCGATGGATTCCGTACGCTGAGTCACCAGGCTTCTCGCGGCCTGGTTGGGCACGTAGCCGAGCTCTTCGACGGCCCGGACCACCGCGTCGCGGATCGCGGCGGCGACGGTCGTCGAGCCGTTGACGACCCGGGAGACCGTGGCGCGGGAGACCCCGGCCCGGCGGGCCACCGCTTCGAGGGTCGGCCGTTCGCGCGTCACCATCGGCTCATGCTCCGATCCGCGCCCGGCCGGTGAGACCGTGGCGCCGGATCACCTCCCGATACCACTTCGCACTGTCCTTGAGCACCCGTTTCTGCGTGGTGTAGTCGACGTGCACGAGGCCGAAGCGCATCTGGTAGCCCTCGGCCCACTCGAAGTTGTCCAGCAGCGACCAGGCGAAGTAGCCCCGCAGGTCGACGCCGTGCGCGAGGGCATCGAGGCAGGCCCGCAGGTGGCCGTCGAGGTAGTCGATGCGGGCGGCGTCGTGGACTTCGCCGTCGGCGGCCGGGCCTTCCGGGTACGCGGCGCCGTTCTCGGTGATCAGCAGCGGCACGCCGTAGTCGGTGTGCAGGCGGTCCAGCAGTCGGGTGAGGGCGGCGGGCTCGACCTGCCAGCCGATGTCGGTGACCGGCCCGACCGGCGGCCGGAAAGCCACACCCTCGGTGCCCGGATACTCCGGTGCGGCGGGCGTGCCGGGCTGTGCCGACACGTACGCGGGGGTGTAGAAGTTGACGCCGAGCACGTCGATCGGGGCCTGGATGATCGCCTCGTCGCCGTCCCGGACATGGCTGAGGTCGGTGAACCGGGTCATGTGCTCGCGCATGTCGTCCGGGTAGGAGCCGCGCAGCAGCGGGTCGAGGAAGATGCGGTTCTGCAGGCCGTCGACGATCCGGGCGGCTGCCGCGTCGGCCGGGTTCGCCGGGTCGAGGGGGAAGACGGCCGCCGGGTTGAGCGTGATGCTGACGCTGCGGGCGCCGGCCGCACGCAACGCCCGGGCGGCGAGGCCGTGCCCGAGCAGCAGGTGATGCACCGCGCGGAAGGCTGAGGCGGGGTCCTGGATGCCGGGGGCGTGCTGGCCGCTGGCATAGCCGAGATAGGCCGAGCACCACGGCTCGTTCAGGGTGGTCCAGGTGCTTACCCGGTCGCCGAGTTTGGCGTGCACGATGGCGGCATAGTCGGCGAAGGCCTCGGCGGTCGCGCGGACGGTCCAGCCGCCGCGGTCCTGCAGGGTCTGCGGCAGGTCCCAGTGGTAGAGCGTGACGACGGGGTCGATGCCGCGGCCGAGCAGCTCGTCGGTGAGCCGGTCGTAGAAGTCGAGGCCGCGCGGGTTGACCGGCCCGGTGCCGTCGGGCTGAATCCGCGGCCAGGCGATCGAGTAGCGGTACGCCGCGAGTCCGAGGTCCGCCATCAGCGCCACGTCATCGGCGTACCGGTGGTAGTGGTCGCAGGCCACGTCGCCGGTGTGGCCGGCGTACACCCGGCCGGGGGTGCGACTGAAGGTGTCCCAGATGGACGGACCGCGGCCGTCGTCGTGGGCCGCGCCCTCGATCTGGTAGGCGGCGGTGGCCGCGCCCCAGACGAACCCGGCCGGGAACGCGTGTCCCGAGGCCAGTGGTTCGCCGTCCGGTGCCACCTGGACGGTCGCCGTCATGCGCCTCACCGCTCCTTGCGTTCCGGCCACGCGGCGGGCGGGCCGGGCCGTTGCGGACCTGTCCGGTACAGCCTACGACCGCCGGATCATCCGGTTCGGAGCGCGCTGAACAGTCGGGGATCGCCGGTGATCGTGAGCGGGCCGGGCGTGTCCCGGCCCATGAGCGCGAGCAGCAGGTCGCTGGCGGCGCCGCGGGCCTCGGCACGAGCGTGGTGGTCGTCGGTGTCGAGGATCGTGCCGGTGTCGAGCAGGGCGAGGCCGGCACCGCGGAGCCGGACGAACCACTCGTAGCTCGCGTCCGTTGCCACCAGGTGAACGACGCCGTGCAGGTCGGTGGGGCCTTGGCGGCGGCCGGCGGGCAGCCAGGTGTCCAGCACTTCGCTGACCCCGTCGGCGGCGAGCTTCGTCTCGATCGGCGTCGCGCGGCCTGCGGTGGTCTCGGCGTCCCAGCGGTGCACCGAGATCTCGTGGGCCATCCGGCGGTGCCAGAAACCGGCCTTCTTGGCCTGCGCCGGCCAGGTCCAGGCGGGGAAGTCGGCGTCGAGCGCGTCCAGCGTCTCGATCGTCCCGGTCAGCTCCCGGCGCAGCCCGTCCAGCGCGTCCGACCAGTCGGGCCGGGGTTCCGGTGTGACCCGGTCGGCGGGCCTGTCGACCACGCCGCGGGGCACGGTCTCGCGGACCCAGCGCAGGAGCACGGTGAGGTGTTCGGTGAGGTCTGCGACTGTCCAACCGGGGCACGCGGACACCACGGCCTCAGGGCCGGTCTGTGCGACGGCGTCCTGGAGCGCCGGACCGTCGGCGCGCAGCGCCGCCAGCCAGAAGTCCTTCGTCGCGTTGAGCCTGTTCATCAGCTTCTCCCGCTCGAGGAGGACCACCTGTGCGTTCCCCTGGGCCCGTCGGCCTAGGGTGAACGTCGTGCCTGACGTTAGTGCTGATCCACCCACCACCGCATCTGCTGAGCTTTCCCGATCTGAGCTTGCCCAGCCGTTGGCGGCTTACACGACGCTACGCCTAGGCGGCCGGGCCGGCACGCTCACCCCGGCGGCGGAAACGGACGAAGCCGTCGCAATCATGCGTACGGCTGCTCGTCGGGGGGAAAAGGTCCTCGTTCTCGCCGGCGGCAGCAACGTCGTGATCGGCGACGACGGCTTCCCGGGGGAGGTGTTGTTGCTGCGCACTCGGGGGATGCGAGCGGTCGGGCGGGACTCCCGCGGCGTGCTGATGCGGGTGGCCGCGGGGGAGTCGTGGGATTCCTTCGTCGCCGCGACGCTTGCCGACGGCCTGTCGGGTCTGGAAGCGCTGTCCGGCATTCCCGGTTCGGCGGGCGCGACCCCGATCCAGAACGTCGGCGCGTACGGGCAGGAGGTCGCCCAGACGGTCGAGGCTGTGCACGTCTATGACCGGGTGGACGACGAGGTGAAGACGTTGTCGCTGCCGGAGTGCCGGTTCGCCTACCGGTCCAGCGTGTTCAAGCACAACGAGCGGTGGCTGGTCCTTGAGGTCGACTTCCGGCTGCCGGTCGCCGGAGATTCTGCCCCGATTCGGTACGCCGAACTGGCCCGTAACCTGGGTGTCGAGGTGGGCGAGCGGGTCCCGGCGAAACAGGTGCGCGACACCGTTCTGAAGCTGCGCGCCGGCAAGGGCATGGTGCTGGACCCGGCGGACCGGGACACCCAATCGGTCGGCTCGTTCTTCACCAACCCGGTGCTTTCGGCGCAGGAGTGGGCCGGTGTGCAGGACCGGCTCGCCGACGCGGGTGAGCCGCCGAGCTGGCCGGCGCCGAACGGCACGGTGAAGGTGCCGGCCGCCTGGCTGATCGAGAAAGCCGGCTTCACCAAGGGGTACGGCACCGGCGAGGTCGCGATCTCGTCGAAGCACACGCTCGCCCTGACCCACCGGGGTGGCGGGACGACGTCGGCGCTGCTGGGTCTGGCCCGGGAGATCCGCGACGGAGTGCGCGACCGGTTCGGAGTCGTCCTGCACCCCGAACCGGTCCTGGTCAACTGCGAGCTGTGACGGGCTACCGCCAGCCGAAGACCTGGGCCCAGTAGAAGGTGCCGTCGTCGGCGCGGCGTACCCCGGCTCCGAAGGATTTGGCTTCGCAGTTGAGGATGTTCTCGCGGTGGTCGGGGCTCGCCATCCAGGCTTCCATCACCTCGGCGGAGCCGGTGTAGCCCCAGCCGACGTTTTCGCCGGCGACGTCCATGTAGCCGGCAGCCCGGGAGCGCATCTCGAAGGTCGAGCCGCGCCAGCCGATGTGCCCGAAGTTGCCGGTGGTCGCCATGTAGTGGGCCTGGCGGACGGCCGCCACCATCAGCTCGTCGTCCACCGTGAGTTCGGGGCAGCCGTACAGGGCGCGTTCCTCGTTGGTCCGTACGATGACCTCGTCCATCATGATCTCGGAGATCGTGGGTCCGGCGGCGGCTACCGCGGCGGGTCCGCCGGTCTCGGCGAGGGCGGGCGCGGGCGCTGGCAGCGCAACGAATGCGGCGGGGACGGCCGCGGCGAGGGCGATACGTCGAACGGATGCGAACACGGTGTTCCTCCCGGTCCAGGGCCGGGCTCCTGTTCGCCCGCCGGTCTAATCGGACCGGAAATCTGCAGTTAAGTCCCTTCTTTGCTGTTATCCGACATATCCCTTGTGTCGCCGTGTCAGTCTGTGGGGATCATCAGCGGCAGTCTGATCTCCGCACCCGCGCCGGCGGCAGGATCAAAGGTCAGCTCCACTGAGCCGCCGTGCCGAGTGACGATGGCCTCCGCGAGCAGCATCCAGAGCGCTGTACTGCGCCGCCGGTGCGGCGGTTCCGGATCGGCCAGCATTCCGGCCATCAGGAACTCGTTGGTGAGCCGCTCGGCCTGCCGGGCGGTCACGGTGATTCGCCAGCCTGTATCGCTCGCCTCGGTGCTCACCGTGGCGGACCGGTCGGCGGCGGCGCTCGCGACTGTACCGATCACCGCGTAGAAGAGGTCCCGCAGCAGCGACGCGTCGGCGGACACCGGTGGGCCGCCCGCCGTGTCCACGGTCGCGGCGGTGTACGGCTCCTGGCTCGCCAGCAGCTCCGCCACCTCGCGAATCACCAGGGCCGGGTCCACCGCCGTCGGCCACAGGTCGAGGTCGCCGGTCTGCAGTCGGCTTACCACCATCAGGTCGTCGACCAGCAGCAGCATCCGGTCGGTATTGCGGCGGACGGCAGCCAGCGCCACCGAGCGTTCGGCCGGGGCGAGGTCGTCGGTGTCGAGGCTTTCGGTGAACGAAGCAATCGTGGTCAGCGGCGTTCGCAGCTCGTGCGAGATGACCGCGAGGAACCGAGCCTGAAGCGCGAAGACGTTCGTGGGGGTTCGCACGCTGAACTATAACTTTCCGTATATGAACAGACACGTCACGCTATCGTGGTTTTGGACATTTCATCTTCGCCGCCCGCGTCCGCGGGGGGTGTGAGCAAGACGCTGACCCACAGAACCGAGCGCGTGCCGCGCCCGGTGGGCACAGCCGTGCGACGCGCGGGGGCGGAGGCGGAGGGCATGGTGACGAGCGCATGAGCAGACTGCTCGTGGTCGAGGACGACCCGGACATCGCGCTGGCCCTGCGGCTGCTCTTCAGCCGGGCCGGATACGAGGTGGCCCACGCGGGCGACGGGCGCACCGGCCTCAAGGAGGCGTACGCCGAACACCCCGACCTGGTGGTGCTCGACGTCGGCCTGCCGGAGATGGACGGCTGGCAGGTGCTCGAGCGGCTGCGGGACGTGTCCGACGTACCCGTGCTGGTCCTGACCGCCCACGGCCAGGAGGCGGAGAAGGTCCGCGGCCTGCGCGGCGGCGCCGACGACTACCTGACCAAGCCGTTCGCCAACAACGAACTGCTGGCCCGGGTGGAGGCGCTGCTGCGTCGCTCGTCCGGCGGGCAGAACAGCTGGGCCAGCCAGATCTACGACGACGGCCTGGTCCACCTGGACCCGACCAAACGCCGGGTCTACGTCAAGGGCGACGAGAAGCGCCTCACGCCGACCGAGTTCCGGCTGCTCAACGCCCTGGTCCGGCACGCCGGCGCAGTGTTGAGCCCCAACCAACTCCTGACCCAGGCGTGGGACGACCCCACGGGCATCGGCCAGGAACGGGTCAAGTTCGCCGTGCTGCGGTTGCGCCGCAAGCTCGGATGGTCGGATCCCGACGAATCCCCGATCGAGTCCGTCCGCGGATTCGGCTACCGCTACCGGCGCCCGGGTGGTGACAACTGAGCCGCAACCCGTAGCGGTCCGGGGTGTCCTCAGGTGGGGCTCCGGGGGGTCGATGAGGGATTTGGGAAACGAGCAGGAGGTAGGGCGTTGGAAGACCTTGGCGAGATCGTCGGCGAATTCCTCATGGAAAGCCACGAGAACCTGGACCAGATCGACCGGGACCTCGTGGCGCTGGAGCAGGACCCGGCCTCGCGTGACCTGATCGCCCGCATCTTCCGGGCGATCCACACGATCAAGGGCACCAGTGGCTTCCTGGCCTTCACCCGGCTGGAGACCCTCGCCCACGCGGGCGAGTCACTGCTGTCCCGGCTGCGGGACGGCGTCCAGCCGGTCACTCCCACCACCATCACCACGCTGCTGGCCACGATCGACGGCGTCCGCTCGCTGCTCGAGGCCATCGAGCAGGACGGCAACGAGGGCGAAGTTGATGTCAACAGCATCATCACCGCCGTCCATGCGCAGATGAACACACCCGGCGACGCGGCTGCTGCCGCGCCCGCCGCGGCCCCTGCCGCAGCCCCGGCCGCGGAAGCGGCTCCCGCCCCGGCTGAGCAGCCGGAACCGCTCGAGGAGAAGGGCCTCCGCCCGGCTCCCGAGCCGGTCGAGGAGCAGCGCCGCCCCCTCGGCGAAATCCTGGTCGAGACCGGCGCAGTGGCGGCCACAGACGTCGGCTCCGCGCTCCAGGCACAACTCGACGGCGACGAGCGCAAGCTCGGCACGATCCTGCTCGAGGAGGGCAAGACCCAGCCGGCCGAAGTCCACGAGGCGTTGCAGGCGCAGACGCCCAAGCGCAGCGTCGCGGACAGCGCGATCCGGGTGGACGTCGACCTGCTCGACACCCTGATGAACATGGTCGGCGAGCTGGTGCTCGCCCGGAACCAACTCGTCCGCGGCGTGATGGACCTCGGCGACTCCGGCCTGGTCCGCAGCGCCCAGCGGCTCGGCATGATCACCTCTGAACTCCAAGAGGGCATCATGAAGACCCGGATGCAGCCCATCGAGCACATCTGGTCCAAGCTGCCCCGCGTCATCCGGGACCTCTCCAACTCGCTCGGCAAGAAGGTCGAGCTGGTCATGGAGGGCAAGGAGACCGAGCTCGACCGCAGCCTGCTCGAGGCCGTCAAGGACCCGCTGACCCACCTGGTCCGCAACGCGGTCGACCACGGCATCGAGGACGCCGACAAGCGGGCCGCGGCCGGCAAGGACCCGCAGGGCACCCTGACGCTGCGCGCCTACCACGAGGGCGGACACGTAGCGGTCGAGGTCGCCGACGACGGTGCCGGCATGGACGTCAACCGGATCGCCGCCAAGGCCGTCGAGAAGGGCCTGTTGAAGCCCGAGCAGGTTCCCGGCATGGACAAGCGCGAGATCATGGCGATGGTCTTCCAGCCCGGCTTCTCGACCGCGGCGAAGGTGACAAACGTGTCCGGCCGCGGCGTCGGCATGGACGTCGTCAAGACCAACATCGAACGGATCGGCGGCGCGGTCAGCGTCGACTCGACCCTGGGCCAGGGTACGGTCTGGCGCCTCACCATCCCCCTGACCCTGGCGATCATCCAGGCTCTGACCGTCGACTGCGGTGACCAGCGCTATGTGGTGCCGCAGGTTGCGGTGCTCGAGCTGGTCTTCATCGACGGCCAGTCCACAAAGATCGAGTACGCCTCCGGTGCACCGGTCTACCGCCTGCGCGGCAAGCTGCTCCCGCTCGTCCGCCTGGACCGGACCCTCGGCCTGGACCCCAGCGGCGACCAGGGCGTCTACATCATGGTGCTGCAAGCCGACGGGCGCCGCTTCGGCCTCGTCGTCGACCGCGTCCTCAACACCGAGGAAGTCGTGGTCAAGGCACTCAACAGCCGCTTCAAGGAGATCGGCCTCTACGCCGGCGCCACGATCCTCGGCGACGGCAAAGTCGGCCTGATCCTCGACGCCTCCGCTCTGGCCCGCCGCTCGCACCTCGCTGTCGACTCCGGGCGCGAGAACCTCATCGGCTCGTCCCGGGCGACCACCGGAGCCGGCACCGGCGAACGCCTGCTGATCACCGCGGTCGGCGAGCGCCGAGTGGCGATCCCGCTCGACACGGTCACCCGCCTGGAGGAGTTCCCGCGGGACCGCATCGAGCAGGCCGGCTCCCGCGAAGTCGTGCAGTACCGCGGTCAGATCCTGCCGCTGGTGCGGCTGTCGCACCTGCTGGGGGCGTACAGCGAGACTGAAGAGGGCGACACCGTGTCGGTGGTCGTCTACAGCGAGGGAGGCCGCAGCGTGGCGCTGGTCGTGGACCGGATCGTCGACATCGCCGAGAACTCGACCACCGCGCGCCGCGACGCGGAGGAGGACGGTCTGATCGGCACCGCGGTCATCCAGCAGCGGGTCACCGAGCTGCTCGACGTACGCCGGGCGATCCTCGCCGCCGACCCGAACTTCTATGAAGAGATGTCCGGCGCCGACATGCTGGTGGAGGCCTGAGATGGCGAGCCGCCAGTTCGCCACCTTCGAGGTGGCCGGTCAGCTGTTCGGCGTCGAGGTCGACACCGTGCAGGAGGTGCTCTCGTACAACGAGTACACCCCGGTGCCGCTCGCGCCGCCCGCGGTCGGTGGGCTGTTCAACCTGCGCGGTCAGGTGATCGCGGCGGTCGACCTGCGGGTGCAGCTCGGCCTCGCCCGCCAGGCCCTGCAGGGTCCCGTGATGAACGTGATCCTGCGCGGTGACGGCGAGCCGGTCAGCCTGCTCGTGGACCGGATCGGCGAGGTGGTCGACCTGGACGACGACGCGTTCGAGCCGCCGCCGGACACGCTCGCCGGGTCCACCCGCGAGCTGGTCACCGGCACGTTCAAGATGGACGGCCGGCTGATGCTGGCCCTCGACGTCAACCAGGCCGTCGACACGTCTCGAGCCACCGCCTGATGTACAGCCTGGTCAGCGCCCCCGTCCTCGGTTTCGACCTGACCCGCCTCGGCGGCGGGTCGGCCACCGCCGAGGTGCTGTTGCGCGCCCTGCGCCTCAGCGTCGGGGACCTGCCGATCCTTGCGGAACGGCTGCCCGACGAGGGGGTTCGCGGCCCGCTCTGGGTGGAAGTGGAGAGCGCTGCGCGCAAGCTGCCGTCGCTCAAGGGCATGAAGGCGGACGACGCGGCCAGCTCGCTGGCCCTGGTGGAACGGGCGCCGATCGGTTCGGTCGACGCCCTGCTCACCTGCCTGCGGTACGACGTGATGGCGTGGACGTGGACCGGCAAAGGCCGCGACGCCACGCAGACCGAGACGGCCGCTTCGGCGACAGCCCTGCTCTGCGACGCCGCCGTGGCCAGCTATCTGCGGGAAGTGCTCGACGAGACGTCGCGCCGGATGCTCGGCGCGGGCTGGGTGGCGGCGGTGCGCAAGCTGCCCGCCGGCAAACCGATCGACCTGGGACCGCACCATTACGCGGTCTCGGCGCTGCTCGACCGGTTGCGGTCGATCACGCCGAACGACCTCGCCCGGCTGACCCAGTCGGCCGAGGACGCCCGGAAGAACGCTGGTGGCTGGTCGCCGGCGGTGCACTCGGCGTCGTGGGCGGCGTACCTGTCGGACCGGGTGCGGACGGCGGCCGCGGCGCAGATGTTGCTCGTGCAGGCGATCGACACGGCGGCGATTCCGCTGGCCGACCGGGCCGGCGGGGTCTGGAACATGCTCAGCGGCGCGGTTCAGGCCCTCGTCGTGCGGGACCTGTTGGACACCAGTACGGCACACCGGTTGTTGTCGCCGGTCGTCGCGGCGCTCGGCCCGGCGTGGCTCGGATGAGAGGCGGAGGGAAGCGATGATCAGAGTTCTCGTCGTCGACGACTCCGTGGTGGTCCGCAGGCTCATCGTGGACTCGCTCACCGGCGCGCCCGGCATCGAGGTGGTCGGCACCGCGGCGAACGGCCTGCTGGCCCAGCCGAAGATCGATCAGCTCAAGCCGGACGCCATCACGATGGACATCGAGATGCCGCAGATGGACGGCATCGCGGCGGTGCGTGAGCTGCGCAAGCGGCACAAGCTCATCCCGGTGATCATGTTCAGCACGCTGTCCGCCGCGGGCGCCAGCGCGACGCTCGAAGCGCTGGCCGCGGGCGCCACGGACTACGTGACCAAGCCGAGCAACGTCGGCTCCATTGCGGAATCCATCGCGGCCGTCCGGGAACAGCTCGTACCCAAGATCCACGCGCTCGCGGGCCGTCGGACGGCAGCGCCGCCCCGGCCCGGCCCCGGCCAGCCGCTGAAGCGGCCGGGGCTCGCCCCGCCGCCGGGGCTGCGTCCCGGCATGCCCGGCCGACCCGGCACCATGCCGGGACGCCCCGGCGGACCCGCGCCGGCCGCACCGGTGCGGCCGGTCCGGCGGACGGCGAACGGGCGGATCGACATCATCGCGATCGGGTCGTCGACCGGCGGCCCGGACGCACTGACCAAAGTGCTGCAGTCGCTGCCGACGGACCTGCCGGTGCCGATCGTGGTGACCCAGCACATGCCGCCGGTCTTCACCCGGATGTTCGCCGAACGCCTCGATCGCAGCACCCCGCTGCGCGTGGTGGAGGCGGGCGACGGGATGGAGCTCATGCCCGGCACGGTCTATATCGCTCCCGGCGACAAGCACCTGGTGCTGCAACGCCGGAACACCGCGACGCTGACCCAGCTCAGCGGCGCGCCGCCGGAGAACTCGTGCCGTCCGGCGGTCGACGTGATGTTCCGCTCGGTCTCGTCGCTCTTCGGGGCGGCGTCGTACGCGGCGGTTCTCACCGGCATGGGATACGACGGACGAGGTGGTGCGAAGGTGCTGCGTGACGCAGGCGCCGAGATTTTGGCGCAGGACGAGGCGACCTCGGTGGTCTGGGGGATGCCCGGTGCCGTGGTGGGCGCGGGATTGGCCGACGAGGTGTTGCCGCTGGGCAAGATCGCGGCGGCCTTGATCCAGCGGGTACAGGTGGGCCGCGCGCCACGAGCGACGGCGGTGACCCGATGACGCTGTCACAGGCTGACTTCGCCTTCGTCTCGACGCTGGTCCGCCGGGAAGCCGCGATCGTGCTGGCGCCCGGCAAGGAGTACCTCGTCGAGGCCCGGCTGATCCCGGTGGCCCGCCAGGTCGGTGCCGCCAGCGTCGCCGAATTCCTCGCCAATCTCCAGCGCAAACCGAACCCGGCCGACCAACGGCGGATCATCGACGCGCTCACCACGAACGAGACGTCGTGGTTCCGCGACCGGGAGCCGTTCACGGCGCTGACCGACGTGGTGTTGCCCGAACTGGTCAAGAGTCGGGGCTCCACCCGCAAGGTACGGCTCTGGTCCGCGGCGAGTTCCAGCGGGCAGGAGGCGTACAGCCTCGCGATCACCCTGCAAGAATCGCTCCCCACCGGCTGGGGATACGAGATCATGGGAAGCGACATCTCCACCGAGATGGTGAAGCGAGCCGAAGCGGCCGAGTACAGCCAGGTGGAGGTCAACCGGGGTCTGCCGGCCGCTCAGCTCGTCCAGTACTTCGAGCGGGCCGGTGCACACTGGCGGGTCGCACCGCACCTGCGGCGCAATGTCAGCTTCAAGCACATGAATCTGACGGCGCCGCTGCCCTCCGTACCCCCGTTCGACGTGATCTTCCTGCGCAACGTCTTGATCTATTTCGACGTCGCGACGAAGAAGTCGGTGCTGCGTAACGTGGCCCGACTGCTGCGGCCGGACGGCTGGCTCTTCCTGGGCGCGGCCGAGACGACGATCGGGATCGACGACAACTACGAACGGGTGGCGGCCGGCCGGACCTCTGCCTACCGAGTGCGAAGCGCGGTGCCAGCAGGCGCCGCAAGGAAGGGGTGAGCTGCGGTGCGCGCCATGGTGATCGATGACTCGCGGGCTATGCGGATGATTCTCAAGCGCATCGTCGCGAAACTCAACTTCGAGGCGATCGAGGCAGGTGACGGCCAGGAGGCACTGGACCTGCTGACCACGATGACCGAGGTGCCGGAACTGGCCCTCATCGACTGGAACATGCCCAACATGAACGGGCTCGAGTTTGTGACCAAGGTGCGGGCGGAGCCGCGCCTGCGGGAGATGACGCTGGTCATGGTCACGACCGAGAGCGAACAGAGTCAGATCGTCCGGGCACTGGCCGCGGGCGCCCACGAATACGTGATCAAGCCCTTCACCGAGGGCGCGATGATCGAAAAATTGGCCCTGCTGGGCCTGGTACCGACCGGAGCGAGCTCATGAGTGTCGAAACCGTGGTGAGCGAGGGTGACCTCGCCGAGATGGTGGAACAGGTCTGGGTGTCGTACCTGGATCCCGAGGGCATCAACCCGCTGATCATGACCGGCGACGACAAGCAGGCGACCGAGGTGCACTCGACCGTCTCGATCACCGGCACCTGGCACGGGCACCTCGTTTACGCCTCCTCGTTGCAGGCCGCGAAGAAGTCTGCCGCGGCGTTCCTCGCGATGGAGCTGGACGAGGTCGGCCAGGAAGACGTCTCGGACGTGCTGGGCGAGCTGGCGAACATCGTCGGCGGCAACGTCAAGGCCATGCTCCCGGCGGGCTGCTTCCTGTCCCTGCCGACCGTGGTGTTGGCGCCCGACACCGCGTCCTACTACCCGTCAGCCGAGCAGATCAGCGGCCTGTACGGCGTCTGGGACGGCGAACCGATCTCCATCTCGATGTGGCAGAGCATCAAGCAGCAGGAAGGTGCGGCATGAAGATCCTGATCGCGGACGACAGTCGGGTCATGCGCCAGATCGTGACCCGGACGCTGCGCCAGGCCGGCTTCGACGGGCACGACCTCGTCGAGGCCGCGGATGGCGCCCAGGCTGCGGCGATGGCCGACTCGGAGAAGCCGGACCTGATCATCTCGGACTGGAACATGCCCGAGATGACCGGCATCGACGTGCTCCGGAAGCTGCGGGCGGCGGGGAACAACGTCAAGTTCGGCTTCGTCACCTCCGAGTGCACCGACGAGATGAAGAGCGCAGCCGAGAGCGCCGGTTCGGCCTTCTTCATCGTCAAGCCATTCACTGCAGAGCAATTCGATGAGGTCTTCTCTCCTATTTTGGGATGATATAGCCATGTCTGACACCTCGGTCCTTCCCGCCCCGCTCGCCGTCCGCAACCTCTTCGAGGACCTCCTGGGCCGGGACGTCAACGTCCAGCCCGGCGATCCCATGACCGCCGAGAACCTGCCCACCGGCGCGATCGCCATCTACACCGACAAGACCACCCAGCAGCTCTACGCGGTGGCGGGGATGACACTGAGCCTCGCCGCCAACGCGGGCGCCGCCCTCGGCCTGCTTCCCGTGGGCGCCGCCGAGGACAGCATCGAGGAGAAGACGCTCTTCCCGAACATCGCCGAGAACCTCTTCGAGCTGTTCAACGTCTTCACCAGCCTGCTCAACCGCGAAGGCTCGCCGGGCGTGAAGCTCTACCAGGTCATCTACCCCGGCATGGACCTGCCCAACGACGCGCGGGCGCAGCTCCTCGCGCTCGGCAAGCGGCTGGACCTCTCGATCGAGGTATCCCGCTACGGCAAGGGCAAGTTCTCTCTGTCTCTCGTCAACTGACAGACACGACGCACAACGGCGGGCCGGGATCAGCTCCCGGCCCGCCGTTGTGCGTCGTGCTTTGTCCTGCTACTGCGCCGCGTCGACCCGGCTCTCCGACTCCACCGCGGCCGGGGCGGCCTGCCGGTGCAACACCGCGGCCGGCGCCTGCTCGACGGGGACGTACGCCAGATCCTCGTCGCGGCGCAGCTGACTGGCTACCCGGCTGATGCTCCGGCGGGCCGGGTCGAACCGCTGGGGTGTCGCCGTCCAGCCGTACCGCAGCAGCTCTGACCGGGCCGGGCGGATCCCACCCGAGAGCTCGTAGCCCTGGGCGACCAGGCGACTGCCCAGCACCGCCTCGCACAGTCCGATCTCTTCTCGCGTCAGGCGGCTCTGCCAGCTCTGGACGCGTTGGGTGGTGACCGGGGCGTGCGTACGCGCATGCCAGGTCTTGAACGACGGCACCGCCACCTCCGCCACCGCCGATGGTTCCGCCATGGCCGGGTGGAACTCTTCCCCCAGGTACGCGCACAGCTCAGCCAGCCGAGCGTGCGGATCCGCGACGAGGTCCTCGTAGCGCAGCTCGTACCACTGCGTCGGTCCTAGCTTGCGCTTGGCGCGGCGGGCGTCGTCGACGGCACGCGCCCAGCCGGCCGCCATCGCGTAGAGGTCCTTGCGGTACCAGGACATCTCCTTGAGCGAGGCCACGCAGTCCCGGCCGTCGCGGACGATGTTGATGAACTGGGCGTCGGGGAAGAGCCGCAGCAGGATGTCGACGTTGTGCAGGTACGCCGGCCGCTTGTCGCCCCAGCGTGGCTTGCTGAAACGGGCCGCGTACCGCTGGAAGATCGTGGCCAGCACCGAGCCGAGCGTGCCGGGGCCGGCGGCGATGTGCTCGACCATCTCGTCGGCGTCGAGGCCGAGGTCGCAGAATCGGGTTTCGCGCTGGTCGACGATCCGGCGGGCGAGGGCGCGCCGGTTGTCCGGCACGCGCAGGTCCCCGAACTGCTTGTATTCGCGGAATGCGGCGAGCACGAAGCGGGTTTCGGGCGGGATCGCGATCCGTGGATGGGCGTGCAGCATGAGCTGCAGCATCGTCGTGCCCGAACGCGGGCAGCCGACCACGATGATCGGACGGTCAGTGGGCACAGTTCACCTCCGGTGGGCAGTCGCGCACCGGAAGTAACATACGCCACTAAAGGCGGATTATGAACGAACTGTCAACGCGTGTCGGTTATGTCTGCTCGGGTTTCGGGTCGCCGGTGTCGGGGGTGGGGGTGACCCGGGTGCCCGGCTCCTCCCTCCTGCCGTAGCCCGCGGTGACGTAGCGCAGCCCGGCGAGGAGGATCGCGGCGATCGGCACTGCGATCAGGAACCGGATCAGCACCTCGGTGACGTCGATCTCGTCGAGCACGTAGCGATACACCGCGGGCGCGCTCATCAGCAGCGCGAACAGCAGGACGGAGGGCCGGATCACCGGTTACCCCCGGTTGGCGGGCCGGCGCGGTAGGGCGGCCATCGGCACCACATCCGCGGCGATCCGGGCGCAGAGCAGGGCCGCCCACGAGTGTGGCGTCGCCGGCTTGCCGTCCAGCGAGACGATCGGCACGTCCAGTCCCAGCACGGTGGCCGGGTCCGAGGTGATGTCCACGTTGTGCACCACCAGCGCCTCGACATCGCCCAGCGCGCGCAGGTGCCGGGCGGTGTCCTTGGTCTTGCGGGTCGCGTCGACCACCGCCCACACCGCCGTCGCCTTCAGCGCATCGCACATGTCACTGACCCAGATCGGATCGGTACGCCCCACCGCCGCGTCGACCACCACGATCCACGCATGGTCGGCATTCTGCAGCTTCTCGGCCTTGGTCACCGCCGTGCCCGGATCGCCGAGGATCCGCGACGAGTGCATGCCGGTGCCCGCCGCGGACGGGCCACCCAGCAGCAGGTGCGCCTGGTCGAGTCCGGCCTGTTCACACAGCTTGCGGCCGATCGGCACGGCGTGGTCGAGGTCGCCCGCGAGGATCAGGATTTCGCCCGGCGCGTCCGGCACCCCGGGTGCGGACGGACGGCTGGCCAGCACACCGAGCACACCCGCGTAGGTGTCCCCGCCGGTGATCTCCGCGGCCATCTCCTCCGGCATGCCGACCCGCATCAGGTTCTGCTGCACCGTGTCGAAGTGCTGCGGCCGGTACACGGCCGGCGGCGCCGTGGTCACGTGGGCCGTCGTCGCCGGCATCGCGGACGTGGGTGCGAGACCCAGCCCGCCCAACGACTCGGCCAGCGAGGTGGGGGCCGGCGCCGGCGAGGTGGGCGCGAGGCCGTACGCGGCAGCCGGGGTGCGCGGCGGTGCCGGGTTCTGCGCGGCCCGGTTGGCCGCCGTGTTCGCCTGGAACGGTGGGTGGTCGTTCACCCCGAGGCCGCCCATCAGTTCCGCGAGCGACGGTACGGACGGCAGCGAGCTGATGCCCCCCGCCGCGGTAGCGCCGGCAGCGCCGCCGCCCAAGCCGGAGTTGCCCATGCCACCTGTCCCCATTCCACTGTTCCCCAGCCCACCCAGGCCGGCGTTGGCGCCGCTGTTGACGGCCGTGCCGCTGGCCTGCGCGGGCCGGAACGGCTTCACCGCAGGGTTGTCCGGCCGGTCGGCTTCCGGCATCGGGGCGGGCGGCCGGTTGTAGGCCTCCGCCTTGTCGAGGTTCGCCATCAACTCGGCGAATGCCGATCCCGGATCGGACAGCGCCCGGCCCGGTCCCGGACCGTCGAGGGCCGGCCCGCGACCGCCCACCGCCGCGTCGACGTCGCCGAATCCCGCGTCCCGGCCGGCTGCACGGTCGCCGATGCCCGGTCCGGCCGGTGCGATCCGGTCCCGCGACTCCGCGCCGGCCAGCAGTTGCTCCAGCGTCTGCGGACCGTCGTCGACCGGCGCGGGCGGCCGGCGCAGTGGCGCTTCCCCCCGCTCGCCGGGGTCGGGGACCTCGACGGACAGCTCGTAGTGTTGCTTGGCGAAGAACCCGCCGAAGCCCCCGGTTCGGACCTTGTCCGCCGAGATGATCCGCACCGAGGAGCCGTACTCGTCGCGCACCTGCGCCAGCAACGGCTCGATGGCCGGACCCTCAAGCAGCACCCGCGTAGGCACCGTTCACCACCCCCATGGTCTCGATCTGTGCGGTGGAACCTGAAATTTCGGAATAGGACAGCACCTGCACGCGGCGCGAACCGGCGCGCAGGAGACGCATCAGCGGCAGCCGCAGCTGCGGTGAGCAGGCCAGCACCGGGGTGATGCCGGACTGTTCGGCGGCCTCGACCAGCCGGCCGGCCTCGGTCACGATCGCCTCGGCGCGCATCCCGTCGATCGCCATGAAGGCGCCGGTCTCGCTGGGGCGCAACGATTCGAGGAGGCTCTGCTCGAGCATCGGTTCGAGGGTGATGACCGTGAGCCGGCCGTCGGCGGCGTACTGGGCGGCGATCGCCGGGCCCAGTGCCGCGCGGGCGGCTTCGACCAGGCCGTCGTGGTCGACGGAGATCTTGGCGCGCAGCGACAGGGACTCGAAGATCCGGACCAGGTCGCGGATGGGTACGCCCTCGTCGAGCAGTCCCTGCAGCACCCGTTGGATCTGGCCGAGGCTCAGCAGGGTCGGGGTCAGCTCCTCGACCACCACCGGGTGGGTGCGCTTGACCATCTCGGTCAGGTTCCGGACGTCCTCGCGGCCGAGCAGGCGGCTGGCGTTCTGCCGGACGATCTCGGCGAGGTGCGTGATGATCACCGAGGCCCGGTCCACGACCGTCGCGCCGGACAGCTCGGCCTGGTAGTGCAGTTCCGCCGGGACCCACTTGCCGGCCAGACCGAAGACCGGCTCGATGCCGGCCCGGCCGGGCAGCGCCTGCAGGCTGTCGCCGATCGCCAGGACGGTGCCGGGCGGGGCCTGCCCACTGCCGGCGTCAACCCCGGAGATCCGGATCGCGTACGACGACAGCGGCAGGTCCAGGTCGTCGCGGGTCCGGACCGGCGGCATGATGACGCCCAGCTCGAGGGCCATCTTGCGGCGCAGCGCACGGACCCGGTCGAGCAGGTCGCCGCCGTTGGTGTCGACCAGGTCGACCAGGTCGGGCGACAGGGCCAGTTCCAGCGGGTCGACGCGCATTTCGCCCAGCAGTTGCTCGGGAGAGTCCGGCGGAGGTCGTTCAACCTCGGGGGCTCCCGCAGCGCCGGCGCCGACCGCCTCGGGCTCGGGGTCCTTGATCCGCTGGGCGATGAAGAGGGTGACCGCGCCGATGATCAGGAAGGGGACCTTCGGCAGGCCGGGGATGACGCAGAGGCCGAGCGCGGCGCCGCCGGCGATGCGCAGGGCGAGCTTGTTCTGGCCGAGCTGGGCGGTGACGCTGGAGCCCATGTCGCCGGAGGTCGCGGAGCGGGTGGTGATCAGACCGGTGGCGACCGACAGCAGCAGGGCGGGGATCTGCGAGACCAGGCCGTCGCCGACGGTCAGCAGGCTGTACTGGTTCATCGAGTCGGCCGGGGAGAGGCCGTGCTGGAGGATGCCGACCGCGAATCCGCCGACCAGGTTGATCACGGTGATGATGATGGCGGCGATGGCGTCGCCCTTGACGAACTTGGAGCCACCGTCCATGGCGCCGTAGAAGTCGGCCTCGGCGGCCACGTCGGCCCGGCGGACTTTGGCCTCGGCCTCGTCGATCAGGCCGGCGTTGAGGTCGGCGTCGATCGCCATCTGCTTACCGGGCATGGCGTCGAGGGTGAACCGGGCGCCGACCTCGGCGACCCGCTCGGCACCTTTGGTGACGACGACCATCTGGACGATGATCAGGATCAGGAAGATCACCAGGCCGATGACCAGCGAGCCACCGACGACGAAGTCGCCGAACGCGTGGATGACCTTGCCGGCGTCGCCGTCGCGGAGCACGAGCCGGGTCGCGCTGATGTTCAGGGCGAGCCGGAACAGCGTCATGACCAGCAGCAGGGCCGGGAAGACGGAGAAATCCAGCGGGCGCTGCACGAACATCGCGACGAGCAGGATCAGCAGGGCGCCGGTGATGTTGGTGGCGATGAGCAGGTCGAGCAGGAAGGTCGGCAGGGGCACGACCATCATGACGATGATGCCGATGACCCCGATGGGGACGGCGAACTTGCTCAGGTTACGACTCTTCACGGCCCCCCTTCCACCTGCTGATAGTCCCGCAGTGGCGGCCGTGATGTGAGGAAATCTCCCAGATTCGGACTAAGCGGCCGTTGCCGTGGCGTTCGGGTTGCGATGCACACCCGCCGCTGACCCACGCGACTTCATGCTCATCACGAAGGCCAGGACCTTCGCTACCGCCCCGAAGAACTCCGGCGGGATCTCCTGCCCCACCTCCACGCCCTTTTCCAAGGCCCGGGCCAGCGCGACGTCCTGGATGAGCGCGATGCGATGCTCCGTGGCGAGGTCCCTGATCTTCTGCGCGATGGCGCCCTGGCCCTTGGCCAACACCCGCGGCGCACCCTTCTCCGGGTCATAGCGCAGGGCCACCGCCACGTGCGTGGGGTTGATCAGCACCAGGTCGGCTGTCGGCACGTCAGCCATCTGCCGGTTGCGGGCCATCGCCATCTGCTTGGCCCGGATGTGACCCTTGAGGTGCGGGTCGCCTTCCGAGTTCTTGTTCTCCTGCTTCACCTCTTCCTTCGTCATGCGCAGCTGCTTGTTGGTGCGCTTACGGACGACGAAGTAGTCGGCAGCGGCCATGACGATGCCGGCGACCGAGGCGGCCCGGATCACCGAGAGGGCGGCGTCGGACACCACGCCGAGCAGCGAGCCGATCTGCAACCGACCCGCGGTCATCAACACCGGCACGATGTCCTTCATGGTCGCGTAGAGCACGCCCGCCAGGACGCCGGTCTTGATCAAAGCCTTGGTGCCCTCCCACAACGACTGCGGGCCGAACATCTTCTTGATGCCGGGCAGCGGGTTCAGCCGGTTGAACTTCGGGATGAACAGCTTGGTAGCCACCCGGATGCCGCCCTGGGCGCCGGCCGCCGCGATGCCGACCGCCATCATCGTCAACGCCAGCGGCAGCACCGCCCAGCCCGCGCTCATCAGGCCGTCCTTCAGGATGCCGAGCGCGACCTGCGGATCCGGGTTGGCGATGACTTCGGGGATCTTCGCCATCAGCTCCCGTGAGTGGTCCATCGCGGAGCCCAGCGTGCGCGGCAACATGATGCTGGCGGCCAGCATGCCGAACCAGGCGCCGACGTCCTGACTCCGCCCGATCTGGCCTTCCTGCTTGGCCTTCTTGAGTTTCTGTGGTGTCGGTTGTTCGGTTTTCTCCCCGGACACGGATCACCCCCCGCCGCTGAGGTGGACGACCGCGCTGACCGCCTTGTCGATCACGCCGTCCAACACTCGGGGCAGCAGGGCGATCGCCGTACCCGAGAGGGTGAGCACCAGGAAGATCTTCGCCGGGAAGCCGAGCTGGAACGCGTTCAGCGCCGGCGCCACCCGGTTGAGCAGACCGAACGCGACATCGGTCAGGAACAGCACGGCGATCAGCGGGCCGGCGATCTGGATCGCCGACACGAACATCTCGGCCACGCCCTCGATCAGCAGCCGGTTGAGCGTCTCCATCGAGAAGCTGGAGTTGAGCGGCAGCGTCTTGTAAGACTCCATGAACCCGCGGAGCACCATCTGGTGCCCGTCGGTGGCGAACAGCAGGGTCGCCGCCACCAGGTTGTAGAAGCGGCCGAAGACCGAGCTCTGGTTCTGCGACAGCGGGTCGTAGGCGGCGGCCATGGTGAAACCGCCGAAGACGTCGATCAGGTCACCGGCGGCCTGGATCGCCGCGAAGAGCAGGTACGTGATGAAGCCCAGCGCCGCCCCCACGAACACTTGCAGAGCCGTCGCGGCGATGATCGCCGAGGTCTCCATCGAGGGCAAGGTGCCCTGCAAGTGCGGTGCCATCGGCAGGGCGATCCCGACCGACAGCAACACCTTGATCTGCCCCGGGATGAGGCGCGAATTGAACGGCGGACAGAGCATCAACCACGCGCCCGCCCGGGCCGCGCCGAGGAAGATCGCGATCAGGTTGGCGATCGGGACGTCGTAGTTCATTTCGGGTACGAGCCCACCAGCGCGGTGATGATCAGCCCCCACCCGTTCACGAGCACGAACAACAGCATCTTGAACGGCATTGCCACCGTGACAGGCGGCAGCATCATCATGCCCAGTGACATCAGTGATGCGGAGACCACCATGTCGATGATGAGGAAGGGAATGAAGATGACGAAGCCGATGATGAACGCGGCCCGAAGCTCGGACAGCACGAATGCCGGAATGAGCGTGGTCAGCTCGACGTCGTTCGCGTTGGCCGGCTTCTCCTGACCGGACACCCTGATCAGCAGAGCGAGCTCGTCCTCGCGGGTGTTCTTCAGCATGAACTCCCGCAGCGGCTCCACGCCGTCGCGGAACGCCACCGACTGCGTCTTGTCGCCCTTCAGGTACGGCTGCACGCCCTGCTCGTTCACCTCGGACAGCACCGGACTCATGATGAAGAGGCTGATGAACAGCGCGAGCCCGGCGAGGACCTGGTTGGGGGGCATGCTGGTCAGCCCGAGCGCGTTACGGGTGATGCCGAGGACCATGAAGACCTTGGTGAACGCCGTACACAGCAGGAGAACCGCGGGAGCCACCGACAGCAACGTCAGGCCCAGCACGATGACCAGGGACGTGGCCGGTTTACTGCCGTCCGGGTTCGTACCGTTGACGTTGAAGTTGATGGACCCGGGAGCGCTCGGCGCGGTCGGTGGTGTCGGCCCGGGCGCTCGCGGCAGTTCGTAGTGGACCGGGACGGAGTAGACGGCCGGCGCGGCCGGCGCTGGCGCGGGCGTGGCCTGAGCCGCCGCCGCGGGCAGGAGAGCCCCCAGCGCCAGGAACAGGATCACGACCGCTCTACGCCACATGTCAGTGCCTCGCCGTCCGATCCCTGATGAAGTTGAGCGTCGACGTCCAGGTGCGCGGGGACAGCAGCGAACCCTCCAGCTTGCCGCCGTGATGCGGCAGCACCAACGGATGCGCCGGCGGCAGCACATCCCCGGATTGCACGTCCACCGCCTCGCGCTTCTCGCCGACGGAACCGGGCTGAGTGACCGGCCCGTGGGCGAACGCATCCAGGTCCGTCTCGCCGAGCAGACTGACCTGGTTGTCGGTGACACCCACGATCAGTGCCTTGTCCGCCACCTGCACGACCGCCACCGAGGAACCCCGGCTCAGCGCCTGCCGGTTCAGCACGGCCAGGTTGCCGTGCGCACTCCGCATGCCGCCCCGACGGATGATCCGCGCCAGCCCCCACATCAGGCCGAGGACGACCAGAAGCGAGAAACCGATCCGCAGGGCCAGCTCGAACAACGCTTACTCCCCGGCCCCGGGCGCGATGATCTCCGTGATCCGGATGCCGAAGTTCTCGTCGATCACGACGACCTCGCCCCGCGCGATCAGCCGCCCGTTCACCAGCAGGTCCGCCGGGCTGCCCGCCGCCCGGTCGAGCTCCACGATCGCGCCCGGAGTCAGCGACAGCAGCTCTCGTACGCTCATCCGGGTGCGGCCCAGTTCGGCCGACACCTCCATCTCGACGTCGTGCAGCATGTCCAGGCCACCGCGCATCGCGGCCGGCTCGGCTGTACCGCGGCGTGCCACCCCGCCGCCACCGGACGCGTCGGCCGGCCAGGGGCTGAGCGACAACGCCAGGACGGCCCGGATATCACCGCCGTCGAGCAGCGGAACTGCCACCGAATCGGGCTTCGCGGCCACCGCGCTGAGCGCTACCCCGGGCTCCATCAGCTGGCCCGGATCGAGCACTACCGGACCGAACGCGCGGGCGGCGGCCTCCAACGCCGGGCGTACAGCGGCGGTCAGGTCCAATTCGCCGAGCGGGCTCTCCTTGAGCGCGTCGGCCAGGTCCTGGCCCACCACGACGACGACCTCGCCGGTGGCCGCACCGCTGAACTTGGCGGTGATCGCCTGGCCGGAGGCCAGCATGTCGGCGCTCGCCGACACGGGCGCGCCGACTGTCAGCTCCCGGCTGGTCGGCAGCACCGCCAGGGCCGCCTGCGCGGCGGTCCGGACCAGCGCGAGCTGCGGGTCGGTGATGGTGGGAGCGGTCATCTACGTTCTTCCTCCCTGGGCGGCGACGGCACGACGAGACACGCGAGCCGGGCCCCCTGGTTACCGGGGACTGCATGGGCGAAGACGGCCTCGTTGACGGTCACCTCGAGCGGGAGGCTGGTCGCGTGTCCCAGCGGCACGACATCTCCGGGGCGTAGATCCACGATGTCATCGGTACGCATCCGAATGGGGTGGAATCGGACAGCTACGTCAATCGGCGCCGCGGAAAGTCCAGCCGTCAGGTTGCGGTGCGCGGTCGCCCGCGCCTGCCGTTCGGCCGGCGTCAGCTCGATCGTCTCCTGCTTCTCCAACACCGGCAGGATCGTGTTGAACGGCAGGCAGATGCTGGCGACGCAGTCCTCGCTGCCGACCTTCATCTCGAACGAGGCGATCACCACGGCATCGCCGGGCTGGTGTGCCCGCAGGAACTGGGCGTTGTACTCGATCTCGCGCAGCTTCGGCTGGATGTCCACCAGGGTTTCGAAGCCGTACCGCAACTCGCCGAGCATGCGTTCCAGGAGGCCGCGCAGCAGCGGCATCTCGACCTCGGTCAGCGGCCGCTCCGGCTGGGGGCCGCCCGGCCCGCCGAGCATGTGGTCGATCGCCGTCATCACCGCGGAACTCGCCAGCTCCAGCAGCACCGTGCCGGGCAGCGGATCCAGGTTCACCACGGCGATCACGGTCGGGTTGGCGAGCGTGGCTACGTACTCGTCGTAGTTCAACTGCTCGATCGAGACGAGGGAAACGCTGCTGATCGTCCGGAGGCGGGTGGTGAGCAGGGTGCCACAGCTGCGGGCGTACGTTTCGAAGGCGATCTGCAGGTTCCGGACGTGATCCCGCGAAAGCTTGATCGGCCGGCGGAAGTCGTACGTGGTGGGTCCCGCGCTCCCGCCGCGGCGGGACATCTTTCCGGGGGATCGCGTCGGAGAGGTGGTCACGTCGTCCTCATCGGCTCGGTTGCGAAGCCGCTGAGCCGTGAGGCGTGCTATCGGGCCCAACGCGACGAATGGGCGGATCCGCACCGTGCGGACCCGCCCACTCGAATCGCTGTACTACTGCGTGACGAACGAGGTGAAGTAGATGCCCATCACCAGGTGCTTGTCGTCGACGTTGTAGGCCTTCTCGATCTTCTCGAGCAGTTCCTTCTTCGCACCTTCGCGACCCTTGTCCGACTCCAGCTCGGCGATCTCCATGCCGGTGTACTGGTCGATCGCCAGGTTGATCGCCTCCGCGGTGTCGACCTCTTCCTCGCCCGCCTCTTCGGTCATCTGCATCGCGAAGCCCATCTTCAGGTAGTGGCCCTCGGCGAGGTTGATGGTCAGCGGGTCCTTGATCGCGATGACCGCGCCCTTGACCGGCTCCTCGACCGCCTCGGCCTTGTCACCCTTGAAGAACATGAAGTACGCGCCCGCGCCGCCGCCACCGAGCAGCAGGACGGCCGCCACGATGATGATGAGCATCTTGCTGGACTTCTTGGGCGCCTCGGCCGCTGCGTCCTTCTCTTCTGCCATCGGAACTCCTCCTGTCGCTATCAGTCGTGGGACGTGGTGGTCGTGGTCGTGTGGGTGGTGCTCTCGCCGGTGGTGGCCCCCGTAGTGGCCGTCCCGGTGGTCGTTTCGGACGTGCCGGTCGCGGACTTAGCCTTAGCGGCCGCCGCGGCCGTGGTCTCACCGGTGTGCAACTTGGCGTCCTCGCCGGCCGCCGCCGGCAGCAGCGCCGCCTGCTCGGCGTTGAGCGAGGTCAGCACGACCACGTCGACACGGCGGTTCATCGTGACCGACCGCGGGTCCTTCGGGTCGACGAGCGGGTGGGTGTCGGAGAACCCGACCGCGCTCATCCGGCCCTTGGCCAGACCGTGGTCGCCGAGGTAACGCACTGTTGCTGAGGCGCGGGCCGCGGACAACTCCCAGCCGCTGGGGTAGTACGTGACCGCTGCCTTGAGCTGGTTGGTGTGCCCGTCGACCTCGACGTTGTTGGGCAGCTTGGCCAGCGCCGGCGCGATGGCGTCGAGGATCTTCCGGCCACCGGACTTCAGCTCGGCACGGTTGCCCGCGAACACCACCTCGTTGGTCACGACGGTGATGACCAGACCGCGCCGGTCGATCGAGAACTTCACGTGCTCGAGCAGCTTCGCGGCGGCCAGGGCGTCGGCCACCTTGCGCTCGATCTCCTTCATGCTCTCCGCCTCGCCGGCGGCAGCCTTGGCGTTCTTCGAGGCCTGCTTGCGGTCCTCGGCCTTGATGGCCCGGGCCACCGCGTCGGCCTGCTCCTTGCTCATACCGGTGGTGCCCGTGCCGCCGTCACCCGGGTTGGTGCCCGGGTCGATGGCGACCACGTTGGTCGCCTGGCCGGCCCCGTCGAGGACCGCCGGGCTGCCCTGGAAGGCCGCGCTCTGCGCACCGAACCCGGCCGAGAGACCGGCTGCCAACTCGGCGAACTTCGCCTTGTCGACGTTGCTCATGCTGAACAGCACGACGAACAGAACGAACAAGAGGGTCAGCATGTCCGCGTACGACACGAGCCAGCGCTCGTGGTTGACGTGCTCCTCGTGCTCCTCGTGGCCGCCCTTCTTGCGGCGCGCGCCTCCCCCAGAACTCATGGTTATGCAGCCTTCTTCGTCGTAGCGGCCGACTCGGCGGCCTTAGCGGCGTCGGGCGGGAGCAGACTGCGCAGCTTCTGAGCGACCAGTCGCGGGTTGGAGCCGGCCTGGATGGCCAGAACACCGTCGATGACCAGCTCCATCTCGTCCGCCTCGATGCCCGAGAGCCGGGTCAGGCGGGCCGCGAGCGGCAGGAACATCACGTTGGAGGAGAGCACGCCCCACAGGGTCGCGACGAACGCCGCGGCGATGGAGTGGCCGAGCGTCTCCGGCTTGTCCAGGTTCTCGAGCACGTGCACGAGGCCCATGACCGTACCGATGATGCCGATGGTCGGTGCGTAGCCGCCCATGTTCTCGATGATCTTCGTGCCGGCCTTGTCGGCCTTCTTCTTCGCGGCGATCTCGGCGTGGAGGATGTCGTGCAGCTCCTCCGGGTCCGTACCGTCGATCGCGAGCTGCAGGCCACGCTTCAGGAACGGGTGGTCGACCGTCTTGACCGCGTCCTCGAGGGCCAGCAGGCCCTCGCGGCGGGCCCGCTCGGCCAGCTTCACGATGTTGTCGACCAGCTCGTTCGGCGGGGCGACCTTGGCCAGGAAGGCCTTCTTCAGCAGGAGGCCGACGCCCAGCGCGTCCTTCATGACACCGCCGGCCATGGAGGCCATGAAAGCGCCGCCGAAGACCAGCAGCATCGCCGGGAGCAGGAGGATAGAGGTCGGCGTGCCGCCCTCCAGGATCTGCACCACGAAGATGATGATCAGGGCGACGACAACACCAATGATGGCGGCGAGGTCCATGGTCAGCGGTCCTTTCGGTGCAGCTGGAGCACGTTCGCGGTGGCCTGCGAGTCGGGCTCTTCGACGGGCTGGATCATCAGGGCGGGCTCAGCCTCTACCCGGCTCGCCTGGGCGATCAGCGAGGCGCGGTAGTGGCGCACCGAGTCGATGAACTCGGGCACGGACTCGGCGATGACGTACTTGGTGCCGTCCACCAGCGTGATGACCGTGTCGGGCGTGCAGTCAGCGCGCTCGACGAGGTCCGGGTTGAGGGCGAAAACGGTTCCGTTGAGGCGGGTTACGAGAATCACGACATCCGTCCTTGGGGCGTCTTAGCGGCGGCTGGTGGGGCCATCCGTGGCCCGTTACCTGACCCTTCGGCGTACTTCCGGTTGCCGATGAGCGCGGGTCGGTCGCTATCCGGGTGCGAGCTGCCGGCTTGTCTCGGACATGAAGAAGCCGGGGCGGGCGAGGGGCCCGTCCCGGCTTCTGCCGGCGATGAGAGTGCGGCTACTAGCGCTTCAGGTTGACGAGTTCCTGGAGGATCTCGTCGGAGGTCGTGATGATGCGGCTGTTGGCCTGGAAGCCACGCTGGGCGATCACCAGGTTGGTGAACTCCTGGGCCAGGTCGACGTTCGACATCTCCAGTGCGCCGTTGTTGATCAGGCCGAGTCCGGCCGAGCCCGCGGCGCCTACCTGGGCGAGGCCGGAGTTCACCGTGCTGCGGAACATCGAGTCGCCGATCTTCTCGAGACCGTTGACGTTGTTGAAGTTGGCCAGGGCGAGCTGGCCGAGCGTCTGCTTCATGCCGTTGGAGAACACACCGACGATCTGACCGGTGTTCGACACCGTGTACGAGCTCAGGATGCCTGCCGCCGAACCGTCCGACGCACTCACCCGGGCCTCGGTCTGACCGCTGTACTGGGTGATGTCGGTGATGTCGAAGGTGTATGCGCCGAGCGCCACGCTCTTGACCGGCGTGGTCAGGTCCAGCGGGTCGACCGGCTTACCGTTCGGCATGGTGATCGTGTACGGCGGAGTCGCGGGGTTCGTATACGGGTCGAGCGGGTCCCCACCGTCGGGCAGGGTCATCGACCACTCCGTGGCGCTTTCCTTCCGCAGACGTACGTTCAGCGTGCTGGACGCGCCGTTCGCGTCGACCACCGGGACCGGGATGATCTTGAATTCACCGACCTGCGCCTCGAAGGAAAGGTTGCCGGTCAGCGTGACGTTCTCGGTCACCTCGGGCTTGAGGCTGATGCCGATCGGCAGCTTGATCGGCCCCGGCGCACCCGCCGTGTTGACCTCGCCGTCGGTGTCGGCGCCCCAACCCTGCACGACCTGCCCGTTGGGCGTGGTCAGCGAGCCGTTGGCGTCGAAGGTGAACGAGCCGGCCCGGGTGTACAGCGTCTCGCCGCCACCCTTGACCATGAAGAAGCCGTCACCCTGGATCATCATGTCGCCGGACTTACCGGTGGTTTGCGCGGCGCCCTGGCTGAAGTTGGCGTTGACGCTCGCGGTGCGCACACCGAGACCGACCTGCGCGGGGTTGGTACCACCCGAGTCGTTCTGCGGCGCACCGGCGGCGTTGACCATCTGCGACAACGTGTCCTGGAAGACCGTCTGACTCGACTTGTAACCGGTGGTGTTGACGTTGGCGATGTTGTTGCCCGTCACGTCCATCATCTGCTGGTGTGCGCGGAGCCCACTGATGCCGGAGAAGAGAGAACGCAGCATAGGTCAGATTTCCTTCGTGGTAGCGGAATCGGAGGCGGTGTTCGTGGTCTGTCCAGCGGTGCCCATGGTGCCCGACTCGGCGGCAGCCTGAGCGGCTGCCGTCCCGGCGGCGGCCGCGCCCGCGGAGGCGGGGGCGGTCGTGCCGGTCGGGGTGGTCGCGGCAGGGCTGGCGGTGCCGGGAGCGGGGCTCGCGGCGGTGCCAGTCGTGCCGGTCGGGCTGGTGCTGCCGGTGGGGCTGGTGGCGGCGGCTGCGGGCTGCGCGGCTCCCGTCTGCTGGACTTCCGTGACCTTGGACAGCGCTACATCCGTGTTCCCGACCACGATCGTCGGTTCGCTGTCTCCGTTGAGCTTGGACTTCGTGACGACGCCGGTCTGCGTGGCGCCGCTGGCGTCCTGGTAGGTGACCGTGCGGCCGACCAGCGAGCTTGCGCCGATCAACTGCTGGGCCTGCATCATCTCGGCGATCTGACCGAGCTTCTCGACCTGGGTGAACTGGGCCGTCTGCGCCAGGAACTGGGTGGAGTCCGCCGGGTTCGACGGGTCCTGATACTTGAGCTGGGCCACCAGAAGCTTCAAGAACGTGTCCTGGTCGGCGATGTTCTTACCGCTGCCGGCGTCCGTCGACGTCTTGTTGGTGTACATCGACGTCGAGGTGGCCTTCGCGTTGTCGTAGTTGGTGCTGACAAACCCGTTGATCGGCGAAGTCATTGGCCGGTCCTCCTGATGTCGCGGTGGTGACCCTCGCACTCAGGTTCGGCGGGCTCGCCGATTCGCTTAGCCCCAATTTTGCGGA
Source organism: Actinoplanes sp. NPDC051859 (assembly GCF_044452725.1). Classification (NCBI taxonomy): domain Bacteria; kingdom Bacillati; phylum Actinomycetota; class Actinomycetes; order Micromonosporales; family Micromonosporaceae; genus Actinoplanes; species Actinoplanes sp. NPDC051859. Next base: position 156,142 of record NZ_JBITBX010000004.1, on the reverse strand, counting down.
CGGGCGAGCTTATGCCCGGGTGTCGAGACGGCTGTTGCCCTGCGCGTCGGTAGTGATCGGTGGGGCGGTCTCCACCGGTTCCGGGGCGGCAGTCGACGCGCTCGAGGCAGTGCCCTGGCCCCGCCCGCTGTTCTCGCCGTTGTTCATGAAGGCGAACTGCTGCCGCGCCTGTTCTTGGCTGGAGCCCTGGCGCAGGTCCAGCGACGCGTTGCCGTACCCGGACTGCTGCAGTTCCCGGCGCAGCTCGTCCATCGCCTCGCGCAGCGACTCGTGACCCGCGTCCGTCGAACTGGAGAGCTGAACGTTGATCTCGCCGTTGCGGAACTCGGCCACGACCTGCACCGGACCGAGGTCGACCGGGTGCAGGTTGACGGTGAGCCGGTGAATCCCCTCGGCGTCCAGCCGCAGCGGGGTGATCCGCGCGGCCAGCTGCATCGCGATCGGACCGGGCAGCGGCGGGGCCGGGGCGTGCTGGGTGACCGGTGCGGTGGGTGCCGCAGGTGCCGCCGGGCCGGTGGGTGCGACACCGGCGATACCGACCGGCGCCTCCTGACCGGGTAGCCCGAACGTGCTCTGACTCGGCTGCGGAGCAAATGTTCCCTGGCCTGGCGTACCGCCGGCGTTGCCGCCGGCCGCTTCGCCGCTGTCCGAGCCGCCCGCGTTTCCGCCGGCAGAGCCCTCCGCTGTCGGGCCGGCGAGCGGCGGTGTCTCGGTGTCCGTGGTGGGCGTGCCGTTAGGGTCCGGCGGGGCGACAGCGGCCTCGGTCGTGGCGGCGGCTGCCGCGGCGTCGGTCGCGGACACCAGCCCGGCCGTGACGGCCGTGGTCGGCGGGGCCGCAGGTACGGGTGCGGCCGATGTGGTGGCTTGGGCGGCAGCAGCACTCGGGTCCGTGACGACCGGAGCCGCCGTGCCGGCTGCACCCGGGAGGCCCGTGCCAGCAGCACCCGGAAGGGCCGCACCCGGTGCGACAGTGCCCGGCAGGGCCGATGCGGACCCGAGCGGAGCCGGGGTGGCCGGACCGTTCGCTGTCGGAGCCGCCGGCACCGGAGTGCCGGTGAGCCCGGCTGCATCGGTGGTGGTCGGCTGGGGACCGCCTACGAGGCCGGTCAGCGGGATCCCACCCGGGGTGCCGCCGGACGCGCCCGGAGTGCCAGGCGCAGCGGTGGGTTCGCCGGTGGGAGCGGCCGCTGCTCCAGGCGTTGCAACCTGTGCCGCGTTCGCGGTGGCGGTCAGCGCGCCGGTTGCTACGGCGGGCTGCGCCCCGGCCGCCGCGATGGGCTGACCAGTCGTGGCGGCGGCGGTCGCGGCAGTGGCGGCGGTGGTAGCAGTGGCAGCGGCGGCCTGAGCGTCGGCAGCGACCAGTGCGGCGTTTGCCGCGCTGAGCTGGGCGTTGGCGGTGGCGGCCTGGGCGGTCGCAGCCGCAGCCTTTGCCGCGTCGAGCGGGGCGGCAGTGCCGGCGGAGGCCGCAGCTGCCGCAGCAGTGTCCGGGGCAGCGGCCGTGGCCGTTGGGGCCGCAGCGGCGCCCGCAGCAAGGGCGAGATGCGCCGCCGTCGTGGTTGCCTCGGTCTTCGGCTCGTCCTGCTCGTGCTCGCGAGGCTCAGCGGACTCGACCTGATCGGCAGGGCGGGAATCGACAGCCCGTCGGTTCTCCGGGCGAGCGGTCTCCGGACGGCTCGCCCGCGGCCGAGTCTCGTCCGAGCGGGTGGTCTCGGGGCGCTGCGCCGCCCGGCGAGCCGCTGCCCGGTCCTGGGACAGGCGCTGCTGCTGGGCCGTACGGTCCTGGGCGGCACGCAGCTGGAAGCCGCGGGCAACGGCCGCATCGGCGGAACGTTCCGCACGGGCCCGGTCCCCGGCGATGCGGTCGGCGGCGGACCGCGCGATGTCCGCGCGCTCGGCGGCCCGCTGGTCGGCGGCACGACTCTGGAGGCGGTCCTCGGCCCGGTCCCGGGCCTGCGCGGCCTGCGTACGGTCCCGGACCTGCTCCTTCTGCGGGCGGTCCAGCTCGGCGGACAGGGCCGACCCGAACGCCTCGCCGCCGTCGCTGGACCGCGCCGTCCGAGAGCCGGGGTCGACGACCGACTTGCGGTCCGGACCGGTGACGGAGCTCGTCATGGAGTGCCTCTTCTCGTCAGGGCGCTCAGCCGAGGGCGGCCAGGGCCTTCTGGACCTTCGGCACGTACTTCTGGGTCTCGGCGAACGGCGGGATGCCGCCGTACTTGTGCACGTTGCCGCCGCCGGCGTTGTACGCGGCCAGCGCCAGGTCCACCGACTTGAACTCCTTCAGGTTGTTGCGCAGGAGCTTCGCGGCGCCGTTGATGGCCTGCTCAGGGTCGAAGGAGTTCTTGACGCCGAGGCCGCGGGCGGTGGCCGGCATGAGCTGCATGAGGCCCTGCGCGCCGGCCGGACTGACCGCCTTCGGGTTGTAGCCCGACTCGACCTTGGCCACGGCGGCCAGCAGCTTCGGCGAGACGCCGTACTTGGCGCCGGCGCGGACGAACATGTCCGCGTACGGGACGCCGGCGAGTGAGGAGGAGTTCTGCAGGCTGGCCGGGCGTACGGCACCGGCTGCTCCGGCGGCGGTCGTGGCTGCGGTGCCCGCGGCGGCGTCGGTGCTGAGAACGCGCCGGATGTGGGTCGGCTTCTCGTACACCGACTGGATCTTGACCTCGTCGCCCGGCTTCGGCGCCGCGATCATCTTGTTGTTGCCGAGGTAGATGGAGACGTGATCGACGGGTGAGTTGAACGCGAGGATGTCACCAGGCTTGGCGTTGGCGAGCCCGTCGACCTTCGTGCCGACCTTGGCCTGCTGGCTCGACGTCCGAGGCAGGTCGATGCCCATGTCCTTGTACGCCCGCTGCACCAGCGCGGAACAGTCGAGTCCCTTGTCCGGATTGGTGCTGCCGAACACGTACGGGGTGCCGAGATACTTCTTCGCCGCGTCGACGATCGACTGCCCGGTGACCCCAGAGGAGGTCGTGCCGGTGGTGCCGGTGGCGCTGGCGAGGGCACCGGCGAAGGTCTTGCCGTTGGCGGCGGTGATGGTGCTCGCGGCGGCTGAATTGGGGCTGAGTTGCGTCTGCAACTCGGAGATACGGGCCAAAACGCCCTGCACACCCATCATGCGCGGCTCCCGTGATCGAGGTCGGCATTCCCTTCGTCTTCGAGTTCGGCGGGTTCCGGGGTGCTCTTAGCGGCAAGCGACAACTGCGCACGAGCGCGGTCTATCGCCACCCGCGCGTCCGCCAGGTCGATCCCTCGCTGGGCTGCCACCGAGTTCGCGGTTTCCCGGGCGATGTCCTCGCGAGCGGCTGCGGCGGCGAGCCGGTCGGCGACGCTGCCCCGGCCGGTGCGCAGCGCGTTAGCGCGCTCCTCGGTCTGCGCGTCGACACCGCGGGCTGCGTTGCGGGCCTTTGTGGTTACCGCGATCTCGTCGATGTTGTTCTGTTCCACGGTCATGTCGTGCTTGCGGACGGTCTCGGCGTGCCGCTCGGCCATCATCTCCACCGCCCGGCGGCGCTTGGCTGCGTCGGCCAGCTCGGCGACCTTCTCCTTGGTCCGCTCTTCGGCCTCGGCGACCATCCGGTGGGCGCCGGCGATCGTGGCGGCCATCGACTGCCGGGCCACCATCGACGCGACCATCGCCCGCGCGGTGCCCTCGGAGGGCGCGTCCGCACCGGCCAGATCGAGCTGTCGTCGCTTGACTAGTGCCTGCGCGTCCCGGATCTCCTGGCGGGACTGGATCACCGCGCCGCGGGCGGCGTCCTCCTGGGCCTTACGGGCACGCAGCACGGGGCCGAGCCGGAAAAAGCGGTTCACGAGACCTCCCAGGAAGAGCCGTTCACTTTCCCGGTCGGCCTCCCGGCTGGACCACTGAGCGCCTGCACCCGACCTGCTCCCCAGCGTGCCCCGGGCGCCTTCTCGCGACGCAGCCGCCGCGGGCGCTTTCTCGCGACGCAGCCGCCGCGGGCGCTTTCTCGCGACGCAGCCGCCGCGGGCGCTTTCTCGCGACGCAGCCGCCACGGGCGCTCTCTCGCGAGGCGCCCGCCCCGGCGTCCCCGGCGAAGCAGCCGCCGCGCAGGCCCGTGCGGACAGAAATGACCCGCACCCTCGCCCGGCGCGGGCGCGATGGCCCGGACCACGTGTCGTGGCCGCCTGGTGGGGGCGGTGCGGTGCTGTGTCCGTACCGAAAAGGATCAGGAAGCCGCGATCAGCTGGCGCAGTTGCATCCAGGCTTGCTCGGCGGAGACCTTCTCGTCCAGGCCCTGCCGCAGGAAGGCGGTGATCTGCGGCCAGATCGCGGTCGCGCGGTCCGCTTCTGGATTGGTGCCGGGCACGTAGGCACCGATCTCGACCAGCTCGCGGACGTCGCGGTGGGCCGCCATCATGCGGCGCAGCTCGGTTGCATCGCTCTTCTGCTCCGGGGTGGTGATCTTGTTGGCTACCCGGGAGATCGAGTCGAGCGACTGGATGCTCGGGAAGTGCCCGGCGGTGGCAAGTTTGCGGTCCAGCACGATGTGCCCGTCCAGGATCGACCGCGCGGCGTCGGCGATCGGTTCGTTGTGATCGTCACCCTCGACCAGCACCGTGTAGAGGCCGGTGATGCTGCCGCGTGCGCCCGGCCCCGCCCGCTCCAGCAGCGACGCCAGCATCGCGAACACCGACGGGGGATAGCCGCGGGTCGCCGGCGGCTCGCCGACCGACAGGCCCACCTCACGCTGGGCCATCGCCGCGCGGGTGACGCTGTCCATCAGCATGAGGACGTCGCCGCCCTCGTCCCGGAAGTATTCGGCGATTCGGGTCGCCACCAGCGGGGCTCGCAGCCGCACCAGCGGTGGAGTATCCGACGTCGCGATCACCACCACCGAGCGGGCCAGGCCTTCCGGTCCCAGGTCGTGCTCGATGAACTCGCGCACCTCGCGGCCGCGCTCGCCGACCAGGGCGACGACGTTGAGCTCCGCCGTGGTGCCCCGGGTGATCATGGACATCAGCGTGGACTTACCGACACCGGAGCCCGCGAAGATGCCGATGCGCTGCCCACGGCCGCACGGGACGAGCGTGTCGAGCACCCGGACGCCGAGCGGCATCGGGGCGTCGACGAGTTGACGTTCCATGGCCGACGGCGGGGCCGCCTCGATGCTCACCAGATCGCCCCGCAGCGGCGGGCCGCCGTCCATCGGCCGACCCAGCCCGTCCAGGATGCGCCCGCGCAGGTCCGGGCCGACCGCCACGCGCAGCGGGCCGCCGGTGGACACGACCGGACTGCCGGTGCCGAGGCCGTGAATAGGACCGAGCGGCAGGCAGGACAGCCGTTCACCGTCCAGAGCTGCGACCTCGGCCAGGACTGCTTCCTCGCCCTCACCGATCTGCAACAGGTCGCCGACCCGGCCCTCCAGACCGCTGACGGTCACCCGGAGGCCCACCGCACCCGTCACCTTGCCGCGGCTCAACGGCTTCGCGGCGGTCAGGGCGGCGTTGATGCGGTTGCGGAATACGTCGGTCACCGGCGTCGACTCCTTACAGTCGCAGAGCTTCCTTCGCTCTGGACACGGCTGCGGCGATGGAAGCGTCGACCGTCGTGGTGCCGGTCTCGGCCACCGCGTCGCCCGGGTGCAGGGCGGGATCCGGGCGCAGGTGCACCGGCCGCCCCTCGTAGTTGTAGTCGGCGTTCGTTGCCGTACCGACGAGATTGCGGAAATCCTCCGGATGCAGGGTCACCGTGATGTCGCCCTGATCCGGCGCGGCGGCCATCGCCCGGTGGAGAGCGGCCACGGCTCGACCCTCGGGATCCTCCATCGCCCGGCCCACGATCGCCTCAGCGAGCTCGAAGGCGTGCACCAACACCGCGTCCTGCAACTCCTGCAGGGTCGGCATGAGCTGGGTCTCCAGGTTGGTGACGGCCCGGCCCAGGGCGTTGACCGCCTGCGCGAGCGAGGTGGCCCGGCGCTGCTCGTGCGCGTGCTCCCGCGCCCGCGCCCGCTCCGCCGCCGCCTCCGCCTCCATCGCCGCGGCCCGCTGGCCCTGCGCCCACCCCTCGGCGTACCCGGCGGTGCGGGCCTCCTGTTTCGCCCGCTCCACCGGAGCGCTGTCGTTGGGTACGCCGCGGCGCAGGTCCACGCCGAACGTCACCGCCGACGCGGACTGTGCCACCGAACCGCGCAGCACCGACCGTTCCTCAGGCGACGAGCTCATCGGCCTCGCCGCCACGCTGGATCTCGATCTGGCCGGAGTCCTCGAGCGAGCGGATCACCGAGACGATCTTCTGCTGCGACTCCTCGACCATCTTCACCTTGACCGGGCCCATGAGGTCCATCTCCTCGAGCAGGTTGTCCCGGCCCCGCTCGGACAGGTTCTTGGTGACCTTCTCGCGGACCTCGTCGTTGACGCCCTTGAGTGCGGTGGCGAGGTCGGACGGCTCGACCTGACGCAGCACCAGCTGCACCGACCGGTCGTCCAGGTTCACGATGTCCTCGAACATGAACATCCGCCGCCGGATCTCCTCGGCGATCTCCGGGCTGCGAGCCTCCAAGGCTTCGAGGATGAGCCGCTCGGTGGTGCGGTCGGCCCGGTTGATGATGTCCACCAGGGGGCCGAGGCCGCCGACCGTGGACAGTTCGTCGGGCTGCAGCACGGTGGAAAGCTTGCGCTGCAACGCCATCTCGACCTGACGGATCACGTCGGGCGAGGTGCGGTCCATGACCGCGATCCGGTGCGCCACGTCCGACTGCACCTCGGGTGCCAGCCCGGACAAGATCGAGGACGCCAGCGCCGACGGGATGTGCGCCAGCACCAGCGCGATGGTTTGCGGGTGCTCGTGCTGCACGTACGAGAGGAGTTGCCGGGGGTCGGCGTGGCTCAGGAAGTTGAACGGCATGTCGGTCATCGACGCCTGGAGCCGGTCCAGGATCAGCTGGGCCCGCTCACTGCCGAGGGAGGCTTCCAGGAGCTCTCGCGCGTACGCCATGCCGCCCGCCCCGGCGTGCTTCGTCGTCGCCAGCGCATAGAACTCGTCGATGACGTCGCCGACCACCTCGGGCTCCAACTTGCCGAGCCGGGCGATCTCGGCCGAGAGCTCCTCGACCTCGTTCTCCTTCATGTTGGCCATGACCTTGGAGGAGTACTCCTTGCCCATGCGCACCAGGAGGATTGCCGCCTTGCGCAGACCGGTCATCGATGTCGTGCTCAGCGCGGGGGTGGACAATGCGGTTCCTCCTTGAACCAGGGGACTCTGCTAGGACGGTCAGCGGCCGGCGCCTGCGCCGGCGCCGAGCCAGCCGCGGAGCAGGGCGGCCATCTCCTCGGGCTGGTCCTGGACCATCTGCTCGATCTCGCGCTGGCGACCCTCGAGCTCCTCGTAGCTGACGTTCGCGGCCTCGATGGCCTGCGACGGGATTGCCGCGTTCAGCTCGAGGAGCCGCTGGTTCTCCAGCGCCGCCTGCATGTCCTCCAGGTGCTTGAGCTCGGCCGGGGTCAGCGCCTTGCGCTTCTTCTGCTTCCGGCTCCAGCGCCACGCGATGAAGATCAGCAGCAGGACGATCAGGGCCATCGCCGCCGTCTTGATGAGCGAGGTCTGCTTCACGCTCTGCTCCGCGGCGGCCGAGGCGGCCAGCGCGTCCTTGGCGGCGGTCGCGGCACTGGTGTCGAACGCCATCGCGCTGACCGCGATCGTGTCACCGCGGGTCGGGTCGATGCCCGCCGCCGCGCTGACCAACTGCTGCACGTCGGCCTGGTTCACCGCACCGGCGGTGGTGGCGTCGAGCAGGACGGCGACGTTGAGCCGCTTGATACCACCCGGAGCACTGTTGCGCGCCTCGGTGGTCTTGTTGACCGCGTTGTTGCGGGTGACATTGCTGTTCTCGTACTGGCTGCCGCTCGCCGTGCCCGCGTCGACCGGCACCTGGACGTTGTCCGGGCCGAGGACGCCACCCGAACCGGTGCCGTTGCCGTTGTACGCCTCGCGCTGGATGCTCTCCGACAGCGCGGCCACCGCCGGATCCGACGAGTACGTCTCGGTGGTGGTCTGCGTCTGGTCGAAGTCCAGTTCGGCGGTGGTGGTGACCACCGCGTGACCGGGACCGACGACGGCATCCAGCATGTTCTGCAACGACGCGTTCAGCCGGTTCTGGAAGGAGACGGTCTGCGCGTCGGAACCGCTGTCGCTGCCGGACGCAATGGCTGCGCCGCCGCCGGTGGAAAGGATCTTGCCATCCGCCCCGGCCACAGTGACGTTGGTCGGGTCGAGACCCTCCACACTGGACGCGACGAGGTGCACGATCGCCTGCACGGTCTGGCCGGACAATGGCTTGGTGGCCGACGACTGCACCAGTACGGAAGCGGTGGTCTTGTTCTGGTCGTCGGCGAAGACGTCCTTCTGCGGAATCACCAAATTGACGGTCGCCGCCTCGACGCCGTCAATGGCCTTGATCGTGTTGGCAAGCTCGCCCTGCAGCGCCCGCTGGTAGTTGGTGTGCTGCATGAAGTCGCTGGTCGTGATGCCCTGCTGGTCGAGCAGCGCGTAACCGGTGTCGGCCTCGCCCGGCAGGCCCTCGCCGGAGAGCTGCAGGCGCAGGTCGTACACCTGGTCCTGCGGGACCATGATCGTGGCGCCGCCGTTTGCCAGCTCGTACGGCGTGCTGGACCCCTGCAACGACTCGACGATCGCGCTGGCGTCCTTGCTGGACAGGTTGCTGAAGAGTGGGGCGTACGCCGGCGTGGACGCCCAGGTCGCGAAGAAGTAGCCCCCGATGGCGAGGGCGAGCAGAGTGGCGATCGTGACAGCCTTCTGTCCCGGGGTGAAGGATTTGAAGGTGTCGCCGACCTTGCGTACGGGAGCGGGGAGACGGTCCGTCATCTCAGGCCTGCATTCTCATGATTTCCTGGAAGGCCTCGACGGCCTTGTTTCGGATCGCCATGGTCAGCTGGAGGCCGAGGCCGGCCTCGGTGGCCGCCATGGTGTATTGCGCCGGGTCCTGCAGGCTGCCGTTCGCCACCTGCACGGCCAGGTCGCCGGCCTTGGTCTGCGCCGCCTGCACGCTCTCCAGGCCCTTGGACAACATTCCCGCGAAGTCGGAGTTCGGCCCGCTGACCTTCTCGGCGCCGGCCGCCCCGCCGATACCCGAAATGCCGGTGACGCCGCCGACGGCGCCGAGCGCACTGATCGGGGAGGTCATGATCAGGCCCTCCCGAGATTGATCGCGGCCTGGTAGGACTCCTTCGCCCGGTCGACAACCGACAGGTTCGCCTGGTAGGAGCGCTGAGCCATCATCATCTGCGCCATCTGGCTGCCCAGGTCGATGTCCGGGCGGCGCACGTAGCCCTCGGTGTCGGCCAACGGGTTGTCCGGCTCGTACGCGAGACGGCCCTCGGCACTGCCCAGGGCGATGCCGCCGACCTGTGCACCGTTGCCGTCCTGAGCCTCCTGAGCCACGACGTAACGGGCCTGGAAGGCGTTCTCGGAGGTACGGCTGACATTGTCGATGTTCGCGATGTTGTCGGACACGGCGTCGAGCCACTTGCGGTAGACGGTCACGCCGGTCGCGGCCGTACCGATCGCGTTGAAGGTGCTCATCTGGATCAGGCCCCCTTGATCGCGTCGCGGATCGAGCTGTACTTGCCGTCGAGAGCGCGGATGGCGAGCTGGTAGCGCATCGTGGTGTCGATGTGTGCGAGCGTCTCTTCATCGAGGTTGACGTTGTTGCCGTTGAGGCGGGTCGGCTCGAGCGACTTGAGCACGCTCGGCGTGACCGTCGACGGCGACTGGCCCTGGGCGACGGCGCTGCTGAGCGCCTCCTCGAACTTGACCTTACGAGCCTGGTAGCCGGGGGTCTCGATATTCGCGATGTTGTTGGAGATGGCGTTCTGGCGGGCGGCCAGGCCGGCGACTGCGACGCGGAGCGAGGACTTGGCGACGTCATCGAACACGGCGGTGGTTCCCTTCGGGCGGTACGAGGTGCCTGTCCGTGGCTCCTGGTTGAGCAGTCCTTTGCTCGTACCTTTCGCTTCGGCCTGGAGTCGGATCCGCTGAGCGCCGAACGGTTGCTGACCGGTTGCACAACGAACCCGGCGCCCAAGCAGGGCACCGGGTTCGTCGGTGGAGATGGTGAAGGTGGTGCCGGTGGGTCACATGGCACAGTCGATGTAGGTGGGAATCTGTTTGCCCGCGGCGCCGGCTTCCACCCGTGAGGCGAAAGCGGTTTGCCGGCGGTTGGCGGTCATCGCCAGGGCTGCCGCTTTTGCAGCCTCCAACTGGCGGGTCAGGATGAAGTCCGCCCGGGGCCGCAGCTCCAGGGGCAGTGGACCGAGGCCCGGCGGTGGCTCCCATGGCTTCGCCATGGGCAACTCCTGGCTGCGGTGTTCGTCCCTGATCATCCGCTCGACAGCCTCGACGTCCGCCTCGAGCTCGTCCAGGGCGCTGATCCAGGCCTGCCGCCAGTCGTCGGCCACGGGGATCACCCCTCGGCCGCCGCGGCTGCCATCGCCGCTTCGCGCCAGGTGTCGCGCAGCGGTTCCATCAGCTCGCGGATCGCTGTCACCTTGGCGGCGTCGCTCTGCACGTTCGCGTTGACCAGCTCGGTCTCGACGAAGGCGTAGATGGCGGCCAGGCCGGCCGCGCCCTCCCAGGCGTCCAGGTCCAGCGACACGTGCAGCTCGGTGACGATGTCCTGGGCGTGCTTGAGGTTGGTGTTGGCCTCGGTGCGGTTGCCCTCGAGCAGCGCCTGCTCGCCCCGGTTCAGGTCCATGATCAGCCGGTCGAAGAGCATCAGCAGCAGCTTGGCCGGTGAGGCGGTCGCTACGGCGTCGGCGATGTAGCGCTGGCGCATGGCCGGTGAAGGATTGGTCATGAAAAGCGCTCCGCTCAGCCGAGGCCGGCGAGCTGACCCGCCAGCCAGGAGGATTGTTGCTGCATCTTGCCCATCGCGACTTCGAGGTTGGAGAACTGCCGCTCGAGCGCCGACTTGCGCAGGTCCAGCCGCACGTCCCAGGCAGCGACCTGGTCGTTGAGGGACTCGATGGAGTCGTTGCGGCGCTTGATCAGTCCCTGCACCGTGCCCTGCACGACCTTGGTCGGCAGGTCGGTGGGCAACTTCGCCCCCGTACTGGCCAGGGTGCCCACTTCCAGCAGCTTGTTGGCGATGCCCTCCGCCTTGTCCCAGCCGACGTCGAACTTGGTGGCGTTGGCCTTGGCATGCGGCTTTTCGGTGTAGGAGTCGAAGTACGCCTGCGTCTTGGCGGGATCGGCCGTGTAGGACTTGGTGAAGGCGTCCTTGTCGAAGGTGATCTTGCCGTAGCGGTCCACCGCGACGCCGACCGCGTGGAACGAGCCCATCGTGCTGGAACCGCCGGCCACGGTGCTGAGGATCTGCTGGCTCAACTGACGCAGGGCACTGTCGCCGGCCAATGCGCCGGCCGCGGTGTTGCCGGACTTGCCTCTCGTCTGCGTCGCGATCTCGGTCAGGGCCACGTTGGCGGCCTCGACCATGGTCGAGACCTTGGTGGCCAGGGCCTCGGCGTCGGTTTCCAGGCTGATGGTGACGGGTGCGTCGGCGACATCCTGCTTCTTGGTGGCGGTGACGGTCACGCCGGGCTGCACCTCGGCGAAGGTGTTCGTCGCTGAGGTGATGGTGTAAGCGTCGGCCGTCGTACCCACCTTGAGCTGGGCGTCAGCGCCCGCGTTGGTGAGCGTCGGTGTGCCGAGGGTCAGGCCGGACACGGCGTCGGCAAGCAGCTTGGCCGGGTCGTTCTCGTCGGAGAAAGCGGCGGCGGCACCCGAGGTCTTCGCGGTGAGCTGCAGCGTGAACTGGCCCGGTGCCACCTGCACCGCGGAGGCCTTGAACATGGAGTCGGCGTCGCCGTTGATCGCGGCGGCCACCGACGACAGCGACGCGTCCGTCGGCGTGAGGGTCTTCATGGACCCGTCGGCCAGTCGGATGTCGAAGGTGCTGCCCGAGATGGCGGGCGCGAGCAGGGCGTCCTTCGCCGAGGAAACCGTCGCGCCGGTGAAGGTCGCCGTGTGCGTGGAGGCCAGCGACTCGACCTTGAAACTGAACGAGCCGGCCGCGGCGCCGGGCAGCGCGGTGACCACGGCCGCGTCCGAGCTGGAGGTCGCCTTCATGCCGGTCCAACTGCCCGGCTCGCTGAGCGCCTTGGCCGCGGTGACCAGGGCCGACATCTTGCCGTTGATAGCCTGAAGACCGGTCACCGCTTTGTTCTGGACGGCGACCTTATTCTTGAGAGCGGTCTGGGGAAGAGCCTCGACCTGCATGAGCTGGGCAACAGTGCTGGAGGTGCTCATGCCGGTGACAAGTCCGTCGACGCTACCCATCGAGGCGGCCCCTTCGCTTCGTCGATCCTGATTCCTCAGCGATCGATCCTGATACCGGACGGGCGGTCGGCGAGTACGCCGGCCGCCCGTCTATTCGGTTGTTCTCACGGTTTGCTGAGCCGTACCCCGGCTATCAGCGCAGGAGGGACAGAACGCCCTGCTGCGACTGGTTCGCCTGGGACAGCATCGCGGTGCCGGCCTGGGACAGGATCTGCGAGCGGGTGAAGCTCATCATTTCCTGCGCCATGTCGGTGTCACGGATCCGGCTCTCGGACGCCGACAGGTTCTCCACCGACACGTTGAGGCTGTTGATGGTGTGCTCGAGCCGGTTCTGCGAGGCACCCAGCTTTCCTCGCTCGGTGGAGATGTTCTTGACCTCGGCGTCGATCAGGTCGATGTTCGCCGTGGAGCCGACACCACCGACGTTCGCGGCGGCCGCGTCCGTCAGGGCCTTGGCCGCAGCGCCCAGGTCCAGGCTCGACATGTCCACCTCGAGCGTGTCACTGCTGTTAGCACCCACCTGGAAGGTGAGCTTGGAGCCCGTGGTGGTGGTACCCGGCGTACCGGTGCCGTCGTCCAGCAGGTCGACCCCGTTGAACTTGGTCCGCGAGCCGATCGCGGTGATCTCCTCGGACAGCGCCGTCAGCTCGGAGTTGATAGCGTCGAGCGAGTCCTGGTTGTTGCTACCGTTCGCGGCCTGCACCTGCAGGTCACGACCGCGCTGCAGGATCGAGTGCACCTCGTTGAGCGCACCCTCAGCGGTCTGGACGACGCTGACGCCGTCCTGAGCGTTGCGGGTCGCGGTCTTGAGGCCGCCGACCTGGCTGCGCAGACCCTCGCTGATGGCCAGACCCGCGGCGTCGTCGGAGGCCCGGTTGATCCGGAAACCCGACGACAGCTTCTCGAGCGACTTCGACATCTGGTTGTCGGAGACCGAGAGGCTGCGGTAGGCGTTCTGGGCAGCGATGTTCTGGTTGATGCGAAGACCCATGAGACTTCCTCCTTGAGTGGGGTCCAGACCGGCCCGTCCGTGAGCCGTTTGCTTACGCCATCCATGTTCGGCGGGGGCGTACCGGTCTTGAGGAGTATTTGAGAATTCCTCACGCCGATCTTGAGTGGAGGGCTCCGCGTCGGTGGCCGGAACGCCGAAACTCGGTGGCACCTGATTACCAACCGAAACGGGCTCAACTCCTCAGAGAGGCCGCAGACGTGCCGACTTGTCCGGTGAGCGGAGGAGAGCCTCCCGCGGAGACGGAGAAGCCGGTGAGTCTGACCGATCTGTCCAGCGTCCTATGGCGCGCACGCGAGCTGTTGGAGCTTCTCCTGTTCAAGCTCGAGGAAGAGCAGTTGCTCCTCGCCGCGAACCGTTCCCGTTGGCTGGCGCACGCCACCCGCGAGGTGGAAGTGGTGCTGGACCAGATTCGGCAGACAGAAGTGGCCCGAGCGGCCTACGCGCAAGCTGTGGCAGTGGAGCTGGGACTGAACCCGGAAGCGTCACTGGGCGAGCTGGCGGACACCGCCCCGGACCCGTGGTCCGAGCTGTTGCACCAACACCGGCGGGCGTTTCTGACGCTCACCTCGGAGATCAGCGCGATCGCGGAAAGCAACCGCGATCTGCTCACCGCCGGTCAGCGCGCGGCTCGGGAAACGATGCTCGCGTTCGCCGGAACCGTGGAAACGTATGGCCGGCAGGGCAAGACCGTCACGGGCGGCGTGCGCCGCCCCAGCCTGGTGGATGAGGCGATCTGATGGCAAGCAGTTTCGGTGGCATCAACACCGCACTGACCTCGCTCTACGCACAACGTCGCGGGTTGGACGTGACGGGTCAGAACATCGCGAACGCCAACACCGAGGGCTACACCCGGCAGCGCGTCAGCATGCAGTCCCAGGTGGGTGCGACGACGGCATCCATGTATGCCAAGACCGACGGCCTGGGCACCGGCGTCGCCGTGTCCGATGTGCAGCGCCTGCGTGACGACTTCCTGGAGAACCGCGGCCGGACCGAACATGGTGTCAACGCGTTGCTCGCGAACCAGAAGGCGACATACACCTCGATCGAGGATGCGTTCGCCGAGCCGAGCGACACCGCGATCGCCGCACAGTTGCGCGACATGTGGGGTAGCTGGAACGACGTGGCGAACAACCCGCAACTGGCCGCTCCCCGGTCCGCGGTGATCCAGCAGAGCGCCACGGTCGCCGACCAGATGAATGCCGCCCACGAGTCGTTGGCGCGACAGTGGAAGCAGAACGAAGTGCAGATGGCCGGCTACGTCGACGAGGTCAACGGCACTGCTCGGTCGATCGCCCAGCTCAACGACAGCATCGTCAAGGCGAATGCCTCCGGCCTCGCGATCAACGAGGTCGAGGACCGGCGCGACCTGCTGGCGATGAAGCTCGCCGAGCTCACCGGTGCCACCGCCGCGAAGCGGGAGAACGGCACTATGGACGTCTTCATCGGCGGCGATCCTCTGGTCACCGGCACCGTCGTCCGTGAGGTCGACTTCGCCGGTGCGAGCCGGCTCGAGGACCAGGCCAGCAACCCGGTGGCACTGGTCTGGAAGAACGTCCCGGATCCGGCGGCGCGTCGGATCGAGGCCGGCGGCACGATGGGCTCCATGGTCGACACGATGACCAGGATCATCCCGGGCCTGTCCGGGGAGCTCGACTCGGTCGCCAACAACATGATCAACACGGTGAACGCCTTGCACCGCAACGGTCACAGCGTCGACGGGAGCACCGGTCTCGACTTCTTCGGCCGTAAGGCCGACGGTTCGATCGAAGTGCTCGTCAACGACCCGGACCAGGTAGCGGTCGCGGCGACCGCCGGCACCCTCGACAATTCGGTCGCCGACGCGATCGCCGACATCGGTGACTCGTCCGGTGGCCCGGACCGGGAATACGAGAGCATGATCGGCCGGCTCGGCGTCGACGCTCAGGGCACCGCCCGGCGATCCGAGATCCAGTCCGTCGTCACGGAGCAGATCGACGCGGCCCGCGAGAGCGAGTCCGGGGTCAACCTCGACGAGGAAATGACCAATCTGCTGACGTACCAGCGCGGCTACGAGGCCGCGTCCCGGGTCCTGACCACGATCGATTCGATGCTCGACCAGCTCATCAACCGCACCGGCCTGGTCGGAAGGTAAGGAGTAACTCATGATCGGCGGCGGCAGGATAACCGACGGCAGTATCCATACCCGGGTGCTGGCCAACCTCCAGCGCAATCTCGCCAAGGGCGCCCAGATTCAGGACCAGTTGTCGAGCGGCAAGCAACTGAACCGGCCCTCGGACAGCCCGGCCGGCACGGTCGCCGCTCTGCAGTTGCGCGCGGAGACGCGGACCAGCGAGCAGTACCTGCGCAACGCCGAGGACGGCATGGCCTGGCTGGGCACGGTCGAGGACACCTTGAGCAGCGCCTCGTCGCTGGTCAACCGGGCGCGGGACCTGACCGTGCAAGGCCTCAACAGCACCACGAACGGAGCGATCGCCAACGAGGCGCTGGCCGGAGAGATCGACCAGATTCGCGACGCCCTGATCACCCATGCGAACAGCCGGTACCTCGACCGGCCGGTTTTCGGTGGCAACACCACGCTCGAGGGCGCTTACGACCGGACCACCGGCGCCTTCACGGGTAACAACTACGACCCGGCGGACCCGGTCAAGACAAGTGTGTCGCGGACCGTGGGCTCGGACGTCAAGGTGCGGGTCGACCTGACCGGTCCGGAGGCATTCGGCGACGACGCCACCGGACTCTTCAAAGTGTTGGGAGACATTTCGGCAGGCCTCCGGTCGGGCGACAACACCGCCCTGACGGCCAGCCTGAGTCAACTGGATACCTCCGGTAATAAATTGAAATCTGCTATCTCGGAAGTGGGATCTAGATATAATCGAATTAATCAGATGAAGGATTCGGCTCAGGATCGATTGTTGTCCGTCTCGGCACAACTGTCGGACATCGAGGACATCGATCTGCCGAAGACCATCATGGAGATGCAACTTCAGCAGACCTCGTACCAGGCGGCACTGGCCGCCTCGGCAAAGGTGATCCAGCCCTCGCTCATCGACTTCCTGAGGTGACCATGAGTACTCGCACCGCGTCCCGGCCGATTGGGGCAACCATGACCGACACCGAACTGGACATGCCGATCATCGACATGGCCGTTCCGATGCCCGGTTTCCCGGCGCACCGACAATTCGTGCTGGTCCGGCTGAACGACGAGGGATTGCTCTACGCATTCACGTCTATTCAAAACCCGGAGCTGCGTTTCCTCGTCGCTCCGCCGGAGCCGTTCTTCCCGGACTACGCGCCGGAGATCGAGAACGAAGTCTTCGCCGCGCTGAACACCAAGGACCCGGACCGGCTGCTGGCCATGGTCGTCATTACCGCCAGCACCGACGAGACCACGGCCAACCTTCTCGCGCCGATCATCATCGACCGCGATTCACACCGCGCCATGCAGGTCGTTCTCACGGGTAGCAACCTTCCCGTCCGCGCCATCATGCGCAAGGACTACTGAGCCGCGAACCGCGGAAGGTGTCCTGTCCACGGATGGAGTGAGGGGCTGCCACGATGCTCGTGCTGACCAGGAAGGCCGGCGAGAGCGTGATGATCGGCGACGACGTCGTCGTCACCGTGCTCGAGGCGCGGGGCGACGTGATCCGGATCGGCATCCAAGCGCCGCGTGACGTACAGGTGCATCGTGAGGAGGTCTACCAGGAGCTCCGGAACGCCAACCGGGAAGCGGCATCGCCGACCGACGCGGCAGTCCGCGCGCTCACGGAGCTTCTCGACCGCCCCACGCCGGCGACCCCGCCGGACGACTGAGCAAAGAGTTTGCCGCCAGGGCCGGACCTCCCTTCAGGAGGCCCGGCCCTGCGGCATTCCCCAGCAGCCCGCAACCGAGGACGGCGGCGAATCCCGGCCCGATCATGCGGGCCGGGTCGGCGCCGCCGAGCAGAAAGGCCCGTAACGGCTTGCGTTGCAATCCCAGCACCAGGAGCCAGACCAGCACGCCGAACTGAGCCGAGTGCGCCTCAGGGAAGGGGCAAGCCGGCGCTACGCGGCCCCGAAGGTGAGGCCACGGGTCTTCATGAAGGCGATCGGGCTGAACGCGTTGGCGCGGGTGGCCGGGGCGCCGATGTGGACCTCGAAGTGCAGGTGCGGACCGGACGAGTTGCCTGAGGTGCCGACGTAGCCGAGGATCGTGCCGCGGGCGACGGTCTGTCCGACGGTGACCGCGGGGCGCCGGACCAGGTGGCAGTAGCGGGTGACGATGTTGCCCGGGTGCAGGACTTCGACGTACCAGCCGCAGCCGAGGATCTTGGGGCCGCCGTCTTTGTCGCAGCTGCCTTTGGAGACGTTGCATTCCGCCGTGACGACGGTGCCGCTGCTGACCGAGCGGATTGCCGTGTTGCGCTTGGCGGCGAGGTCGACGCCGTCGTGCGTAGGCCGCTGGGGGGTACGGAAGTCACTGATCAGTCCGGCCGTCACGGGCAGCATCCAGCTTCCGGAGACGGCGGGCAGTGGGGTCGTCGTCGTGCAGCGGGGCAGGTCGGCGCTGCCGCGGTCGACGTACGCGTCAGAGATGTAGGTGTTGTCGCTCAGCCGGTCCCAGTAGCCGGTGTTTTTGACCGTGCCGCGGATGAACTGCCCGGCGGTCTTGCAGACGAGGGAAACGGTCGCGCCGTGGGCGACGGTGCCGGTCCGGAGGCCGCTCGCGGACGGGGCGCTGCGGATGTTGAGCGGCGTGCCGTCGGTGACGACGGTGCCGGTGCCGGCAACGGGTGCCGGGGCGGCCGCGGCGGGGCTGGCAGTGAGGGCGTTGCCGCTCAGGGCGGTGAGCAGTGCGGCGGCGGCGTACTGATGTCGGCGCTTCATCTACTTCCTTTTCCTCTAGGCGTGCTGAAGGCAAGGCTGCCGAGTGGGAGATGTCACCAGCGGTGCGCCGCGAGTGCAGAACGGTTGCGGACCTGGACCCGGCCGGTGTCTCGATATCGTGACCGGCAAGCGCGGCCCGCGGGCCCGTTTCCCACAAGATCGGTGCTGTGCGGCAAGCACCCGGACTGCACCGGGCACAGCACCGGTCCACAACACCGGGACCGCAGAGTTCTCACCAGGACGGGATAAGCCCGTCCGTGCGGAGCCGGCGGGGAGACATCGTGGGTGCAGAGCGCGAATCGGTCATGGACGGTGCGACCCTTGCCGCGGCCGCTCTCGATCTGGGGGCTGACGCGCACGTGCACACCGGCTTCGCCGCCGGTCGGGACAGCGTCGGGGTCGTGGTTTCCGCGGCCGACCGCGCCGGGCTGACCAGCCTGACCTTCGCCGACCAGGCGGGCCCCGAGACGGCGTGGCTGTCCGCGTACGCCGATGCGGTCCGCCGGGCACAGCGGCGCACCGAACTCACCCTGCGGGTCGCCGCCGAGGTCGAGGTCGTCCGTCCGGACGGCTGGCTGGCGTTGCCGGCCGACATCGGGCACCTGGAGGCGCTCTCGGTGGCCGTTTCGCGGCTGCCGATGGCGGATGGTCCGTTGGGTGCCCGGGAGGTCCGGGCGATGCTCGCGGCCGGCCTGCTCTCCGCTGACCAGGTGGCCGAGCTGGTCGTGACCGCCACGATCAAGGGAGTCGAGCGTGCCTCGCGGTACGCGCCTTCGCAGTTGGCCCGCCCGTTGAACCTGCTGGCTCAGGTCGGTATCGACGATGCCGCGGTGACGCCGGAGCTGCTGTCGGCGTTGGCTTCGGCCTGCCGGTCGTCGGGCACGGTGGTCGAGATCAGTGAGGCGTGGCGTAGTCCGTCGCCGCGGGTGGTGGCGATGCTGCGTGCGGCGGATGTGACGCTGGTGCCCGCGAGTGACGCCCGGTACGCCGCCGAGGTCGGCAACTGGCAGTACCTGCGCCGGGTCTGACCGGAAACCAGACGCTGTATGTAATCGCGTACGTACGCTCTGTCATGCCAGCACTTCAGCTTGGGAGAGATGCGATGAGTATGGTTCAGCAGGCCGTCGAGATCAGCGCACCGCTGCACACCGTGTACGAGCAGCTCGCCGCCTTCGAGAACTACCCGCGCTTCATGACCGGCGTCGAACAGGTCACGCCGATCGGCAACGATCAGACGCACTGGGTCATGGAGGTCGAAGGAGAACGCCGCGAGTTCGACGCGCAGATCACCGAGAACTCGCTCGACGAGCGGGTGTCCTGGGCGGCCGTCGACGGACCACAGCTCGCCGAGACGATAACCCTGCGCCCGATGGGGGAGACCCGGACGCAGATCGTCGCCCAGTTGGAGGCCGACGCCGCGTTCCTGCTGCCGAGCGACCGGCACGCACAGGCCACGCTGAGCCGCCGCCTGCGGGCCGACCTGAACGCCTTCAAGGGCCTGATCGAGACCGGCAAGCTGGGCAACGCCGGCACCCTGGGCGGCGCCAGCTCCAAGAACATGGCCGGGACCGCCTTCGCCTCCCCGGCGTCGGTGGCCGCCCGCGCGCGCAACCGCGCCAAGCCCGGCGCGGGCTGGGGCACCAGCGCCGGCGAGTTCAGCAACGCGAACCGCGACGGCCTCGGCACGCTGCGCCCGAACGCCGACACGGCACCGCTCGGCATGCCGGCCGCCGGCCCGGCCGTGGACATCACCTCGGCGCCGGGCATCAACGACCCGCACGACCTCGACGAGGTGCTGGCCCCCGGCCGCCGGATCGTCGGCTCGCCCACCGTCCGGGGTGGCGCGGCCGGTCAGCGCTCTGCCGCCGCACACATGGGCGGCAAGGCGATGGGCACGCGCGACGGCCGCGGCGACGGCATGATCAGCGAAGAGGAGCGCGGCAGCGCGCACGACTGGTAGCAGTCAGACGGCGGCGGCCTCCAGGGTCACCACCAGACGGGCACCCCGGGGCTCGGCCCGCTCATAGCGGACCGAGCCCCCGTTCGCTTCCACCAGGTGCCGCACGATAAACAGGCCCAGCCCCGCGCCGCGCATGAAACGGTCGAACAGGTTCGGTACGAGGTCCTCGGGGATGCCGCCACCCCGGTCCTGCACGACCAGCACAATGGCCTCGGCCTCGCGGCCGGCGCGGATCTCCACGGGGCTTTCCCCGTAGGCAAGGGCGTTGGTCACCAGGTTGCGGACCACGTGCCAGACGTGCTGGCGGTCGGCGAGTGCGGACACCTCGTCGTCCACCTCGATGGCGACGTCGTCCGTGCATTGCAGTTCGTCGGTCACGGAGACGACGACCTCGCGCAGCTGCACCGGCGTACGCCGGGCGGTGACCGTGCCGGTGTCCAGCCGGAAGAGCAGCTGCAGGTCGTTCATCATCTTGATGAGCCGGTGGGTGTTCTTGTTGATCTTCGTGGCGAGTTCGAGCCGGATGTCGTCCGGCAGGTCCGCCCAGTCGGCGTGCAGCAGTTCGGCCAGGCTGGCGATGGAGCTGATCGGCTGGGCCACATCGTGGGTCAGCATCGAGGTCAGGTCGTTCTTGAAGGCCAGCGCCGCCGCGATCTTCGCGTTCGCCTCGCGGAGCTTCTCGTTGCTGGCCTCCAGCTCCGCGGCGTGGCTGCTCAGCTCGTCCTCGGCGCGTTTGCGGTCGGTGATGTCCACGTACGTGGCGACGTAGCCGCGAGGATGTCCGGCCGCGTCCGGGATGGCCGCCATCGTCGCGAGTACCGGCACGTCGGTGCCGTCGGCGCGGCGGACTGTCCAGTCCTGGGTGCCGTCCGGCGGCAGCGTCGGGGGTGGGTCACCGGCCGGAGCATCGCCGGTGAGCTCGCGCCAGCGCCGGTTGACGTCGATGACCCGGTGGTTGGCGTCGAGCACCATGACGGCCTCGTTCATCGACTGCAGCAGCGTGTCCGCGAAGTCGCGTCGCTCGTGCAGCTCCGCGACCAGTTGCCGCTGCCGCTGGTCGGCCCCTTCGAGCGACCGAACGAGATAGCCGACCAGGCCGACGAGGGCCAGCATGGCGAGGATCGCCCCGGTGCTGATCGCGGCGGCGGGCCGGCTGATCCCGGTGTGGACGGCGCCCGCGCTGACCAGGGCGGCGATGACGGGTACGGCGACCACGGCGGGCAGCAGTCGGCGAATCTTCGTGCCCGGCCCGGCTTTGGCGTCGGTGCGCAACGGCCCCGCCTCGGGCCGGGCCAGCACCGTGCCCACGGCCAGCACGAACAACGCCCCCGCGTGGTACGGCGACATCAGCCCGTCCGGTCCGCCGCCGCGCGGAAACGCCGGTGCGAACATCCGCGGCACCAGGGCGACGAGGGCGATGATCGCGCTGCCTGCCACGAGCGGGTCGGCGACCCGGTAGCGCACGGGATGTCCCGGACGCCGGTGCACGTACAGGTCGAGGCAGGTCAGGGCGAGGCCGGCCAGCAGCGCGGCGACGCCGGCCGGCGGGTGGTGGGGCACGACGACGGCGCCGAAGGCGGCGGCGAGCGCGGCTGCCCCGGTGGCGGCGATGCGCGTGGCGCGGCCGGGGCGGGGCAGGGCCAGCAGAGACAGAGCAAGCCCGGCGGCCACGAGAGTGGCCGCCGGGCTGTCTGTCAGGACATCGCGGGGAGGAACCCCCGCGGGAGGAAGGACGAGGCTGAGGCCGCCGGCGATCGCCACCGCGACTCCGATGCTCCCGGCAGCGATCCGGGACATCCTGCCCACGTCGTGCGCCGCGAACTGCACCGATGAACCCCTCTAAATGTGGGCTTTTGGGCCCAACCGTGAGGGAGTGATCATATCGCGGCGGATGGGATCAAGTGGTCACGCCGACGGAGACCGCCCGGCCCACTCGAAGCCGGTCTCCAGCGACGCCTTCGCCGCCATCGGCACGAGCCGGTTCGCGTACTTGTTGGCGTGGTGGCCGCAGAACGACAGGTTTCCGCCGCCGGCGAGGCTGAGCTCAAGCTTGGCGGCGGCGCCGCAACGGTCGCAACGCTCGGCCATCGAGTCGACGACGACGATCTCGGGCGACAGCACGGTGGTCATAGCGCTCTCCTTGCTCTGTGGCGGTGCAGCGATCCTGACAGCGGGTAGTTCGGCCCCCCAGGGGTGCTACTTAGCCGATGTGCCCCGTCCTTGCATGCTGCACCTCAGCGGCAACCTGGGAGGTCCCTGGACGGCTCTGCGCCTTCCCCACCATTTCCCCTTAAGCGCCACCGGCATGCCTGAACAGCGGGGTAATCGGTGACCTAATGGGGGGAATTTCCACGATGATCAGCATCACCGGACGTCATGCGGCTCGGCTGTCACTCGCCGGCCTCTCTGCCGCCGTTGCGGTGCTCGGGATGGCCGACGCCGCCGCTGCTGCTACGCCCGGCGCGCTGCCGCTCGGCACGATCCGCGCGGCCGCCGCCGGTGCCATCCCGGACAGCTACATCGTGGTGCTCAAGCCCGGCGCCCCGGACGCCGCCTCCCACACCCTCGCGCAGCGCTACGGCGCCGAGATCGGCGCCAGCTACTCGACGGCCGTGCACGGCTTCCAGGCCGACATGACCGCGTTGGAGGCCAGGCGACTCGCCGCCAACCCCGCCGTGGCCTACGTCGAGCAGGACGCGACGGTGGCACTGGCCGACACCCGTACGCAGGCGGCCCCGGTGTGGGGGCTAGACCGGATCGACCAGCCGGCCCTGCCGCTGTCGAAGGGTTACACCTACCGGTCGGCCGCCACAGTGACCGCGTACGTGCTGGATACCGGCATTCGGGTCCAGCACAGCGAGTTCGGCGGCCGGGCGCGCGACGGCCGGGACTTCATCGACAACGACGCGACGGCGCAGGACTGCAACGGGCACGGCACCCACGTGGCCGGCACGATCGGCGGCAAGACGTATGGCGTCGCCAAAGACGTCAACCTGGTCGGCATCCGTGTCCTGAACTGCGAGGGCCGGGGCGCCTATTCGCAGTTCATCGCGGGTGTGGACTGGGTGACCAAGAACGCCGTCAAGCCGGCCGTCGCCAACATGAGCCTCGGCGGCTCGGCCAGCGCGACCCTGAACGCCGCGGTCGCCCGGTCGGTCGCCTCGGGTGTCACCTATGCCGTCTCGGCAGGCAACGACAACAAGGATGCCTGCGGCTACTCGCCCGCTTCCGCCGCCGAAGCGATCACGGTGGGTGCCACTGACAGTGCCGACGCCCGCTCCTCGTTCTCCAACTACGGCAAGTGCGTCGACCTCTTCGCGCCCGGCTCCCGCATCACCTCGGCCGGTACCTCGTCCGACACGGCTACCGCACTGATGAGCGGCACCTCGATGGCCGCGCCGCACGTGGCGGGTGCGGCGGCGTTGGTCGCCGCGGCGTACCCGGCCTGGACCCCGGTGCAGATCAGCGACGCCCTGACGGCCCAGGCTCGGGCCGGTGTGGTGACCAACCCCGGCAGCGGCTCACCCAACCGGCTGCTGAACACCGGCTTCCTCAACACCGTCGCGACCGCCGAGCCGGTCGCCGAGTCACCCTGCGGGCAATTCGTGCTGGGTACGGACGTCGCGATCGGCAAGCGGTCGACAGCCACCAGCAGCAAAACGGTCACCTGCACCGGCACCGCCTCGGCGGCATCTACCGTGCACGTGACTGTGCGGCACGGCTACCGCGGCTCATTGGTCGTCAGCCTGATCGGCCCGAACGGTAAGACTTATCTGCTCAAGGCCGCCGAAAAGACGGATAAAGCGGCTGACATCGTGCAGTCGTACCCAATTGATCTGTCCGGTGTTTCGCGCTCCGGAAAATGGTCACTTCAGGTCAAGGACACCTATGGCACCACCACCGGAACCCTGGACAAATGGAAGCTGACTCTCTGATCGGGGAAAGTGGCACCACACCGGTGACCCGCGGATAGCGTGAACCGCATACGGCTGCGGGGAGGCTGTCATGTCCGAGAGCACGCAGGAACGTCCGACCGTTCTCGTCGTCGATGACGAGGACGACCTGCGCGACATCATGCGGCGGATGCTGGATCGACGGGGCTTCGACACCCTGATCGCCGGCGACGCCGACCAGGCGCTCGCGGTCTGCCGGGACCACCCCGGCGTGATCGATGTACTGGTCACCGACCTCACTCTCCCGGATGTGTCGGGTGGAGATGTGGCCCGTGACTGCACCCAGATGCGTCCCGGCCTCGGCGTCGTCTTCATTTCGGGCCTGCCGAAGGACCTGGCGGTGTCGAAAGGGCTGATCGGCGAGGACGCCGTACTCGTCAAGAAGCCCTTCACCGCCGACCTGTTGCTCGGGGCGCTGCGGTCGGCACTCGCCGAGAAAGCGCCCTCCACCTAACCACCGCGAGCACCGCATCACCCGCGCCGCCGGACCTCGGTCCGGCGGCGCTTTCGTGTGCCCGGTCGGGCGGCACCTCCTGACCGAAAAACCCTTCATTACCGCGGCTGCCCGCCGCCTGCCCCAAGGAGGCGGAACCGGCACCCCGGCTGCACCCGTTCGCACCCCGAAGCGGCACCCGCGCCTCAACAACCTGGATGTCAGACAGCGATTGATTGACATACAGGGGGAATCACTTGACTGCCAGGCGGGGGATCATCGGAGTCGCCGTGACGGGTGTCGTGGCCGCGGGTTCGGGCTTCGCGCTCACCTCGACGGCCAGTGCCGCGACGAGCACCGAGACCGTCAGCGTGTTCAGCACCGACGACTCGTACACGTCGAGCACGCGCCGGACAGCCAACTTCGGCCAGGCCGACAAGCTCGTGGTCGGCAAGTCCGACGGGGAGACCCGGCTCGCGTACCTGAAGTTCGCGCCGAAGCTCGCCGCCGGCGTCACCGTGACCGGCGCGGAGCTGAAGCTGCCGTTGGAGAGCAAGCCGCTGGCCGAGACACTGACCGTCTACCCGGCAGCGACCTCCTGGACCGAGAAGAGCCTGACCGCGGCGAACGCGCCGGCCCTCGGCAAGGCCCTCACCTCGATCAAGCCCAAGGTCACCGACACCACCCTGAGCTTCGACCTGTCCAAGGTGGTCACCCGGGCCGGCACGTACGCCTTCGCGCTGAAGTCGGCCGCCACCAACGGCGTCACCCGGCTGCGGGCCCTCGAATACGGCGACGCCGCCAGCGGCGGCCCCGAGCTGCGCCTGACTGTCACCAAGAAGGTCACCGCTCCGACCACGAGCCCGACCAAGGCACCGACCACGAGCCCGACCACCACGCCCACCATGGCCCCGACGACCGCCCCGACGACCGCCCCGCCCACCACCACGCCGCCCGTGGTGACGACCCCGCCGACCACCGCGCCCACGACCGGCTGCACCACCGGTGCCCTGCTCGTGCCGACGTGCGGAGTCCTCTGGGGAGCGGCCGCCGGTGGCTTCACCGAGACCCCGCGCGACCAGGCGCTGCAGGAGTGGGAGGCGCTGACCGGCCAGACCGCAGCGATCTACCACACCTATCACAAGGGCAACGAGCTGTTCCCGAACAAGGCGGAGATCGCGATGACCCGCGACGCCGCCAAGCCGCGGGTGCTGCTGGTGAACTGGAAGATCGCGTACGGCTCGACGTGGGCCAAGGTCGCCGCGGGTGAGCAGGACAAGCGGATCGACACCTGGTCGGCGTACGTGAAGAAGAACTACGGCACGCAGAAGTTCTTCCTCGCCCTGCACCACGAGCCGGAGAACGACGTCAACCCGGCCGCCGCTTCGGGCATGACGGCCAAGGACTACGCGAACATGTACCGCTACGTCATCCAGCGCCTGCGCGCCAACGGCGTCACCAACGTCGTCAACGTCCTCGCCTACATGGGCAACGAGAAGTGGATGGCGCAGTCCTGGTGGAAGGACATCTACCCGGGTGACGACGTCGTCGACTGGATCGGCCTCGACTCGTACGTCAGCGTCGAGAAGGGCTACTACCACTACGGCGACATGGGCGCCATCCTCGACCGCAAGCCCACCGGCGGTGGCCTCGGCTGGTACGACTGGGCCGTCACCAACCACCCCAGCAAGCCGATCATGGTCGCCGAGTGGGGCATGTACCACCGCACCTCGGTGAAGGTCGACAAGGCGCCCGCGTTCAACTCGGTGATCACCGAGCTCAAGGCGCACCCGAAGGTCAAGGCCGTCGTCTACTTCGACACCGCCAAGGACGACGAGGGCGACCGGGACATCTCGGTGAACTCCACCCCGTCCAGCCTCGCCGCCTTCAAGAAGGTCGCCGCCGACCCGATCTTCGACGTGACCATCAAGAACTGAATCACCTGACACACCGGGCCGGTCTCCCACGCGGAGGCCGGCCCGCTCTCATGTCACGGGCCAAGGCACCGTTAGCTCGCCACGACGCCAGCGGGCCGGACCGTCCAGCACCGGCCACACCGAACGGAACCGGTCCACCGTCGCCAGCCAGCGCTGCCGCGGCCCGAACGGGGTGGCGCTCGCCTCCCACGCCGCACCGAACGAGGTCAGCAGCTCGTGCACCGGATGGCCCGGCACGTTGTGATGAATCAACGCCTTCGGTAACCGCTCCGCGAAGGTTGCCGGATGGTCCAGATCGGACAGTCTGGCCGACAGGGTGAGGCTCTGCGGCAGCCCGTCCTCGACCACTGTCCAGGTGGCGATGCGGCCCAGTTCGTCGCAGGTTCCCTCGACCAGGACCGCACCGGTCGCGGTCATCGTCCGCCAGGCGGCGGCAACTTCATTTTCCGCGTACTGGCGCAGTACGTTGAACGCCCGTACCACCGTGGGGCGCAACCCGGTCAGCTCGAAACCCCCGCGCCGGAACTCCAGCCGGGGCGGGTCGGCGAAGGGTCGCGCGGCTGCCACCCGTACCGGATCGATCTCCAGGCCGACCACCGCGATGTCCGGCCGGACCGCCGTCGCCAGCCGCTCCCGCAGCTCGATCGCCGTGATCGGCGTCGCGCCGTAGCCCAGGTCGACCACCAGCGGGGTGCTCGCCGCGCGGAGTCGCTCGCCGCAGCGGAACGCGAGGTAGTTGTCCACCCGGCGCAGCCGGTTGGGGTTCGTGGTGCCCCGGGTGATCGCCCCGAGCGGCTTGGTCGCCACCGTTACTCGCGGACGACCTTGTGCTGGGCGGCCTGGGCCAGCGGCCGAACCACCAACCGGTCGACGTTGACGTGGTGTGGCCGGGTGGCGGCCCACGCGATGCAGTCCGCGATGTCGTCGGCAATGAGCGGATGGCGCACGCCGGCATAGACCGCGTCGGCCGCCGCCTGGTCACCCAGGCGATTAAGGGCGAATTCGTCGGTACGCACCATGCCCGGATCGATCTCCACGACCCGCACCGGCTTGCCCGCCAACTCCAGCCGCAGTGTCCCCACCAGGGCAGTCTGGGCGTGCTTGGCCGCCGTGTAGCCGCCACCACCCTCGTAGACGACGAACGCCGCCGTCGACCCCACCGTCACGACCGTCCCGGCGCCGCTCGCCTCCAGCGCAGGCAGTAACGCCTGGGTGACCCGCAGCGTGCCGAGCACATTGACCTCGTACATCCACTGCCAGTCGGCGACTGCACCGCCGGCGACCTGGTCCGCCCCGCGGGCGCCGCCGGCGTTGTTGACCAGGAGCGTGACCGTGCCGCCCAGCGCGGCCACCGCGGCAGCCAACTCGGCCACCGACTCGTCCGAGGTCACGTCGCAGGCCACCGCTGTGGCCGACGCCAGCTCGCCCACCAGGGCTTCCAGCCGCTCCTTGCGACGTGCCGCCGCGACCACGTGGAAGCCTTCGGCGGCCAGCCGGCGGGCCGTCGCCGCGCCGATTCCGCTGGACGCGCCGGTGACCACGGCGATGTTCTTCTGCACCATGCCCCGATCCTGCCTCATGACGTGGGTCACCCCGGGCCGCCAGGAGTGAGGTTCAGCACGTTCGGCCGGGGAAGATGAACGGCGGCGTAACAGTTGCCCGTTACGTTCGACGGGCTCTAGAGAGGAACACGACGTGGTTGACGCGCGGGCCGAAGGCTGCGATTGGCCCACACCTCGGCGCATCGCCACCCTCTCGGTGCACACCTCACCGCTGGAACAACCGGGCACCGGTGACGCGGGCGGCATGAACGTCTACATCGTCGAGGTGTCGAAGCGGCTGGCCGCCGCCGGCGTCGAGGTGGAGATCTTCACCCGGGCCACCGCCAGCGGGCTGCCCCCGGTCGTCGAGATGCACCCCGGCGTCCACGTCCGGCACGTCACCGCCGGCCCGTTCGAAGGCCTCTCCAAGGAAGAACTGCCGTCTCAGCTCTGCGCCTTCACCAACGGCGTGCTGCGGGCCGAGGCTGCCCACCCGCCCGGCCACTACGATCTGATCCACTCGCACTACTGGATGTCCGGCCAGGTCGGCTGGCTCGCCCGTGAACGGTGGGGTGTGCCGCACGTGCACACCGCGCACACCCTCGCCAAGGTGAAGAACCGGTTCATTGCCGCCGGCGACCGCCCCGAGCCCAAGGCCCGGGTGATCGGCGAGGAACAGGTGATCGCCGAGTCCGACCGGCTGGTCGCCAACACCCGCTTCGAAGCCCAAGACCTGGTGACCTGCTACGACGCCGAACCCACCCGGCTCAGCGTGGTCCAGCCCGGCGTCGACCTGGACCGCTTCCGGCCCCGCGGCACCCAAACCGCCGACCGCCGCCGCCTCGGCCTGCCCGAACAGGGGCACATCGTGGCCTTCGTCGGCCGCATCCAGCCCCTCAAAGGCCCCGACGTGCTGCTCCGGGCGCTCGCCGAGCAGCCGCTGCGCGACGCGGACCTCACCGTCGTCATCTGCGGCGGCCCCAGCGGCAGCGGCCTCGACCGGCCCACCTCGCTCATCGACCTGGCAGCCAGCCTCGGCGTCAGCCACAAGGTGCGCTTCCTGCCGCCGCAAACCGGTGAGGCACTTGCCGCGCTCTACCGCGCGGCCGACCTGGTCGCGGTGCCGTCCTACAACGAGTCGTTCGGGCTGGTGGCGGTGGAGGCCCAAGCCTGCGGCACCCCGGTCGTCGCCGCGGCGGTCGGCGGCCTGGTCACTGCGGTCACCGACGGCATCAGCGGTGCCCTCGTCGACGGCCACCGGCCGGGTGACTGGGCTCGAGTGCTCAGCGACCTGCTGCACGAGCCCGCGCGGCGCCTGCGGCTCTCGGTCGGCGCGGTCCGGCACGCCTCAAACTTCTCCTGGGACCGTACGGCGGCCGGGCTGCTCCGCGTTTATCGCGAGGCGATGGCAGAGCACCGCGCGCTGATCGCCTGTCGTCTGACAGGCTCTCTCTCGTGGTGAACAACGAGATCGGTGCCCTCATCGAACGCGTCTGCGCGGAGCGCGAGCTGCCGTGCGAGTCGACCGGCGAGTCCTCCTGGGTCGTCACGATGCCCGGCACCCACAAGCTGAAGACCGCTTGCAACCTGATCGTGGGGGAGCACGCCCTGCGCATCGAGGCCTTCGTCATGCGCCACCCCGACGAGAACCACGAGCAGCTCTGGGCCTGGCTCCTGCGCCGCAACGCCCGCATGTACGGCGTCGCGTTCTCCATCGACCAGACCGGTGACGTCTACTTGACCGGCCGGGTCAGCCTGCGTGGCCTCGACGAGGACGAACTGGATCGGTTGCTCGGCTCGGTGCTCACCTACGCCGACGAGTCGTTCGACTCCATGCTGGAGATCGGCTTCGGCACGTCAATTCGGCGGGAATGGGAATGGCGGGCCAAGCGCGGCGAATCATTGGCGAACCTGCAAGCCTTCGCGCATTTCGCGGACCCGGATAAGTCTTGACCGTCGGCGCCGGCGGCGGCGGACGACACCCATCCCCATAGGCGTCGCCCGCACTAACCGCCGGTCTCGGGTCGCGCCGTCCCCCAACGGCTGATGCCACCCGTCCCCGAACGCCGTGCCGCGGCGACCTCGAAAGGCCCACCCGTTCCCCGAACTGACGGCTCGGCGTCCATCGACCACGCTAGTTGGGCTACGCAACCGTCACAAGCGAGTTGGCTGTCTGCCATCTGTCGCGACGGTCACAGCTGGCAACTTCGCCCTCACGGATGAGGGTGCACTCGCCCGGAAGGCCAATTGCCCGCAAACGGTTCAGTCGTCGGCCGGCACGCGTACGGGCTGTGGCGGCGCGACGTCCTCCGCGTGAGCTGTCTCGGTCGCTGCCGGGCTGGGTGCCGCGGGGCGCCCCGCCGCTGCCTCGCGTTCGGAGACCCGCAGTCGAGCCGCCCGCCGCTCCCACGACGAGCCCGAGAAGACTTGGCCGGCTGCCACCAGCACGCCGATCACCGCGCAGCTCAGCCAGAGCACCGTGCTTCCCGCGTGCTGCATGACGAAGCCGCCGACCACCGGAGCCAGCGCGGAGCCCGCCGACCAGGACAGCGAATTGACGCCCTGGTAACGCCCGCGCAGCGCGGACGGCGAGAGGTCGGCGACGAGCGCCGAGTTCGACGGGCTCTGCAACATCTCGCCGAGGGTCCAGATGACCACTGTGATCGCATAGAAGGCGGCCGACCCCGCGAACGCGGTGAGTCCGAAGCCGACACCCATGATCACGGTGGCGAGGGCCAGCACTCGCGAGCGGCGGTGGCCCTGGATCAGCTTCGGCACGAAGAGCTGACCGGACACGATCATGATGCCGTTGACCGCGATGACCCAGCCGAAGGTGGCCGGGCTCAGCCCGTCTCCGCTCATCGCGATCGGCAGCGTCGACATGTGCTGCATGATCACCAGCACGATGCAGAAGTTCAGCCCGAGGAAGGTGAGGAAGGTCCGGTCGCGGAACACCGTGCCGAGTCCTGGCCCGCCCCGACCCGGGCGTTGCCCCCTGCCGGTGCCGCCGGCCCGGACCGGTCGGGTCTCGGCCAGGAAGATCAGGCTGATCAATCCGGTGATCACCGTGGTGCCGGCATCAATGAGGAACAGCAGCAGGTAGTCGAACTGGGCCGCGAAACCCGCCACGATCGCCGCGCCGGCAAAACCCAGGTTCACCGCCCAGTAGTTCAACGAGTACGCCCGGAGCCGATCATGCTCCGGCACCACGTCGATCATCATGGCCTGGAACGCGGGCCGCACCCCCTCGGCGAACAGGCCCAGCAGCCACGCGCCGATCAGCAGTTGCCAGAAGCCTTCGGCGAAACCCAACGTCAGCATGAGCGCAGCCGCACCGAACTGGGCGGTCAGCATCGTCGGGCGCCGGCCCCAGCGGTCGGTGAGCACGCCACCGGTCATCGTGCCGATCCCGCCGCCGACGCCGTACGCGCCGATGACCAGGCCGGCCTGGCTCTGCGAGAAGTGCAGCCCCTGGGTGAGGTAGATCGCCAGATAGATCACGACAAACGCGCCGAGTCGGTTGATCAGCGTCCCGGTCCAGAGGAACCAGAACTGCCGAGGCAGCCCGCCCGCCGCTTCCCGCAACCACCCGCGCACGCCCGTACCCCCATGTAAGCACCGGTTAAGATCTCAGGACTTACAACCTAGTGGTCGGCGGTACGCCGCGCAGCCCGGTTTCCACGTGGTGGTCGCCACGGAAACGGGTCGGCGCACGACACCGCCGGACCTGCGGCAGGATGGAACCATGACTGGGACCCTTGTGCTGCTGCGCCACGGCGAGAGCGACTGGAACGCGAAAAACCTCTTCACTGGATGGGTCGACGTCGACCTCACCGCGAAGGGTGAGACCGAAGCCCGTCGCGGCGGCGAACTCCTCAAGGAGCACGGTCTCCTGCCCGACGTCGTCCACACCAGCCTCCTGCGCCGCGCCATCCGCACCAGCGAGATCGCCCTGCACGCCGCGGACCGGCACTGGATCGACGTCCAGCGGCACTGGCGCCTCAACGAACGCCACTACGGCGCCCTTCAGGGCAAAGACAAGAAGCAAACCCTCGAGCAGTACGGCGAGGAGCAATTCATGCTCTGGCGCCGCTCCTACGACACCCCGCCCCCACCCATCGCCGACGGCGACGAGTTCTCCCAGTTCGACGACCCCCGCTACGCGGTCCTGGCCCCCGAGCTCAAACCCCGCTCCGAGTGCCTCAAAGACGTCCTCCTGCGCACCCTGCCGTACTGGTACGACGCGATCGTCCCCGACCTGCGCGCCGGCAAGACCGTCCTGGTCGCCGCGCACGGCAACTCGTTGCGCGCGATCGTGAAGCACCTCGACCAGATCTCGGACTCCGACATCGCCGGCCTGAACATCCCGACGGGCATTCCGCTGCGCTACGACCTCGACGACTCGTTGCGCCCGGTGACCGCCGGCGGCTCGTACCTCGACCCGGAAGTCGCCGCCGCTGCGGCCGCCGCCGTCGCCAACCAGGGCCGCTGAGCCTCAGCCGGCATCTGGCGGGGACGACCAACCGGGCGGTCAAGCTCGACAGGAAGCGGCCACCGCATTCCTCGGGTCCAGGTAACCCGGGAAATGCGGTGGCCGCTGTTGCCGATAGGACTACGGGCGCCGTGAATGGCCTATTTGGTGAGGGATGCGGGAATCGCTAGTTGCTTCGTCCCGGATCCCCAACAGACCGGAACCCCGCTGGTCTGGATTCCACATGCGTGCAGGCGGCCCGCGGCGACCGCAGTAAAGCGGCTCGACGGACTCGGTGCAGCCGGAATCAGGAAATTGCCTGCGCAGGACACGGAGTCATCGAACTCACGTGCGCAGGATACGTAGTAACCCACCGCGACCGTGCTCACCAGGCTGACCTCATCGGCTACATCCGGCGAGGTGGAGAATAGGCCGCTACCCCAACATATCGCCGCGGAGTCGATGCTGACGCCGCACGCGTGCGTCGAGCTGACCGAGACCGAGTAGAACGACACGTTCTTGGGCGCATCGCTTACAGTCTTGCCGGTGCTGTCTCCCCAGCAAGTGAGCTCATAGACTTTCGTCACGGCGCATGCCGACCGGCTGCCTACACTGACTTGCAAGACTGCGCCGAGGCTGGCCGGCGGCGTTGTGTGCATCGGTCCCCAGCATTGGACTTGCTCGTTGTCCACCCGTATGGCGCAGGCATGGGACGACCCGACGCTGACGGATGACACCGTCATGGTAGGCGGCCTGCTCATGGGGGACGTCGTTCCGTCAGCGCGTTTGTAGTTGTCGAGCCGGCTTGATCCCCAGCAGGTAAGCTTGCCCATGCTGTCGATCGCGCAGGTGTGTTCGGAGCCCGCCGAGATCGCCTTCACCGACGACACCGATGCGGGAATCGTGGTTACGGAATAGTCGTCCGCACCCCAGCAGGCCGCACCGGTCGACGTCGACGAGGTCATCATGCATGTGTGATCGCTCGCGCTGCTGATCGCCGGTGTCCGAGGATCACTCACATTGATCCAGTCGGTGCAGGACTTGGCCAGCTTGCAGAACATGTAGCTGTATCTCAGTCCTCGCCAGCTGGGAAGGCTGTCCAATACCTTATTGCCGGTCGCGCACTCGGTGACCGTCAGGACCTTGACTTCAGTGACCTGACCGGCGGCGTTCCGGCGGTAGATCGAGCAGTCGCCCGCACCGCTGGAGTTCCAGTCCAACGAGACGCGCGCCGGGTCGTTGACGTCCTCCACGTACGCGGACGTACTACTCCGGACCTTGCTGGCCGGGTAATAGGCGAAGTGTCCGCGCAGTGCGAGCACGGTGCCGTACACCCTGAAGGTGACCTTCGTTGACGTCGTCGCGCTGCAATACCGGGTGTAACGCGTATAGACCGAGTCGATGACACGATCCGAGATTTTCGTATCACCGACCAGGCCGGAGCCCGACGATGAATCGACCGTTGTCCACGTTACGTTGTCCGAACTGACCTGGAAGGTGCCGGTAAGAGCATTGCCGGCGTCGGCCCCCGTTGCCTCGGCACTCCAGCGACGTACTGTCCGATGGGCGCCGAGGTCGAGGACGCTGGAGCAATGGTTCCACGTATTGATAATGCCCGTGGTAATCGTTTTGAGAAGTTCATTCGATACCGGATCCCGCACCGACCAGCTCCACGGTGTCGTGCTGAAGGTGAACTTGGCGGTGACGGCGTACTCACTCGACAGATCCCCGTATTTGAAGTCCGCGTAGGTGACGGGGTGGTTCCACCATTGATAGGTCACGGGCGCTTCGTATCGCGACGACGTGAAGTCGGCGGTGGTGTACGGACCCGCGGAAGTCTTCGGCAGGGTCCGCAGGGGGGCGATGAAACTCGTCTGGGCCGCGGTTCCGGATGTTTGATAGAAGTTGGACGACGAGTTCGCGGAGTACGGATACGTGGCGCTGGCCTGCGCGCTTGCGACGTACGCCTCGGCGCTGCCCGCGCTGCCGCTGTACAGCCCGAGCTGGCTCGGGTCGTAGTTCGTGGGTGCTGTCTGAGTTGCGGTCTTGCTCGCGAAAGAGCTGCCGAGGGTGGCGCCGAGGCTGCCGCCCAGGATCAGCCGGACACCGTCGGGCACATTCGTCTTGACCGCGCGGGCGATCTGGTCGAGCTGACTGACCCGTGAGCCGTTGCCGCTGGGGTCCATCCCGGCGTTGATCACCACATATCTGGTGCCGTTCTTGACGATGCTGGCCATGACGAAGCCGCGTTCGTCGCCGGCCGTGCTCTGATTGGTGAAGGTGCTGTTCGCCAGCATGGTGAGCGGGTATTTGCTCAGGATGACAGCGCCGCCCGTGGTGGCCGGCTGGTCCTGTACGGGCAGGCCGCCGGCGAGCTGGCTGACGTACGGGAACGGTCCGCTCTGTTGCGGGCTGGTTCCCGTGCCGCTGGTGGCCTGAACATAGGCTCCGGCTTCCGTGGTCGGGCTGGTGATGAGACTGTCGTCGGTGGCGTTCGTCCAGAGCTTCGCCACCAGATCGACTGCGTCGGTCGCGCAGCTCGCCGCGGCGCTGCGCATGTTCAGGCCCTGCAACAGCAACACGTCGGTGTTCACACTGGACAGCACGGTTTGCAGATGCTTCGCCCGGTCGCACCAGTCATCGAGCAGCCGGCTGTCGATGTTCGCCGCGAGGCTGGTCACCGTCAGCGCGTGTGCATCCGTGCTGGATCGTGCCGGGGAGGCCGCCGCTCCGAAGGAGAAATCCGTATCCGAGCTCGTCGTCGTGGCGATGCCGTGCAATGTCGCGAAGGACCCGTTCGCGGGGAGCGAACTGTTGCCGCTCAGCGAGTACCGCCAGGTGGTGAGGGTGTCGGACGACAGCGCGTCGAGTTTCTTGGCGGTCGTGGCCGCCTTGTCCCAGGGCGCCTTCGTGGTAGCCAGCGCATTCGTCTGTCCGTTGACCCGCCCGTCACCGAAGAACCAGAACCGGCCGATCAGGTAGCCACTGCCCCATGCCTTGGTGGATGCGTTGGTCCCAGGCCCTTTCACGTCGACCATCCACGTGTTGGTTTTCACCCGGCAGGAGGCGTCGAACACCTCCACCAGAGGAATAACCTGTCCTGGACTGACCGCTACGTAGGTTGCCGCCGCCTTGGTCGATTGCGCGACGGATGGATAACGCACGCCGGTAGTGCACGCTCCCGTGCTGTCGTCCTTCAGGACGCTCACCGATACGGTCGACGTGTACGAATTGCGGAAGTAGAAGGCGTGATCGGTCGGTGTGTTATAGGCGGCGGGGGTGTCGGCACCGAGCATTTTGCTGCTGGCGGCGGCGGGAACTGCGCCTGGAGCGGTGAGGATCATGGCAGCGGTCACGGTCGCGAGAGCACGCCGGCTGCGCCCTCCGCCGAAAAATCGTGTGAGCATTCGTCGTCCTAGTCAGCGTGGTCGCAGTCTTGTGGCCGGTTGCGCTCGGCGCTTGACCTGCCCACCAAGATGTAAACGCAGTGTTAACTCGCAGGCCTAGGACTGCAATGCCTCTAAGAGGAATCCGGCGCTCGCATCAATAAATCTGCATAGCTATTTTCGACCGTGACTCTTCGCTTGCTTGCGCATAGCTGACATCCGGGCCCGACGGGAGCCGGGGCTACGCGGGGATCAGGCGTGACCGTCCGGAGCCGGTCATCGCCTTCCCCGAAGCCCCACCCCGGACGACAGAACAAGCTCAGTCGAGGGATACCTGCTCCCCGGTGATCAGGTAGATCATGTGCTGGCCGGAATTCACCGCGTGGTCGGCGTACCGCTCGTAGAACCGTCCGAGCAGAGCCCCGTCGATGGCCGTCTCCGCGCCGTACGGCCAGTCGTCGTGGAGGAGGACCTTGAAGAGGTCGCGCTCGAGGTCGTCCATGGCATCGTCGTCCTTCTCCAGCTCCGCGGCGAGGGAGGCGTCGGGGCTGGCGAGGACGTTGGTGATTTTGTCGGCCATGCGGTCGGCGACCTCGGCCATCTGCTTGAAGACCGGGCGGAGTTCGGCGGGCACGGCCGGGGAGGGGTGGCGGCGCAGGGCGGTCTTCGCGACGTGCTCGGCCAGGTCGCCCATGCGTTCGAGGTCGGCGGAGATGTGCAGGGCGGTGATGACCATGCGCAGGTCGGAGGCGACCGGGGCCTGGCGGGCGATGGTGTCGGCGACCTTGGTCTCGACCTGGCGGTAGAGCTCGTCGACCTCGACGTCGCGGGCGATGACGGATTCGGCGGCTTCGCGGTCGGCCGTGAGCAGGGCGGTGGTGGCCTTGCGCAGGGCGGCGCGTACGGCCTCCGCCATGGTCACCAGCAGGCGGCTGACCTCGTGGAGGTCGGCCTGAAACTCCTCGCGCATGTTCTGTCCCGGTTGTTCGTGGGCTGCCTCGGCCGGGGTGGGCCGGGAGCCGGGTGTGCAGGGCTTGCAGGGGCCACGCTAGGAGGGTCCGGCGGCCTGTACATGAACGGCGGTGAACGACGCCGGGCCGGGTGGTGAACATTATTCTAAGCGTGCCGGATTTGTCCGAATATTCCTACTGTCCAGGTAAACAATGACCCTACGATCGCTGCGTGGACCCGGTGTACGGCATTGCCCTCCTCCTGACCGCCCTCGCCGTCGGCGGGGCGGCGGGCTGGCTGCTGTCCCGGTTCTTCGGGCAGAAGCGGGCGGTGGCGCCGACCGCGCGGGACAAAGCAGCTGCGCGCGACAAGGCGGCCGCACGGGACCGGGTGGCCGCGCCTGACGAGGGGGGACCGAAGATCGACACCGACGACGGGCCGAGCGGCAAACACGGGCTCAAGGGCCTGGGCCGGAAGAGCCTCGACTCGCTGCGGGTGGGCGTGGTGGTGCTGGACGCGGAGGACCACCCCGTCCTGGTGAACCCCGCGGCGCGGGCGATGGGCCTGCTGCGCTCCGGCGGGGCCCCCGGAACACTCGCCGCGCATCCGATCCTGCGGACGCTGGCCGGCCAGGTACGCCGTACGGGCGTACGCCGGGAAGTGGAACTTGATCTGCCCCGCGGCCGGGCCGGTAACGCCCAGGCGCCGCTCGGGCTGCACTTGCGGGCGGTCGCGCTGAACTCCACGCATGTGGCGGTCGAGGCAGCCGACGTCACCGAATCGCACCGGCTGGCGCGGGTACGCCGAGACTTCGTCGCGAACGTGAGCCACGAGCTCAAGACCCCGATCGGCGCGCTGCAGCTGCTGTCCGAGGCGCTGCTTGACGCAACCTCGATGCCGGAGACCGCGCCGGAAGCGCAGTCCGAGGACCTGATCGCGGCCCGCCGGTTCGCCGAACGCATCCATCACGAGTCGGCCCGGATGGGCCGGCTGGTCAACGAACTGCTCGAGCTGACCCGCCTGCAGGGCGCCGAGCCGCTGCCCACCCCGGAGCCGGTGGCGCTCGACTGGGTCATCGCCGAGGTCGTCGACCGGACCCGTACCACCGCGGCGGCCAAGCAGATCGAGGTCGTCTATTCCGGCCCGAAGGGTGCGACCGGCTGGGGGAGCGCCAGCCAGATTGCCACGGCGGTGACCAATCTCGTGGAGAACGCCATCGCGTATTCCGGCGAGGACACCCAGGTCGCGCTGGCCCTGCGGCAGACCGACGACTGGATCGAGGTCGACGTCAGCGATCAGGGCATCGGCATCGCGCCGCACGACGTCGACCGGATCTTCGAGCGGTTCTATCGAGCCGACCAGGCCCGGTCGCGGTCCACCGGCGGCACCGGCCTCGGCCTGGCGATCGTCAAACACATCGCCACCAACCACGGCGGCCGGGTCGAGGTGTCCAGCACACTCGGCGGCGGTTCGACGTTCACCCTGCGCCTACCGGCGCGCCCCCCGGAGTCCCCGCTGCCGTTACCGGCGGCGATTGAGATCGAGTCCGGCGCGGCCGGGCTCCCCTCGGCCTGACGGCCGGCACTGGAAAGGAACCCCCATTGGCTCGCGTGCTCGTGGTCGAGGATGAAGAGTCGTTCTCCGACGCCCTGTCGTACATGCTCCGCAAGGAGGGCTTCGAGGTTTCGGTCGCCCCGACCGGCACTTCGGCGCTGACCCAGTTCGACCGGACCGGCGCCGACATCGTCCTGCTCGACCTCATGTTGCCTGAGATGTCCGGCACCGAGGTGTGTCGGCAGCTGCGGCAGCGGTCCGCCGTACCCATCATCATGGTGACCGCCCGGGACAGCGAGATCGACAAGGTTGTCGGGCTGGAGATCGGGGCCGACGACTACGTCACCAAGCCGTATTCACCGCGGGAGCTCGTCGCCCGCATCCGGGCCGTGCTTCGGCGCCAGGGTGCGGAGGCCGCCGAAGTCTCCACGCCGACGCTGGCGGCGGGGCCGGTGCGGATGGACGTCGAACGGCACGTCGTAACCGTGGACGGTGCCGGCGTGCAGCTGCCGCTCAAGGAGTTCGAGCTGCTCGAGCTGCTGCTGCGCAACGCGGGCCGGGTGCTGACTCGCGGGCAGCTCATCGATCGCGTCTGGGGTGCTGATTATGTCGGCGACACCAAGACGCTCGACGTGCATGTGAAGCGGTTGCGGTCGAAGGTGGAGCCTGAGCCGAGTGCGCCTCGGTACATCGTGACGGTGCGGGGGCTGGGCTATAAGTTCGAGCCGTGATTCTTTGGTCACGGTGGGGGCTTCGGGGGATGGAATGACCCACTCCGGGCGGTCAGGCTTGATCCCTGCGTGGGCCATTCCATCCCCCGAAGCCGACTTTGGTCGCGCTTTCGCGGCCCGGCGGCGGCTGCTTTCTCAGATACGGCCGTGGGCGGTTTCTAGCTTTTCCGCGCTGGACGAGTCACGGGGGCGCCGTCGCCGCGTTTCCTTGCGGCTAGTTTCGCCGTCGCGCTTCGTGCCGACTCGGCCTAGCCCTTTTGCTGACGGGCCTACTGGGGTGGGGTCGCGGGTTCGCGGCCGGGGCGCTTTTTGGGTTTGTTTGCCTCTTGGGCTTTTACCGTGGCGGGGTGGGGGGCGACCATTTTTGACTGGAGGCGGTCGGTGCAGAGGCGAG
Organism: Actinoplanes sp. NPDC051859; assembly: GCF_044452725.1. NCBI lineage: Bacteria > Bacillati > Actinomycetota > Actinomycetes > Micromonosporales > Micromonosporaceae > Actinoplanes > Actinoplanes sp. NPDC051859. The sequence continues at coordinate 116,637 of NZ_JBITBX010000004.1, read as the reverse complement.
CCAGTTCGGTGTAGGCGTCCTGGCCGATGAGGGCGGCGAGTTCGGGGCCGTACGACTTGAACATGGGTTCGGTGCCGACGTGGGCGTCCGGGGAGGACGTGCACCACCAGTCGAGGTCGTGGCCGCCGGGGCCCCAGCCGCGCCGGTCGAACTCGGTGAGGGTGGACAGCAGGTATTTGGTGCCGTCGGCGCGTTTGGTCCAGTCCTGTTCACGGCGGACGGGGAGCTGCCAGCAGACGTCCGGCTTGTAGGTGAGCGGGTGGACGCCGTCGCGGAGCGCCTGGGCGTGCAATGCGCAGCCGCCGCCGCCGGGGAAGTCGGCGTCGTTGAGGAAGACGCAGGGACCGTCCTCCGACTGTGTGGCGGTGCGGCGGGCGGGCTTGGAGCCGTCGACCGTGTCCATCTCGGTGTAGTTCTTGAAGCCGCGGCGGTAGTGCTGCCAGTTGTCCGGGGTCAGCTTCGCGGCGGCGCGCTTGGTGCGGTTCTCGTCGTCGGCGTCGGTGAAAAAGGCGCCGTGCGAGCAGCAGCCGTCCTGAGGGCGGCCGGCGATGATGCCGTGGCAGGCGGAGCCGAAGACGCAGGTCCACCGGGACAGCAGCCAGGTCAGATCGGCACGGACGACGTGCTGGTCGTCGGCGGGGTCGGTGAACTCGATCCATTCGCGAGGAAAGTCGAGCTTCACCTCACGGGCGCGGGCGGCTGCCGCGTCGTCCATCACGATGCGGAGTTGGGTGCGTCGACTCACCTGCCACAGCGTACGCGCGCCCGCCGGCCGGTCGCGTTCAGCGGGTCGGGTTTGCCCCCATGTATACCGACCGAGGAAGTGGCAGCGGTGCCGGACGGGTCTACCCTTGGCACGTGGCTTCCCGTGTCCCCGTACTCCTGTCCAGCTCTTCCGTCTTTCCTGAGCCGACCGCGGCCACGTTCGAGATGGCGGCGACGGTGGGTTACGACGGCGTCGAGGTGATGGTCTGGACGGATGCCGTCAGCCAGGACGCCGGCGCGTTGCAGGGCCTGGCGAAGCACTACGGCGTGCCGGTCCTGTCGGTGCACGCACCCTGCCTGCTGGTGACTCAGCGGGTGTGGAGCCCCGACCCGTGGGAGCGGCTGTCCCGGGCCGCACAGCTGGCCGAGACGTTGGGCGCGCCGACCGTGGTGGTGCATCCGCCGTTCACGTGGCAGCGCGACTACGCCCGCAACTTCGCCCAAGGACTGGCGAAGGTGCAGGCCCGGCATCCGGATATCAGTTTCGCCATCGAGAACATGTATCCGGTACGGATGGCGGGGCGGACCTTCGTGCCGTACGTGCCGGGGTGGGATCCGACGGAAGCCGGCTACGACGCGTACACGCTGGATCTTTCGCATTGCGCGGCGGCCCGGACCGATTCGCTGGAGATGGCCGACCGGATGGGGTCGGGCCTGAAGCACGTGCACCTGGGTGACGGCACCGGGGAAGGCCGCGACGAGCACCTGGTCCCCGGCCGCGGTAACCAGCCTTGCGCTGAGTTGCTGCGATCGCTGGCCGGCCGGGGATTCCGGGGTTCCGTGGCGTTGGAGGTCTCCACCCGCAAGGTGACCAGCCGTGAAGTCCGGGTCCAGGACCTGCGGGAATCGCTGGAGTTCGCGCGTCGGCACCTGGCCCCGGCCGGGTCGACCGCGCCCGCTGTCACCTCGGCCTAACCCGCCCGGCGGGGCCAGTTCTTGAGGGCCCGGTCGAGGGCATCCAGCGTGCTGGCCCAGGACGTGTCCGTGGAGCGCGGGTGGTGGCGGAAACCGCCGGACTTCTCGAGGCTCACGAAGCCGTGGAACGTGCTGTGCATCATCCGGATCGCGTCGGTCTGGTCCGGCTCGGGCAGGTCGTAGCCGCGCAGGATCGCCCGGGTCAGCTCGGCATGCCGCGGGCCGGCGCTGGCTCGCGCGGTCTCCGGGTCCAGGTCAGTCTGCATCGCTGCGTAACGGCCCGGATGGCGTTTCGCGTAGTCGCGGTACGCGCCGGCGAAGGCGATCAGTGCGTCCTTGCCTGCGCGCCCTGCCAGCGCCGCGGCGGCCTCGTCAGCCAGCTCTGCCAGGGCCAGCAGCGCGACACGAACCCGCAGGTCATGGACGTTCTTGAGGTGCGAATAGAGGCTCGCGTCCTTGACGCCGAACTGGCGGGCGAGCGCCGAGACCGTGACGTTGGCGAAGCCGACCTCGTCGGCGAGGTCCGCGGCCGCCTCGGTGAGGCGTTCGACTGTCAACCGCGCTCGGGGCATCCGTGACCTTCCTAACCTAGGGCTTTAAATCATTTGCCTAGAGATCCTAGGCTATTGGCTATGAGACCGATCTCCGAGGCGGCGATTCGCTCTTCCTTCGTCAACTGCACGGCGGGTGAGGTCAAGCGCCTAGCCATGCCGCGTGACCTGGACGAGTTGCGGTGGGACGACCTCGACTTTCTCGGCTGGCAGGACCCGGCCGCCCCGCAACGCGCCTATCTCGTCGCCGAGTCTGCTGCCGGGCACATCGGCGTCTCGCTGCGGGTCGCCCAGCAGACCGGGCGGGTCCGGCGCAGTATGTGCTCGCTGTGCCTGACCACCCACACCGGCGACGGCGTCTCCCTGATGACCGCACGCAAGGCTGGTCGGGAGGGCAGGCAGGGCAACTCGGTCGGGGCGTACATCTGCACCGACCTGGACTGCTCGCTGTATGTCCGCGGCAAGAAGAACGCCGGGCGGCGCATCGACGAGACGATCACCATCGACGAGAAGATCGACCGGACGGTCGCCGCGCTGATGGCGTTCCTCCGGCGGATCGCCGAATGATCACCGGCGTCCGCCGAGACTCGGCTCCCTTGGTCAGGGTGGCCGACGCCCCCGGGCGGTTCAGGCGGGAGTGAGAGTCGCGGCGCGCTTGCGGGCGCGGTGAGCGGCGACGTGGGAGCGGGTCGCGCACCGCTCGGAACAGAACCGGCGGCAGTTGTTGGACGACGTGTCCAGATAGACATTCCCGCAGCGGTCGTCGGCGCAGATGCCGAAACGGGCACTGCCGTATTCGCAGAGCCAGACCGACAAACCCCAGGCCGCGCCGGCCAGGAACTCGGCGCTGACCGAGGCGCCGCGGCTGGTGACGTGCATGTGCCAATCGCTTGCGTCATGACCGGAGATCCGCGGCTGCACCGGGTACGCCTCGAGGAGCGCGTTCAATTCGTCGACGGCGTTGACGTCGCGGCCGGAGGTGCCGAACTCGAAGACATCGCGGAGTCGGCGCTGGGCGCGACGGAACACCGTCAGGTCCTTTTCGGTGACCTCCTCGGCCATCCACTCGAGCTCACCGGCGAACAGCGCCCGCAACCCGGCGAGGTCGTCCAGCCCCGCGTTGACCAGCTCCACCGCCGTACGCGCGTACGCATCGAAGTTCACCCGACAACCGTAACCGCCCAGGTCCGTGACCGACATGGTTGGCATGCCGGTGATGCGCCATCGGCGGTGGTGGCTCCGCCGCGATCAACTGGGAGCCGGGCGATACGCTCGCCTCATGCTCCGTTCCGTCTTCCTCGCCGCCGCCCGGTCATCCCGGATGGAGCGGCTTATTTCGACCGCCCCCGTCACCAAGGGGATCGTCACGCGGTTCGTCGCCGGGACCGGCGTCGATGACGCACTGCGCGCCACCAGCGCGCTGGCCGACGACGGTCTGTCGATCACTCTGGACTACCTCGGCGAGGACACGCTGACGGTGGAGCAGGCGACGGCCACCAAGGATCAGTACCTCACACTGCTCGGTCGACTCAAGGACGCCGACCTGACGCCGGCGGCCGAGGTCAGCCTGAAGTTGTCGGCGCTGGGCCAGAAGATCGACGACCGGATGGCGTACGAGAACGCGCGCGCGATCTGTGCCGCGGCGAGTGACGCGGGCACCACGGTGACCCTCGACATGGAGGACCACACCACCACCGATTCGACCCTGGAGATCCTCGCCGAGCTGCGGAAGGACTACCCGAGCACGGGCGCGGTGCTCCAGGCGTACCTGCGGCGGACCGAGGGCGACTGCCGGGAGCTGGCTAGTGCCGGTTCACGGGTGCGGCTGTGCAAGGGCGCGTACGCCGAGCCCGAGTCGGTGGCGTACCAGTCGGCGCTCGACGTCGACAAGGCGTACGTGCGCTGCCTGAACATCCTGATGTCCGGCGACGGCTACCCGATGATCGCCTCGCACGACCCGCGGATCATCGCCATCGCCGAGGACCGGGCCCGCTGGTTCGACCGCCGCCCCGACGAGTTCGAGTTCCAGATGCTCTACGGCATCCGCCCGGAGGAGCAGGCCCGGCTGTCCGGCGAGGGCAACACGGTCCGCGTCTACGTCCCGTACGGCGACGAGTGGTACGGCTACCTCATGCGCCGCATCGCCGAGCGCCCGGCGAATCTGGCGTTCTTCAGCAAAGCGCTCACCAGTAAGAAGTAGGTCACTATTCGGGATAAAACCCGCGTGTCCGCTTGACTTTCTGAGAGCAATTCACGGAACGCAACGCCCTGGTAACAGCCGTCTCGATACCGTACTGATGACACGCGCGCCCACCCGCCGCGGCGCAAGGCCTGACCGGCCGCGGCGGAGGCGCCTGGATAAGGGATCGGTGCGGGGAGATGACGGGTCCAGTTCAAGCAGAGGAGCGCCTTGCCGAGGTGCACTTCCTGACCGTGGCCGAGGTCGCCGCGCTCATGCGGGTCTCCAAGATGACCGTCTACCGGCTGGTGCACGGTGGCGAGCTGAGCGCCGTACGGGTGGGGCGGTCGTTCCGGGTGCCCGAGCACGCCGTGCACACGTACCTGCGGGGAGCTTTCTCGCAGACCGCTTAGGCGGCTCGATGGCCCGCCGGGCCGGGCGCGCCGGGTGCGGAGTCGGGGCCGTTGTGGTCCCGCATCCGTCGGGCCGGTACGCTGGAGCGGTTCGTCCCCTGATTCCCGCGTGCGTTTGCGCATCGCGGTCGAGGGGCAAACCGTTGTCAGTCCGGTCGGCGTGCTCTTCCTGTGCGCAGCGATCGGCCCACATGGTTCGAGAGGCATGACGTATGGGCTCCGTGGTCAAGAAGCGCCGCAAGCGTATGGCGAAGAAGAAGCACCGTAAGCTGCTGCGCAAGACCCGCGTTCAGCGTCGCCGTCTCGGCAAGTGACGCCCGGCCGGGTCCATGACCCGGCCCCACTCACTTGCCATCCCCCAAGCCGCACGTGAGAGGCGCGCCTGTGGTGTCGTCCGAGAACGCGGCCCCACCGCGGGTCGTCGTGGTCACCGGGGTCAGCCGCTTTCTCGGCGCCCGGGTAGCGTCCCGGCTCGCCGCCGATCCGCGGATCGAGCGTGTCATCGGCCTGGATCCGCATGATCCGCCGCCGGCCCTGTCGGGCCTGCTGTCGGACGTCGAGCTGATCCGGGCCGACGCACGTGCGGCCACCGGTGCCATCGCCGAGCTCGGTGCCGAGGCTGTCGTTCACCTCGCGGTGACCAGCGCACCCGACCCGCAGCATGGCGGGCGCGCGGCGATGAAAGAGCAGAACGTCATCGGCACGATGCAGCTGCTCGCCGCCGCTCAGGGCGCGTCCCGCCTGCGCAAACTCGTCGTGCGCTCCTCCACGGCCGCGTACGGCGCCTCGTTCCGCGACCCGGCCGTCTTCACCGAGGACACCGAACCTCGGGCCGTGCCCCGCGGCTCCTTCGCCCGGGACATCCTCGACATCGAGGGATACGTCCGGGGTTTCCGCCGTCGCCGGCCTCAGGTCGCGGCGACCGTGCTGCGGTTCGCGCCGTTCCTCAGCGAGACCGCCGAGACGTCGCTGACCCGCTACTTCGCGCAGCCCGTGGTGCCCACCGTGTTGGGCCGCGACGCCCGCCTGCAGTTCGTGCACGTCGACGACGCACTGGAGATCCTGCACCGCTCGGTGGTCGAGGATCATCCCGGCACCTTCAACGTGGCCGGCGCCGGCGTGCTCACGCTGTCCCAGGCCGTACGCCGGGCTGGACGGGTTGCTGTGCCGCTGCCCGAAGGCACCCTGTCGACCCTCGGTGCGGTGGCCCGCAACGTGGGTATCGGCGAGATCGGGCTGGACCAGATCGACCTGTTCGTGCACGGCCGCGTGGTCGACACGGCTCGGCTGGTGAAGGAGTTCGGTTTCTCTCCCCGGACGACCGCTGCCGCCTTCGACGACTTCATCAAGGGGCACAGCAACGGCTCGTCGCTGACCGCCGACCGACTTGCGGCCGCCGAGCGCGCCATCCTCGACGGCATCCGCCGAGTCCGCGCCGCTGCTACCGAGCCGTTCGCATCCGCTTCTGCACCATCCGCCGCTGCCGAATCCGCCACGGTTGACGGTGCCGGACCGGTCGGGGCGCCTGAGCCGGTCCGTGAACGCGAAAGCGCGCGGTCATGAGCCAGGACGAACACCGCGCGTCGTTGCCCGGCCATGCCGACTTCACCCTGCCGCAGGCACCCGCGCCCAAGTCGGTGAACGGCACACGGCCCATCCCGATCCCAGACCCGCCGCCCGCAGCTCGACGGCGGCGCAAGCCCGCGACTCCTGCACCCGCGGCCGTCGAGAACCCAGCTGCCCCCGCAGAAAGGCCGACGACAGCTGGGCCTGCCGAAAGGCCAACGACAGCTGGGCCTGCCGAAAGGCAGGCTACGGCTGAGCCTGCCGAGGAGGCCGCCGTGGACCAGCTGGAGCAGCGCGGTTCGGTGCCGAAGCCGGCGGTCCGCAAAACAGCTGGCCGGGGAAGCGTCGTCCGAAAGCCAGCTGTGGGTGCGCGGCACACCGAGCCGCTTAGCCAGGGCGCTGATGGGGGCGCGTCGCCCAGCGAGGGCGCTCACTGGTCCGAGTCGTCGGCCCAAGCCGCGCCGGCTGCTGCAGGCCCAGCGCCCAGCCTGCTGTCCGCGGACGGGGTCCGGGCAGCGGCGGACGTCGTGGATGTGTGGGACCAGCGGATCGCGCGGGGGTTGTCATTCCTGCGGCGGCGGCTGGCGGGTGCCTATGAGGTCGACGAGTTCGGGTTCGATCCCGAGCTGACGGCAGCCGTGTTCCATCCGATGCTGCGCGTGCTCTACCGGGACTGGTTCCGGACCGAGGTGTTCGGCATCGAGAACGTGCCGGAGCACGGCGGTGGGCTCGTTGTCGGCAACCACTCCGGCACGGTGGCACTGGACGCTCTGATGCTCACCACCGCCCTGTGGGATCAGCATCCGGGCGACCGGCACCTGCGGTTGCTCGGCGCTGACCTGGTGTTCCGCATGCCGTTGCTGTCCGAGTTGGCCCGCAAGGCCGGTGCGACGGTCGCCTGCAACCCGGATGCCGAGCGGCTGATGAGCAGTGGCGAACTGGTCGGCGTCTTCCCCGAGGGCTTCAAGGGCATCGGTAAGCGCTACTCCGAGCGGTACAAGCTGCAGCGGTTCGGCCGTGGCGGTTTCGTGTCGGCGGCGTTGCGGACCGGAACGCCGATTGTGCCGGTGGCGATCGTCGGCGCGGAGGAGATCTATCCGATTCTGGCGGATCTGAAGCCGCTCGCCCGTTTGCTCGGCATGCCGTACTTCCCGGTCACGCCGACCTTCCCGTGGCTGGGGCCGCTGGGTCTGGTGCCGCTGCCCAGCAAGTGGATGATCGAGTTCTGCCCGCCGATCCCGACGGCGCATCTCACCGAGTACGCGGACGACCCGATGGTGGTGTTCAACCTCGCCGACCAGGTTCGCGAGACCATCCAGGTGACGATCTACTCGCTGCTGGAAAAGCGTCCCGACCCGTTCGGTGCCTGATCGTCTCGCCGCTGGCAATCGGCGAAACGGTGGGCGGGCAAGGGGACAGCGAGGCCTTACAGTACGCACTGAGGGGCGGCCCCGACTCGTCAGAGTCGGCACCGCCCCTCGCCAGATGTGGCGGGCGTGCCGGGTCAGTCGAAGATGCCGCCGAGCAGCCCGCCCAGCAGTCCCTTGTCTTCGGTCGACGGGTTGAGCGGGTCCTCGGAGATCACCGGGGCCGGTTCTTCCGTGGTGCGGTCGTCGGCCGGGCTCGACGGGCTCGGCGCGGTCGTCTTGCCGGTGCCCGGCTTCGCCGTCGGGTCGTTGTCGGGTTCGGGCTTTGCCGTCTTCTTGGCGTCGCTGGCGTCCGACGGTGACTTCTCGCCCTGACCCTGCTGGCCCTGGCGGCGTTCCGAGGTCGAGGAGTTGTCGGCGCCGGCGCGGCAGGACTTCAGCTTGGGGCCGAGCGCGTCGCTGCCGGCCTGGGTCACCGTGTCGCAGGCGAGTCCGGTGCGGAGGTTTTCCGCACGCTGCTGCACCGCTTCGAGCAGGGACAGCGACTCGTTGGCGCGTTCGCTGTTGGCCCCGGACAGTTCGCCCAGCGCGGGGCTGAGGATCTGGCGTTGCCGCTCGACGAACGAGTCGACCGAAGCCAGGGTGCTCGGGTCCTGGCGGGTGACGGCCGCGGAGTGCAGTTGCTTGACGCCCTGCTTGGTGTCGGCGTCCATGTCGTCCAGCGCGTCGCGGAACTTGGGGTCGTCGCCGGCCATCGCGACCGCTTCGGTGAGCCGGTTGCGGGCAAACGTCAGCGAGAGTTGACCTCGGGTCACGTCCGACCCGGCCATGGCGAGCTGGGCGCGTTCGGTGGAGCGCTTGACGCCGTACAGGGCGTCGCCCGGCGAGGCGTTCTCGCTGGCGGCGGAGATTCCGGAAACGGCCATCGCGCCGGCGGCGACGCCGATGACGATGGCTCCACGGGCGCGGATCCGCCGGCCGGCCAGGCTGAACGCCTTGCGGGCAGGCTCGACGAGGTCTGGCTCGGGCTCGGGCGCGATGGCAGTCGCGCCGATGCCGTCCCGCTCGGCGGTAGCCACGAGCATCGCCCGCAGCCCCATCCGGAACTCGGGGTCGACCTGCGCGCCGGTCCTTGCCGCGGAGAGACTGTGCCCGATGGCGACCAGCTCGGCGAGTTGCTCGTCGTCCGCCTGTCCCCGGGCGTGGTGTCGGCGACCACCGTGAGTCTCGTCGAGAAGCTCCGCGAAGCGCTCGGCGCTCCGGCGATCGAAGAAGTCGAACTTCATCGCGGGCACCCTCCTTCGCTCGTGAGTGTTTCGCCGGCAGTGCTGCCGACGAACGCGACGGAACCGGCGGACCGTTGGTCCACCACGGGTCGCACCCAGAGAAACGCGCGAACCGCAGGGCCGGTTACGGGTGCGACCTGCACCACAGCACGGAGAGAGATCGACATCGCCGAAATTGCCCTCACCACTGGAACCCTTCGGGCAGCAGCCGGGCGAGCGCCCGGACGGCCCGGTACTGGAGGGCCTTGATGGCGCCCTCGTTCTTGCCCATGGTGCGGGCGGTCTCGGCGACCGAGAAGCCCTGCAGGAAGCGCAGCACGATGCACTCCTGCTGTTCCGGGTTGAGCTGCTTGACCGCGGTCAGCAGAGCGACGTTGGTGATGTGGTCGACGACGGCGGCTTCGGGGCTGCCCTCGGGGCCGCGGTCCTCGCGGTCGGCGTCGAGCACGTCGCCGGTGGTTACCTCGAGGCGGTAGCGGCCCGACTTGAAGTGGTCGGCGACCAGGTTCCGGGCGATCGTCACGAGCCAGGCGCCCAGGTCACGGCCCTGCCAGGTGAAGCTGCCGATGCGCTTGAGCGCGCGCAGGAACGTGTCGGAGGTCAGGTCCTCGGCGAGCTGGCGGTTGCCGACGCGGAAGTAGACGAACCGGAAGACGGTGTCCACGTACCGGTCGTAGATCAGGCCGAAGGCGGCGGAGTCACCGGCCTGGGCGCGTTCGACCAGGGCCCACACTTCGGCGGCGGCGTCGCCCGGGTCGGGGCGGGCCGGATACTTGGGCGGTTCGGACTCGCTGGGCGGCCCGGTGGTGCTCTGGGTCGGGACGACCACGGTCTGGTCGCCGACCTCCGCGCCGGCCCGGCGTTCGGGTCCCGGCTGCTGCGGGGGTTGCGGTCGGCCCGGCACAGCGACCCGGCCGCCCTTGACGTTGCCGGTGGGCGGCAGGTGCCGACTCGGGGACTCGTTGATGTGCGGACGGTTGCGGGTGCGCTTGGGTCCGTCGCCGCGGATCGCGTTGGCGACGCCCTTACGGATCGCCTTCAGCCCTTCCGGGACATCGGCATATGCCGCAAAGAAACTGCGGCCGTACGGATCGCCGGCGTACACATGACTCACTGCGCCTCCTTGACCCGGCGGGCCGTCGATGAGGGGTGTCCGAAAGGCGGTCCACAACAAAACGGGGTGAAGCGACCCCGATAGAGCGGGTCGGCCTCACCCACGGATGTGGACTCCGTTACACAGATCGGAAGTATTGCGGAGTCTGCACACAGGGAGTCGCACACCGTGTGCGCCGCGCAAAATTATCCCGAAGTGGCGCAGACGCGACATCGGGAACTTCTGCCACGATGAACGACACCCTCGGCGACGGCGCGGACGCTCTGTGCGACCCACCCGTTCGGGGTCGCTGTGTGCCAGACTCGGGCCTCGTGGGAGATCTCACCGAAGAGCCAGCCGTCGACCCGGTACGCGCCGCGGCGCGCACCCGCCCGGACGCTGCCGCCCTGATCGCCGCCGACACCACCTTGACCTGGTCCGACCTGGACCGCCACGTCGACCTTGCCGCCGCCCGGCTGTCCGAGGGCACCCAGGCCGGCGACCGGGTCGCGATCATCCTGGGCAACACCCCGGAATTCGTCGCCGCCTACTTCGGGACGCTGCGCGCGGGCCGGGTCGCGGTGCCACTGAACCCCGGCTACACCCCGGACGAAGTGACGTATGCGCTGGCTGACTGCGGTGCGGCGCGGGTCGTTGCCGATGATGCGGTGCTGGGTCGGCTGCGGTTGGGCCAGGGGGTGGCCGTACCTTCGCATTCGCTCTTGGCGGCCGAGAGCCCGGCGGGCGCGGCAGCTGCGCCGGCCGCGACGGATCTTGCGGTTCTGCTCTACACGTCGGGGACCAGTGGGCGGCCGAAGGGCGCGATGCTCACGCATCGTGCGTTGGCTGCCAACCACGATCAGTTGCAGCAGATCGACCCGCCGGTGGTCGGGCCCGGCGACGTGGTGCTGCTGGCGATTCCCTTCTTTCATGCGTACGGGCTGAACACCGGCCTGGGCGCGGTGGCTCACCACGGCGCGTGCGGTGTGCTCGTCGACCGGTTTGATCCGGCCCTCACCCTGGGGCTGATCAAGGAACACCAGGTCACCACGGTTGTCGGGGTGCCCTCGATGTACGCTGCCTGGTCGGCATCGCCGGCGACCTTCTTTGCCTCGGTCCGCACCTCGGTGTGCGGCGCAGCGCCGTTGGAGCCGGAGGTTGCAGCCCGCTTCGCCGCCGCGACCGGACGCACGATCCTGATCGGGTACGGCCTCACCGAAACCGCTCCGGTCCTCACCACGACCGCGGTGAGTGACCGCGAGAAGGTCGGCTCGATCGGCCGGCCGCTGCCCGGCGTCTCCCTGCTGCTGCGGGCATCGGACGGCACCGTGCTGTGGCACGACGGCACCGCGGCCCCCGAGCTCGCCGACGACGTCGAAATCGACCTGGCCGAGGCGGACGGCACGGACCCGGGCGAGATCGTCGTCCGCGGCGCCAACCTCTTCTCCGGGTACTGGCCCGACGGGCGGGGCGGTCCCGGAGTCGACGGCTGGTGGGGCACCGGCGACATTGCCTACGCCGATGCCGAGGGCGACCTCGTGCTGGTCGACCGGATCGGCGAGCTGATCCTGGTCAACGGCTTCAACGTCTATCCCGCGGAGATCGAGCGGGTGCTGGACGCGCACCCCGGCGTGGCCGAGTCGGCGGTGCTCGCCGTCCCGCACGAACTGACCGGCCAGGCGCCGTACGCGTACGTGGTCCCGGCGCTGGATCCGGCGCCGACCCCCGCGGAGCTGCAGGTGTTCTGCGCCGCGCAGCTCGCCCGCTTCAAACTGCCGGCCGGCATCGAACTGGTCGCCGAGCTGCCGCACACCGCGATCGGCAAGGTACGCAAGGGAGAACTGCGATGACCCGCCTGACCTTGATCAGCCGCGACGGCTGCCACCTGTGCGAACAAGCCGAGGCGGTGCTCGACCGGATCGCGCCCGGCCAGTGGACCCGGGTGCCGATCGGCGACTCGGTGGAGTTGGAACGCGACTATGGCGACCGGGTGCCGGTGGTGATTCTCGACGGCAAGGAGCACGGGTACTGGCGGGTCGAGGAGGAGCGGCTGCTGCGAGATATGGCTAGACCGCCGGGGGCACCTCGGCTGTAACGTCACGGCCGTGACGCGTACTCATCTGGTGTGGGACTGGAATGGCACTCTGCTCGATGATCTGACGCTTGTCGTATCCGCGACGAACGACACGTTCGCTGCGGTCGGCGGGCGCAGCGTCGAGGCCGACGAGCACCGCCAGCGCTTCCGGCGGCCGGTGTCCGAGTTCTACGCCGAGATCCTCGAGCGGGCGATCACGGACGAGGAGTTCGAGGAGCTCGACCGGATCTTCCACCAGGCGTATCGGCTGGGTCTGACGACGATCCCGCTGGTCGCTGACGCTGAGGCCGCGATCAAGTCCTGGTCCGGCACCCAGTCGCTGCTGTCCATGTGGTTCCACGACGAGCTGATTCCGGCCGTCGAGTCCCGCGGCCTTTCCGGCGTTTTCGCCCGGATCGACGGCCGGCCCACCGAGGTCGATGGCGGTTTCAAGGCGGGTCACCTCGCCCGGCATCTCACCGAGCTGGGTGTCGCCGGCGAGCAGGCGGTGCTGATCGGTGACTCGATCGATGACGCGGACGCAGCAGCCTCGGTCGGTGCGAAATGCGTGCTCTACACCGGCGGTTTCACCGATCCCACCCGGCTGCGCGCGTCCGGCCTGCCGGTCGCGGACACGCTGCTGGAAGCGGTATCACTGGCCGCGGACTGCTGAATCGGGTAATACTCGGACAGGGTGCCGGCGCGCCGGATAGCACGCGGACCCGATCTCTGTCCAGTTCCGCTATCAAGATCGCGATTTGTGCACGCCTTCACAAGCGCCTACTCTGTGACTCCGACGAGCCCCGCTATCACAGCCGGTCCTTCCAGGTTGCAGGGGGCTCACCGCAGGATCGCCACCTCGTCGGCACGGAGTCAGATGAGTCAGCAGCGTCATGGAAACACGCCCGGCAACGCCGGTGCGGTGCCCGCCTTCCCGGACCTCCCGGAAGCGACGATCGCGCGGCTACCGGAATACCTTCGCGCCCTGCACAACATCGCGGAGACCGGCTCCGAGACCGTCTCCAGCGAAGGCCTCGCCGCCGCGGCCGGCGTCAACTCCGCCAAGCTCCGCAAGGACCTCTCGCACCTCGGCTCCTACGGCACCCGCGGCGTCGGCTACGACGTCGCCCTGCTGATCGATCAGATCGAATACATTCTCGGCCTCGACCAGCGCCGGGCCGTCGCCCTGGTCGGCGTCGGTAACCTCGGGCACGCCCTCGCGGGCTACGACGGCTTCGCCAGTCGCGGCTTCCGGATCGTCGGCCTCTTCGACGCCGACGGCGACCGGGTCGGCAAGACCATAAACGGCCTGCCCGTACGCCACATCGACGAGCTCGGCCGCGCCGTCGTCGAGGACGGCATCACCATCGGCGTCATCGCCACCCCGGCCGGTGCCGCCCAGGCCGTCGCCGACGAGCTGGTGACCGCCGGAGTCACCAGCATCCTGAACTTCGCGCCCTGCGTGCTGTCCGTGCCCGCCGGGGTCGACGTCCGCAAGGTCGACCTCGCCATCGAGCTGCAGATCCTCTCCTTCCACGAGCACCGCAAGGCGTCCCTGACAGCGCTGCCCGGCGGGCGGGTGGACGGGAACGGCAACCAGGAGGCGGTCGGCTCGTGAACCTGCTCAGCGTCGGTGCGTCGTACCGCACCGCCGGGGTCGACATCCTCGAACGGCTCGCCATCGCGGCCACCGACATCCCCGCCGTCCTCGCCAAGCTCGTCGCCCAGCCGTACATCGGCGAGGCCGTCGTCGTCTCCACCTGCAACCGCGTCGAGGTGTACGCCGCGGTCACCGGCTTCCACGGCGGCCTCGGCGACGTCTGCAACGTCCTCGCCGAGCACTCCGGCATCGGCGCCAACGACCTGGCCGCCCACCTGTACGTGCACTACGACGAGGCTGCCGTCCGGCATTCGTTCCGGGTGTCCTCCGGGCTCGACTCGATGGTGGTCGGCGAGGCGCAGATCCTCGGGCAGTTGCGTGACGCGTACCACGCCGCGACCGAGTCGGACTCGGCCGGCCGGCTGCTGCACGAGCTGATGCAGCAGGCGTTGCGGGTCGGCAAGCGTGCGCACGCCGAGACCGGCATCGACCGCGCCGGGCAGAGCGTGGTCACCGCCGCCCTCGACGTCGCAGCCGACGCGTTCGGCGGCGACCTCAGCGGACGTCCCGGCCTGGTCATCGGCGCCGGGGCCATGGGTGCCCTGTCCGTAGCCACGCTCACCCGGACCGGCGTCGGACCGCTGAAGATCACCAACCGGGGTGCCGAACGGGCTGCCCGGCTTGCCGAGGCGTACGGCGCCACCGCGGTCGACTTCGCCGACGTCGACACCGCACTCCGCGACGCCGACGTGGTGGTCTGCGCCACCGCCTCCACCGAGCCAGTCCTCACCGCCGACCGGCTCGCCGGCCGGGATCGACCGCTGGTCGTGCTCGACCTCGCCGTCCCGCGGGACGTTGCCCCCGACGTGGCCGCCCTGCCGCACGTGACAGTCGTCGACATCGACGGGCTCGCCAGCAGCCGGCGTACCCTGCCAGCCGCCGCGGAGACCGCCGCCGTCGAGCAGATCGTCGCCACCGAGGTGGAAAACTTCCTGGCCTGGCTGCGCGGCGCCGACATCGCGCCCACGGTTGCCGCCCTACGCACCCGCGCCGACGAGGTGGTCACGGCTGAGCTGCGCAAACTCTCGTCGCGCCGGCCGGAATTCAGCGAAGAGCAGCGGGCTGACATTTCCCGTACCCTGCACCGGGTCGTCCAGCAGCTCCTGCATTCGCCCACCGTACGGGTCCGCCAACTTGCGGCGGAGCCCGGCGGCGACCAGTATGCGGCCCTGTTGCGGGAGCTGTTCGACCTGGACGTCCCGCATGCCACCCAGGCCGACGCCGTGCCCGAGATCGGAGGACAAGCGTGAGAACCCCGCTGCGCCTCGGCACCCGTGGTAGCGCTCTCGCGCTCGCGCAGTCCCAGATGGTTGCCTCCGCGGTGACGGCGGCCTCCGGTGTGCCGGTCGAGCTCGTGCGGATCGTGACCCCGGGAGACCGGTCGTCCGCGCCGGTCGCCCAGCTCGGCGTCGGCGTGTTCGTGTCCGCATTGCGGGACGCGCTGCTGGCTGACGAGATCGACTTCGCAGTGCACTCCTACAAGGACCTGCCCACCGGTGCACACCCCGGACTGCACATCGCCGCCGTGCCGCAGCGTGAGGACCCGCGCGACGCACTGGTCGCCCGCGACGGAAAGACCCTCGCCGAGCTCGCGCCGGGCGCCGTGATCGGCACGGGCGCGGTGCGCCGAATCGCGCAACTGCACGCCTTGGGCCTACAGTTGCAGGTCACGCCGATCCGCGGCAACGTCGACAGCCGCATCGCGCGGGTGCTCGGCCCCTCGGCCGACCTCGATGCGGTCGTCCTGGCGCGGGCCGGTGTGGCACGTCTCGGCCGGACAGCCGAGATCACCGAAACGCTGGACCCGATGCTCATGCTGCCCGCCCCGGCCCAGGGCGCGCTGGCGGTGGAGTGCCGGTCCGGCGATGCAGACCTGGTCGAGCTGTTGGCAGCACTCGATCATGCACCGTCCCGTTCCACCGTCACGGCGGAACGGGCGATGCTCGCCACGCTCGAAGCCGGGTGCTCAGCCCCGGTTGCGGCACACGCCGAACTCGCCGAAGGCGAGGACGGCGACGAGATCTACCTGCGCGGTGCGGTGATCAGCCCGGACGGGGCCCGAGCTGTCCGGCTGTCGCGCACCGGAACGCCCGCCGACGCGGCGGAGATCGGCAAAGCACTCGCCGCTGATCTCCTCGAAGCCGGCGCCGACACCCTGATGGGGAGCACAGAATGACCACCCGCACCGCCCGCAACCGCTCCGGACGCATCGCGTTCGTCGGCGCCGGACCCGGCGACCCTGGCCTGCTGACCCGCCGCGCCCACGACACCCTCGCCGACGCCGACCAGGTCATCTATGACCGTGGCGTCCCCGAGTCGCTGCTCGCGGCGATCAAGGCGGAGGCTAAGGACGACACCCAGTTCAGCCCGGCCGAGGGCGCGCCCGGCGACGTCGCCAAGGTGCTGCTCTCCGCCGCCAAGTCCGGCCTGTCCGCCGTGCACCTGGTGGCCGGCGACCCGTTCGGTCACGAGGTCGTGGTGCGCGAGGTGCAGGCCGTGGCCCGCACCGCCGTGCACTTCGAGGTCGTGCCGGGTCTGGGCCAGGCCGAGGGCGTCGCCACGTACGCGGGTGTCCCGCTGCCCGGCGTCCGCACGGTCGCCGACATCGACGACGTGACGGCTGTCGACTTCGACGCGCTCGCCGGCTCGGCCAAGAAGGGCTCGTTCGCCGTGGCGGTCGACGCCGGTGACCTGGCCGCCGTCCGCGACGGCCTGCTCGCCGCGGGCGTCGAGCCCGGCACCGCGGTCGGCGTGACCGGCGACGGCACGGGCGAGACGCAGTACACCACCACGTCGACCGTGGACAGCTTCGTCGCGGCCGCTCTGGGCTTCACCGGCCGCGTCGTCCTCACGGTCGGCTCGGACGTCGCCGAGCGCGACAAGCTGAGCTGGTGGGAGAACCGCCCGCTGTACGGCTGGAAGGTCCTCGTGCCGCGCACCAAGGAGCAGGCGGGTGCGATGAGCGCGCGGCTGCGGGCGTACGGCGCCATCCCGTGCGAGGTCCCGACGATCGCCGTCGAGCCCCCGCGCACCCCGGCCCAGATGGAGCGCGCCGTCAAGGGCCTCGTCGACGGCCGCTACGCCTGGGTGGTCTTCACCTCGGTGAACGCTGTCCGCGCGGTCTGGGAGAAGTTCGCCGAGCACGGCCTCGACGCCCGTCACTTCGGCGGCGTCAAGATCGCCTGTATCGGTGAGGCCACCGCCGACGCCGTCCGCGCCTTCGGCATCCAGCCCGAGCTGATCCCCGCCGGCGACCAGTCCAGCGAGGGCCTGCTAGCCGAGTTCTCGCCGCACGACGAGATCCTCGACCCGGTCGGCCGGGTGCTGCTGCCCCGTGCCGACATCGCCACCGAGACGCTGGCCGCCGGCCTGATCGAGCGCGGCTGGGAGGTGGACGACGTCACGGCGTACCGGACCGTCCGCGCCGCCCCGCCGCCGGCCGACATCCGCGACGCCATCAAGTCGGGCGGGTTCGACGCGGTGCTGTTCACCTCGTCCTCCACGGTCCGCAACCTGGTGGGCATCGCGGGCAAGCCGCACGCCCGCACGGTCGTCGCGGTGATCGGCCCGAAGACGGCCGAGACCGCCACGGAGTTCGGCCTGCGGGTGGACGTCCAGCCGCAGCACGCCTCGGTGCCGGACCTCGTCGAGGCGCTGGCCGCGTACGCGGTCGAGCTCCGCGAGAAGCTGGCCGCGATGCCGGCCAAGCAGCGGCGCGGCTCGAAGGTGCAGGGGCCGACCGCGTTGCGGTTCCGCTAGCGAGTTCTTCCCGGGCCGGGCGCAGCTGATGCGACCGGCCCGGCCTCTTTCCGGGCTTCGGTCCGTTCGTTCGCCTGGTTCTCGATCGCCGGCTCCCGTGTGCGGGCCGGCCCGGCTCAGGGAGTGAGCATGGCGTACCCCGACATCCGGCCGCGCAGGTTGCGGCGCACAGCTGCCATGCGGCGGCTGGTCGACGAAACCCGGGTGGCGCCCGCCGAGCTGGTGCTGCCCCTGTTCGTCAAGGAGGGACTGACCGAACCCCGGCCGATCTCCTCCCTGCCTGGCGTCCTGCAGCACTCCCGGGAATCGCTGCGCAAGGCCGCCCACGAGGCGGTCCGGGCCGGCGTCGGCGGCCTCATGCTCTTCGGCGTGCCCACCACCGAGCACAAGGACGAGACCGGCTCCGGCGGCATCGACCCCGACGGCATCCTCAACGTCGCCATCCGCGACGTCATCGCCGAAGTGGGCGACTCGACGGTCGTCATGGGTGATCTCTGCCTGGACGAGTTCACCACCCACGGGCACTGCGGCGTGCTCGCCGCCGACGGCACGGTGGACAACGACGCGACCCTGGACCACTACGCCCGGATGGGCGTCGCCCAGGCCGACGCCGGCGCGCACGTCGTCGGCCCCTCCGGAATGATGGACGGCCAGATCGGCATCGTCCGCCGCGCCCTGGACGAGGCCGGGCACACCGACGTCGCGGTCCTCGCGTACGCGGTGAAGTACGCCAGCGGCTTCTACGGGCCGTTCCGCGAGGCCGTGGAATCGTCGCTGCAGGGCGACCGCCGCACCTATCAGCAGAGCTCCGGCAACATCCGCGAGGCGCTGCGTGAGGTCGACCTGGACGTCGCCGAGGGCGCGGACATGGTCATGGTCAAGCCGGCCCTGCCCTACCTCGACGTGGTGGCCGCGGTCCGCGAACGCGTGGACGTCCCGGTGGCCGCCTATCAGGTCTCCGGCGAGTACGCGATGGTCGAGGCGGCCGCGGCCAACGGCTGGATCGACCGGCAGGGCGTCATGCTCGAGACGCTGACGTCGATCAAGCGGGCCGGCGCCCAGATCATCCTCACCTACTGGGCGACCGAGGCGGCTCAGCTGCTGCGCGAGCGGTACTGATCTGCCGGTCAGTCGGTGGGCTCCAACCGGTGCACCAGCTGCGCGACGTCGACGCCGTATTCGTACCAGTCTCGGTCGGACTGGAAACCCAACTCGGCATTGACCTTCAGCATCGATTCGTTGTGCTGGGCGTTCCAGGTCTGCACCTCGCGCAGACCGGGCTCCGCCTGGCGCAGCTCGAACAACATGCGGGCCTTCAACGCTCGATCGATCCCATAACCGCGGTGCTCCCGCACGACGATGGTGTCGTACTGATCGGCCCGTTCCGGATGCTGCGCCGGGACGACGACCTCGGTGAGCCCGGCGACCGCGCCGGTTGCCTCGTGGATCGCGAGCACGATGTACGGCTTCATGCCACGCCGGTGCAGCGTGTCGAGGCTGTCCCGTAGGCGCTGGGGATCGGACGAGCTGGGGCGCAGGTCGAGGTCGTTCTCGGCGCCGTCCTGGCCCTCCAACTTCGCCTGCGCGTACGCCTCCAGCAGGGCCTCCGGCGGGCCACCCGGGTAGTAGTCGACGCGGTAGCCTGCGCCGAGCCCGTTCGCCATCGCACCGAGGGAACGCCAATCCACGCTGGACAGGGTCAGCACGCTGCGGGTCTCCACATACTCCCGCTCGAAGCCCAGCGACTCGTAGAACGCGATCGCCGGGGTGTCCCCGATCGCCTCGACCCCGAGCGACGAGAAGCCTTCGAGGTAGGCACGCCGTGCGGCGACGGCCACGAGCTGCTGGCCCAGGCCCCGCCGGCGCAGATCCGGGTGGACGGCCACCTCGAGGACGCCGATGTCACCCAACAACAGCAGCGTGACGTGCCCGTAGACCGTGCTCTCACCCTCGGGGAGCCGGTCGTCCTCGACGATCCAGCTGATCCGGCGCTCACCCGGCATCGTTTCGGCGAAGTACTCCCTGACCTGCACAGCCTGCCAGGGTGGATCGTCCGGGACGTCCGTGGACAGCACGTGGTTCAGCGTCTCCACGAGCGATCGGATCTCCGCGTCCGACGCGGATCGGGGATCCCATTCACGCACCCTCACCCGTACAGCTTGCCGGTAGGGCGACTTCCAGGGAAGTGCCGGGTGCGCAAATGTATGCGACTCGTCACTGTGGGTCGCTAATCAGCCGCGGCTGAGCACGCCGTATTCGTTCGCCGCTTCGAAGACCTTTTGCGCGTACGGACGCACGGCGTTGTACGACAAAATGGCCTCCCACCACGCGTCTGCCCTGGACAGATCGCGACCGCCCTTGCAGAGGTAGACGGCCGCGGCGAGGGCAGCGTCATCGATGTCGTTGGGGTCCGAGATGCCGTTGTTGTCCGCGTCCACGGTGTTGCCCACCGCGATTTCGTTCCAGGTCGTGGGGATGAACTGCAAGGGCCCCATCGCCCGATCAAACTGCGTGTCCTTGTCCAGCAAGCCCTGATCGGAGTCCTGGATGAGTTTCCGGCCACCCTTGCCGTCCAGCGGCAACCCGAAGATCGGCGGTGCCACGGACCCGTCGACACCCAACACGGCTCCGTTGGCGCTACCGTGCGCCGACTCGACCTTCGCGATGGCGGCGATGGTGGTCCAGCTCAGCCGGCAGGTCGGGGACGTGCGCGCGGCGACCAGTTCGGCGTACCCATAGGCTTGGACGGCGACCACCGGGATGCCGACTTTCGTCCCGGCCTGCTGCGCCCAACCGGCCAACGCATCGGCGGGGCGCGCGCCGGGAACCCCGCCCGGTGCGGTCGGGGGCAGCCCGCCTCCCACCGTCGGCGCGGAGCTTGTGCCCGGCAAGGTTGGCGGCAGGCTGATGCTGGGCAGCGGAGCCACCGGTCCGGCTGACACCCCGGGCTCAGCCCCGAAGGCAGGCGTGGCACTCGGCGCCGGTGCAGCCTCCAACGCCTGCGGAACGAGGTAGGCGCCGGCCGTTCCCGCTGCACCCAGCAGCAGCACGGCCACAAGAGCCGGCAGGATAAATCGCCCGGTGGGCCGCTTGGCCCAGTCAGTAGTGCTGCGGGCCATGCGGACGGGATTGGCTTTTCGCAGCGCCCGGCTGCGGGAGGTGAGAGCCAGGGCGGTGAGCGACGGCTCCGGCATGCCATCCGGACTTCCCGTCGCAGGTGCCAGCGACTTGCCGCCGACGTCAGCTTTACCGCTCGGGCCGGTTCTTCCGCTCGGGCCGCCCGGCTTGTCTGCTTCGTCCCTGCTGGTTCCTTCGCTTGCGGGTGCCGGCTTGTCTGCTTCGTTCCTGCTGGTTCCTTCGCTTGCGGGTGCCGGCTTGTCTGCTTCGTTCCTGCCGGCTCTTTCGCTTGCGGGTGCCGGCTTGTCTGCTTCGTTCTTGCCGGCCGTCGCGTCCGTGTCGGACTTGCTGGTCGGCTTGGGCTCGGAAGGGGTTGTGTCGTCGGCTCGCTGCGGGCTGGCCGCAGCGGCGGGTGACGTTTCAGCCTGGTCTTTGGCCGGCTGGGTGCCGGGTTCGCCGGGTGCCGCACCCGAGCTGCCGACAGGCCCGCCTCGGTGCGGTGCCGTCGGACGCTTCGAAGGTGTTCCCTGCCCGTCTACCACCCGCAAGACCTTACCGGGCGGGGGCCACCGGCCGGCCCATGCACCCGGGCCGATGCGATCTGCACAACCACGCGCTTGCGATGCAGCCAAGCAGGCCGCCCTGCCCCTACCCTGTGCGGATGCCGCGATACGACTTCCGCTGCCGCGCGTGCGGAGACACCTTCGAACTGAACCGTCCCATGGCCGAGTCCTCGGCCCCCGCGACCTGCCCACAGGGTCACAGGGACACCGTGAAGCTTCTTTCCACGGTCGCCGTCACGGGCCGCGGCGGGGGCGCGCCTTCGGCCCCGCCATCCGGCGGCTGCTGTGGTGGTGGCGGCTGCGGCTAATCAAGATCTGTCGGCGCCCGCAGCTGCGGTCCAAGCGGTGCCGAAGGTTCGCCGGTCGAGTGCGCTGACGGGCGACGACTGACAAGCGTGGTTGGTCATCGGACTATCCGTCCGTGGTCTTGGCGCTGTGTGGGCTGAAGAGTGTTCAGCGTGCCGGTTGGTCTTCGCCCGCCACCGCGAACGGGGGTGAGCCGTTGAAGTTCCGGTGGCGCGATCACGGCCACGATCGAGCCGTTCGGCGCCGGCCATGAGCGGGATGTTCGGGCGGGGTGTACGTCGTCCGATCAGGACTGATCACCGGCGATGGTGGGGCGAGTCGCACAACTTGTCGCACAGGGTGCTCCTTGCGGGTACGTCCGTTCGGGTCGGCGGAAATGACCAAAGACCCGCGTGACCCGAACATGAACCCGCTCGTTACGTCACCCGTAGCGCCGTCGTGGATGTCGATGACTCTTCCGAGGGTCGTCCTTCCGGGGTCGGCCGTGGCGGGTGGACGGTTACCGACCGTTCCTACGATGTGCCGCGCAAATGCGGTACGGCAGCATTGATCGCGACTTCCCGAGGGGGCGGAGGTTCTTACCGTGACGGGACGGACCGAGCTGCCGAGCGGGCTGGTGACCTTCGTGTTTACCGACATCGAAGGCTCGACGCGGTTGGCCAGGATGCTCGGTGAGGCGTATCGGAGCGTGTTGAACGCGCATCGCGAGGTGGTTCGTGGTGCGCTTCGTCATCACTCGGGCGCCGAGCTATTTACTGAGGGTGACTCGTTCTTTGTCGCTTTTGGTGATGCCACCGGTGCCGTAGCCGCCTGTGTGGCAGCACAGAAGGCGCTTGCTGCCTATCGTTGGCCGAGCCCCGAAGCGGCACCTCGCGTTCGCATGGGGCTCCACACCGGATGGGCGTTACCGGTCGGCGGCGAATACACCAGCACCGAGGTGCACCGGGCAGCTCGCGTCGCCGCCGCTGCGCACGGTGGACAGATCCTGTGTTCCGAAGCTACCGCGCTCGCCGCTACCACCTGGTCTCCGGAGTTGAGCTCTGCTATTCCTGGCCGCAGCGCGCGGCCCGGGGAAGGTGAGAATCCACGGCCGGAGCGGTTCGGTTCGGGCGGCGCGTCGGTGGCTGTCGATCTCATCGATCTCGGCCTGCACCGGCTGCGCGGCTTCGACGATGCGGAACGGCTGTTTCAAATCGCCGGTCCAGGGCTCGAACCCACCTTCCCGCCGCCTCGGACAGCCGCCGCGCCTCGGCACAACTTGCCGGCCGCGATGACAGCTTTTGTCGGCAGGCAAGGAGATGTTGCCGAGCTTCGCGAGTTGATGGGTACACACCGGATGGTCACCGTGGCCGGGGCCGGGGGTGGCGGCAAGACGCGGGTTGCGCTGGCTGTGGCGGAACAGCTGCTGCCGGCGTACGCGGAAGGGGTCTGGGTCGTCGATCTTGCGGACGGGCGACCCGAGACGGCCTTGGCCGCCGCGATGGGGGTGCGCACCGAGCCGGGCCGGCCGATTGTGGACTCGATCATCGAGCGCTGCCAGTCCGGGCGCATGCTCCTGCTGCTCGACACCTGCGATGCCCAGCCCAGCGAGGCGAAATATCTGGTCCGGCGGCTGCTGCAGGTGTGCCGCCAGCTGGAAGTGCTAGCAACCTCTCGGGTGCCGTTGGGGCTTCCCGGCGAGCTGGTGTGGCGCCTTCCGCCGATGGCACCCGGCGACGCCTACGCCCTGCTCGCCGATCGGGTCGCGGCGGCGCGCGGGGGCCAGCCGGCGGATGCTGACGAGGCCGCTGGACTTGGCCTGGTGGCGGCCCGGCTCGACGGTCATCCGCTGGCCGTGGAACTCGCCGCCGAGCGGCTTCGCGTGCTCTCTGCCGAACAACTCGTTGCCCGGCTGGACGATCCGGTCGCCGCCCTCGACTCGCATTCGTCAGGTGTCCGCCACACCACCCATCAGGACTGGCGGAAAGGCTGGGCTGGATCGTCGACCTTGGCACTCGGGCCCGATCACCTGGGGCTCGCCATGCGCGAACCGTTCGCGGCTCGGGACCGGCACGACAGCCTCACCCGCAATCTCGACTGGTCCTACCGCGGCCTCAGCACCCCCGCTGCCGCGTTGCTGCGCCGGCTCGCCGTCTTCGCCGGCCCGGTCGAACTCGCCACCGTCGAATGGTCCGGCGAGGACGCCTTCGGCGCGCTTTCCGAGCTGGCCGACCGGTCGCTCATCGAGGTGGTGCCCGGGCCGCGATACCGGATGTCCGAGCAGGTCCGGGCGTACGCAGCCCGCCGGCTGGTCGCCGCGGGGGAGGAATGGCGGGCGCGGGACAGGCACGTCGACTGGTCCCTGCACACGGTGGACGGGGTGGTCGTCGACACCGACGGCCAGCCGCGGACGGTGTCGCTGACCGAGCTGGCCCCGTACGTGAAGGAGTGGGAGTCGGCGCTGCGCTGGACCGTGTCCGGTGGCGATCCGCGAGCGGGGTTGCGGCTGGTGGGGGCGCTCGACCCGTGGTGGCGCGAGCACGGCGGCGCCCGGGAGGGACGGGTGCTGCTGCAGCGGCTGTACGGCAGCCTGAAATCCGTACCCGTCGCGCCCGGCGACCTGGCGTCCGTCTTCATCGTGCATGCCGGGCTGTCCACCGAGCGGGACGAGCGGACCCGCTTCCTCGGGCAGGCGGAGCGGGTCGCGCGGGACGCCGGTGATCCGGCGTTGCTGGTCCGGGCGCTGGCCGGGCACCGGATCTCGTTGATCGAGGCCGGCCGCAACGGCGAAGCGGAGGATGTCTGCCGCGCCGTCATCGCGCGCGCCGAGCGGGATGGCGTGCCGTCCGCCGCGCTGTCCGCGATCATCGCCCTGGCTGAGCTGCTGTGGCACCGCAGAGCCCTGGACGAGGCTGCTGAACTGCTCGGCGGGGCACGGGTCATCGAGGCGGGCCGCCCCGACGATCGAGGCCGCCGTACGGTCGACTGGTTGCTCGGCATGGTCGCCCTGCGCCGCCGTGACCTGGTCGCCGCACACGACCATCTGGTGGTTGCCCTGCGTTCCCGGCTGCGGCACGGGTTCCGCGGGGCTGCTGCCGACGCCGTCGCCGCCATCGCAGTGCGGTGCATGCTCGGCGACGACCCCGTCACGGCGGCTGTGTTGTTCGGCGGCGCGGAGTCGGTGCGGGGCGCGCGCCGCGCCGCAGGGTTCGCCACGTTCTGGTCTGCCCAACAGGCCGACTTGCGGAGTCGGCTCGGCGACGCGACCTTCGACGCGGCCTATGCGGACGGCGCGGAGATGGGTTTCACCCGCGCCGTCGCGGCGGCGTTGGCTGTGGAGCACCCTGACCTGGAACATGGCTCGGCCCGATTCGCCCAGTCCCTCGGTTGACGGCTACGGAAAACACCGTGGGATCCGGCCGCTATGGTGTGAACGTGCAGGCGGACTTACCGTGATCCACTTACCGCTGGTCCGGCAGGGACCCTTGCGAGCGCTCGGCATTCGGATGCTGGCGGCACTCGTGCTGGTGCTGCTCGCCGCGTTCGTGATCTACGCCGATCGGGACGGCTACCGAGACGTCAACGAGGACGGCCTGACGCTGCTGGACTGCTTCTATTACGCGGTCGTGTCGCTGTCGACCACCGGTTACGGCGACATCACCCCCGTGACGGCGGATGCCCGGCTGGTCAACATCCTGTTCATCACCCCGGCGCGGGTGCTCTTCCTGATCATCCTGGTCGGCACGACCCTCGAGGTGCTGACCGACCAGTACCGGAACAGCCTGCGGGTCAGCCGGTGGAGGCGAAAGTTGAAAGACCACATCATCGTCTGCGGCTACGGCACCAAGGGCCGCGCGGCGATCAGCGCGCTGCTGGAGACCGGCTACGACAAATCCCGCATCGTCGTGGTGGAAAGCCGCGAGGTCGCCCTGCGGCAGGCCGCGGCGAACGGGCTGGTCGCGATCGAGGGCAACGCCACCCGCTCGGCCGTACTGCTGCAGGCCGACGTGAAGAACTGCAAGTCGGTCATCATCGCGACCGACAGCGACGAGGCCTCGGTCCTGATCTCGCTGACCGTGCGGCAGCTGACGGCCGGCCAGGTCCGCATCATCGCCGCCGTTCGTGAACAGGAGAACGCCGCACTGCTCAAGCAGAGCGGCGCCCACCACGTCATCGTCTCGTCCTCGACCGCCGGTCGCCTGCTCGGGCTCACCACCACGACGCCGCCACTGATCGACGTCGTCGAAGACCTGCTCACCCCCGGTCAGGGGATGGCGCTCGCCATGCGGTCCGCCGAGCGTGCCGAGGTCGGCCGCAACCCGCGGGAGCTGCAGACGCTGGTGGTGGCCCTGATCCGCCGGGGCAAGGTCGTCGCGCTCGGCGGCGAACACGCGGAAACCATCGACACCGGCGACATGCTCATCTATATCCGCGACGAAACCGCCACCGCCGTCGCGCACTGAGCTCCGCGTCGCGGCTTACATGATGGTCCAGGTGTCCCCACTGCTGAGCAGGTCGCTGAGCATCTCCTCCGGCGTGCCGGTCGCCTGTGCCTTCGCGTCCAGCAGCTGCTTCTGGATCAGCTCGTCGTAGGACGGGCGCCGGACGTTGCGGAACACGCCGATCGGGGTGGTGTTCAGGTCCGAACCCGACAGGCGGGACAGCGCGAACGCGTACGCCGGGTCGTCGACGGTCGCGTCGTGCACGATGGGCGTCCCGCCCTCCTGCACCTGCAGGCCGAAACTGCCCTCCGGATGCACTACCGAGAACCGCGCCTCCGGCCCGAACGTGATCGGCTCGCCCTGCTCCAGCCGGATCAGATGGTCGTCTCGGGTGCCCGGATCCTTGATCAGCTCGAAGGCGTTGTCGTTGAAGATGTTGCAGTTCTGGTAGATCTCCACGAACGCCGAACCTTCGTGCTCGGCCGCCGCCCGCAGCACCGACTGTAAATGCTTGCGGTCCGAGTCGATGGTCCGTGCGACGAAGGTGGCTTCCGCGCCCAGGGCCAGCGACAGCGGGTTGAACGGCGCATCGCTGGAACCCACCGGCGTCGACTTGGTGATCTTGCCCAGCTCCGACGTGGGGCTGTACTGGCCCTTCGTCAGCCCGTAGATCCGGTTGTTGAACAGCAGAATCTTCAGGTTCACATTGCGGCGCAGCGCGTGGATCAGGTGATTGCCGCCGATCGACAGCGCATCACCGTCGCCGGTCACCACCCAGACCGACAGGTCCGGCCGGGACGCCGACAGACCCGACGCGATCGCCGGAGCCCGGCCGTGAATCGAATGCATGCCGTACGTGTTCATGTAGTACGGGAAGCGCGACGAGCACCCGATGCCGGAGACGAACACGATGTTCTCGCGCGGGATGCCCAGCTCGGGCATGAAGCCCTGCACGGCGGCGAGAATCGAGTAGTCGCCGCACCCCGGGCACCAGCGCACCTCCTGGTCCGACTTGAAGTCCTTGGCCGTCAGCTTCAGCGGAATCGTCGGGCTAGCCATTCTTGACCACGTCCTCGAGCATGTTCTCCAGCGTGGCGGCCGTGAATGGCAGGCCGCTGACCTGGTTGAATCCAACCGCGTCGACCAGATACTTCGCGCGAATGACGTGGGCCAGCTGGCCCAGATTCAGCTCCGGAACGATGACCTTGTCGTAGGCCCGCAGCACCTCGCCAAGGTTCGCCGGCAGCGGTGCGAGATGCCGCAGGTGCGCCTGAGCGATCGGCAGCCCCCGCTGGCGCAGAGCCCGGCAGGCGGCCCCGATCGGTCCGTAGGTGGAGCCCCAACCCAGCACCAGCACGCGGGCGTTCTCGTCCGGGTCCTCCACGTCCACGTCCGGCACGGGGATCGACTCGATCCGCTCGGCCCGGGTGCGGACCATGAGCTCGTGGTTCGCCGGGTCATAAGAGATGTCACCGGTCTTGTCGGCCTTCTCCAGACCGCCGATCCGGTGCTCCAGGCCCGGCGTGCCCGGCACCGCCCACGGGCGGGCCATCGTCCGCGGATCCCGCAGGTACGGTAGGAAGCGCCCGTCCTCGCCGTTCGCCGCGGTCGCGAACTCGACCCGCAAGTCCGGCAGCTCGGACACCTCCGGCAGCAGCCACGGCTCGGAGCCGTTCGCCACGTAGTTGTCGGAAAGCAGGATCACCGGCGTCCGGTAGGTCAGGGCGATCCGCGCCGCCTCGATCGCCGCATGGAAACAGTCCGACGGCGACTTCGGCGCGATCACGGCCAACGGCGCCTCGCCGTGCCGGCCGAACAGCGCCATGTTGAGGTCAGCCTGCTCCGTCTTCGTCGGCATACCCGTCGACGGGCCGGCCCGCTGCACGTCGACGATCACCAGGGGCAATTCCAGGGCGATAGCCAGGGAGATGGTCTCCCCCTTGAGCGCCACGCCCGGGCCTGAGGTGGTGGTCACCCCGAGCGCGCCACCGTACGCGGCGCCGAGTGCCGCACCGATCGCGGCAATCTCGTCCTCGGCCTGCATGGTGGTGATGCCGAACCGCTTGTGCTTGCTCAGCTCGTGCAGGATGTCCGACGCCGGCGTGATCGGATAGGCGCCCAGAAACACTGGCAGCTGCGCCCGAACTCCCGCCGCCACCAGCCCCAAGGCGAGCGCAGCGTTACCGGTGATGTTGCGATATGTCCCCGGGGCCATCTTGGCGGGCTTGACCTCGTAGCGGACCGAGAACGTCTCGGTGGTCTCGCCGAAATTCCAGCCCGCCTGGAAGGCCGCGTGGTTGGCCGCCACCAGCTCGGGCCGCTTGGCGAACTTGCGCTCCAGGAAGCGCAACGTCGACTCGAACGGCCGGGAATACATCCAGCTCAGCAGCCCGAGAGCGAACATGTTCTTGGCGCGCTCAGCGTCCTTCTTCGCGACACCCGAGTCGGCCAGCGCCGCCACCGTCATCGACGTCAACGCCACCGGGTGCACCGACCACTCGGCCAGCGATTCGTCATCGAGCGGGCTCACCGCCCACCCGACTTTGGCCAGGTTGCGTTTCGAAAACTCGTCGGTATTGACGATGATGTCGGCGCCGGGCGGCAGATCAGCAAGGTTCGCTTTGAGCGCGGCCGGATTCATCGCGACCAGAACATCCGGAGCGTCCCCGGGCGTGAGGATGTCGTAGTCGGCGAAATGCACCTGGAAACTCGACACGCCCGGTAGCGTCCCGGCAGGTGCCCGAATCTCGGCCGGGAAGTTGGGTAGCGTCGAAATATCGTTGCCGAGCTGGGCGGTCTCCGACGTGAACCGGTCGCCGGTGAGCTGCATACCGTCGCCGGAGTCGCCGGCGAACCGGATGACCACGCGGTCCAGCTGCTCGACTCGCTTCGCGGAAGCGCCCACGTTCCAACCTCCTGAGAGAGCTGGCCGGCGGGTACGCACATCGATGAGCCGGCCCGCGTTCGTCACTTCCAGCCTACGTCGGCGCTCCTTACCACAGTCGGTAAGAGCGGCTGTCCGATCGAAGACCGACGACCACAGTAGCCAGGCAAGGCTGGCTAGAGCTACTGGAGTATGTCTGGTGTTTCGCTAGGTTTGTGCCCATGATCCCGCCTGGTGGTTCGCCGGGTCGTATTTCTCGGGCTGGTAGGTCGTCGGGTCGTGCCCCCGGAGCGGGCCTGGTGGTTCGCTAGGCTGCGCTCATGGACGGGTATCTGGGTTCCTATGCCACGCTCGGCCTGGTGTTGGCCGCGGGCGTGCTCGTCTTTGTCGGTGCCTTCGGGGCGAACAAACTGCTCAGCCCGGCCCACCCCGCCGAGCCCGCGGGCAAACGCATCGCCTACGAGAGTGGCATCGACCCGGTCGGCGCCGACTGGGCGCAGGCACAGATTCGCTATTACGTGTACGCCTACCTGTATGTGCTCTTCGCCGTCGAGGCCGTCTTCCTCTTTCCCTGGGCCGTTGTCTTCGACCGGCCGGGTTTCGGCGCCGTGACCGTCGCTGAAATGGGGATATTCGTGGCGGTCCTCGCCCTCGGCATCGTGTACGCATGGCGTAAGAAGATACTCACCTGGACCTGACCCTCAGGACTTATCCACAGGTGGGGTACGGGCCGGCGAGGTTGTCCACAGGCGGGGTGGCGGGCTCGCCCCGTCGCAGCGCTCGTGCCACGATCGTGCCCATGGGTCAGCTACTGCTCTTCATCGTCGTCGCCCTCGTGGTGGCGGCCATCGTCTTCGGCGTGACCGTGATGGTGAGCGGCGGCGATTCCGGCTTGACACCGGTGGAGCCGGACGGTCGGGCGTTGCCCCTACCGAGCGACCGGCCCCTGGGCGAGGACGACGTCACCCGCACGCGCTTCGACACCGCCTTCCGCGGCTACCGGATGGCCCAGGTCGATCAGGCGCTGCACCGGGCCGCCTACGACATCGGTTACAAGAGCGAACTGATCTCAGTCCTCGAAGCAGAGGTCACGGCGCTGCGCGAGGGCCGTACGGCAGACGCTGACGTGCTGCAGCGAGCCAGAGAGGCGGCTGTTGCGCCGCCTCCTCCGCCACCGCCGGGCTCAGTCCCGGACGATTCGGCGTCAGCGGTGGTTGTGCCCGCCGTGGATCAGGGGGCCGCGGGAAAACCTGTGACGTCAGCAGCGAAATCCTCGGATGCTGACGCGGCCGCAAAGCCCGGGCCGGTGAATGCCGAATCGGTGCAGGCTGAGCCGGCGAAAGCCAAGTCGGTGCAGGCTAAGTCGGCGCAAGGCAAGTCGGTGAAAGCCGGGTCGGTGCAGGCTGAGTCGGTGAAAGCTGAGCCGGTGCAGGCCGAGGGCGCCGAGAACGAAGAGCCGGCGGAGCGCCGATGAGTGAGACCGGGCCGGTCGGCGGCCTGGGCGACGCCGCGCAGCCGGGCACAGGCGAGGTCACCGCGACCGTCATTGTCCGCGCACCTGCGCCGCGGGTCTTCGCCGCGTTCCTCGACTGGGAGCGGCAGAGCGACTGGATTCCGTTCACCAAGGTTCGGGTGGTGGAGGGCGACGGCGGCGAGGGCAGCCTCATCGAGGCGGTCACCGCCTTCGGCCCGGCGGTGGTCCGCGACGAGATGCGGGTCGTCCGGGTCGACGCCCCCTATGAACTGCGCGTCGTGCATTGCGGCAAGGTGCTGCGTGGCCCCGGTTCGATGCGTTGCACCGCGATGGGCGGCGACCGCACCCAGGTGGTCATGCACGAATGGTTCCACCTGCCCGGCGGCGCAGCCGGCAAGCTCGCCTGGCCGGTGCTGTGGCCCGGGTCGAAGATGGGCTTCAAGGGTGCGCTCAAGAAGTTCGGCCGGCTCGTGGAGGAAGGCAAGCTGCCCTGACATCTTGTCGGTGGGTAGCTCTACGGTGGTCGCCATGACAGATGAGATCGGTGTCCTCGCTGACGGCCTGGTCGTCGGGGTGGATGGCCGTGCGCGATGCTTCTGGGGAGCGAGCAGCCCGGATTACGGCGACTATCACGACACCGAGTGGGGGCGTCCAGTCCATGGCGACGATGCCCTGTTTGAGCGCATGTGCCTGGAAGCGTTCCAGTCCGGCCTGTCCTGGATCACGATCTTGCGCAAACGGCCGGCTTTCCGCCGCGCGTTCGCCGAGTTCCGGATCGACGCGGTGGCGGCCTTCGGGCCGGCTGACGCCGAGCGGCTGATGGCCGATGCCGGCATCGTTCGCAACCGGATGAAGGTGGAGGCCACCCTGCACAACGCCAAGGTGGCTGCGGACCTGTCGCCGAGCCTGTCCGACCTGCTGTGGTCCTATGCGCCGCGGCCGCGGCCCCGGCCGGCGACCCACGCCGACGTCCCGGCCCACACCCCCGAATCCGTGGCCTTGGCTAAGGACCTCAAGAAGCGCGGCTTCAAGTTCGTCGGTCCCACCACGGCATACGCGCTGATGCAGGCCACCGGCATGGTCGACGATCACATTGCCGGCTGCTGCGTGCCGCCCCGCGACCTTTGATCGGATCTGCCGAGTCAGACCGCGCGACGGACCTCCACTATCGCCGGCAAGGTCACCGGCTGGGGCGCCGGACGTCGTGACCGGATGCCGGCGACGGGAATCGCGGATCTGCAGAGGCAACGGTTCGAGTCGTCGCGCGTCGTGATGTCATAGTGCGCATGGCTCAATGGGTGGTGACCATTCCGGCGGAACGATGGGCAACCGAGCGGCTGTTCCATCACGACACCTTGACCGTGGCGGGGTCGGCCGGTGTGCGGCCCGCTGCCGGAGACGACGTGCTGCTGGTGGCGGACGGTGCAAAGCCGGCCGTTGTCGCGCTGGGTGTGGTGGCAGGTCAGGACGCGGGACAGCGCGGCGCGCACGGTGTTCCCGAGGTCGAGGTGGCTTATACGCGCCGGTCCTTCGACGATCCGGTGCCGGTCGCAGGTCTCGACCTGGGTGCCACCGTGGCGGAGCTCGACGCCGTGGTGTTCCGGCGCTTCGCCGACCGGCTCGTCCGGGACCAGGACAAGCAGACGTGGCTGGTCAGCCTGGACCTGCCGATCGAAGCCACCAGCCCGGCTGACGCGGTCCGCCAGTTCTGGTCGTACGTCCTGGAGCTTGGACCTGCCGAACTGCCCACCTTCGTCTCGCCCTCGGGCGATGAGCTGGCAATGCAAGCCTTCGTCCTCGGCGAAGAGGCCAACCTCGACCCCGAGGAAGACGAGGACGACTGACCCCCCAAACGACGGAAACATGGGTGCGGGCCCCGGAGCGGCGACTGCTCCGGGGCCCGCGCGATGTGCGGTCAGTGCCGAGGTCAGCCGCCGAGGCTGGCCGCCGCCTGGGCGATGGCCGGCGCGAAGTAGCTGACCTGGGTGTAGACACCCGGCTTGTTCGGGCGGGCGCAACCCTCGCCCCAGCTCACGATGCCGACCTGGATCCAGGCGTTGGCGGCGTCGCGGCGGAACATCGGGCCACCGGAGTCGCCCTGGCAGGTGTCGGTGCCGCCCTGGGTGTAGCCGGCGCAGATCTCTTCGGCGGGGATGATGTCGCCGTTGTACATGGTGCTGGAGTTGCAGGTGGTGTCGTTGACGAACGGCACGGTGGCCTTGAGCAGGTAGCGCTGCTGTGCGCCACCCTCACGGGCTGCACCCCAGCCGGCGATGGTGAAGTTACCGGTGTCGTTGGCGGTGGTCGTGGCGATCGGCAGAGTCGCCACGTTGGAGCCGGTGACCGGGCTCGACAGGCGGATCAGGGCCCAGTCCTTGCCGCTGCCGTTGTAACCCGGCGCGCGGAGGACGTAGTTCGACTTGCGGGTGATCTTGGCCGACGAGTTGAGGTCGGTCACGCCCATCGTCGCAGTGATCGACGTGTTGTTGCCCGTACGGTTCACGCAGTGCGCGGCGGTCAGCACCAGGGTCGGGCTGTAGAGGGCACCGCCGCAGCCCATCGACAGGCGCACCATGAACGGGAACTCGCCCTGGCTGGCGCGGGTGCCGCCGACCACGTTCTGCGGGCCGTCCGGAGCGGCTGCCGCCGGCGAAACGTTCCCCACGGTGCCCATCGCGGCAACCGTGAGAGCGACCGCCACACCGCCCAGAATCCTGCGCAACTTGACCATCCCGGCCTCCCCAACGAAAGTGTTGCGGAGAGTCAAACATTTAGACGCATGAATTCGACCATCTCGAAACACTCATACCGTCGGACAGGGGTGGACGGGAAAAATTACTCTCCGAAACCGCACGCGCCGGAAATAGCTACGTAACAAGTGGCTGCGACCGAGGATCCGGCCAACCGGGCGGCACCCGACAAAAGCAAGGGCCGGGCCGCCAAGGCCCGGCCCCGTAGGAGAGGTTCGGAAGAAGCCTGCTCAGCGGCCCTCGAAGACCGGCTTCTCCTTGGCGACGAACGACGACACCGCGTTCTTGTGGTCTGTCGTGGCACCGCAGATCGCCTGCGCCTGCGCCTCGGCCGCGAGAGCGTCCGACAACGACCCCGCCGTGCCGATCGACAGCTCACGCTTGATGGCCGCGTACGCCACGGTCGGACCCGCGGCCAGCCGAGCCGCAAACTCCTGTGCGGCGGGCAGGACCTTCTCGTCGTCGTCCACGAGCTGGGTGAGCAGGCCGTACTCGTAGCACTCCTGGGCCCGGACCGGCTGTGCCAGCAGGAGCAGCTCCAGCGCCCGGGCGCGGCCGACAATGTGCGGCAGCGACCAGGAGATGCCCGAGTCCCCGGCCAGGCCGACGTTCGCGAACGCCATCAGGAACGTGGTCTTCGGGCCACCGATGCGGAAGTCGGCGAGCAGGGCCAGCGAGGCGCCGGCGCCCGCGGCCGTGCCGCGTACGGCGGCGATGACCGGCTTGGGCAGGGCGGCCAGCCGCTGCGCGATCGGGTTGTAGTGGGCGCGCACGGTGTCGAGGTCGGTCGAGCCGCTCGCCAAGACGCCGGCATGCTCGCGCAGGTCCTGACCGACGCAGAAGGCCTTGCCCGCGCCCGCCAGGACGACCGCCCGGACGGACTTGTCGACCTCGATCTGGGCCAGCGTGTCGCGCAGCGCCTCCTTGAGCGGGACGTCGAACGCGTTCATGGCGTCGGGGCGGTTGAGGGTCAGGGTGACGACCGCATCCGTGCGGTCGACGAGCAGCGAGTCCGTCATGAGTCTGAGAATCCCACACGTCCCCCACGGGAGACCGAGAGCAGGCTGTGTTCCACGAACCGGTCGGCGGCCGGGCGCAGCCGGGTGGCGTGCTTGTCGAAAAAGTTCGCCGCGCTCGCGCCCGGCCAGCGCGCGGGCAGCAGCGAAGGGGGCAGTTGCGGGTCGCGGAACAGGAAAGTCCGCCAGGCGTGCACGAGTTGGAACCGCGCGGCGTAGGCATCTTCGTCCGAACTGCGAGCGTTCACCGCGGACATCACCGGACGCTGTGTTTCGACAAATTCGTCGTACGCGCGACCGATTTCGTCGAGGTTCCAGGCCCGTCCGACCACGTCGGCGGCGCCCGGGGAGCCCGCGGCGTGGCTGGCGCTGAACCGCTCGTACGCCATGCCGGCCTCGAGCAGGATGACGTCGATCTCCTCCGCCGCCCGGGGTGCGACCCAGGCGCGCTCGTCCAGCATCCCGTACCCGAGGAAGGCGAGTCGTTGGGCCTCGCGCCGCGGCGCGGCCGCGCCGAGCAGGACCAGATCGAAGCGGCCGTCCCAGGTCGCGCGGCCGGTGCGGTAGATCCGGGCGGATGCCTCGTCGAGCCTGCGGGCCGCTTTGGGGGTCAGCAGATAGCCTGGTCCAGACACCAGGCGCAGCGGATGCAGCCAGCCCTGGCGGACCATGCGGGAGACCGCGGTGCGCACGGCGGGCGGCGCGATGCCCAGCGGTGCGAGCAGTTTCACGAGGGCGGCAACCGGCGCGCGGCCGCCTCTCGGGCGAAGGTAGTCGCCGTAGAGGTCGAAGAGTGCCGACCGCGCCTGCATGACCGCACATTGTGACAGCCCGAAACAGGATATGCTAGACGCTGTCACATCAGCCCGGGTTGGGTTTGGGATCGCCGGTGTTCATCAGGGAAAATGTTTGATCGGCACGGTGGGCCGCGCCGGGAAACCCTTCGGCGAGGCCCGCAGCGCTGCGGCTCGGGTCGATCCAGCGGGGGGCGACTCCGGCGGTCGGAGACGAAGGTACGGGGCGTCGTGGGGCTGAGCACGGGGCAACTGCCGAGCTGTTCGAGAAGCAAGTGGCTGTGGGGTAACCCACCGACCCTGATGTAGGTCTGAGGGGAGACAAGATGGCGGCGATGAAGCCGCGGACGGGCGATGGTCCGCTGGAGGTCACCAAGGAAGGGCGCGGCATCGTGATGCGCGTCCCGCTGGAGGGTGGTGGCCGTCTCGTCGTTGAGATGACTCCGGACGAGGCCAACGCGCTGGGTGACGCGTTGAAGGCGATCGCCGGCTGACGTTTCACGTGGCCCGCCGGTACGGTACCGCCGTACCGGCGGGCTTTCCATGTCTGATGAGGAAGGGTCATCCTCCAGTGTTCGTGATTCGCCTGGTCGACTCGGCGCAGGCGGGCACGCACGTGCTCGTCGCGGACAAGTCGGGCGTTCTGGCCGGCAACGACGACGAAACCGCAGAGCTGTTCCGCGGATCCGACGACCCGGGCGGGGCCGGCGCCGTGCTCGTGTTGCCGCGCCCGCTGCGTACCCCCGCAAAGATGGTGATCGTCGGTATCGGTGCCGGCGACGAAGCCGGCTGGCGAGCCGCCGGCGCCGCCGCTGTCCGGGCGGTGCCGTCCACCGAACCACTTCATATCGTGCTGCCCCCCGACCTCGCTCCGGCCGCGATTCGCGGCCTCGCCGAAGGCCTGTGGCTGGCCGCATACCGCTTCCGTGACGCCCCCGACAGCGCCAGGTCCGTCGAGGTCACCCTGCAGACCTCTCCTGGGTACGCCGACAGCCTCGAAGCCGCCCGGGTGACGGCCGCGGCGACCTGGCTGGCCCGCGACCTGACCAACATGCCCCCGTCGGTGAAGAACCCGGCCTGGTTCGCCGCACAGGCGACAGCCGAGGCCGCCACCCGCCCGGGCGTCGAGGTGACCATTCGTGACCCCGAGCGGTTGCGGGCCGAGGGCTTCGGCGGGCTACTCGCCGTGGGTGGTGGCTCCGCCAACCCGCCGTGCCTGCTCGAGCTCACCTGGACGCCGGAGGGCGCCACCCGGCACGTGGTGCTGGTCGGCAAGGGCATCACCTTCGACACCGGCGGCATCTCGATCAAGCCCCGCGAAGGCTTGAAGCTGATGAAGAAGGACATGGGCGGCGCTGCGGCCATCGTCGCCGCGACGCTCGGGGCCGCGGACCTGAACCTGCCGGTCCGCATCACCGCGCTCGTGCCCCTGGCCGAGAACGCGATCAGCGGCTCCGCGTACCGCCCCGGCGACGTGATCACCCAGTGGGACGGCACCACGACCGAGACCACCAACTCGGACGCCGAGGGTCGCCTGGTCCTGGCTGACGTCCTGGCGTACGCGGTCGCCGAGCTGCACCCTGACGTGGTGATCGACCTCGCGACCCTGACGGGGGCCAACTCCGTCGCCTTGGGCAAGCGCACTGCCGCCCTCTACAGCTACGACGACGCCTTGGCCGCCGAGCTGGCAGCCGCAGGCCAGGCTGCCGGCGAGCAGATGTGGCGGCTGCCGCTGCCCGCCGAGTACACCGAATACCTGCACAGCGACATCGCCGACCGACACAGCTCCCCCACCCAGGGCGCCGGCTCGGTTGTTGCAGCCCTGTTCCTCCGCGAGTTCCTCGGCGACCGGGTGGACCGGTGGGCCCACCTGGACATGTCCGCCCCCGCCTGGTCCGAAGCCGACACCGCCGACCTGACCAAAGGCGCCACCGGCTGGGGCGCCCGAACCTTGATCAGGTACTTGAGCTGATGGCCTCGCTTCGCTCGGCGTGGATTGCGCCCCGGAGGAGCCGGCGTCGGGCCGACTTCGGTTGCTCTTGACCCCGTCGGGCTTGGGTTGCTTTTGACCCCGTCCGGGTTTATCTCTTGACGGCTGCTAGCAGCCCTGCGCCGGCGGGGATGATGGCGGGGATCCAGTTGTCCGCTTCGCGGATGGCTTTGACGGTTTCGCGGATGGTGATGGTGTCCGCGTCGCGGGCGGCGGGGTCGCTGATCCGGCCGCCGGCCAGCGCGCCGTTGACGATGAGGCTGCCGCCCGGGCGAAGCAGGCGCTGGGCGGCTTCCGCGCAGGCGCCGAACTCGGTGGCGTCCGAGTCGACGAAGACCAGGTCGTAGACGCCGTCGGCGAGGCGCGGCAGGACGTCGAGCGCCCGGCCGGTGATGATGCGGGTCCGGGAAGCGGCGAAGCCCGCCTCCTGGAAGATGCGCCGGGCGATGCGCTGGTGTTCGTTCTCCACGTCGATCGTGGTCAGGACACCGTCGGGACGCATGCCGCGGAGCAGCCAGACGCCGCTGACGCCCGTACCCGTGCCGATCTCCACGACCGCTTTGGCGTTGCCCGCGGCAGCGAGCAGGGCGAGCACAGAGCCCGCGCCGGGGGTGACGGACGGGAGCCCGACTTCGAGGGCGAGGTTCCGGGCGGTCTGCAGAACGATGTCCTCGGCGGCGTATGCCTCGGCGAACTGCATCGACTGCGCACTGGGGGTGCCGAGCTGGCGGGCTGCGGTGACGATGACGAACCTCCTTTCGACCAGATGCGCGGATGGAGAACCGGTGCACATCGGGTATGAGCGTAGAGCGATGGTCACCCTTCGCGCACCGGGGCTTTCGCGGCGGAAAGCGGCGAGTGGACCTTCCCGGACCGACTGCGCGGATGATCGCGGGGGATCCGTGTCATCCTGGGGTGGGAGCCTCCGGGCTTCGCGACGACGAGTGGAGGCTCCGACGTGACCGACGGCTGGAACTGGCGCCAGCCGCATCATCCGCCGGCCGGTCCGCCCCCGGCGGGTGGTTCACCGTGGTGGTCCGATGCGCTCGCCGATCCGTGGCGGGACCCGTACGCGCCGTCCGCCGTCGTGGTGCCTGGTGTGCCGGTCGCGGGCGTGCCGCAGCCCGAGCGGGTCACCGACCCTGACGCGCCGCGCCGTCCGCTCACCCCGGTCCTGCTGATCTGCCTGGTCACGGCGTTGCTTGCCGGCGCTGTCGGCGGTGCGCTCGGCTACCTGGCCGCTCAATCGAACGGTACCGGCAACGCCGGCACCCAGCTCGGTGGCCCGCTCGCGGCCCCGGAGGCGGCCCAGCGCGCGCCCGATTCGCTGTCCGGCGTCGCCAAGCAGGTGCAGCCGAGTGTGGTGACGGTCCGGGTCTCCGGCGCTATCGGTTCCGGCTTCGTGGCAACCCGGGACGGCTATGTGATCACCAACGATCACGTCGTGGAGGGAGCCGATGACACCCTGTCGGTCTCGTTCAGCGATGGCTCCGCGGCGGCCGCGACCCTCGTAGGCCGGGACCCCGAGTCGGACGTCGCAGTGATCAAAGTCTCCAAGAGTGATCTTCCCGCGGTGCAGTTCGGCGACTCCGACGCGATCGCCGTGGGCGACCCGGTGCTGGCCTTCGGCTCCCCGCTCGCCCTCAACAACACGGTGACCTATGGCATCGTCAGCGCCCTGGACCGCACGATCCAAGCGGGCGACCCGGGCGGCACGACCCGCTACTACGCGGCAGTGCAGACCGACGCGGCCGTCAACCAGGGCAACTCGGGCGGCCCGCTGGTCGACGCCGCCGGCCGCGTCATCGGCGTGAACTCGGTGATTCGCTCCGTGGGTGGCACGGAGACTGAGGCCGGCAACATCGGCCTGGCCTTCGCCATCCCGATCAACCAGGCCAAACGCATCGCCCAGGACATCATCGACACCGGTAAGGCCCGCCGCACGGTCATCGGCGCCGAGGTCTCCGCCGGCGGCTCCACCGGCACCAGCGGCGCGGGGGGCGCCCGCCTCCGCACGGTCCAGTCACCCGGCCCGGCCGCTTCCGCCGGCCTGAAGACCGGCGACGTCATCACCAAGATCGACGGGCATCCGTTGGAAGACGGTACCGACCTGATTGCCCTGGTCCGTAAGTACGCTCCCGGCTCCACTGTCGCCGTGGAGTACCGCCGGGGCACGAGCACCCAGACCGCCTCAGTAACCTTGGCAGCCGACGCGAAGTGAAACGCCCGCACGGGCTGGGGGAGGGGCGATGTTCGACAACCTGGGCTGGCTGGAGATCTTCCTCCTGCTCACCCTTGCTTTGCTCGTCTTCGGTGAGCGCCTGCCCAAGGTGATTGGCGACGGTCTGCGCATGCTGCGCGGCCTGCGCGCCATGGCCCAGAACGCCACCTCGGACCTCAGCCGGGAATTGGGCACCGACATCCAGCTCGAAGACCTGCACCCCAAGGCCTTCATCCGCAAGCACATCATGTCGGAAGAGGACGAGGCCGCCATCCGAAAGCCGCTTCAAGGCCTCTTCGACGACGTCAAGAACGACCTCAGCGCCGTCAAAGCCGATCTCGACGATGTTGCCGCTTCCGCCGACATCAAGAACCGCTCCACCTCGACCGCCCCGGTCGCTCCCAAGCCAGCCGCCGCGGCCTTCGACATCGACGCCACCTGACCGGCGTTTGGGCGGGGATCACCGCCAAACTCCCAAGCCTCAGCGCTTGCTGTTGACCATCAGGCCGAGTGGTTTTCCGACCAGAGACTCCCGCCGCACAGCAAGCCGCTCGGCGATAGCGTCCAGAGCCGCGGCAGCCGGCGAAGAAGGCTCGGCGAGCACGATCGGCGTGCCGCCGTCCCCGGCCTCACGAACCCGGGTGTCCAACGGGACCTGCCCCAGCAGCGGCACCGAAGCCCCCACGGTCTGGGTCAGCGACGCCGCCACCGTCTCGCCGCCACCGGCGCCGAAGACCTCCATGCGGGAGCCGTCCGGCAGCTCGAGCCAGGACATGTTCTCGATCACGCCGACCAGGCGCTGATGCGTCTGCAGCGCGATCGCGCCGGCCCGCTCGGCGACCTCGGCGGCCGCGGCCTGGGGAGTGGTCACGACCAGGATCTCCGCGTTGGGCAGGAGTTGGGCGAGCGAGATCGCCACGTCGCCGGTGCCCGGGGGCAGGTCGAGGAGCAGGACGTCCAGCTCGCCCCAGAACACGTCGGCCAGGAACTGCTGGAGCGCCCGGTGCAGCATCGGACCCCGCCACACCACAGCGGCGTTGCCCGCGGTGAACATGCCGATCGAGATGACCTTCACGCCGTGCGACTGCGGCGGCATGATCATGTCTTCGACCCGGGTCGGCTTGCCGTCGACGCCGAGCATGCGGGGCACCGAGTGGCCGTAGATGTCCGCGTCGACGACGCCGACGGACAGGCCGCGCTTGGCGAGCGCCGCGGCGAGGTTCACGGTGACGCTGGACTTGCCGACACCGCCCTTGCCGCTTGCCACCGCGTACACCCGGGTCTTGGAGCCGGGCTGGGCGAACGGGATGACCGGCTCGGCGGTCTGGCCGCCGCCGCGCAGCGTGGCCTGCAGGGCCTTGCGCTGCTCTTCGTTCATCACGCCGAAGTCGATCTCCACCGTGTCGATGCCGGGGATCTTCGTCACGGCGGCGGTGATGTCGGTGGTCAGCTTGTCCCGCAGCGGGCAGCCGGCGACGGTGAGCAGCAGCTCGACCATGACCTTGCCGCCGGCGACGGTGAAACCCTTGACCATGCCGAGCTCGGTGATCGGCCGGCGGATCTCGGGATCGTCGACCGTGGCGAGGGCGGCCTGAACGGCTTCCTCGATGGTGGGGGCGGGTGCTGACATGGTGACCAGCTTACGTCGGCGTCAGGAGTGCTCTTCTTCCCACTCCTTGCGTTCCAGCTTCTGGCGCCGATGGGCCGCTTCGTCCAGTTCGTCGGCGAGCCGGGCCAGCTCGGA
The DNA here is from genome assembly GCF_044452725.1 of Actinoplanes sp. NPDC051859. Classification (NCBI taxonomy): domain Bacteria; kingdom Bacillati; phylum Actinomycetota; class Actinomycetes; order Micromonosporales; family Micromonosporaceae; genus Actinoplanes; species Actinoplanes sp. NPDC051859. Next base: position 75,729 of record NZ_JBITBX010000004.1, on the reverse strand, counting down.
GCGTAGGAAGTCGCGGGTGGCGACCTCGCCCAGCGCGATCCGCAGCGAGGCGATCTCCCGGGCCAGGAACTCCGTGTCCGCCTTCTGCATCGCGGCTCGGCGCCGGTCCTCTTCCATCCCCAACCGGTCCCGATCGGTCTGCCGGTTCTGCGCGAGCAGGATCAGCGGCGCCGCATAGGACGCCTGCAAAGACAAGATCAAAGTCAAGAAGGTGAAGGTGTACGGGTCGAAGCGCAGCGACTCCGGCGCCATCGTGTTCCACGCGAACCACGCGGCGATGACCACGGTCATGTAGACGATGAACTTGGCCGTACCCATGTAGCGGGCGATGTTCTCGGACCACTGCCCGAAGGCCTCCGGGTCGAACCGGGGCAGCCGGACCCGTCCCGGCTCGACAGGCTGATCGAGGCGGTCCCGGCGCTGCTCACTCATGGGGTGGCCCCGGGCAGGATGCTGGTGTCGTGGTGCTCGACGTCACGGTCACGCCAATCGCGGGGCAGGGAGTGGTCCAGGACGTCGTCGACCGTGACCGCGCCCACCAGGCGGAAGGCGCTGTCGACCACCGGCATCGCCACCAGGTCATAGGTAGCCATGCGGCGGGTGATCTCGGTGAGGTTGGTGGCCGGCTGCAACGGGTCGATGTCGGTCTCGATGAGCCCACCCAGGATCGAGGACGGCGGCTCACGGAGCAGCCGCTGGAAGTGGACCATGCCCAGATACTTCCCGCTGGGTGTCGCCGACGGCGCCCGGGCGACGAAAACCTGCGCGGCGACGACCGGGGACAGCTCGGGTTCGCGGATCCGGGCCAGCGCCTCGGCCACGGTCGCATCCGGCGGCAGAATGACCGGCTCCGAGGTCATGACCGACCCGGCCGTGCCCGGGGTGTAGCTCATGAGCTGCCGAACCGGCCCGGCCTCCTCGGGCTCCATCAGGTCGAGCAGGACCGCCTGCTCCGCCTTCGGCAGCTCGGCGAGCAGGTCGGCGGCGTCGTCCGGATCCATCCGTTCGAGCACGTCAGCGGCCCGTTCGCGGTCCAGGCGGACCAGAATTTCCACCTGGTCATGCTCGGGCAGCTCTTCCAGAACGTCGGCGAGCGTACGGTCGCTCAGCGCCGCCGCCACCTCGTTGCGTCGGGCGTCGGAGAGGTCCTGCAGGGCGTTCGCCATGTCGGCGGGCCGCATCTGCTCGAGGAGTGCGACGAGGTTGGCGCTGCCCTGCGTGTCGGTCGGCCCGACCAGCCCACGGATCCGGTCGAACTCCACCTGGTAGGTGTGCCCGCGGCGGGCGAGGCGGCCGGTGTGCTGGCGGACGGCGACCCGGGTGACCAGCCATTCGTCGTTGCGGTGCAGCTCCATACCGAGGTCGACGACGGTTCCGGACTTGGCTGCCTCGCTGCCGTTCTCGGCGCCGATGGTGACCCGCCGGTCCAGCAGGTCCTCCAGGACCAGCAGCTCGTTGGGTCGCTTCTCGAAGCGGCGCAGATTGAGCGTGCCGGAGCTGAGCACGACCGCTTCGGCGTCCATCGAGGTGACTCGCCCGATCGGCAGGAAGATCCGCCGCCGCAGCGCCATCTCGGCCACCAGCCCGACGACCTGCGGCGGGCGGTTGGTGGTCCGCAGCCGCACCACGGCGTCGCGCACCCGGCCCACCCGGTCGCCGTTGGGGTCGAACACCGGCAGTGCGGCGAGCCGCGCCAGATAAACCCTCGTCCCCATGGTCACGAGCCCAGCCTAGGGCACGTCTTGCGGATCATGACGGCCTGCGCCAACCCCCGCTCCCGTCTGGGTTAGCGTCATGCCATGTCCAGCCTGGAGTACGAGATCGTCGACGTCTTCACCGACCGGCCGTTCGCCGGGAACCCCCTGGCCGTGGTGTTCGGCGCCGAGGGGCTGGGCGGCGACCAGATGCAGGCGTTGGCCCGCGAGTTCAACCTTTCGGAGACGGTGTTCGTGCTGCCGCCGACCGACATCGAGGCCACCTACCGGGCCCGGATCTTCACCCCGGAGACCGAGCTGCCGTTCGCCGGTCACCCCAGCATCGGCGCGGCAGTGACTTCCGTACGGCGGGGACGTGCCGCAGCTGGCCGCCTCGTCCAGGAATGCGGCGCAGGACTGCTGCCGATCGTGGTGTCGGATGCGGACTCGGCCACGTTGACCGGTGGTACGCCCACACTCAGCGGCCAGTACTCGCCCGCCGTACTGCTTGACGTCACCGGGCTCGCCGCCGACGACTTCGCCGGTGCTTCGGCCACGTTGACCGCGGCCGGCTGCGGCCTCGAGTTCGTGTACCTGCCGGTGGAGCGGCGGGCGTTGGCCCGGGCGTGGGCGATGTCGGACCGGGCAGCCCGAGCCGGCATTTCGCAGATCAGCGTGTTCGCCTGGGACAGCTCGACGCGCTCCGCGTACGCCCGGGTGTTCTCGCCGGGAGTGTCGGTGCCGGAGGACCCGGCGACCGGCTCGGCGGCGCTGGGGCTGGGCGTGTGGCTGGTCGCCAACGGCTGGCTGCCGGGCGAGGGCACGACGGCGTACACGGTGCACCAGGGTTACGAAATGCACCGACCGTCCCTGCTGGAATGCACGGTGACTGCCAGCGGCGGCGCGGCGACTTCGGCGACGGTGGCGGGCCACATCGTGCCGATCGCCAAGGGCCAGATCATGGTGCCGCCGTTCGTCGGCTAGCGCTTCTTGCGTACGCGATGAAGGCGGAACGGGCGACGGACCGGGACCCGAGCTGGGGTTTCTCGGGGTGGCGCCGCGCCCGCCTCCGTGGGTAGGTCCGGGGCGGCGATCGGCGCGGTGTCCGCCGGGGTGAGTCGGACGAGCGCGCAACCGGCCTCCGCCCACCGGGCGACCTGCTCCTCGGCCGTGCCGGCGGCGTTCAGGCGTTTGGCGGCGACCTGCGGGGCGATCTCGGTCCAGGCGTCAGTGCCGGGGGTCAGTCGCTCCACCCGGGCCTCGGTGATCACGATGAGCCCGCCGGTGTCGCCCCGCAGGCGCACCTGTGCGGTCGCTGCCTCGGCGAGCCTGGGCGCGGCCTGCTCGCCGGGCCCGCTCAGCACGACGAGGCCGCCGTCGTGCGGCATGACCCACAGGCCGCGGGCGGGTTGGCCGTCGACGCTGATCCAGGCGATGCCGGCCTTCTTGATCGCCTCGGCCACGAGCTCGGTCGTCACCGGCCCATCCTCTCAGCTCGGCGCGGCGTTCGTCGCCCAGGCGTTCCCAGCCTGTGTGCCCGCACTGAATTCGCGGGCCGCGCCGCCGTCAGTTCAGCTGGTCCTCGCGCCAGCCGTCAGTTCAGCTGGTCCGCGCGCCAGCCGTCAGTTCAGCTGGTCCGCGCGCCAGCCGTCAGTTCAGCTGGTCCGCGCGCTAGCCGTCGGCTTAGCCGGTCCGGGCCGGCCGTCAGTTCAGCACCGGGACGCGGTCGAGCAGGTCGACGATGGCCGACAGGGAGGAGACGCTCGGGCCGGCGAAGTCGTCATCGCGGTTGAAGACGAGGTGGTCGGCCAGGTCGGGGGCGCTCAGGCGCACCGGTGTCATGCCCACCGCCGCCGCTCCGGTGAGTTCCTGGCTGCCGCCGTCGCCGACGTAGAGGCAGTCTTCCGGCGCGACCTGGAGTCGCCAGCAGGCCTCGAGGTAGATCAGCGGGTCCGGTTTGCAGCGTCCGACCTCGACGGAGAAGACGCTGACGTCCAGCAGGGGTGCGATCGACATGCTGGGCAGGAACGCCGGCAGTTCGTGGGTGCAATCGCTGATCAGCGCGGTGCGCAGGCCGCGGCGCTTCACGGCGGCGAGGACGCTTTCCGCATCGGCCCGCAGCTCGGTGTCCGCCTTCAGCGCGTCAATCCGGGCGGGGACCGCGGCCTGCAGCTGTGCCTGGCGCGGGCTGCCGCCCGCCTGTTCGGTAACCCACCGCAGGGTGGCCTCTGCGGAGCCCAGTTGGCCCCGGGCGCGGACCTGGAAGGTACGGTCCAGGACGCTCAGGATGGCGTCGGGATCGCAGCCGAGCGCCCGCGCGATTTCGGCGTGCTGCGGTCCGCGCTTGACGGACCGCGTCAACGTGCCGAAGAAGTCGAACAGCACCGCTTGGTAGGCGGGCATCGAGAACCACTCTCCAGGGGGATTGACCGATGGACATCGGCGGTGAGCGTAACGAGCGCTTCACTTTCCGCTCAACTGAGGTCAACTAACTGTGACGTGCACATATGCAACAAGCGACGGTGGGGGAGGAATATGCGCGCATCACCCGCATACCTCACAGTCGCGGCTTTAGTCATCGCTGTGGTGTCCGTCTCTTCGTCCGCACCATTGATCGCCTTCGCTGCAGCTCCCGCGCTGGCAGTGGCGTTCTGGCGGACGGCGCTGGCCTTCGCGGTATTGACGCCCATCAGCGTGGGACCCCGGCGCGCAGAGGTACACACGCTGGTGAGCCCGGACGGTCTGTTCTCCGTCTTGGCGGGTGTCGCGTTGGCCGCGCATTTCGCCACCTGGATGCCGAGCGTGCAACTCGGCTCGGTCGCCACGGCTACCGCACTGGTGGCAACCCAGCCGGTCTGGCAGGGCCTGCTCGCTGCCGCCTTTCCCCGCCTCTCCGCCAGCAAGCCCCCGTCCCGCCTCGGCTGGGCCGGAATTCTGCTCGCCGTGGCCGGAGTCGCCTGGGCCACCGGCGTAGACGTCGGCGTCTCCGCCCAAGCCGTCGTGGCGGACCTGCTCGCGCTGCTCGGCGCCATGGCGGCCGCGGTCTACACGGCCTTCGGCGAGCGGGCGCGTACCCGGCTGAGCACCACCACCTACACCTGGACCTGCTACGGGACCTGTGCAGCGCTGCTGCTGCCGGTATGCGTGATCGCAGGCGTACCCATGACCGGCTTCGACAGCCAAACCTGGGCGGCGATCCTCGCCCTGGTAGTCGGCGCCCAACTCCTCGGGCATTCGCTGTTCAACTACGCATTGCAGCACGTCACAGCCACGACGGTCAGCGTGCTCATCCTGCTCGAGGTGCCCGGCGCGGCGCTGCTGGCCTGGGCGTGGCTGGGACAGACCCCACGAATGGCAGCGTTGCCCGGGTTGAGTGTGCTGGTTGCCGGCGTCGCAGTGGTGATCTTTGCGGGAGCGCGTACCCGTCGGGCTGCCGCGCTGCTGCCGGACTAGGGCACGTCTTACGGATCATGACGGCCTGCGCCGGCCCCAGCGTCCGCCTCGCGGCGCGGTCCGAACGGGGCGAATACAACACCGGTATTCGCCTGCTCGGCCCACTTGCGAGACGAAACCTGGACCTCGGCTCGGCGTCCACATGATCCGAAAGACGCACCCTGGGGCTCGCCCCGCCGTTGCCCCCCAGGCAACGATCGGCGGCCGGGCCGCGTCCCAGCGCCGGGCGAACGTCGTTGAACCCCTTGTCGAACTGCCGCTGTACGCGGTAGAGAGGGAAGATGCGATGCGCCGTTTTCGATGTCTGCTGGGCGGACTGCTGCTCGGGATGGTGCTCTTGACCGGCTCCTGCAAAGACTCGGAGCCGGACGCGCCCGGCCTCATCGGCGGCTGGACCACGGCGGGCTGCGAATTTGCCCGTACCCCCGAAACGATGGACGTCGCCGGCAAACAGCTTCCGGTGACGCCCGCGCTGTTGTCCGCGGCGATAGCCCGCATCGACGCTGGCGGCCGTGCAGACTTCGCCGCCAGCTATGCGGGTGTCGAGGTCGACCAGGAACGGGTACGAGCCATCGTCTACCGCATCCCCTCAGCTGCCTTCGATACCTTCATCCGCCGCGCCGCCGAAGACACCTGCGTCTTCGTCCGCGACGCGCAACACAGCCTTTCCGAGCTCGCCGGCTGGTCCGCCCACCTCACCGCCGACCTGGATACGTGGAAAAACCGGGGCGTCCGCATCTCCACGATCTCCGCCCGGCACGACGGTGTCGGCGTCGAGGTCGGCACCCAAGACATCGACCGAGCGCGCCGCGAACTACCCCGCCACTACGGCCAGACCGCGCCGTTGATCTTCGTCGAAGAAGGCCCGGTGACCCCGATTCGCGGCCCCGGCATCCCCACCGCCCCGCAGCCGGGCGGCTGAGAACCCCCGAGCCCTGGCATCCCCATGGTCCTGCAGCAGGACGGGCGTCAGAAGGTCCTCGAAGAGTCGTTGGCGATGAGGGCGACCAGGCCCACCATGGTGAGGACGGTGAGGGCGGCCACGATCCAGCCGACGATGATCCCGGCGAGCGCCATCCCGCCGCCGCCAGCCCCCGTGCGGGCGATGCGACTGCGGGCGACATGGCCCAGAATCGCGCCGACGATGCCCAGCAGGCCGCCGACCCAGAAGCCGCAAAGGCCCAGGACAGAGGCGCAGGAAACGACCAGCGAAGCGATCGCCATGTTGTCCGTCGAGGGGGCGACGGGCGGCGGAAACTGCTGATACGAATACGGGCTTGCGGGGTAGCCGGCTGGTCCCTGCGGGCCGGCATACCCGTAGGCCTGGGAATTCATCGGAGCGTAGGGATCCGGGGCCGAGTAAGCCGACGGGCCGTAAGGCGGCTGCGAGCCGAACGGCTGGGGCGCGAACGGCTGGGGCGCGAACGGCTCTGACGCAAGCGGCTGGGACGCAGGTGGCAGCGGACCGTAAGACTGCGGGGGGAACGGCTCTGACGCAGGCGGCTGGGACGCAGGCGGCTGGGACGCAAGTGGCTGCGGACCGTGGGGCTGCGGACCGTGGGGCTGGGGAGCGTAGGGCTGCGGAGGCTCATAGGCCTGGAAGGGCGAGTCCGGCGGCGGGGGCTGGCTGCCGTCTGGGCCGGGCACCGGTGGGTAGGTCATGAACAGCCCTTCCTTCGCTGGTCGGCTGGGACGAGCTCGGCGCATCCGGAGCCTACGATCCGGCCCCAAGGATAGGAGGCTTGGTCACGATCGGCTGTCCGGCCGCCTGAGGTTGTGGATAACGCCATGGCGGTACCTGATCTGCGCCACGATTGGGGCTATGTTTGCCCCTCTGCGTGCGAGCGGGCAGGATCGCCGCATGGTCTTCGACGCCCGTTCCACTACTGGTAGCCGGTCGAGGCGCGACGCGACGCGCCCCGCAGCCGGTCGCCGGCCCCGATCCGCCGCGCCCGCCTTTGAGGCCGAGCCGCTCGCCGCGGAGTCCGCAGCGGTGGCGACCGAGGACACCGCGCCCGAAGCGGACGAAGCCCCGGTGACCCTGCGCTTGGATGGCAAGGTCGCCCTGGTCACCGGCGCAGGCAGCCCGGACGGCATCGGGTACGCCACCGCCCGCCGGCTGCGCGACCTCGGCGCCCGCGTGGCTATCGTCTCCACCACCCGCCGGATCCACGACCGCGCCACCGAGCTCGGCGTGACCGGCTTCGTCGCCGATCTGACCGACGAATCGGAGGTGGGTGCCCTCGCCGACGCCATCACCGACCAGCTCGGCGACGTCGAAGTCCTGGTCAACAACGCCGGCCTGGCGAGCCGCACCAGCCCGGAGGTGCTCCGGCCGGTTGCCCAGCTCACGTACGACGAGTGGCGCGCGGAGATCGACCGCAACCTGAGCACGGCCTTCCTGTGCAGCCGGGCCTTCGTGGGCGGCATGGCTGAGCAGGGCTGGGGCCGCATCGTCAACCTCGCGGCCACCGCGGGCCCGATCAACGCCCTGCCGACCGAAGCCGCCTATGCGGCCGCGAAGGCAGGTGTGGTGGGCCTCACCCGGGCTCTCGCGATGGAACTGGTGGCCGACGGCATCAACGTCAACTGCGTGGCCCCGGGCACCATCTACACGGCGGCTTCCACGGTGACCGAAATCAAGCAGGGCCTCGGCACGCCGATCGGCCGCCCAGGCACCCCCGATGAGGTCGCGGCGGCGATCGCTTTCCTGTGCTCACCGGCAGCGTCGTACATCACCGGGCAGATGCTGGTGGTGGACGGCGGCAACAGCGTCCGCGAGGCAGAGTTTCGCTGAGGCCGCCGCGCATCCCGTTCGCCCGGTGGACACCAGAGGTCCACCGGGCGATGGTCATTCAGCAGGTCGAGAAGGCCGCCGTGCCGGCGCCGCCCGTGACGATCGACGAGCAGCTCGCTGGTCGGTCAGTAGGCCGAGCAGCCACTCGCTGGCCGGTCAGCAGGCCGAGGCGCCGCTTGCTGGTCGGTCAGTAGGCCGAGAAGCTGCTCATTGGCCGGTCAGCAGGGCGAGGCGCCGCTTGCTGGTCGGTCAGTAGGCCGAGAAGCTGCTCGCTGGCCGGTCAGTAGGTCGAAGAGCTGCCCGCCGCGATGATCGGCACCAGAATGGCGAAGGTGCAGATCAGCACGTAGAAGATGGTGATGATGTAGCTCACCCACAGGCCAGCGGTCGCCAACCCTTCACCGGACTCGTTCGTCATGCGGATCTGCTTCTTGGCGATGTGGCCGCACACGATCCCGGCCGGCGCGAAGAAGAAGGCAAGGACCAGGCTGAGAATGGCCATGGTGTTGGTCGGCGCCGGCATCGCCCCGTACCCCGGCTGGGCGTACGGCTGACCGTAGCCGGGCTGACCGTAGCCGGGCTGGGCGTACGGCTGCTGCCCGTAGGGCTGACCGCTGGAGGGCGCGCCATACGGGGGCTGCTGCCCGTACGGCTGGCCGCTCGACGGCGCACCGCTGGACGGAGTCGCGTACGGGTCCTGCGAGTACGGCGAGGTGGGGTCGTAGGACGGCTGCTGCCCGTACGGTTGCTGCGGCTGGTACGGGTCCGGGGTGCCACCGGGCGGCGGGTAGGTCATTAAAGGTCCTCCTAGTTCACCCGGCACCGTACTAGCCGGCGCGGTATCGGGTGACCCCCGATACTGCGTGTCTAGTCACCCCTTCGGCGCAAGTCACCCGACCCGAACCGCCCAAGAGGCGTTATTTCGGTACAGCCGGCATTCAGTGGCGGGCGAGATCAGGTGAGCTTGGTGAGGCGGCCAACTGCGCGTTCGACTGCGAGGCAGCTGTCTTCGACATAGTCCATGCCGGCTTCGGTGGCGATGCGGCGGGCTTCGGCGGAGAAGATGCCGGTCTGCAGCCAGACCGCAGGGGCCTTGATCGCGGCGGCCTGCCGGACGACTTCGATGGCGTCGGCTGCGGGGCGGAAGACGTTGACCAGGTCGACCGAACCGGGCAGGTCGGCAAGCGTCGGCACGGTCTTGATGCCGAAAACCTCGTCGACGAACGGGTTGACCGGAATGATCTTCCAGCCGTGCCGGAGCAGCTCCAGTGGCACGGAATGCGCGGGCTTGCGGGGGTCTCGGGACGCGCCAACGACCGCGATGACGTCGGCCTCCGCCAGGATCTGTTGTGCATTCCTCATGCTTCGACTCTATCGATGGGGGCTGCCGGAGCCCGGGGTGGCTAGCGCAGCGGGTCTGTGCGGAGTTGTCACAGCAGGGTGAGTTGGTGTGATTCAGGGCCAGTCGAGGACGCGGAGTGGGGCCGCGGGCCGTTTTCGCCGTCGAAAGGCACCTGCCGGGCTGCGGTCGGGGTGGCCCGGTGGAGTCCGTGACGTCGGGCGGCCACGCGGACGCGGGCGGCGAGTTCTTTCTGAAATGACTGCGGCAGGTAGGAGCCGTTGGCGTACAGCTCCCGGTAGCGTGCAGCGAGGTGCGGGTGGGTTCGGGTGAGCCAGGCGGCGTACCACTCGCGGGCGCCGGGTCGCAGGTGGAGGGCGAGGGGGCTCACGCTGGTCGCGCCGGCGGCGGCGATCGCTTGGACGGTCTCGTCGATGGACTCCTCGGTGTCGGTGAGGCCAGGCAGGATCGGGGCCATCAACACACTCACGGAGAAGCCGGCATCGGTGAGGCGCCGGACGGCATCGAGCCGGCGTCGGGGGCTGGGCGTGCCGGATTCGACCGCTCGCCAGACGGACTCGGTGAGGAAGCCCACGGAGAACGCCAGCCCGACGGTCGTGACCTTGGCCGCCTGGCGGAGCAGCGCGAGGTCCCGCAGGATCAGCGTGCCCTTGGTCAGGATGGAGAAGGGGTTGGCGAAGTCCCGCAGCGCAGACAGGATCTGGGGCATCAGGCGGTAGCGACCCTCGGCGCGCTGGTAGACGTCCACGTTGGTGCCCATGGCGATGGGTGCGCCGGTCCAGGCCGGGGCGGCGAGCTCGGCCCGGATGAGCTCGCCGGCATTGACCTTCACGATCACCTTGGAGTCGAAGTCGTGGCCGGCATCCAGGTCGAGGTAGGTGTGGGTGTTACGGGCGAAGCAGTTGTGGCTCACCACTCCGTCGGCGATGAAGTCGCCGGTGCCAGTGGTGATGTCGAAGAGGGGCAGGGTGAGGCCCAGCTCCTCGATGTCCGCGACCGTCAGATGGGCGTCGCTGCGGACATCGACCCCGCTGGCATCCAGCGGCGCATCGCAGACGCCGGTGAGGTGCCGGAAGCGGAGAGCCGCCCACAGGTCGCGGGCGATCTCGACGGAGTGAACGCCGCCGAGCTGCGGGTGGGGTGGGCGTCGGCTGGGCAGCCCCAGGTTCGTGAGAGCGTCGGTCACCCGATCAAGGAAAGCGTGGTCACGGCTGGTGAAGACGATGCCCAGGCCGTCCACCGAGCCGGCGGCCCCGAACGCGCCGGCGAGGAAGCCGCGGTGCCACGCGCCGGTGGGCAGCTCAGGCCAGTGCAGGGCCTCATGCAGCGCTATGTCGTCCAAGTAAGCGTCAGCGCGGATCCACGGGTCGCCCTCGCGAGGAAACGGGGTGGCCGCGGCGCCGGCGTCGCCGCGGATGAGGCCGCAGAGGTAACCGGTCTGATAGTCGGGCGATTCTTTGGGCGGGTCGGCGAAGTGCCCCACGCCGGACATCCGATCTCCGACGGCCAGCGCGGGCAGCTGTGGTGCCGCCGGGCTGACGTGGCGCCAGCCGCGGTCGGTGAGAAACCGGTGGTCGCCGCTGGTCACGAGCCGGGTGCCGTCGGCGAGGATGACCCGGTAGGCCGGCTTTGCCGTGGTCCAGTGGTCGAGGACCGTGGTCTGCACGTATCGCCGGTGTGCGCCGGTGCCGCTGGTGCCGAGCACCGCGTCGCCGGGCCGCAGCTGCGACAACGGTCTGGTGGACCCGTCAGCGAGCAGGATCGGCGTATCGCCGCTCAAGCAGTAGGAGCAGGCGTGGGAACAGCCGCGATAGGGGTTGAGGGTCCACTGGAACGGAACGCGTGCGGTCCCCGGCACCCGGTTGATGATCGACTTGGCCCGGATCTCGAAGAAGGTCATGCCGGCAAAGTCCGGGGTGTCGAAGGTGCGGACGGTCGCCTCGGGCAGCGCCAGCGGCAGGGGTGAGGCCGCCAGCGCCGCGTCCGAGAGCGAGTCGTCGCCGGCCGATGCCGACAGGTGAGACCATCGCATGGCGAAGATTCGAACACATGTACGAGTCGACTGTCCAGCCGGTTCACTCGACCTGTGGAAACGGCGAAGCGCCGCGGATCGAGGGCGATCCGTGGCGCTTCGGCAAGCTGCTTGCTGAGGTGTGGTTACTCGGCGCTGCTGGTTGCCAGCTGCTTGCGCACATCGTCCATGTCGAGCTTTTCCACCTGGTCGATCAGGGACTCCAGGGCCGACTCCGGGAGGGCGCCCGGCTGCGAGAAGACGATGACGCCGTCCCGTACGGCCATGATCGTCGGGATCGAGCGGATGTCGAACTTCGCGGCGAGCTCCTGCTGCGCCTCGGTGTCGACCTTGCCGAAGGTGATCTCGGTGTGCTTCTCCGAAGACCGCTCATAGGTGGGGGCGAAGCGCACGCACGGCCCACACCAGCTTGCCCAGAAGTCGACCAGCACGATGCCGTCCTGGCTGGTCACCTCGTCGAAGTTCTCTGCAGTCAGCGCAACGGTCGCCATGATCTCTCCGTCCACGGGATTGGGGCTACGTGGCCTTACAACCGATCGTCCACCTCGGCAATTCCCACGTGAAGGCGGGGGGACACGTGGTCTACGGCACGATTTTCCCTCAGCCCGTCGGCGGACGCGCGACCCCGATCGTAACCGAAAGTAGGGGAGCCGCTTTCAGATGTTGCGAAATCGCCGGCGTCCACTGTGTGTTTACTCCGGTGCAAGGCATGCCTACCTGACCTGGGTAACAACAAGGTCGCAATGTCTGGTAATAGATAACAAACCTTTCTGTGACTTGGGTCACTTTGAAAACTCTTCACATGTGCACGGACGGTAAGGCAAACTCATTCCCAACAGAGCGTGGGCGGCGGGTGCCGGGGAGGGCCCCGCCGCTCATTGCGTCTCCCGTCGAATCGACGACTCAGGCCGTGACATCACCGGCCCACCCTTTTCCAGCATTTGGCTACCTTGGCTCACCCGGCTCCGCTGCGCCCGGCAAACGAGCAGGGCTGCCCGAAGGCCGCTCAGTCTCCGCAACTACCGTCCTCGAGCATGGCGGCGGACGACAACGACTTGGCAGGCGGCGCTCCCGCGAGCACGAAAACCAGCAACGGCGGCGAAGTCCTGCCAGCCGGCAGCGCGCTGGCGGAGACCGAGGTCGGTGTCGGACCGTGGTCGGGACCTTGGCCGGACGACGAGCACTACGACCCCGAACTGCTCGAGTGCGGAGACCGTCGCAATGTCGTCGACCGATATCGGTACTGGCGGCGAGAAGCCGTGGTGGCCGATCTCGACCTGCGGCGACACGGCTTCCATGTGGCGATCGAGAACTGGCAGCATGATTTCAACATCGGGACCGTGGTGCGCAACGCGAATGCTTTTCTCGCGGCTGAGGTGCACATCGTGGGCCGCCGGCGGTGGAATCGGCGGGGTGCGATGGTCACTGATCGCTATCAGCACGTCCGGCACCACGCGACGATCGAGGAGTTTGCCGACTGGGCGACGGGCGCCGACCTGCCGATCGTAGGGATCGACAACCTGCCGGGTGCGCGCCCGATGGAAACGGTCACGCTGCCGGCGCGGTGCGTCCTGCTCTTCGGCCAGGAGGGCCCGGGCCTGTCCGACTCCGCCCGCGCTGCGTGCAGCGCACTCTTCTCCATCGCACAGTACGGGTCCACGCGCTCGATCAACGCGGGCGTCGCGAGCGGCATAGCCATGCATTCGTGGGTGCGAGCCCACGCTGGCCCGCCGCCTGCCTGAACCGCGAGCCGACTGGGTCGCAGGGTGCAGCACCTGACTGGGCGGGAGCCGATCGGGCCGTAGGGACCGCGCCGCCAGCCCGCCGCTTGACGCTCGCGGCGGGGGATAGCTTTCCATCCGCTCGGGTTCTGCCGATCCGCTTGACGGGGGCCGCCCGGACCCGCACCTTTAGAGGGTGGGTGTCACGGTGAGTTGCCCCCGTTGTGCTGCTCAGGTCCGGCCGCCGGACCTGATGCACAGTGAATGGCGCTGCGACAACTGTGGCGACGTCCATCCTTTCCATGTGGCTGAGCACATCGGGCCGGAAATCCTCGAGAGTGCCCTGCGGCAGCCGGTCCGTACGGTCGAACGGATTCCTTGGTGGTGTCCTTGGCCGTTGCCGCCGGGCTGGATGGTCACCGGCGTGGGGTGGGCGGGTGACGACCGATCGGGTGTCGGAGCGACCGCACTGTCCTGCACCGGTCCGGACCCACTGGGTGGCGGGCCTGCCGACCTGGTGTTGATCGCGGAGCAGCCTGGCGTGGGGTTGGGCACCCGCTTCGCCGGCATTCCGGGCATCGATCCGGGCTACCTGATCGCCGAGGCGCTGGGTGAGGGCGGGAGCCGCCCGGGGCCGCATGCCAAGATCAAAGTGGGCGGTCACCCCACTCCACTGTGGTGCGTCAAGTCCCCGGAGGACCGAAGCGCCTATGTGAGTGAGGCCAAAGGAATGTGGCTCTATGCGGTAGCGTGGCCGGCAAGCGCGGGCTACTTCCTCGCCGAGCATGTCGTGCTGCACGACCTGTCCGACGGGATTCCGCCCGAGCTCGTGTTCGGAGCGCCGTCGCCGTATCTGCACGGTCGGGTCTGACCCTCACCCCGGTTGACCTGCGGGAACGGTATCGGCTTTTCGGCCACATTGTTCACACTGTGCAGCGAAACTGATACCGTGAGTGTTGCTGCGGCGTCGACCGTACCCGCAACGGAGGAGCAGGCCCGCCATGATCAAGAAGGTTCTCACCTGGCTTGGCATCGCATTCTTGATCTTCTTCATTGCGTTCAACCCGAACTCGGCCGCCGCGGTCTTCGAGTCGCTCGGTTCCACCATCGGAGACATCGCCCGCGGTTTCGGAACGTTCTTCACCAACCTCGTCGCCTAACATCGCCGTATGGGTCCTGGTGAGCCGCAGCAGCCTGATGGTGAGGGTGCGCGCCGCCCTCGGGACGACGACGACGATTTCGGGTACAACGATCCTGCCTTCACGGACGACGGTCCGGAGTATCGGCCCGGCCGCGCCTCGACGAGCGGTCCCGGCTTCTCACCCAGCGCTGGATACTCTTCGGACGCCGGTTACTCGCCCAGCGCGGGCTACGGCGACGACTACGAGACCCGTGAGCAGGAGCGCTACCGGGATCCCGGCGAATACGAGGCGCCGGTCTTCACCGAGGAAGAGCTGCAAGGCCTCGGCGGTGGTGACGGAGGCGCTGGCGGTGTCCCGGGTGGACCCCGGCGCGTGCTGCCGCTCGAAGACGAGCCGACCACACTGGTCTCTCGCTACCTCTTCCCGACCGAGCGGTACCGCGGTGAGTGGAAGCGGCACTGGATCCATCTGTCCACACCGCTGCTGATCGGCATCGGCGCCACCCTGCTGCTCGGCTACCTCGCCGGCTTCCTCACCCGCCAAGAGATCGACGGCCTGGTCACCGCGGCCGTGCTGATCTGGCTGGGTGTGATGGGCTGGGTCGCGTGGAAGGTCGGCGACTGGTACTTCGATCGGTTCATCCTCACCAACAAACGGGTGATGGTGGTGAACGGAATCATCACCCGTCGGGTCGCGATGATGCCGCTGCTCCGGGTCACCGACATGAAATACGAACAGTCCGCGCTCGGCCGGATGCTGAGCTACGGCACGTTCGTGCTCGAGTCGGCGGGCCAGGACCAGGCGTTGCGCGAGGTGAAACACCTGCCCAACCCCAACGAGCTCTACCTGCGGGTCGTCGAGGAGATGTACGAGCCGCAGGCGGTCGAGGCCCGGTTGGGCAAGGACGGTGACGCGGGCGACGACGCCTGACGTCGGTCCGGGGATTCTGGCGCGTACCCGCTAACTTCTCCGGGTGACCCGAATCGACCTGCACTGCCACTCGACCGCCAGCGACGGCACGCTGACCCCGGCCGAACTGGTCCGTGCCGGCGCCGAAGCAGGTCTCGACGTGCTGGCCATCACCGATCACGACACCACCGGTGGCTGGGCCGAGGCCGCAGCGGCACGGCCGGCCAACCTCACTTTGGTACGGGGAGCCGAGCTGTCCTGCCGCTGGCACGGCGTCGAACCGGCGATCCCGCTGCACCTGCTCGCGTACCTGTTCGACCCGGCGGAGCCGCGGCTGGCCGCCGACCTCGCCCGCATGCGCCGCGACCGGGAACAGCGGGCCGAACAGATCGTCGACCGGTTGCGTGCCGACGGCGTGGACATCAGCTGGCCCGAGGTCAGCGGCTATGCGGCCGGCGGGTCGGTGGGGCGCCCGCACATCGCCCAGGCGCTGATCCGGGCCGGGCTGGTCCGCACCACGGACGAGGCGTTCGCGTCCCGATGGCTGGGCTCGCGCTACTTCGTACCCAAGGCTGATCTTGATGTTTTCGAAGCGGTGCAGGCGGTGCGGGCCGCAGGCGGGGTGACCGTCTTCGCCCACCCGAACGCCACCAAACGGGGCCGGATCGTGCCGGACCAGCTCATCGTGGACCTGGCCGCTGCGGGACTGTTCGGGCTCGAAGCCGACCACGAGGACCACACCCCGGAACAGCGCGCACACATGCGGGCACTGGCCGGTGAGCTCGGCCTCGTCGTCACGGGATCGTCCGACTTCCACGGCACGCACAAGACCGTCCGGCTCGGGGCGTTCACGACTGAGCTTGCCGCGTACGAAAAAATCGTCGCTGCCGCGACCGGAGTGCCCGTCCTGGGGTGACGGTCCTCGCAGTTCAACGCGGGAAATCGGCGCGCCGCCTAGGTTGGGCGCGTGGATCTTAAATTGTTCGGCGAGGTCTTCGTGACCCTCCTGGTGATCGTCGACCCCCCGGGCATGGTCCCCGTCTTCCTGGCGCTGACCGGCACCATGCCGACCAAGGAACGCACACGGGCCGGCACCCAGGCAGTGCTGCTGGCGCTCGGCGTGATCGTCGTGTTCGCCGTCGCCGGGCAGACGCTGCTCGACTATCTGCACGTGGAGCTCCCGGCCCTGCAGGGTGCCGGCGGTCTGCTGCTGCTCCTGGTGGCGTTGCAACTGCTCACCGGCAAGGTCGACGAGGCCTCGGACCAGGGCGGAACGGCCAATGTGGCGCTCGTCCCGATCGGCACCCCGCTGCTCGCCGGACCCGGCGCGATCGTGGCGACCATGCTGTTCGTCCAAGACGAGAAGACCGACACGGCGATGGACTACACGGTGATCGGACTCGCCATTCTCGCGGTCATGTTCACGGTGTGGCTCGTCCTGCGATTCTCGGGCGGCATCGTCAAGCTGCTCCGCCCGGCCGGCATCGAGGTGCTGACCCGAATCGCCGGTCTGCTGCTGGCCGCGATCGCCGTGCAACTGGTCGCGGACTCCGTGGCGGCGTTCGTCAAGCATTACGCCTGATCGGGTTGTCGGACCCTCCTGGCAGGATGGAGCCGTGCCCAGGATCTCGCAGCGAACCGCCGCCGTGCCCGAACAGTTGGGCTTCGCCGGCATGCCCGAGCGCCTCTTCGTCTGCACGCCGAGCAAACTCGGCTCCTACGCCGACTGCCCCCGGCGCTACCGCTACACGTATGTCGACCGGCCCAGCCCGCAGAAAGGCCCGCCCTGGGCGCACAACTCGCTCGGCGCGAGCGTGCACACCGCCCTGAAAAACTGGTATGCCCTGCCGGCCGCCCGCCGTGGCACCGATGCGTTGCCCGGACTTCTCAAGGCAACCTGGGTGCGCGAGGGCTACCGCGACGTCGACCAGGAACGCGTCGCCTATCGCAAGGCTCTCGACTGGCTCGACACCTATGTCGCCGGCATCGACCCGGAGGACGAGCCACTAGGCGTGGAGCGGGTGGTCGCCACCAAGACCGGCGTCCTCGCCTTCAACGGCCGCGCTGACCGTATCGACGCCCGCGCCGGCGAGGCCGTGATCGTCGACTACAAAACCGGCCGTTCCGGCCTCGACGCGGACGATGCCCGCGGTTCCCAAGCTCTAGCCCTTTACGCGTACGCGGCACAGCGCGTGTTCCGCCGCCCGTGCCGCCGCGTCGAGCTGCACCATCTGCCCAGCGGCACGGTGGCGGCGCATGAGCACACGGACGAGTCACTGGCCCGTCAGCTCAGCCGGGCGGAAGACACTGCCCGAGACATCATGGCCGCGGAGAAGGCGGTCGCTGCGGGGGCGGATCCGGACGCGGAGTTCCCGGTGAACCCCGGGACGTTATGTGGGTGGTGTGACTTCCGGCGGGTTTGTCCGGGAGGCGCGGAGGCGCAGGGCAAGGAGCCGTGGGCGGCCGTGGAGCATCTGGAGCGGGCTGAGTAAAGGCAGCTTTCCGGGCCGCTGAACTTCGCGGGCTGGGTCCTTTGCTGGCTGGCCTCTTCAGACTGGACTCCGTCCGGGCCTGCGCTGTCCGTGGGTGGTTAGGCGAGGCCGGCGCGGGTGAGGGCTTCGCGGCGTTTGGGAGCGACGCGGTAGCGCTCGGGTAGGGCGGAAATGCCGGCCTTGAGCAGCAGGCGGAGTCCCCGCACGGAGAGGTCGGCCGACAGGTCGGTGGTCGCCCAGCCGAGACCGCCATAAATCTTGCGCGCCCAAGGCGGGAGCAGGCCGATCGCCGTGGCGGCGATGCCGAAGTATGCCCAGCGTGTCGGCCCGAGCGTCAGCCCGAGGCGCAGCGGACGGCTGCCCCACGACGCCGGCACCGGCGGAACAGTGAGGAAGAGGGCCGTCTCAGCGCTGTCGCGGGTCAGGCTCAGCTCGGGCTTCATCGCCTCGTAGTAGGCAGTCACCTCGGCCGCCGTCGCGGGGACTGACGTCGGATCCAGCCCGACCAACTTCGCGGATCGGAGCTGCTCGGTGTAGTAGCGGTCGACTTCTTCTTCGGTGAGGTCTAACCCCGCACGGCGGGCGGTGGTCAGGAATGACTCCACCTCGGTCACATGCACCCAGCGCAGCAGGTCCGGCTCGTCAATACGGAACGTTTCCCCCGTACGTGGATCGGTCGCCGTCATGCGGGCATGCAGGCGCCGGATCCGGCTCGCTGCCTGGTCGGCCTCCGCGGTGGTGCCGTAGGTGACAGTCTCGACGTACATCGAAGTGCGGTCCAAGCGGCCCCACGGGTCGGCGCGGTAGCCGGAATTCTGCGCGATCGCCGCGACAGCGCGGGGGTGGAGGGCCTGCAGGTAGAGCGAACGAAGGCCGCCGAGGATGGAGATCGGTTCTCGGAGCACCTTCCAGGTGACCGAGTCGGGGCCGAACAGCCCCACGTCGCCAGTCGAGGTCATGTCTACCAGCCTGCCACGAACCCGGTGAAGTTGAACAGGTTCAGAATTCTTCGGCCTACGCCCTGTGGGTCGCGCTGCTTCGGTGCGTGGGTGATCTGGCGGGCTCGCTGTGCCGGCCAGCTCGCCGGATCTGAGTGGTGTAGGCCGGTTGGTGTTTGGCACGCGTTGGGATCGCGGGTGTCGGATGGGTTCGGCGCAGCGGGGTGAACCGGATCGACCCCGCTGGCGTATGCGCGGTCAGAGGATGTGCTTGGCTCGACTTGGCCTTAGGCTTGCACCATGATTGTTTAACCTTCAAGGAGGTTGACCGTGTTCGACCAGATAAACGGCCTGCCCGTCCACGCCCTCGTGATCCATGCGGCTGTCGTCTTCGTCCCTCTCCTCGCCGTGGCCGCAGTGGTGTACGCGTTCGTACCGCGCTGGCGGGCAAAGGTCGGTTGGGCCACCATCCTGTTGGCCGTGGCCGCCCCGGTGACAGCATTCGTCGCCAAGCAGTCTGGTGCTGAGCTGCACGATCGCCTCGTCGCCAACGGCATGTCCGGACCGCCCTTGACCAAGATCGAGGAACACGCGGGCTTCGGCACGATGACCTTCTACTTCTCCCTTGCGCTCGCGGTAGCGACGCTCATCCTGGTGTTCCTGACCCTCAGGCCTGCTGAGCGCAGTCTGCCGCGCGTGGCAGACCTGCTGCTCGGAGTGGTCATGCTCGCCCTGGCAGCGGTCTCCGGGTATTACGTGTTCAAGACCGGTGACACGGGCGCGCAGGCGGTGTGGGGCACCTCGTCCTAGTGGGTGGTCGCCCCGGCCGTGGACCCCTCCTGACCACACGTGCGACTGACGATCGCGGTGGTGCTGGCTATGCGAGATGCGTGGGGTCGGCGGCCGGTGTGGCTATCCACCATGGGGCACGAACCGGCTGTAGATCTTGATCAGAAGATGGCGCGTGCGCAGAGCAAGAACATCACGATGATGGCGATGGCGCCGACGACCATGCCCACGCCGTACGTCATGGTGCGAGCTGCGCTCTCGGACGCGTCCAATGCCTCGGTGTTCTGGGCCGGCATGATTCTGGGGGGTGGAGACTCGGACACGACCGGGGGACGCCACAGCGGGGAAGCGGGAGCAGGCCGGGGCGGTCCCGGATAGGTCGGCGGATCGGGCTTAGGCGTAGGCGTCGGACGCTCAGCGCCGAACGAGTCCCCGGACTCCGCGTCGGGACGTTGCCAGTACGAGTGGTCGTCGGATCCGGTCGGGGCGCTCACGTTCATCGACGCTACATCCATCGGGTGCGGACAGCGCGCGCGACGCGGCTTACCCTCTTACCGTGGACATCCTTGACGAACCCGACCGCGACGCCGATGCGGAGCGCACCGTCGACTTCGAGTCCGAGGAGACGCCGCTGCTGCCGGACCAAACCAGCGACGACACCGAGCGCGGCTGGGGTTATCGAAACGCCGACTCGAACGACGAGCGTCTGTTGGAGGACCGGCCGCCACACTGGGGCTGACATTCCCAGCGGTAGCTGACGCATCGAGCGGTCCACAGCAGCTCGGCCTGCGACGGGGTGAGGTCAGAGCCTGGGTGGGTGCTGTTTCCCGGTAGCCACATGCCGCGAAGCTAACGATGCGCGAGGCGTTCTGGGTCGATGCCTGTGGATAACTGCGCGTTGTGGATAACTCGAGATCGCCATGGCCCGCCCGGTAGAAAGGGACGGGCCACGCCGCCGCGGCGACCCGGTTAGGAAGAGGTCGAAGCGGTGGACGACGACGTCTTGGCGGGAGCCGGGGCTGGCGACGGAGAGGAAGCCGCCGGTGTTGCCGAGGTCGAAGACGTCGAGGACGAGTCTGACTTGCTGTCCGAGGATGACGAGGACGCCGAGGACGTCGCCGGCGAGGCCGCTGACGATGACTTGTCGCCGGTGCCGGAGCGCGAGTCATTGCGATAGAAGCCGGAGCCCTTGAAGACGATACCGACCGAGTTGAAGACCTTGCGGAGCTTGCCGCCACAGGCTGGGCACTCGGTCAAAGCAGCCTCGGAAAACGACTGCACCTTCTCGAGCTGCTCCCCGCACTCGGTGCATGCGTACTGGTACGTGGGCACAAGTCCTCCGCGTCGTTCTCGATGGCTGGCACTCGCCGACTACGAGTGCCAATGTTCCGTCATCGGAGTTTATTTCGTCCAGTCCAAGCTCTCGCTGAGCCCCTCGGTGGGTGTGATCACGGCTTTGACCCGACAGTCGTGCGGCTCTGCGGGCACCCTGGCGAGAAGTTCGCCGTCGTGCAGGAGAGCGAGGGTGAAAGCTGTCCCGGAAACACGGGCGAGCGCGCGGTCGTAGGAGCCGCCGCCTCGGCCCATGCGGACGCCGTGGTGGTCGACGGCGAGCGCCGGGACGACGACGAGGTCTGCCTGGGTGACCGCTGCGCACCCCAGGC
Source organism: Actinoplanes sp. NPDC051859 (assembly GCF_044452725.1). Lineage (NCBI taxonomy): Bacteria > Bacillati > Actinomycetota > Actinomycetes > Micromonosporales > Micromonosporaceae > Actinoplanes > Actinoplanes sp. NPDC051859. The sequence continues at coordinate 54,738 of NZ_JBITBX010000004.1, read as the reverse complement.
GTGCGCCAGCTGGCTCGAGGAGGCCGCGAGCGGCGCGGTGCAGGGACTGCGGACCCTCGTAACGGGCCCAGTCCAGGTCGCCGTCGGGCAGGAGGGCGGGCAGGAGGACGGTGGCGCCGGGGACGGCCTGGGCTAGCGACTCTGGTAGATCTCGGCCGCCGGGCTCAGCGCCGAGCGGGACATAGGCAGCGATCACTTTGGGTGATTGTTGGCGTACGAGAGCCTCAAGGGTGTGCAGGACGTGGGTGGCTGCGGCGGCTAGGAGTTCTGGGGATTTTGATCTACGCAAAGCGAGGAGTTGATTGCGTAGCGCCACCTTTGCGGCCCTATTGTTTCCCGCATCACGGGTGAAATCGGACATCCAACACCCCCTTGGGGAGACCGGCAAACGGTGCGCACTATGTCAGCATCGCTGGAAAGAAGGCCACTTCCAGGAGGACCTGTGACTCTGCGTGGCCGACTCACGACGGCTTTTCTGGTGGTCGTGCTCGGTCCGGTGCTGCTCGGATCCTTCTTCGTCGGGATGACCGTAGCCACGGTGAGCGGTGAACGGACAACGGAGCGACTCGATCATGCCGTCACTTCCGTCCGCAACGCGATGGGCTCCTTGTGCGGGCAGCTCCAAGCGGTCGCTGACGCCATCGCCGTGCTGCCACCCGACAGCCGAAAGGCTGCGGCAGATCAGATGGTGAACCGCGGACTAGCCACCGAGGTCCGGATCGCCCCGGGTGCCGCGTCGGGGGCGGCAGTGGTTTCTGGTGCTGAGGCGGGGCAGGGCCCGGACCGAGGCCGTCCGGTTGACGGCGTGAGCCAGGCAACGGAGCGGGACTGTGCGGGCCCGTCCACCGCGCCGGCGGCCCAAGGTGACGCGCTGACCGCTGCGGTGCCGGCTTCGCCTGCTGACGCCGATGGGGGCAGCACTGCCGTCACCGCCGGAGCCGCTCGGGACGGGTTCTCGGTCGTGGCGGTGGCGCGTACGGACGAGGCGTTCATGCAGCGGCTGGCTGACACCAGTGGCGCCGCCGTGGCGCAGGGGCGGGAACGGGGCGAGGAAACGGAGCGGGCTGTCGCGACTGGTCCCGGGCAGCCCATGCCGCTCGTTGTTTCGGTGCCGGGGCGCGTGCCGTACCCGCTCTATGGGCTGTTGGGTGCGGCGGTGATCGTTGTCGCGGGGATCGCGATCGTGGTCGCGCGGTGGCTCGCCCGGTCCACGACCCGGCCGTTGGAAGACTTGGTGTGGGCCGCCGGCAAGGTGGCCGACGGGGAACTCGGTGTGCGGGTGCCGGTTCGGCGGGACGACGAGATTGGGCAGCTCGCCGGCACTTTCAACCGGATGACGAGAGAGCTTCAGGCGTACGTGCAGGCGCTCACCGCCAGCCGGGACCAGCTTCGTGGGCACCTCGCCATCCTCGGCGACACCCTGTCCAGCACGCACGATCTGGACCGGATTCTGCAAGTGCTGCTGCAGACCGCGCTGTCCGCGAGTGGGGCTCGGGCCGGGATCGTGTTGCTGACCGATCCGGTCGACGGTGACCTGGTCGGGCGGTATGCGGAGGGCCTTACCGGCAGGTGGGACGTGCCCGGCAACGAGCTGGCCTCGCTGCGGGTGCCGCGGGGACGCGGGATTCTGGGGGCCGTTGCCGCCAGCGGAGAGCCGCGGCGCGGGTTTTGCGGGATCGGCGGTGGGCTGGTCGATGAGCCGCCGTGTCGGACGTACGTGGCCGTACCGATCTGTGCGCCCGCCAGTGCCGGGGATCCCCTGGTGCCGGGGGAGTGGGAGACGTCTGGGCAGCCGGCGGTGCTGGGGGTCCTCGCCCTGTACGACCGGCTCGGGTCCGACGAGTTCGACGACGCCGATCTGCTCATGCTGCGGACGTTCGCGGGGCAGGCCGGGGTGGCGGTGCACAACGTACGCATGCATGAGGAAGCGCAACGACTCTCGCTCACCGACCCGCTCACGGGGTTGTGGAACTACCGCTACCTGCGGGAGTCGATGCGCCGCGAAGTGGAACGGGCCAGCCGGTTCGGGCGGAGGCTCACCGTGCTGGTGCTGGACCTCGACCACTTCAAAGAGGTGAATGACACGTACGGGCATGCGGCCGGGGACACGGTGCTGGGTGAGTTCGCGCGGCGGGTTCGGGTCGCGTTGCGGGAGGTTGATGTGGCCTTCCGGCAGGGTGGTGAGGAGTTCGTGGTGCTGCTCCCCGAGACCGATGCATACGGCGGGATCGTTGTCGCGGAGCGGTTGGGGGCCGCGCTTCGGGACCATCCGGTGCTGATCGACTCGCATCGGGCCGGCGCAGGTTCCTCGGTGGCGGGGGATCGGGTGCGGGTCACTGTTTCGATCGGGGTCGCGGTTTTTCCGGAGCACGGTGCCACTGTCGAACGGGTGCTCGCCGCCGCCGACGACGCCCTGTATGCGGCCAAGAGTGCCGGGCGGGACACCTATCGTCTGGCCGCCGGCGAGCGGGAGCGCACGATGACGGGCTCTCAGTACAACGTGCAAAGAAAACCTGACGGCTGGCGTCAGAATGAACCTCGCAACGAGCTCCGCGACAGAAGCCGGGAAGAAGGCCAAGACTGCGGCCTGGCCGCCGGCGGTGTGACGCAGGCGGCAGTTTCGCCGGGCGTCGACGAAGGGCAATTCGATCATCCGGAATCCGTGCCGGGCGCGTCTGGCGGGCCACAGCCGCCGCGGCAAGGCCGTGGCCGATAGTCTCGGCGATGTCCGGCCACGAACTGAGCGAAGGTGCGGTGACCCTCACAGATGACCACGCAGGCGCATGCAACCGGCCGTCGAGCCGTCAAGGCCGTCATTCCCGCGGCGGGGCTCGCGACCCGATTCCTTCCGGCCACCAAGGCCGTACCGAAGGAGCTTCTGCCGGTGGTGGATCGGCCGGTACTGCAGTACATCGTGGAAGAAGCCGCCGCCGCAGGGATCACCGACGTCCTGTTGGTGACCGGTCGGGGCAAGACCTCGATGGTTGACCACTTCGACCGGCGGCCCGACGTCGAGGCGCGGCTAGAGGAGAAGGGCGACACCGAGCGGCTGGCCGCCGTGCGCCGGACCAGCGAACTCGCGGACATCTACACCTGCCGGCAGGGCGAACCGCTGGGGCTGGGCCACGCAGTCGGGGTAGCCGCGTCGCACGTCGGGAACGAAGCGTTCGCTGTGCTGCTCGGTGACGAGTTTGTCGCCGAGGACGAGCCGCTGCTGCCGGCGATGCTGGACCTGCAGGCCGAGACCGGTGGCATTGTGCTCGCGTTCATCGAGGTCAAGCCCGAGGAGACCAGTCGATACGGCATCGCATCGGTGGTGGCTGAGCCCGGCCGCGGTGACGACATCGTCAAGGTCACCGGGCTGGTCGAGAAGCCGTCGCCGGCCGAGGCGCCGAGCAACCTGGCCGTGGTGGGACGCTACGTGCTGCCGGCGGCGATCTTCGAGGCGATTCACCAGACGAAGCCGGGCAGCGGCGGCGAGATTCAGCTCACCGACGCGATGGCGCAGCTGCTGGCCGAAGGCGTCCCGGTGCACGGCATCGTCTACCGGGGACACCGATACGACACGGGAATGCCGCTGGGCTACCTGCAGGCCGTCGTGCAGCTGGCGTCGCAGCGGCCCGACCTGGGCGCGGAGTTCCGGCAGTGGCTGAGCGAGTTCGTGACCAAGAACATCGGCGGTGCGCAGGGATGACCGCGACGGCCGATGCCGAGGCGGCCGCCAACGAGCTGATGCCTCTCGCCGAATACCTGGGCAGCGTGCTGCGCAGGCTTCGGGCGCTGCCTCCGCTCGACCTCGACCTCACCCAGGCGCACGGCAACGTCCTGGCAAACGACGTGCTGGCCCCGCACCCGTACCCGGCGTTCGATCAAGCGGCGATCGACGGGTACGCGGCCCGCTGGGAAGACCTCGCTGCCGCCGGGCGGATCAACTCGCACCCCTCCTTCGGACAGTTCGAGGGTGGGCTGCGGCCGGTCCGGCTCAACGTGGTCGGCGACCTGGGCGCGGCCAGCTGGCGCCCGGTCCGGTTGACCCCGGGGACCTGTTTTTCGGTGGCGGCCGGTGCGCCGCTGCCGATCGGCGCTGACGTCGTGGTGCCCGTGCACTGGACCGATCAGGGCATGGCCGCGGTGGAGATCCTGCATGCGCCGAAGCGCGGGTCAGGAGTGCGGCGGGCCGGCGACGAGCTGCCGGTCGGGCGGGTGCTCGCCTCCGCCGGCGCCTACGTGACACCGGCCATGGTCGCCGTGTTCGCCGCCTGTGGCATCGGGCATGTCGTGGTGCGGCCCAGCCCGCGGGTCGTCGTGGTCGCCACCGGTGACGAGCTGGTCGACGTGGGTCGGCCCAGTCAGCCCGGGCAGGTGGTGGACGCCAACTCGCACGCGCTGACCGCTGCGGCGGTGGAGGCCGGCGCGCTCGCGTACCGAATCGGCATCTGCGACGACGACCCGGAAAGCCTGCGCGGTCTGCTCGAAGATCAAACGCTGCGGGCCGATTTGATCATCACGACCGGCGGCACGGGTACGGGGCCAGGTGACATGCTCCGCCGCGTCCTCTCCCGCCGCGACCACGGCCGGGGCGCGGTCGAGTTCACCGACGTGGCGCTCTGTCCCGGCGCCGCGCTGGGCTTCGGCACCGTCGGCGGCGAGGAAGTGCCGGTCGTCTGCCTGCCCGGCGAGCCCGGCGCCGCCCTGATCGGCTTCGAGGTGCTGGCCCGCCCGGTGATCCAGCTCCTCGCCGGGTCCGAACCGGTGTTCCGGCCCAGCGTGAAGGCACACCTGCTGGAAACCGTCTCGTCGCCCGGCGGACTGCGCGAGTTCCGGCCCGCGCACGTGGCGGAACGGCGCGGCGGTGGCTACACGGTGCAACCGCTCGCCGGGGGGCCGTACACTCTGTCCGGCCTCGCCGAGGCCAACGGTTTGCTGGTCCTGGGCGAGAAGGTCACCGCGGCCGCGGCCGGGTCGACCGTCGACGTGCTGCTGCTCGACCGGAGGCGATGATGCTGCTGGGGTCGACGCCCGGCTGGCCCGCCGTGCTGGCCGACGGCCCGGTGCTGCTTCGGCCCTACCGGCGAGGCGACGCCGAGGCCTGGTCCGAAGTCCGCGTAGCCAACCAGGCCTGGCTCGCCCCCTGGGAATCGGCGCCGCCCGGGCCGTGGGCCGACATGAACTCGCCGCGGGCGTACCGCTATGTCTATCGGGACATGAGCCGGGCCGCACGGCGCGGCGACAGCATGCCGTTCGCCGTTTGCCTGCGGCAGAGCAGCGGCGAGGAACGCCTCGTCGGCCACATCAACCTGGGCAGCATCGTGCGGCGGGCCTTCGGTTCGGCGTACGTCGGCTACTGGGTCGACTCCCGGGTCGCCGGCCAAGGAGTCATCCCCACGGCCCTCGCACTCGTCGTGGACCACGCGTTCGGATCGGGCGGGCTGCACCGCGTGGAGATCAACATCCGCCCGGAGAACGGGCCCAGCCGGCGGGTCGTCGAGAAGCTCGGCTTCCGCGAAGAGGCTTACCACCCCCGTTACATGCACATCGACGGCGCCTGGCGCGACCACCTCGGGTACGCAATGACCAGCGAGGAAGTTGCCAGCGAGGGCGGTCTGCTGGCCCGCTGGCGCCGATTGCGTACCACAGCGAAATGATCATCGAAGGCTGGCCGGTCCGGCGCGGCGCGGCGATTTCCGCAGCTCTCGCCCGTAATCTCGGGGAGATTGCGACTTTTTCGTGACCGGGAACCGTACGCCCGGCACGATCTGCGGCTGACGGGAGGGGTGAGGGTGCCGACCTCGGTGCTCCTCGCCGTCCTCGCCGCGGCCGGGTTGCTCGCCCTCGCACCGGCCCTCGTCCGCCGGTACGACGCCACCGAGCGCCTGGCAGCGGAGCGGGCGTCGTCGACGGCTCGGGTGCTCCAGCGCCACCGTCGGCTCCGCAGCGTGCCCGGACGCCGACCGGTCAACCCCGGTCGCGGGTTTCTGGTTACGACCCGGACCCTAACGGGTGATCCAGTACCGGCCATTCCGGAACAGGTCGCCCCCGTCTCGGGCGCTCCCGTATCGGCCCCACCCGCCCGACGCCTGCGGGTCGTGTCAGCCCGGCGTCCGGTGCGCCGTCGTCCCGTACGCCGGCAGACCCCGGCCGTCGTCCGACGCCGCCGGGTCTTCGCCGCACTGCTGCTGCTCAACCTGATCGAGCTGGTCGGCGTGCTCGCCGTCGGCCCCGGCTTCTGGATCAGCTTCGCGGTGACCGGCACCCTGCTCGGCGTCTACCTGGTGCACCTGCGCAACCACGCCATCGCCGACCGCCGCCGGCGCCGCATCGAAGCACGCGAAGCAGCCTGGCTCGCCGCCCGCCAGGCTGAGGTGCGCCGCGAACAAGCCCGCCGCGCGGCCGCCCGGCGAGAAGCCCAGCGCAGGCTCGCCGCCCAGCGTGAGGCGGTCCGCCGTACCGCGATGGGACTGGACCGTGACCCGGACCTGCCGGCCGCGGCAAACGGCGGTTCGGTGTCCTACCGGCGGGCCGGCGGACTCCGTGGTCGGGCGTACGAAGCGGGTGGCCGGGGCGCGTCCTATCCCGCTTGAGGATCACCACCGCCACGCGGAGGGGGTGACTCGCTGGGCGGGTGGGGGACCTGTTAGCCTAGCTGCGGTCCTCAGGGACCGGGGGGCTGTGGCGCAGTCTGGTAGCGCACCTCGTTCGCATCGAGGGGGTCTGGGGTTCAAATCCCCACAGCTCCACCCCAAGGTCAGAGGCCATATCCGGCGACGGATATGGCCTCTTTTCGCGTGCTACCACCGCGGCGCAGGTACACCGGGCGTCGGGTGAACACCATCCGGGGGGTCTGCCAGAAACCTGGCGGCCAGGCGTGAACCAACCTGGAGATCGGCTTGAGATCACGTTGACCTACGGCGGCCAAGCTTGGGACATCGCTCCCCTCGGAAGGACCCACGCTGTGAAATTCAAGCTGCCCGGTATCGTCACCGCCGTTGGGGCGGCCGCAGCAATGATGGCGGCAGTCTGCGCGCCGAGCGCGGCGTCGGCGGCCACGAAGTCCACGGACGCGTTGCTCGACGTCAGCCCCTACCGAATGGGGAACCTCTACCCCAGCCTCACCTGGTCCAATTACGTCTACTACAAGACGATTGCCGGCACGGACCACTACGACATCATCGTCAGCGGAGCAGGTAAGACCCAGACGGTCAGCAGCCCGGGTTACGGCTTTGAAAAGACCGGCAGGCAGCGGGCCGTCGTGGTGAACCTCGACCCCTGCGTGAGCTACGTGGTGAAGGTCGGCGCTCGCGACGCCAATGGCAACGGGCCGACCAGCCGCGGACGGCTGGCGAACTCGATCCGCCCGGGCGGAGTCTTGAAGGCGTCCGCGAAGCGCGGCACCGACCCGACTACTGCGACGTTCACCTGGACGCCCCCGGCGGTCCGCGGGCACACCAACGAATACGGCATGTCGGTTAAAGAGGTGGTGAGCCGGCCCACCCCGCTGTCGTACCAGACCGAGCTGGTCCGGATGTCCGACAACAAGGTGGTGAAGTCGTACACGATTGCGGCCAACACCATCACCGGTTCGGTCTCCCACAGCGTGACCGGGCTCGATCGCAAGGGTGCTTACGTCCTGCGGGTGAAGGCCACCAACGCCTGGGGTACCTGCGACAACAAGGCCGGTCGTATCCTGCTGAACCGCGTGTCCTGAGCGCAGACGGCGACTTAGGCGCCGTTGGTGATGAGTTTGCGGCGCTCGATGACCTGCTGGAGTTCGACGACGAGGCGGCGCGGGGACAGGGGCTTGGGCAGGTAGCCGTCCGCGCCGGAGCCGAGGCCCGCGTTGATGTCGTGGAAGTGGGCGTTCGCGGACACCATCAGGACGGCCGCGTTGCGGACCTCCGGGTTGCGGCGGACGAGCTGGCACAGCTCCATGCCGTTGAGCGCGGGCATGCGGACGTCGGTGACGATGCCGACCGGGCGGGCGACCTGGATGATCCGGGCCGCGGTGCTGCCGTCCTTGGCGCCGACCGTGGTGTAGCCGGCCCGCTCGAGGGCGAAGGTCAGCATGTCGCGCAGGTCCGGGTCGTCCTCGGCGACGAGGATCAGGTTCTCGTTCATGTCCGCTCGAATCGGCCGGCGCGGGCGATCCCCGAGCAAGATCCGAGTTGCATCCCGGGAGCATCGGTGACCAGCGCATGATCTTCGTGACACATCGATCACGTTGAGAGTCCGCGCGCCCTCGCGGCATTGGCGGGGTTGGGGTAGGAGACTGCACGAATGCTGGGACGAAACTCATCGCACTTCTGGGGCGTGGTGCTCGAGACTCCCGATCCGCTGGCCCTGGCGGAGTTCTACGCGGCGCTGATGGACTGGAAGATCGTGAAGGAGGAGCCGGACTTCGTGGCCGTTGCTCCGCTGGGTGATCATGTCGAGTATCTGGCCTTTCAGCGGTCGCCCGACTACGAGCAGCCGACCTGGCCGAACAAGGCGCACAAGCAGCAGATGATGATGCATCTCGACATCGAGGTGCCGGATCTGGAGACAGCGGTCAAGAGCGCCACGGCCGCGGGCGCGACCGAGGCGGACCATCAAACCCAGGACACCGTACGGGTGATGCTCGATCCGGACGGCCATCCCTTCTGCCTGTACGTCGACAACGAGGGTTAGCCGACTCGCGAAGTTTTCGTTGTAGTGGTTACGACCGATCTGTTGACCGCGCGGGGCGGCACAGGATCATCTGCGATATGGCCTCCTTTATCGCTCAGCTCAGCGACTCACACCTCACCACCGGGCCGTTGGGGGGCGGCCCGGCTGCCGGGCTGCAACTCGCCCTGGCCCGGGTCATGGCGCTCGATCCGCGGCCGGACTGTGTCGTCGTCACCGGCGACCTCACCGACAACGGCCGCGAGGAGGAGTACGCCGCCCTCAAGGAGGTCATCGGGGACTTCCCGCTGCCGCTGCACCTCACCACGGGCAACCATGACGACCGGGACGCGATGGTCAAGACGTTCGGCGGGGAGCCGTACTATGCCGTGGACTATCCCGGTTTCACGCTGGTCGCGCTGGACTCGCTGATCCCCGGCTCGCCGGCCGGCCGGCTGGGTGCGGAGCAACTGGAGTGGCTGGACGCGGTGCTCGCCAACCGCCCCGACGTGCCGGCGATGCTCGGGCTGCACCATCCGCCGATGCCGATCGGCATTCCGTTCCTGGACGACATGCGGTTGCTCGACGGCGATGCGCTGCGCGAGGTGGTGTCCGCGCATGGCAACGTCGCCCGGATCATGGCGGGCCACATCCACAGACCCATCACCGCCGGATTCGCCGGCACCGTGCTGACGGTGGGTCCGAGCACCTGGCGGCAGACCGGCCTGCTGCTGAACTCCGACGCCCCGCCCGGGTACGTGGCCGAGCCCACCGGATTCCTGTTGCACCTGCTCGAAGGTGACGACTGCGTGACCCACACCGTGCAGGTCAGCCATGCGGCGGCCCTGCTCGGCGCATACTGACCGCCGCTCGGCGCAGCGATCATCGAAGTGTCATACCCCCGCTATACGGTCGATGTTCAGCGGGAAGGGGAAGACCGATGATCGACCACGTCGTTCTCGGGGTGCACCACCTCGACGAGAGCCGGCATTTCTACGAGCATGCACTGCGTCCGCTCGGCCTCAAGGTGGTGGCTGAGCGGCCCGAGATGGCCGGCTTCGGCGACGACAGCGGGCGACCGTTCTTCTGGCTGGCTGTCCGGGAGCCGACGCATCGCGTGCACGTGGCGTTCACCGCGCCGGACCGCGCAGCGGTCGATGCGTTCCACGCCGCTGCGCTGTTGGCGGGCGGGGTGGACAACGGTCCGCCCGGGCCGCGGCCGATCTACCACGAGCACTACTACGGCGCGTTCGCCTTCGACGCGGACGGCAACAACATCGAAGCGGTTTGCCACCGCCCGGCCTGACAGGCGGTTTGCCACCGCCCGGCCTGACAGGCGGTTTGCCACCGCCCGACCTGAAGAGGACTTCCGGCCTGGAGAGGAAAGGAGCAAGATAGGCCGAAACGTCGGTCTTGCTACTTCTGGGTGGTACCTCTGAAGTCACGTCTCGGAGGTGACCGTCATGCAATCGCCCCTGCCCACGAATGAAGCCGACCGGCTGGCTGCCCTGTACGACCTGAACATCCTCGACTCCGCTCCAGAAAAGGACTTCGACGACATCGTCGCGCTGGCCGCGTCGGTGTGCGACGTACCCATGGCGCTGGTGTCGCTCGTCGATTCCGACCGGCAGTGGTTCAAGGCGCGGGTCGGGACCGACCTGACCGAGACGCCGCGTGACCTGGCGTTTTGTGCGCAGACGATCCGCGGCAAGGACCTGCTGGTCGTGCCGGACACGACGAAGGACGAGCGGTTCGCGGAACATCCGGCCGTGTTCGGCGGCAGCGGCATCCGCTTCTATGCGGGCGCGCCGCTGATCACCACCGACGGATTCGCGCTGGGCACATTGTGCGTGCTCGACTCGACGCCCCGCTCGCTGGATGCCGAGCAGTTGCAGGCGCTGCGGGCGCTGGCCCGGCAGGTGACGACGCAACTGGAACTGCGCCGGTACGCCACCAGCCTGGCCAACACCACGGCCCGCCTGCAGGAACTGGAGCGGCGCAAGGACGACCTTGCGGGGCTCGTCGGCGGCAAGCTGCGGGCGCCGATGAAGCTGATGCGGGCGTTCCTCGCGGATCTGGGCGACAAAGGGGTGCCCGATCCGGAGCTGGCCGGCCTGGTCGGGCGGGCCACCGCCGCGCACTGCCGGGGCCTGACCGACCTGCTCGACCACCTCGCCTCGATGGCGGAGGCGGGGCAGGGCGCGGACAGTCTGCACATGCGGGAGATCGACCTGACCCGGCTCACCGAGCGGGCGGTCGAGGCGGTGCGTCCGATCGCCGCCACCAAGCGGATCTGGATCCTGAACCACGCCGGCGGGCCGTCGCTGCCGATCATCGCTGACCCCGTACGCCTGGAGCAGGTGTTGATGCAGTTGCTCTTCGCAGCGATCAAGTACACGCCGGCCGGCGGACGGGTGAAGGTGGGGACTGAGATCGAGTCCGGGCCGGCGCTGCGACTCGACGACATGGATCTGCCCGACGGCATGCGCCCTGATCTCTTCCCGCACCTGTACTACGGGACGATCTCGCCGCCGTCCGGTGCGCCGGGACCCGATCAAGGGTTGGCGGTAGCCAAGAAGATCCTCGATGCGCACCATGCGACGGTGGCGCTGTCCGACCGGCCCGGCGACGGCACGTCGCTGCACGTGGTCTTCCCCTTTGCGGAGAAGGAGCGGGACCGGGAGCTGGAGTTGGTCGGCGTCTGACGTGCCGCGAACCCGCTCCCACCCGGCTGCAGTTCGGGTGGGAGCGGGTTCGCGTGGGGAGGTGTGCGGTCCGGGACGCGAGTCTCGTCAGGACCGGCCGGACACTCCCCGGACCCCGTGTGGATAGCCGGGGCCGGAACCGCCGCCCGGGGGCGAGCCGGCCGACGGGAGGTCTTCGGGTGGCAGAACCCCATCCGGGGGCGTGAGCAGGCGATCCTTGGGGCTCTGCGTCGGCACGGGTGGCCGGGCAGTGGCCCGTCCCGCGGCCGGGTGGGCCGGCCCTCGCTGGTTGTCGCGGCTGGGGGGCCAGGTGTCGACCGGCGGGGCGACGCTCTGCTGCGGTAGCACCGGGATCCGTGCCGCGGGCACCGACTCCACGCCGGTCAGCCCGGCGCGGTGCAGTTTGTGCCAGCGCAGGCGCGCGCCCGTCATCGCGGTCATCGCAGACTGGATCAACACCAGATACATGAGCTGCCGGTACGCGAACTGTTGCAGCGGCAGCCGCCACAGCGGGCGCAACGACTCCTTGTCGAAACGGAACGCCACCGCGGCGGTGAACAGCTGTAGGGCCAGCATGCTCAGCCAGGCGACGACCGTGGCTTCGAGCTCCCAGAACACGATGCCGTACAGCAGCATGATGTCGACGACCGGGGCGAGCATGGGCAGCGCCACCCCGAACAGCGCCAGGAAGGGTAGCCCGACGCGGCCGAAGCGGCCCGAGTCCCCGGTGTCCGTGAGCGCACCGCGGTGCTTCCACATCGCCTGCATGGTGCCGTAGCTCCAGCGGTACCGCTGCCGGTAGAGCTGCTCCAGGGTGGCCGGCGCCTCGGTCCAGGCCTTGGCGCGCTCCTCGTAGACGACCCGCCAGCCGGCCCGGCACAGCGCCATCGTCACGTCGGTGTCCTCGGCCAGCGTCTCGTCGCTGATGCCGCCCACCTCGGCCAGAGCTGTCCGCCGGAACGCGCCGATCGCCCCCGGCACAGTCGGCATGCAGTTCAGCACCTCGTAGAGCCGGCGATCCAGGTTGAAGCCGATCACGTACTCGATGTGCTGCCAGGCCGAGACGATGTTCTCCCGGTTGCCGACCTTGACGTTGCCCGCGACTGCGCCGACTGCCGGGCTGGCGAACGGCTGCACCAGCATCCGGATCGAGTCCGGCTCGAACACCGTGTCCCCGTCCACCGTGACGACGATGTCGTGCTTGGCCAGGGCGATGCCGGTGTTCAGCGCGTTCGCCTTGCCGCCGTTGGGCACGCGGATCACGCGTACGTTGGGGAGGCGAAGTTTCTCGACGATGTCGGCGGTGCCGTCGGTGGAACCGTCGTCGACGACCACCACCTCGATCTCCGGATGGTCGCCACCGGCCAGCGACCGCACGGCCGCCTCGATGCCTTCCTTCTCGTTGTAGGCGGGCACGATCACCGACACCGGCTCGGTCACCGGCGGGCCCCAGCTGAAGTTCTTCTTGCGGCGCTGCCGGGCATGCCGGGTCGCGAGCACGAGAAGCAGCAGGGTACGCCCGATCGTCAGCGAACCCACCACGAGGAACAGCCCGGCGATCACCCACACCATGCCGTCGGCGACCCGTACGGTCCACAGCAGTGCCGACCCCCGCCAGCGGTCGGTGGCCTCCGCCTCCGGGTTGACCGGCAGCAGCGGCACCGGCGTGATGGATTCCTTCTCCTGCTGGGCGATCGCCAGGTTCATGCCCTCGGTGACCGTGGTGAAGGTGTATCCCCGCGCCTTCATCATCGGAATGAAGACCTTGAGCGCCGCGACGGTTTGCGCCCGGTCGCCGCCCGCGTCGTGGAAGAGCACCACCGCGCCGGAATCGCCGGGCGGAGTCGCGTTCTGCACGATCCGCTCGACCCCGGGGCGCTGCCAGTCATGGCTGTCCTGGTCGTTGACCACCACCAGGTAGCCGTGCGCGCCGGCTTCCTTGATGATCTTCCAGTTCACCTCGTCGATCGCTTGCGGCTTCGACGAGTACGGAAATCGGGCCAGGTTGGTGTGGACGTTCGCGGCCCGGGCAATGGCGACCTGCGTCTGGGACAACTCGAGATCGCGCCGCCAACTCGCGATGCGTTGCAGGTTGGGGTGGGTGAAGGTGTGCAGGCCGACCTCGTTGCCCTGCGCGGTGATCCGCTCGGTCAGCTCGGGATGCCGCGCCACCTCGGAACCCACCACGAAGAACGTGCCGTGCGCGTCGTTCTCCCGCAGCACGTCCAGCACCTTCGGCGTCCAGGTCGGGTCCGGCCCGTCGTCGAAGGTCAGCGCGATGGTCTTGCTGGGCAGCCGGTTTGAGCTCTCCTGCCCGCCGGTGGTGTTGATGATCGGCCCGCCGCCGCGAATCGCGGCCGGCACGCCGGCCTGGTCGCCCACCTCGGATTCGATGTGGTCACCCCGGAACTCCGCATTGATGTACGCCTGCACGACGAGTACACCGACGAAGAGCCCGATCAGGAGTACGCCGAGCATGACCCGAGGGCGGGGCAGGATGCGGCGGCGGGACCGGCTCCGGTTGCGATTGCGGCGCTTGGTCATCGTCAGTCCTTGTCGCTTTCGCTGCCTTCGTCGCCGTCGTCAGCTATGGCCGCGGTCCTGGTCCCGGCCGGTGCGGGTGCCTTCGTCGTAGCGGGCGCTGTCGTCGTGGCGGGTGCTTTCGGCGTCGTCGCTGTCGTCGCGGCCGGTGCGGGTGCTGTACCCGCCGGCTTTGCGGGTGCTGTCGTTGCGGCGAGTGTGGGTGACTTGGGTGCGGTCAGGGCCGGGGCCTTGGTGCTGGCGGGTGGTTTCGGGGTCGGGGGTTCGTCGGTGTCGGTGGGGTCGGTGGCGGGGAGCACCGGTGCCAGCGGGAACTTGGTCCCGGATCCGCCGCCGCTTTGCCCACCGCCGCCCTGTCCGCCTCTGCTCAGCCCGCTGGCGCCGCCGGATGAGCCGCTGCCGCCCGTGTTTTGTCCACCGTTGCTTGCACCGCCGCTATTCGTGCTGCCGTTACTGCTGCCTGCATTGCTGCCGCTGCCCGTGCCGCCGCTGCCTGCACTGCTTCCGCCGCCTGTACTGCTGCCGCCGGTGCCGCTGCCCGTGCTGCCGCTGCCTGTAGTGCCGCCGCCGGAGCCGCCGGTGCCGGGTGGGAGCGGCGGCGGGGCTGGGGGCACCGGGGTCGGGGTGGTGGCCGGCGGGGTGGTCGGGACCGTGGTGGGCGGTTTGGTGGTGGATCCCTCGGTTGGCCGGGTGGTCGGTGGTGCGGTGGTCGGTTTGGTTGTTGGCTTCGTGGTGGGGGTGGGCGTGGGCCGTACCGTCGGGGTCTTTGATCTCGGTAGTTCGCCTGACTCCACGGTCCGCCGGGTGATGGGCTCGGCCTGCCGGGGCAGGAACTCCATCACTGGCCGGGTGCTCGGCGCCATCGTGATCAGCGGCGTCGGCGTAGGCCGGGCCGCGGTGGCTTCCTCGTCGTTGCCGTCCGCGAGGTCCGGCAGCGGCAGTACCGCGCTCGAACTGACCGGACCGCCGGCGAGGCTGACGCTGATGAGTCCCCCGTAGACCATGCAGAGGGCGCCGAACCCGTACGCGACGCGCCGCAGCATGCGCCGGCGGCGCCCGGTCGAGTCCACGAACACCGGGGAGGGATGCGCGACGACGATCACCTCGGTGTCCGGGATCTCGGCGTCGGCGGAAAGCTGGTTCTCAGGCTCCTGCATTGTCACGCGGCGAGCTTAGGAACATCTACGAAGATCATGATCGGACTCACCTGATCAGATGACGTCCGCGAGATGTATCGAATTCATCCGAAACGGTGAGCGCTGGAGTTTGACCTGATCAGGCGAGTGTGTGCAGCCATTTTGGGGGTCCTGCTGACCTGCGGATAATCTTCGCGGAGGGGAAGGTTACGCGATTTCGCGGAATAATTCCCTGTCGTATTAACGACTCGCCGACAGGGCCATTTCTGAAAGCCATTCGTCAATAGCTTTGCGGCTTAAAAGGCAATATAACCTTATGTCTGAATTGTCGCAAACGCTCGAGCGGGAGACGGTCCGTAGTCGTGTCGATTCTCAGCGTCCCGAGCGTCTCACGGAGGGTGCTGCCAGGCGTTACACGTAGTGGAGAAAAACTCGCAGACAACGCACAGACTCCAGCCGTTGTGCCGGCCACCCACGCTCGTTAAGCTTCCTCTTGCACGCCCCTATCGCCCGCTTCCCCCGTGGCAGGCGATCGGGGCGTTGCTTATTTCCGGCCGTCCGAGCAGCTCGCTCCGGCCTTCTTGACGGGCCAGCCAGCGCCGGCCAAAGTCACAGCCAGCGCCAGCGCCAGCGCCAGCGCCAGCGCTGAGCCAGCGCTAGGCCAGAGCCGAGCCAGCGCCAGGCCAGAGCCAGGCCAGCGCCAGCGCCAGCGCCGAGCCAGCGCCCGGTCAGATCCAGCGGCTGCCCAGCCACATGCGGGCTGACCAGTCGTCGTAGGGCAGGAGCTGGCCGATGAAGATCGGATAGAAGTAGGCGAAGCAGAGCCCCACCAGCAGGACGTACACCGCGGCGACGACCGTGCCGATCAGTTGGCGGTCGGTGCGTCGGGTGCCGGCGGCCATGCCGGACGGCGGGGTCATGATGGCGCCGAGGACGTAGACGACAGCCAGGATGAGGAACGGCAGGGCGGGCAGGGCGTAGAAGGAGAACATGGTGCGGCCGTCCTTGACGGCGAAGAAGAACCAGGGGAGTAGGCCGGCGACGACCCCCGTACCGATGGCGAAGGCGCGCCAGTCGCGGCGGGCGATGCCGAACCAGACGAGGGCGCCAAGGGCCGGCAGGAACGACCACCACAGCAGGGGCGTGCCCAGGAGCAGGATCTCCGCGGCACAGCTGGCGGCGCCGCAGTCGCCGTTGCCGCTCCAGTAGAAGGCCACCGGGCGGCCCAGCAGCAGCCACTGCCACGGCCACGACTGGTAGACGTGCTTGTCGTCCAGGCCGCTGTGGAAGGTGTACGCCTCGTAGTGGTAGTGCATGAGGTTGAGCAGCGCACCCAGGACCGGGGGTTCGTCCATGCCGTTGGCTTCGCGGTAGTGGCGGAAGTAGCCGGTGTTGGTGACGAACCAGCCCGTCCACGTAGCCAGGTAGAAGACCACGGTGAGGACGAAGCTGAGGATCAGGTAGCCGAGGTCGCCGAAGATGCCGGGGAAGATGGGGCGACGCATCCCGGCCGAGCGGCGAGCCTGGATCCGCCACACGACGACGAGCAGCCCGAGGAACGGCGCGAAGAACAGCGCACTCCACTTGACGCCGCAGGCGAGCCCGAAGGTCATGCCCGCTACCAACAGCCACCACGGGACGACCGGAAGGTGGCCGCGTGGCCCGGTGGGATCGTGGCCGGCTTCGAGGGCCTTCAGCCAGCGCCGGCGGTAGTGGTCGCGGTCCAGGACCAGGGCCGCGAAGGTCAGCAGGATGAACAGGCCGAGGAAGATGTCGAGCAGCGACGTCCGGGACAGGACCAGCTGGAAACCGTCGAGCGTCATCAGCAGGCCGGCCGTGCCGGCTAGCACGATCGAGTGGAACAGCCGGTAGGCGACCCGGATCAGCACGAGGATCATCAGCGTGCCAGCGACCGCGGCGGGGAAACGCCAGCCCAGCTCGGTGTTGCCGAATGCCTGCTCACCCAGGGCGATCAACCACTTGCCCAGCGGCGGATGCACCACGTACGCGGGACCGTTTGTCTTCTCGTCCCACTCGACGCCGTGCTGCAGCATGTCCCAGGCGTCAGTCGGGTAATACACCTCGTCGAAGATGTGCCCCTTCGGACGGCTGATGCCGATCAACCGCAGCACCGCCGCGATCGCCACGATCACCGCGGTGACCAGCCACGAATACGGGTTCAGCCAGTTGTCCAGGGTGGCGAGCCGGCGCCGTACGGCCGCGGGCACGCCGCCTGACCCGGCGCCCGGAGTTTCATCCTCGGGCGGGGGGTTCGGGGTCTCAGTCTCCGCTGTCGCCGCAGTCACCCCGCGATCGTAGGCCGCCGTCCCGCGTGCCGGCGTCCTCAGCCTACGGCGGGTCGCTCTTGGCGGCCCAGGACAGCACGGTCCGGGACGGATGTGATGGACTCGGCCGGTGGACGAGAACGGTGCAGGTCGGGTCGTGCTGGTCGGTGCGCCGCTCGGGAACACGGGTGACGCGTCGACCCGGCTGCGCGAGGTGCTGGCCGCCGCTGATGTCGTCGCGGCTGAGGACACCCGTCGGCTGACCCGGCTGTGCCGCGACCTCGACATCACGGTCGGCGGGCGGATCGTGTCGTACTTCGAAGGCAACGAGGAGCGGCGTACGCCGGACCTGGTCGAGGCCCTACGCGGCGGGGCGGTCGTGGCCGTCGTGACCGACGGGGGCATGCCCAGCGTGTCGGATCCCGGGTACCGCCTGGTGCGGGCCGCCCTCGACGCCGGCTTTGCAGTGACTGCCGCCCCGGGGCCGAGCGCGGTGACGACCGCGTTGGCGTTGTCCGGGCTGCCGAGCGACCGGTTCTGCTTCGAGGGCTTCCTGGCGCGTACCGGGTCGGGGCGTCGGTCTCGGCTGCGGGAGCTCGCCGCTGAGCCGCGCACGCTGGTGTTCTTCGAGGCGCCGCACCGGATCACCGGGATGCTGCAGGACCTGGCCCAGACGTTCGGCGCCGAACGGGAGGCCGCGGTCTGCCGGGAGCTGACCAAAACGTACGAGGAGATCCGCCGTGGCCCCCTCGCCGAGCTGGCCGCCTGGTCCGCCGAGGCCGGGCCACGCGGCGAGATCACCGTGGTCGTGGCGGGGGCGCCGGCCGGCCCGGCCGACCGTCCAGCGGACGACGACCTCCGCGCGGCCGTCGCCGAGCGCGAGGCCGCCGGCACCTCACGGCGGGATGCGATTCAGGCCGTCGCCGACGCCTACGGGCTGCGTAAGCGCGAGGTGTACGAGCTGGTGCACGCCGCTCAGTAGGCGCTGAGGAGGAACCCGGCGAGGAGGGCGAGCGGTCCCGCCAGACTTGCCAGGGTCGCGAGCCGCCGGGCCCGGGCGGTCTCGAGCCGGCGCGCCCCGGTTAGTCCGGCGATGCCGAGCCCGCACAGCAGCACCAGCAGGAAGCCCAGGCTCCAGCGCAGGTGCACCAGCATGCCGGTGTCCCCGGCGTACGCCTGCCTGCTGTCCTTGCTCACCATCCGGGCGGGAACCACCGAGCCGGTGCCCCGCTCGGCCGGCTCAACCCCGAACAGGGCGATCGACGGCACGGTGTAGACGCCGTCGGCCGAGGCGAACTGGCCGATGCAGCGCTGCGAGACGCCGTCGCCATTGCAGCGGGCGATCGTCGCGGTGCCCTGGTGGCCGTGCCCCACTGCCAACCAGAACGGCTCCGCGCTGACCCAGGAGAAGAACGTGGCGACCAGGGCGAGCACGAGCAGTGCCAGCAGCCCACCGGCGGGTCGACGCGGTTCCCGTGGGCGGGGCCGTGGCGGCTTGCCGGTTCCCGGTGGCAGCTCGCGAGGGGGCGCCTCGGCGCGTTGCTCCTCGCTCAGCCAGAACGGGGAGGTTTCGAGGAGGGCGTTGGCTCGCTCCGCGCGTACCCGATCCTGCAAAGCCCGGTCCGCGCGCGCGTGCTCTTCCCGCGCCCGGCCGAGCGCGCCCTGGCCGGGCACGGCCTTGCGGTCCAGGGCCACCGTCGGCCGGTCGCGCGCCGGTTCCGGCAAAATCATCACATCGGGTACGGCCGCAGCCTGCCGGGGCGTCTCCTCGGGTACGGCGGCAAGCAGGTCCACGATCGTGGGTTCCTGATCCGCGTCCTTCCGGTTCGCCTTTCGGCTGGTCCGCTGGGGGAGCGTGGTCTGTTCGGCGACCTGGGGCGCGTAGGCGGTGACGGTGCCTTCGGCGTTGAAACGGGCGGCGTCGAGCTGGTCGTGGTCGCTCTCCACCGCCTTCGTCTCCGCCTCCTTGGCGGGTGGCGCGAGGGCGGCGTCGGCATCCTGCATCCCGGCCTGGCGAGCTTCCGCGGCTTCCCCGGAGTGGCGCGCAACGTGCGCTCTCGCCGGCTCTGTTTCGCTCGCCTGAACCGTCTCGGCAGCCGGCGCTGCTTCGCTGGTCTGCGCTGTTTCGGTAGCCGGCGCTGTTTCGGTAGCCGGCGCTGTTTCGGTAGCCGGCGCTGTTTCGGTAGCCGGCGCTGTTTCGCTTGCCTGCGCTGATTCGTCGGCCTGTGCAGGCCCGCTGGCCTGCGCGGATTCTGGTGTTTGCTGGGGCGCTTGCGGCGGCCACGTCGCCGGCGGAGCGGACTGCATCGCCTCTTGTGCCTGCCCGGCGGGTTGAGGCTGCGGCGCGGTCGGGGTGCTGAGGTCTGCCCCGCGTTCGCTCGAACTGTCCGCAGCGGGAGCCGCCGGTGTGACCGGCTCGGGGGCGGCGGGCATCTCGATCGGGCGGCGTTGGTGGCGGGGCTGGGGTCGGGCCGGGGCGCCGGTGGGCGCCGGGGCCGGACCGCCGTCAGGGCGCCACCAAGCGCCGGTGCCGGGATCGGCCCAGGATCCCGAGCCCTCCTGGTTGCGCGGCGTTTCCCCAGGCTGCGACGCGTCTCCGGTCATGGCTTCCATTGGACTACGCGGCGCGGCACCCTCGGCGTACATGACGGGCGTGTCGGGGCAAAAAGGGCGGATGCCGATCCGTTCGCAGCGCAGCCACCCGAGTCACTACGCTTGACCGTCATGAGTCACGTTCTCGCCGCGGTCGCCTGGCCATACGCCAACGGCCCGCGCCACATCGGTCATGTCTCCGGCTTCGGAGTGCCCTCCGACGTGTTCAGCCGGTACATGCGGATGTCCGGCCACGACGTGCTCATGGTGTCCGGCACCGACGAGCACGGCACGCCGATCCAGGTGCAGGCCGACGCCGACGGGGTGACCCCGCGCGAGCTCGCCGACCGCTACAACCGGGTGATCGTCGAAGACCTGCACGGCCTCGGCCTGTCGTACGACCTGTTCACCCGGACCACGACCCGCAACCACTACGCCGTCGTGCAGGACGTGTTCGCCGGCCTGCACGCCAACGGCTACATCGTGGCCAAGACGACGCTCGGCGCGATCTCGCCGTCCACCGGGCGCACGCTGCCCGACCGCTACATCGAGGGCACCTGCCCGATCTGCCGGTACGAGAGCGCCCGCGGCGACCAGTGCGACAACTGCGGCAACCAGCTCGACCCCGAGCAGCTGATCGACCCGAAGTCCCGGATCAACGGCGAGACCCCGAAGTTCGTGGAGACAGAGCACTTCTTCCTCGACCTGCCGGCGTTCGCCGAGGCGCTGGGCAAGTGGCTCGACACCCGCGAGGGCTGGCGCCCCAACGTGCTGAAGTTCTCCCGGAACCTGCTCGACGACCTCCAGCCCCGGGCTATCACCCGGGACCTCGAATGGGGAGTGCCCATTCCGCTGGACGACTGGCGGGACCGCAACGACAAGCGGATCTACGTCTGGTTCGACGCGGTCATCGGCTATCTGTCAGCGTCCATCGAGTGGGCGCGCCGGTCCGGTGACCCCGAAGCGTGGCGCAAGTGGTGGACGCCCGGCGGCGACTCCCGGGGCTACTACTTCATGGGCAAGGACAACATCGTCTTCCACTCGGTGATCTGGCCTTCGCTGCTGCTGGGCTACTCGGGCGAGGGCGACAAGGGCGGCAACCCCGGCTCGCTGGGCGCCCTGGACCTGCCGACCGAAGTCGTGTCCAGCGAGTACCTCACGATGGAGGGCCGCAAGTTCTCCTCCTCCCGCAAGGTCGTCATCTACGTCCGCGACTTCCTCGAGCGGTACGACGCCGACGCCCTGCGCTACTTCATCGCCGCCGCCGGACCCGAATCCAACGACACCGACTTCACCTGGTCGGAGTTCGTCCGGCGCAACAACGACGAGCTGGTAGCCGGCTGGGGCAACCTGGTCAACCGGTCGATCTCGATGGCCGCCAAGAACTTCGGCGTGATCCCCGAGGCCGGCGAGCTGACCGACGACGACCGCGCGCTGCTCGACGTGGCCAGGACGGGCTTCGCCACCGTGGGTGACCTCATCGGCAAGCACCGGCAGAAGGCCGCCATCGGCGAGGCCATGCGGGTCGTCGCGGAGGCGAACAAGTACCTCTCCGAGCAGGCGCCCTGGAAGCTCAAGGACGAGGCCTCGAAGCCACGCATGGGCACCATCCTGCACGTCGTCCTGCAGGTGGTGAGCGACGCGAACACCCTGCTCACCCCGTTCCTGCCGCACTCCGCGCAGCAGGTCCACGAGCTGCTGGGCGGCACCGGAGTCCACGCGTCGATGCCGTCGATCGTGGACGTCGACGACCTCGACGGCGGACCGGGCTACCCGGTGCTGACCGGCGACTACACGGTCGGCGCCCGCTGGGAGTCGGTGCCGCTGGTCGCCGGCACCGCGCTGGCCGCCCCCAAGCCCGTCTTCCGCAAGCTCGACCCCTCCGTGGTGGAGGAAGAGCTGGAGCGCCTGGGCTCCTAGGTCACAGCTGGTACGGCAACTCCGCGATGTGGTGGTCGACCAGTTCCCGGGTCGGCGCCCACACTTCGTACACACCGCGTTCGTAGCAGCGGGCGCCGACGGCCGCCACCGCATCCGCGTCGGGGTGGGTCAGGCGCAGCCGGGACCAGCTGTCGTCGCGTTGCAGCACCCAGGCCGGGACGGCACGCCAGTGGGCGTGTTCGGTGCGGCGGGACAAGGAGTCGACTGTGTAGCGGGCGGCGCGGGTCAGTGCGCGCACCCGAAACTCCTCGGGCGGGTCGGCGACGGCCGGGTACTCCTGGTCGTTGATCCGGCCGATGAGCCGGGCTGCGCCGGCGTCGGTGCAGGGCAGGTATTCGCGGTCCGGGCTGACCCCCGGGACGCCTTCGAGCAGGTGCCGCCAGCGCGGGCCGGCCAGGCGCAGCCAGCCGTGCTGCTCGGGCTGGTAGGTGTAGAGCACGACCTCGTCGCCGGTGCCGGGATAGGCCAGGAGCTGGGCGTTTGCCGGCATCGGCAGGTCGGCGAAGCCCGCCGTGACGAACTCCGGGATCAGGTCGTCGGTGCTCGGCGTGAAGCCGGTGCCGAGCACCATCGCGCCGAGCCGGGAGTGTGCCGGCAGGGCGGGCAGGCCAGCCTGTGTAGCGCCCATCGGGATCTCGAAGTCGCTGCGGTCGGTGGCGCGCCAGCGCAGGGCGTAGGCGACCGGCTCGGCACCGGAGCCGTCCGTGCGCAACAGGGCAAGCTCGGCGGGCGACCGCAGGTGGGCGATGTCGCAGGCGCGGTAACAGAACCCGTACGGGAGCCAACCGGCCAGATGGCCGGCGAGCTGGGCCGCGGACAACACCTTGACCATCCGGGTGCCGCGCTGCACTGCGGCAGTGGCGCGAATGCGCTGCAAGAGGGGGTCGTGCTGGTGACCGACCGACTGGGTCATGGCCTGCACCTGGGCCCAGGAGAGGTCACGACGCAGCGGCGCCAGCAGGGGCGGCTCGAGCGGGTCGCTGTCGATGGCGGCCTCCGCACCGGTCACGGTCACGCACGCACGCTAGGCGTGGTGTGTTGCTGCTGAATGAACGCCGGGTTATCCACAGCTGTGAAGAACGCTCGCGACCGTTTGTGTGATGCTGGACAGCGATGAACACGCAGCCTTCCGAGTCCCGCAAACAGCGCTCCGCCCGTCGCTCCGGGGAGTTCCCGCCACCGCCCGAGCCGCTGGCCGTGCCGGTTTTCGACAGCCACACCCACCTCGACATCACCGTGCACGAGGCGGGCGTTCCCGAGGCTGGCGGCGATCCGGTCGAGGCGCTGATCACCGCCGCCGCCAAGTCCGGAGTGGACCGCCTCGTGCAGGTGGGCGTCGACGTGGCATCCTCGCGCTGGGGCGCGGAGCTCGCCGCCCGCCACCCCGCGGTCCTTGCCACGGTCGCGCTGCACCCCAACGAGGCGCCGACCCTCGCGGACCTCGACGAAGCCCTCCGCGAGATCGAGACTCTGGCCGCCGAGCCGCGGGTGCGTGGCCTGGGCGAAACCGGCCTGGACACTTTCCGTACGGGTGCAGCCGGCCGTCCCGCCCAGGAGCGCAGCTTCCGCGCCCACATCGCCATCGCCAAGCGCTACGGCAAACCACTGATCATCCACGACCGGGACGCCCACGCCGACGTGCTGCGTGTGCTCGACGAGGAGGGCGCACCGGACGTCGTGGTGCTGCACTGCTTCTCCGGCGACGCCGAGTTCGCAGCCGAGTGCGTGCGCCGGGGCTACCTGCTCAGCTTCGCGGGCACGGTCACTTTCGCGAGTGCGGCCCAGTTGCGGGCGGCCGCGGCGTTGACCCCACCGGACCAGCTGCTCGTCGAGACCGACGCGCCCTACCTGACTCCGGTGCCGTTCCGCGGGCGGCCGAACGCGTCATACCTGATCCCGGTGACCGTCCGAGCGCTTGCCGAGATCACCGGGCACGACCTCGACACACTGTGCGCGGCGATCTCCGCCAACGGCGACCGAATCTTCGGCCCCTGGCGCTGAGCCACGCCCGTCGGCGCCGGCGGGGTCAGGACGGGAGGGGGTAGGCGGCGCAGTCCAGGCGTTCGCCGAGGCCGCCGAGGAGTTTGGCGAATGCGGTCGGGGCGGCGTTGACCGGTCCGCGGGAGACGAAGCGGACCGCCCACCGGTTGCCCTGGGCGACGTTGAAGATGCGGTGGACGACCAGGGAGCCGCGCTCGTCCGGTTCGATGCTGGTGACGCCGCGGTACCACCATTCGCCCTGCTGGGCGACCGAGCGACCGGCTCGGTCGATGGTCACCGTCATGATGCTGCCGTCCCGGGTGACAGTGAACTCGTCACCCATGGCCGGCTTGGCCGCGCCCGTTGCCGCGATCGGTGACTGCCCGCCCG
The DNA here is from genome assembly GCF_044452725.1 of Actinoplanes sp. NPDC051859. Taxonomy (NCBI): domain Bacteria; kingdom Bacillati; phylum Actinomycetota; class Actinomycetes; order Micromonosporales; family Micromonosporaceae; genus Actinoplanes; species Actinoplanes sp. NPDC051859. Next base: position 30,528 of record NZ_JBITBX010000004.1, on the reverse strand, counting down.
GGCGCGCATCGAGCAGCACGGCAGCGACCTCGTCGGGGGTGGCTTCGACCACGCCGCGCAGTTCGAGCAGCTCCGTCATGCCCCTGGTTGTACTCCCCTCACGCATCTTGTCGCTGCCCCGTGACCGACCGTCACGCGAACGGCGCCCGCATTGCCCGGGAACGCGGCAAACAGAGTTTCCCGCGGGCTGCGTGCCGGCTGCCGGGGTGGCATCCGGGGTGCCGTTGTCGCCGTGGGTCGGGGATGAGAAGTGGCTGTGGGAGATCCGGGCCATGGTGGCTGTGCAGGCGCGCCGTAGGCTATGGCGTCATGGCTGAAGCACTGCTCGGCCCGGCGGAGATCCGGGAGCTCGCCGCGCGCCTCGGGGTCGCGCCGACGAAGAAGCTCGGCCAGAACTTTGTGCACGATCCCAACACGGTGCGTCGGATCGTCGGGGCGGCCGGGCTCGTGGCCGAGGACGTGGTGCTGGAGGTTGGGCCGGGCCTGGGCTCGCTCACCCTGGGACTGGTAGGTGCCGCCGCGCACGTCCACGCCGTGGAGATCGATCCGGTGCTGGCCGCGGCGCTGCCGGAGACGGTGGCGGGACGGGCCGATGCGACGCGGCTGACCGTGCATCCGGCCGACGCGCTCAAGGTCAGCGCCGACCTGTTTCAGCCCGCGCCGACGATGCTCGTGGCGAACCTGCCCTACAACGTGGCCGTACCCGTCGTGCTGCACCTGTTGGCGACCCTGCCGACGCTGCGGGGCGGGCTGGTCATGGTGCAGAAGGAGGTCGCCGACCGGTTGGTCGCCGGGCCGGGTTCCAAGGTTTACGGCGTGCCCTCGGTCAAGCTCGCCTGGTATGCGGAGGCGCGCGCGGCGGGACGGGTGCCCCCGGCGGTTTTCTGGCCGGTGCCCAACGTCGACTCCGGTCTGGTCGCCTTTCATCGTCGTGAGCAGGCCTTCGACGTGCCTCGACGGGTCGTCTTCCAGGTCGTCGACGCGGCGTTCGCGCAGCGGCGAAAGACCTTGCGTGCTGCGCTGGCGGGCTGGGCCGGTGGGGCCGCCGCGGCGGAACGCATGCTCCGGGAAGCGGAGATCGACCCCCAGACCAGAGGCGAGGCGTTGACCGTACGGGAGTTCGCCGCGCTCGCGGCTGCCGGGATCTCCCTGGGGTACGGCGGTAAGCTCAGCGCAACCGGCGGGCGGCACGGGGAGGCGGACTGATGACGGCAGCGTTCACCCGGGATTCCGCTCCGTGACGGAGGCTTGGGGACCGGACGACGACAAGCCGCGCCGGATGGCCGGTCCGGTCCGGGTCCGGGTCCCAGCGAAGATCAATCTGCATCTCGGGGTCGGTCCGCTGCGCGCCGACGGGTTCCACGAGCTGAGCACCGTCTACCACGCGATCAGCCTGTTCGACGAGCTGACCGCGCGCCGCGGCGACACCCTCGCGCTGACGATGGAGGGCGAAGGCGCCGGCGAGCTGGAGCTGGATGAGAGCAACCTGATCATCCGGGCGGCTCGGGCGTTGGCCCAGAAAGCTCGGGTGCCGGCCCACGCCCGGCTGCACCTGCGCAAGACCATTCCGCTGGCCGGTGGCCTCGCCGGGGGCAGCGCTGACGCCGCCGCGACCCTGCTCGCCTGTGACCTGCTGTGGGGCACCGGCTACAGCAAGGAGGAGCTGGCGGAGATCGGCGCCGAGCTCGGCTCGGACGTCCCCTTCCTGCTGCACGGCGGTACGGCGTTGGGCACCGGCCACGGCGAGGCGATCAGCCCGATCCTGGCTCGCCCGACCACCTGGCACTGGGTCGTGGCGATCGCCGACGGCGGCCTGTCCACCCCGGCGGTCTACCGCGAACTGGACCGCCTGCGCGACAGCCCGTGGCCGCCGACCCCGTTGGAGAGCGCCGACGAGCTGATGGCCGCCCTGCGCCAGCGCAAGCCGGAAGTCCTCGGCGCCGCCCTTGCCAACGACCTCCAGCCCGCCGCGCTGTCCCTGCGCCCAGCCCTGTCGGATGTGCTGAAGGCTGGCTACGACGCGGGTGCGATCACCGGCCTCGTCTCCGGCTCCGGCCCCACCTGCGTCTTCCTGTGCGCGGACGCCCGCCACGCCGAGGAAGTGGCGAGCCAGCTGGCCGGCTCCGACGTCTGCCGCACCGCGGTCACCGCCCGCGGCCCGATGCCCGGCGCGCGCGCGGTCTGAGGTCCGCCAGTCTGACCGCCGGCGCCGGCGCCCTGCGGCGTCGTGGCCCGCAGGGGCCGCTGCGTCGGGCTTGTCGCCCGTCAAGGTAGGCTGGTGGGCATCGTGGCCAACATTGTCAATCTCGACCGGGTCAACAAGGGCTACGGCGCCGCCGGTCAGCTGCTCACCGACGTCTCTCTCGGGCTGGACGACGACGCCCGGGTCGGCATCGTCGGTCTCAACGGTGCCGGTAAGTCCACCCTGCTGCGGATGCTCGCGAAGTTCGAAGAGCCTGATTCCGGCCGGGTCACCCACCGCCGTGACCTGCGGGTCGCCGCCCTACCGCAGACCTTCGCCCTGGCCGCTGAGGCCACCGTCCGCGACGTCGTGCTGGGCACCGCCTGGCTGGCCGAGGGGATGGGCGCCGAGCACGAGTGGGCCGGTGACGCCGGGGTTCGCGAGATCCTCGACGGGCTCGGCATGGGCCATCTCGGCCTGGACACGCCGGTGGGGCCGATGTCAGGTGGCGAGCGCCGCCGGGTCGCCCTTGCCGCGCTGCTGGTGCGCGAGTCGGATCTGCTGATCCTGGACGAGCCCACCAACCATCTCGACGTGGCCGGTGTCGACTGGCTCGCCCGCTATCTGCTGGGCCGCCGGGGTGCGCTGGTGGTCGTCACGCACGACCGCTGGTTCCTCGACGCTGTCTGCACGGCCACCTGGGAAGTGGTGGACGAGCAGGTCCATACGTACGAGGGTGGCTATGCGGCCTGGACCCTCGCCCGAGCCGAGCGGCAGCGGGTGGCCGCGTCCGTGGAGGCTCGGCGGCAGAACCTGCTGCGCAAGGAGATCGCCTGGCTGCGTCGGGGACCGCCGGCGCGTACCTCGAAGCCGCAGTTCCGGATCGACGCGGCGAACGCGCTGATCGCGGACGTGCCGCCGGTGCGCGACAAGGTCAGCCTGCAGCGGCTCGCGACGACGCGGCTCGGCAAGCAGGTGTACGACCTGGAGAACGTCCGGCTCGATGCCGGCCCCAAGTCGATTTTCGCCGAGTTGACCTGGCAGGTCGGCCCGGGTGACCGGATTGCGATCCTCGGCGCGAACGGTGCGGGCAAGACCACGCTGTTGCGCCTGCTCGCCGGGGTGACAAAGCCGGACGGCGGACGCCTGGTGACGGGTTCGACCGTTCGCCCGGCGTTCCTGTCCCAGGAGCTCAAGGAGCTGCCGGGGCACCTGCGGCTGCTGGAGGCCGTCGAGGAGGTGGCCAAGCGGGTCAAGCTCGGCGACCGCGAGTTGTCGGCGGGCCAGCTGGCCGAGGTGTTCGGCTTCACCGACAAGCGCATCTGGACCCCGGTGAGCGACCTTTCCGGCGGTGAGCGACGCCGGTTGCAGCTGTTGCGCCTGCTCGCCACCGAGCCGAATGTGCTGCTGCTCGACGAGCCGACAAACGACCTCGACACCGACACGTTGGCCTCGCTGGAGGACCTGCTCGACTCCTGGCCGGGCACGATGGTGGTGGCCAGCCACGACCGCTACCTGGTCGAACGGGTGACCGACACGGCGTACGGAATGTTTGGCGACGGTCGGTTGGTGCACCTGCCCGGTGGGATCGACGAGTATCTCGCGCGGGCGGCCGGCATGCCGGCAGCGTCGGTCGCCGGGCCGGACGGGACACGGGCGGCCGAGGGTGCCACGACCAGTGGCATGTCGGCGGCCGAGCTGCGGACCGCGAAGAAGGACCTCAGCCGGCTCGAGCGGCAGCTGACGAAGCTCGACGATCGCGTCACGAAGATCAACGAGGGCCTGGCTACGCACGGCAGCGACTACGACAAGATCATGGAGCTGGACGCTCAGCTCAAGGCCGTGCAGGCGGAGCGCGCCCAGGTCGAGGAGGCCTGGCTGGAGCTCGCCGAGCAGGTGGGCGACGCCTGATCCGGGGGTGCTCCCGCATCCGCGACAGGGATGCGCGAGAATCCTCCAAGACCCATACCGACGTTGGAGACGGACACCATGGCGCACATTCCGGTCAATCACCCGCTGCGGCCGATCTACCGCGCCCTGGGCGCGCTGACCGGGGTCTACCTCATCCTCTTCGGGATCGTGGGCATCATCGTCACCTCGGGCGACGGCATGTTCGGCAACGGCGGTGACCGTGTGCTGGGTCAGCACGCCAACCTGTTCTGGTCGATCTGCTCGCTGCTGATCGGTGCGATCGTGGTGCTCTCCGTCGTGATCGGGCGCAACTCCGACGTCGAGGTCGCGAAGTACTTCGGCTGGGGCCTGCTGGTGGTCGGCAGCTACGCGCTCGCCGTGATCCGCACCGATGCCAACTTCCTCGACTTCAGCGTCTCGACGGTCGTGGTCACCTACCTGGTGGGCACCGTGCTGATCATGGTCAGCCTGTACTGCAAGGTCGCTCCGGCCGCGCAGACCGGGGAGCCGCGCCAGGTGCGGCAGGCCAAGGCGACCCAGAACGCCTGATGGCTCACTACCCCCTCAATCACCATCTCCGTCAGACCTACCGCACGCTTGCCGGCGCCTCCGGGGCGTACCTGACGCTGTGGGGTGCGCTCGGCATTGCGGCGACGTGGGGAGATCCCTTCTTCCACCGCGGCGCCGACTGGGTGCTGGGGATGCGCGTGAACTCAGCCGGCGCATGGCTGGGCTTGCTGCTCGGTGTCGCGGTGCTGGCCGCCGTGGTGCGCGGCGGCAACGTGCACCACCACGTCAACCTGGTCCTCGGCTACGTCCTGATGGGCGTCGCGATGGTGCTGCTCGCACTGATCCAGACCGACGCCAACGTCCTCAACATCTCGATGGTCAACGTCATCGTGCTGTCGCTGCTCGGGGTCGTAATCCTGACTGCCGCGCTCTACGGCAAGGTCGGCGACGACGAGGCCGCCCACACGGAGAACGAACGGGCGCACCGACCGGCCTGAGCACCGGGGTGCCGCCCGCTCGCAGCAGGCTCAGCGGGTCTTGCGGGTCAGCAAGGTCGGCTTCGCTTCCAGGTTCGACAGGCCGTTCCAGGCCAGGTTGATCAGGTGGGCGGCGACCATCTCCTTCTTCGGTCGACGGGCTTCCGGCCACCATTGGCCGACCAGGGCGACCATGCCCACCAGCGCCTGTGAGTAGAGCTCGGCGAACCGGGGTTCCAACCCACGGGACCGGAACTCCGCCGCGAGGATGTGCTCGACCTGATGCGCCACGTCGTTCATCACGCTGGAGAAGTTGCCCGCCGGGTGCAGGAGCGGTGACTCGCGGACCAGCACCCGGAAGCCGTGCGGTTCGCCCTCGATGTAGTCCAGCAGCGCGAGGGCGGCCTGTTCCAGCAGCTCGCGGGGGTGGCCGGCGGTCAGGGCGGTGGTGACCCGGTCGAGCAGGGCGCGCACCTCCCGGTCGACGACCACGGCGTACAGGCCTTCCTTGCCACCGAAGTGCTCGTAAACGACCGGTTTGGACACCTTGGCGCGGGAGGCCACCTCTTCCACGGAGGTGCCGTCGAAGCCGCGTTCGGCGAACAGTTGACGGCCGATGCTGATCAGTTGTTCGCGTCGTTGTGCCGCGGACATGCGTACGCGGGAAGAGGAGGGCGTGCCCGCAGCCCGGCTCGCGGCCGCGGCTGGACGCACGCGGCGGCCGCGGGGGTGGTTGCTGGTGTCGCTCTGCTCAGTCACCCGGCCATCCTGCCAGGACTGCCCGGTTCCCACCCGGTTCCGCGGAAGGGGTGGGGTGCCGCAGGACCGGTCAGGTCTCGCGGGGATCTCGGCAGCCCGAGACCGCGAATTGTTAACAACTTACGCTTACGTTGGCGTAGGTTGTGGCCTTTTTTACGGGGGTCTGTCGGCCCGCTCCGAGCGCTTGCCGCGCTCACCATGATCACTGTACGGATTGCGACGGGTGCCCTCCGCGATGGCCCGAAGATCCTGCTGAAGCACCCTGTGATCGTTCTCAACGCGGTAGGTGGACGTGCGGTGAACGCGGAAAACTGCACCTTGTCCATCGAGAAGGTGTAACGCCGCTGTAACTCCAAGTCGATAACGTGCGCTCCGAGCAACATTCATGTATCGACATTCTTCTTTCCTCCACCCCCCTTGCATGCCTGTGCGACCGTGTTCGAACCACATGGCGGGAGTCCGATGAAGACAGTGCGACAGTCGAGGTCACTGGTGTTGGCCGTCAGCGGGGGCGCCGGTCTGGAGCCCAGCCCGCACCAGGTCACCGCCGCGGCGCGGGCCGGTGGCATCGGCATTGTGGATCTGGGCCACGGTGACGCCTGGAACATGCGCGTCCTGGCACAGACAGTGCGCCGCGCCGGGTCCGGCATCGGAGTGCGAGTGGGCTCGTCGTGCGCGGCCACAGCAGACGAACTGCACCGGATCGGCGGCGCGGCCGTCGAATTGGTGATCGTGGCAGCGGATGCCGGCTGGGACATCGCAGCGCTCGCCGACCGCTACCGCGTTTATGTCGAAGTAGTCGATTTTGCCGAGGCGCAGGCCGCCGCAGCCGCCGGGGCGCACGGCCTCGTCGCCCGCGGCATGGAATCCGGCGGCCGGGTCGGCGAGCTCAGCTCCTTCGTGCTCCTGCAGCGCCTCGTCGACGTCGGGCTGCCGGTCTGGGTCGCTGGCGGGATCGGGCCACACACCGCGGCGGCCTGCGTCGTGGGCGGTGCCGCGGGTGTCGTGCTGGACACCCAGCTCGGGCTGCTCCCTGAGTCCACATTGTCCGATCAACACCTTTCGCTGCTGCGCCGGATGGACGGCACCGAAACAGTCCAGCGCGACGGCCTCCGCGGCGTCGACAGCGGCGGCGTGCTGCTGCCCATCGGCCAGGACGGCTGGCTCGCCGCCGACTTCGCCAAGCGCTGGGCGGACACCGCCACCGCCGTACGCGGCATCCGGGACGCGATCCTGACCGCGCTCGACCACGCCGAGGCGGGCGAAGCGCTGAGCCCCGGCGCCCCGCTGGCCCGTACGCTCGGGGTTGATCTTCCCGTCGCACAGGGTCCGATGACCCGGGTGAGCGACGTGGCCGGCTTCGCCAAATCCGTGGCGGACGGCGGTGCCCTGCCGTTCATCGCGTTGGCCCTCGCCAACGCCGAGCAGAGCCGCCGGATGCTGACCGAGGCCGCCGCCGCCCTCGGCGACCGACCGTGGGGCGTGGGCGTGCTCGGCTTCGCCCCCGAACACCTGCGCGCCGCCCAGATCGAAGTCATCCGGGAAATCCGGCCCGCCGTGGCGATCATCGCCGGCGGCCGGCCCGCCCAGGCCAAGGGCCTCGAAGCGGACGGCATCAGTTCCTTCCTGCACGTGCCGTCGCCCGGGCTGCTGCGGCAGTTCCTGCAGGCCGGCTCGCGCAAGTTCATCTTCGAAGGCGCCGAATGCGGCGGCCACGTCGGCCCCCGCGCCAGCTTCCCGCTGTGGGAGGCACAGCTCGGGGTACTCGAGGAATTCCTGACGGGCAAGCCCGACAGCACGGCCGCCGAGCTGCAGATCTTCTTCGCCGGCGGCATCCACGACGAGCGGTCCTCCGCGATGGTGGCGGCGATGGTGGGTCCGCTCACCCGCCGCGGTGCCCAGGCCGGCGTGCTGATGGGTACGGCGTACCTCTTCACCGCCGAAGCCGTCACCCACGGCGCGATCCAACCGCTGTTCCAGCAGCAGGCGATCGCGGCCACGCGCACGGCCCTGCTGGAGACCGCGCCCGGTCACGCGACCCGTTGCCTGCAATCGGGCTTCGTGGACGACTTCCACAGCCTGCGCGACCAGCTCGAAGGCGCGGGCGTGGAAAACCGCGTCGTCTGGGAACAGCTCGAAATGCTCAACGTCGGCCGGCTCCGCATCGCCAGCAAGGGCATCACCCGCGACGGCGACCAGCTGGTGACCGTCGACGAGGCCACCCAGGAAGCCGAAGGCCTGTTCATGGCCGGCCAGGTCGCCGTGCTGCGCGACGCCGCCACCACCATCGCGGGGCTGCACGGCCAGGTCACCTCGGCCGCCGCGGCCCTGCACACCGACCGGGTCACGGAGCTGCGCGCCGACCTCGGCCTGGACCCGGTGCTGGAGGCTGAGGTCGCCGACCCGCTGGACATTGCGATCGTCGGCATGGCCTGCGTATTCCCCGGATCGCCCGACCTGCCCGCCTTCTGGGAGACCGTGCTCAGCGGCGCCGACAAGGTGGGCGAAATTCCCGCGCACCGCTGGGACGTGGACACCTACTACGCCCCGGAGGTCGGCCCCGGGCAGACCGGCCGGATCACCGTCTCCAAGTGGGGCGGCTTCATCGACCCCGTGCCGTTCGACGCCATCAAATACGGCATCCCGCCCGCCGCGCTGGCGAGCATCGACCCCACCCAGCTGCTCGCCCTGGAAATCTCGCACCGGGCGCTGACCGACGCCGGGTACGCGTACGACTCGGGGCACGACCACGGCCGTACCGGTGTGGTGTTCGGCGCCGAGGCCGGCAGCGACATGAGTCAGACGCAAACCCTGCGCACGCTGCTGCCCGGCTACCTCGGCGAGCTGCCCGAACAGCTGGAAGGCCTGCTGCCTACGGTCACCGAGGACACGTTCCCCGGCGTGTTGGCGAACGTCATCGCGGGCCGCGTCGCCAACCGACTCGACCTGGGCGGCCCGAACTACACGGTGGACGCTGCCTGCGCGTCGTCGCTGGCCGCCATGGACTCCGCCTGTAAAGAGCTGATCGCGGGCGACAGCGACCTGATGATCTGCGGCGGCGCCGACCTGCACAACGGCATCAACGACTACCTGATGTTCACCTCGGCCCACGCGCTCTCGCCCACCGGGCGCTGCCGCACCTTCGACAGCACCGGCGACGGCATCGCGCTGGGCGAAGGCGTAGCCGCGGTGGTCCTCAAGCGACTCGCCGACGCCGAACGCGATGGCGACCGCGTGTACGCCGTCATCAAGGGGCTCGGCGGCGCCAGCGACGGCCGTGCGCTGGGCCTGACCGCTCCACGCGCCGAAGGCCAGCGTCGGGCGCTCGACCGGGCGTACCACGGGGCAGGGATCTCGCCGCGCGAAGTGGGCCTGGTCGAGGCACACGGGACGGGGACGGTCGTCGGCGACCGTACCGAGCTGGAGACGTTGACCAAGTTGTTCACCGAGTCCGGGGCTGAGCCCGGCGGCGCGGTGCTCGGCTCGGTCAAGTCGCAGATCGGTCACACCAAGTGCGCCGCGGGCATGGCCGGCGTCATCAAGGCCGCCCTCGCCCTGCACACCGGCGTGCGCCCCCCGACCATCGGGTTGTCCCGGCCCAACCCGGCCTGGAACCCCGACACCAGCCCGTTCGCCTTCCACACCGAGACCCGGCCCTGGGCGGCACCCGCCGCCGAGCGGATCGCCGGGGTCAGCGCGTTCGGCTTCGGCGGCACCAACTTCCACGTGGTCCTGAGCGCGCACGCCGCCACCGCCGACCCGCGGCACACCCGCCAGGAATGGCCCGCCGAGCTGTTCCTCTTCCGCGGCGCGACGGTGGAGGCCGCCCGGCGCGGCGTCACCAAACTGCTGGACAAGCTGCCCGGGAGCACCAGCCTGCGCGAGCTCGCCGCGACCGCCTCCCGCGAGTCGGACCCGCGTACCGGGCCGGTGCGCATCGCCCTCGTCGCCGCCGACGTGGACGACCTGGCCGGGTTGCTGCGTCGGGCGCTGAACGGCGACCACGACCCGCGCAAGGGGCTGATCCAGCCACCGGCCAGCACCGAGCCGGGCAAGGTGGCGTTCCTCTTCCCCGGCCAGGGCAGCCAGAAGCCCGGTGCGCTGGCCGACCTGTTCATCGCCTTCCCCGAGCTGCGCGAATACCTCGAGCTCGGCCGGGACTGGGCCGACCTGCTGTTCCCGCCGACCGCGTTCGACACCGACACCGAACAAGCCCAGGCCGATCGGGTACGCGACACGCGCGTCGCCCAGCCCGTCCTCGGCATCGGCGGACTCGCCGCCGACCACGTGCTGCGCCGCCTCGGCGTACGCCCGGACATGACCGGCGGGCACAGCTACGGCGAACTGGTCGCCCTGTGCACCGCGGGCGCCTTCGACCCGGCCACCCTGCTCGACCTGAGCCGGGAGCGGGCCGCCGCCATCCTCGCGGCCGCCGGCGACGACCCGGGCACCATGGCCGCCGTCAGTGGCACCGCGGAGCAGGTCCGGGCGGCGTTGGCCGCAGCTGGGCTGGACCGCGAGGTCGTGGTCGCCAACCACAACGCACCCACCCAGGTGGTCATCTCCGGCCCCACCGAGGCGGTCGGCCGGGCGACGGCCGCGTTGAAGGAAGCCGGACTGCGCGGCCGGGCCATCCCGGTCGCCGCCGCCTTCCACAGCCCGGTCGTGGCCCAGGGAGCAGTGGCCTTCGCCGACGTCCTGGCCGGCCGGGACATCGCCGCGCCCACCCTGCCGGTCTGGTCCAACCACACCGCCGAGCCGTACCCGGCGGACGCCGCCGCGGTCCGGGCCGGCCTGTCTGCCCAGATCGGCGCCCCGGTCCGTTTCGTCGAACAGATCGAAGCGATGTACGCCGCCGGCGCCCGTACCTTCGTCGAGGCTGGCCCCGGCCAGGTCCTCGGCAAACTCGTCGACGCGGTCCTCGGCGACCGCCCGCACCTGGTCGTCACCGTCGACGGCCGTCCCGGCCAGGGCCTGCGCGCGCTGCTCACCGCCGCCGCCGAGCTGGCCTGCGCGGGCGTGGGAGTGCAGACCGGCTGGCTCTTCGCCGGCCGTGACACCACCGGCCCGGCCGCGCCGGCTGCCAACCGTCCCACCTGGACCGTGGACGGTCAGGCCGTACGAGACCGCTCCGGACAGTGCCTGCCCGGGGGGATGACACCCGCCCGGCGCATCGAGATCGAGGAGTTCACGATGACCGCAGCGCAGGGCCCGGACGGCGCCCGCGACGACCGCAGCGAACTGGTCAGCGAGTTCCTGCGGACGAGCCGGGACCTGATCGCGACCCAACGTGACGTGCTGCTGGCGTACCTGGGGGAGGGCGCTGGTGGCCGCCTGGTGTGGCAGAGCGACGCCGCCCCCGCCCAGGCCATGATTCCCGCCCAGCCGATGCCGCAGGCAGCGGTGCTGCCCGCGGCGATGGCCGCCCCGGTCTCGCCCGGCCCTGGCACCACCCTCACCGTGCACTACCCCACGATCGCGGAGACGGAGGCCGTCCTCGCCCCGGCGCAGCCCGGCCTGGACGTGCAGGGTGCCGTGCTCGCGGTGATCAGTGAGCGGACCGGTTACCCGGAAGAGCTGATCGAGCTGGACCTGGACCTGGAAGCTGACCTCAGCGTCGACTCGATCAAGCGGGCCGAGGTCGCGGGCGAGGTCGCGACCCGGCTCGGCCTGAGCGTCGAGGGCGACGAGTCCGAGCTGGAGGAGCTGGTGAAGGCCCGGACGGTCCGGGCCATGGTGGGCTGGCTCGACACCCGCATCAACTCGGCACCGGCGATTGCCGTCGCTGCCGTCGCGACGACGACCACCACCGCCGCAGGATCCACCACGGTGGCGATGTCGGTCGCGGTGATTGACGTGCAGGGTGCCGTGCTCGCGGTGATCAGTGAGCGGACCGGTTACCCGGAAGAGCTGATCGAGCTGGACCTGGACCTGGAAGCTGACCTCAGCGTCGACTCGATCAAGCGGGCCGAGGTGGCCGGCGAGGTCGCCAACAAGCTCGGCCTCAGCGTCGAGGGCGACGAGTCCGAGCTGGAAGAACTGGTGAAGGCTCGGACCGTTCGGGCCATGGTGGGCTGGCTCGACGCGAAGATCAACGCGCCGGCTGCCGGGCTCACTGCGCCGGTTGCCGCTCCCGCCGTCGCCAGTGTCGCCGAGTCTGCCGGGGCCACGGTGTCGGTCGGGGCGGCTGTGCAGGCTGGGCCCGTCGCCGAGATCGAGGCGCCGGCTCGGGTCGGGATCGCGCCGCAGCGGCTGATCTCCCGCCTGGAGCCGGCGACTGCCGCCGGGACGGGCACCGACCTTGCGGGCGCCCGGTTCCTGATCACCGGCGGTGGCGCGACCGGGGTTCGGCTCGCCGAGCTGCTCGCCGACGCGGGTGCGAGCGGAGTCAGCGGCTCCACCGCTGACGACCCGACCGGCATGGACGGCATCGTGCTCCTGGACGGGCTGGGCGAGGACGGCAGCCCCCTGCTGCCTGACGCGTTCGGCTTCCTCAAGCAGGCGCTCGCTGCCGGGCCGCGCTGGCTGATCGCCGCCGGACCGGAAGCAGGCAGTGCGCGTACCGACGGCATGACTGGCCTGTTTCGTACGATCGCCCGGGAGTATCCGGAGACGGTGGCCCGCTATGTCGAAGTGAGCGCCGCAGCGTCCGCTGACGACCTGGCACAGGGCCTGGTCGAGGAACTGCACGAGGCCGCCACCGCGCCGGTCGTCTACCGCCGGGCCGACGGCCGACACATCGGGCAGCTCACCGAGGCGGGGCTGGGCATGCTGGCGGACGGGGGCGCCGGACCGGCCGGGGACGGCACCGCCGAAGCTCGGGCGATCGGCCTCGACACCGACTCGGTGGTCGTCCTGATCGGTGGGGCGCGGGGCATCACCCCGTGGTTCGCGCGGACCGTCGCGAACGCCTCCCGGTGCCGGATCGAGCTGGTGGGGCGTACGCCGCTGCCGCAGACCGACGAGGACCCGGAACTGGCAGCCGCCGCGGACAAGGCGGCGCTGCGCGCGGCACTGGCCCGGCGGGGCATGCGCTCACCCGCCGACATCGACCGCACCGCGTCGGCGATCCTGGCCGCCCGCGAGGTCAACGCCACCGTCGCGGAGCTGACCGAGCTCGGCGCCCACGTGCGCTACCACTCGCTCGACGTGCGCGACGACGAGGCAACCCGACGCCTGGTCAAGCAGATCCACGACGAGTACGGCCGCATCGACGGCCTGGTCTACGCGGCCGGGATCATCGAGGACAGGCTGATCGGCGACAAGGACCCGGCCTCGTTCGAGCGGGTGTTCCGCACCAAGGTCGACGGCGCCCGGTCGGTGCTCGACGCCCTGGACGGCTGTGGGGCCGCGCCGAAATTCGTGGTCATGTTCGGCAGCATCGCGGCGGCGTACGGCAACCGGGGCCAGAGCGACTATGCCGCGGCCAACGACGCGCTGGACGCGATGGGCACCCGCTGGTCGCAGGACTCGGGCCACCGTGCGGTGACCGTGCACTGGGGACCCTGGGCGCCGGTCGGTGCACACGGCGGCATGGTCACCCCCGAGCTGACCGCCGAGTACGCCCGCCGCGGCATCGGCCTGATCGACCCGGAGGAGGGCGCGCTGAGCCTGCTGCGTGAACTCGCCTGGGGCGACCCGGTGCAGACCTCGGTCGTGCTGACCGCTTCGGGCTGGTAGGGGCGGGGATGTCGCAGATCGCCATCGTGGGGATGGCGGCGATCTTTCCCGGCGCCGCCACCCTCGACCAGTACTGGCAGAACCTGGTCAACGGCAAGGACATGATCACCGACGTCCCGGAGGACCGGTTCGACGCGCTGTTCTACGACCCGGACAACGCGCACCGGCCCGACCGGCTCTACACCCGCCGGGGCGGCTTCCTCGACGACCAGGCGGTGTTCGAGCCGCTGAAGTTCGGCATCATGCCCAACTCGGTGGGCGACATCGAGCCGGACCAGCTCATCGCGCTCGAGGTGGCCGCGGCCGCCATCGCGGACGCGGGCGGCGCGGCCCGGATGCCGGACGCCGACCGGATCGGCGTGATCCTCGGCCGGGGCGGTCTGCTCAACCCGGCCGCCTCCCGGTACGCCAACCGGGTGCGGATGGCCAGCCAGGTCATCAGCCTGCTCCAGGAGCTCATGCCGGACCTGGGGGAGGACCGGCTCGGCCTGCTCCGGGACCGGATCGACGAGCGGCTCGGCAAGCACCAGCCCGAGGGCACGATCGGGCTGGTCCCCAACCTGGCCGCCTCCCGGGTGGCGAACCGGCTCAACCTGCGCGGCCCGGCGTACACGATCGACGCGGCCTGCGCGTCCTCGCTGATCGCCGTCGACCAGGGCATGACCGAGCTGCTCAACGGCCGGTTGGACGCGGTCCTGGCCGGCGGCGTGCACCACGTGCACGACATCAGCTTCTGGTCGGTGTTCAGCCAGCTGCAGGCGCTCAGCCGCAAGGGCGAGATCCGGCCCTTCGACGCCGAAGCCGACGGCGTCCTGATCGGCGAGGGCACCGGCATGGTCGTCCTCAGACGCCTCGCCGACGCCGAACGCGACGGCGACCGGGTGTACGCGGTCATCCGCGGCAGCGGCACCTCCAGCGACGGCCGCTCGGCGAGCATGTTCAACCCGGCCAGCTCCGGCCAGGCCCTGGCCATCCGGCGCGCCTGGGAGATGGCCGGGCTCGACCCGACCGCCCCGGACGCCCTCGGCCTGCTCGAAGCGCACGGCACGGCGACCCCGACCGGTGACGCAGCCGAACTGTCCACGGTGGCCGACGTGTTCGGTCCGCACACCGCCGGTGAGCGCCCGGTGATCGGCTCAGTGAAGTCGATGATCGGTCACGCGATGCCTGCCGCCGGGGTGGCCGGCCTGATCAAGGCCACCCTCGCCGTCTATCACGGCGTCCTGCCGCCCACCCTGAACGTCGTCAAGCCCCGCGCCGAGATGGCGCAGACCCGGTTCCGGCCGATCGGCTCGGCCCAGCCGTGGCAGAGCGAGACACCACGCCGGGCCGGGGTCAACGCCTTCGGCTTCGGCGGCATCAACGCCCACGTCATCGTCGAGCAGTACGCCACAGCCGTCGCAGCGACCGCTTCGGCCGCCGGCGCTTCGGCCGCTGCCTCCGACGCCGCCTCGGTCATCGCCGAGCCGGAGCGCATCCTCTGGCTGTCCGCCGCCACCGCCGCCGACCTGGCCGCGCAGCTGGAGCGCCCCGACGTCCGGGACCTGCCCCGGGCGGTAGACGGCGGACCGGTCCGGCTGGGCATCGTCGACCCGAGCGATCAGCGGCTCGGCATCGCCCGCAAGATGGTCGCCCGCGGCGAACCTTGGCGCGGCGGTCGGGACATTTGGTTCACGCCCCGGCCGTTGCTCGGCCCCGGCGGCGGCAAGCTCGCGTTCGTCTTCCCCGGTGTGGAAGCCGAGTTCGCTCCGCGGACGGCTGACATCGCCGCCCACTTCGGTCTGCCGCACCGCGAGTGGACCGCCGCCGATCTGGGCCAGCACGGCACCGGCCTGGTCGAGGTCGGCAAGCTGCTGGACGCGACGCTGCGCCGGATGAACGTACGCCCGGACGCCGTCGCCGGCCACAGCATCGGCGAGTGGACGGCCGCCGCGGTCACCGGCCAGATGAGCACCCAGGGCGTCGACGCATTCCTCGGCCTGTTCGACGCCGACAGCGTCGAGGTCTCCGGTTACGCGTTCGCCGCGATCAGCGCCCCCATGGAGACCGTCACACCGCTGCTGGACGGCTATCCGGGCGTGGTGCTGTCCCACGACAACGCCCCGAACCAGTGCGTGGTCAACGGCCCGCGCGAGCAGGTCCAGCGCCTGGTCGACGATCTGCGCGCCCGGACCATCCTGTGCCAGCTGCTGCCGTTCCGGTCGGCGTTCCACACGCCGGTGTTCGCCGAGGGGTTGCAGGCGATCGGGGCGGCCATGGGTCGCTGGGAGGTGCACCCGACCGAGGTGCCGGTCTGGTCCGGCACCATCTCGGCGCCGTTTCCGGCCGACCCGGACGAGGTCAACCAGCTCTTCATCCGACACATGATCGAGCCGGTCTGGTTCCGCCGCACGGTCGGCGCCATGTACGACGCCGGCATCCGCGTCTTCCTGCAGATGGGCGCGGGCCAACTCGCCTCGCTCATCGACGACAATCTGCGCGACCGGGAGCACCTGGCCATGCCGGTCAACGTCTCCCGCCGCGACGGCCTGTCCCAGCTCCGCCGGGTCGCCACGGCCCTGTGGGTGGACGGCGGCGACCCGGACATGTCCGTGCTGGAACCGGCGCCGGTCCCGCGCGCAGTTCCCAAGGTCAACGAGGTCGTCGAACCGTCCGCCCGCAAGGGCCCGGCGGTCCGCATCGACCTCGGCGGACCCCTGGTCAAGCTGGGCGAAGGCGCCGACCAACTCCTCGGCCTGGCCCCGGCCGGCCAGCCGCCCGTGCCCCGCCCGCAGATGCCGCAGCCCTCGGTGCCCCAGCCACGCTCGCCGCAGCCGCAACCCCAGGTGCCCCAGCCCCGCGCGCCGCAGCAGCCGCAGGCAAGAGCGGGCCAGCCACCGGCAAGCGCACCGCAGCAGCCGCAGGCAAGACCGGGCCAGCCACCGGCAAGCGCCCCGCAGCAGGCAGCTCCGACGCCTGCTTCGAGTGGGCTAGTCGAAGCGCACAGTGCAGCCCTTTCCGCGCTGAGCAAGATGGCGGGGACGTCCAAGGCCGCCGCGGAACTGGCCGCCCTGTTGCAGGAGACCGCCAGCGACGCAGTCACGGTGATGAACGCTGCTGCGGCAGCCTCGACAACGAGGCCGGCGGTTCCGCGCCCGCGGAGCGCAACACCGGCGCCTTCGTCGTCGCCGCGGACGCAACCGGCGGCACCGCCAGTCGCGCCGCCCCCACCAGCGCCCACTGCGACCCGCCCGGGGCCGCAAGCCCCCGCGACCCGCCCGGGGCCGCAAGCCCCCGCGACCCGCCCGGGGCCGCAAGCCCCCGCGACCCTGTCCGGGCCGCAAGCCATCGCCGTGCCGGCGCCGCGGTCCGCGGCGTCCGCGTCGCCGGTAACCGCTGGGCACGGACCGGCGACGGCACGGGAGGCTGTGCCCGTACAGAAAAAGGAAGCGGAAGAGGTAGTCCTCAGAACGACCCTCGACGTTTCGGTCGAGACCATGCCCTATCTGCGGGATCACTGTTTCTTCGTGCAGCCGGACGACTGGCCGCGGGTGGAGGACCGGTGGCCGGTGGTGCCGGCGACGACCGTGGTGCAGCACATGATGGACGCTGCTGAACAGGCCGCACCCGGGATGAAAGCCGTCGCGGTGCGGGATGCGAAGTTCAACCGGTGGTTGATCGCCGCGCCGCCGCAGCATGTCGAGATCACCGTGAAGCGGGCCGGACCGAATCGGTTCACCGTGATCTTCGGCGGCTATGCGCGGTCAACGGTCGAGCTGGCGGCGGACTATCCCGAGCCGGACTTGCTGCCTTACACCGAGGACCCGGCGACGGAGTTTCCGCCGACGACCAGTGCCGAGGAGATGTACGCCGAGCGGCTCATGTTCCACGGGCCGGTCTTCCAGGGCGTCACGGCGGTGCACGCGCTCGGCGACATGCACGTGCGGGGCACCGTCACTGTCCCGGTGCCGCCCGGCGCGCTGCTGGACAACGCCCTGCAGCTGATCGGCAACTGGTTGATCACGACCCAGCCGTTCCGGACCGTCGCCCTGCCGGTGGGGTTGCGGCACGTGCGGTTCTTCGGGCCGGCGCCGGCTCCCGGCACGGCCATGGACTGCGCGGCGCGGGTCAGGTCCATCACCGACGGTGAACTGATCGCGGACACGCAACTGTCGGTGAACGGCCGGGTGTGGGCGCAGATCGACGGCGCGACTGACCGGCGGTTCGACAGCCACCCGACCGCCCGGGCCTGCGAACGGTTCCCGGAGAAGTATCCGATGTCGCAGCGGCACCCGGGCGGCTGGACCGTGGCCTTCGACGCCTGGACCGACCTGGTCACCCGGGGTATGGCGGCGCGCGGCATTCTCGGCGGCGAGGCGGCCGTGGAGTACGAGCGGATGCCCGGCGCCAAGCGCAATCAGTGGATGCTGGGTCGGATCGCGGCGAAGGACGCGGTGCGGTTCCGGTTGTGGGACGCCGGGCACACGGACGTATATCCGATCGAGCTGACCGTACGCAACGAGCCGAGCGGCAAGCCCTACGTGGACTTGCGGCCAGGTCGCGGCTTCCAGGACAGCACAGTGTCGATTGCGCACACCCACGAGGTCGGCGTCGCCATTGCGGGGCCGCCCGGCGCGGAGGTGGGCATCGACGTGGTCGAGGTCGCGCCGCGGGAGGAGAGCACCTACCGCTACGCGCTGACCGAGGCCGAACGGGCGCAGCTCACCGATGACCGCAGCTTCGCCCGGCTGTGGGCGGCGAAAGAGGCTGCGGGCAAGGCGCTCGGCACGGGACTCGACGGCGCGCCGCGTCGCTTCGAGGTGTCCCTCGCCGACGGCACCGTGACGGTCGGCGACCGGGTTCTCCGGGTCGCCTGGCAGGAGATCGAGAACCCGCCGGAGCTTCCGCCGCGGCGCTATGTCGTCGCCTGGACCGGTACCGAAGAACAGTGAAGGAGCACCGCCATGCCCTCCGATGAGTCCGCCGTCCTCGCCGACGTCACCGCGATGCTGCAGTCCGTCCTCGGTGACTTCGGCGCCGACGCCGAGATCACCATGGACACCACGTTCCGCGACGACCTCGGCATGGAAAGCATCGACGTGGTGTCGCTCGCCGGCCGCCTGCAGGCCCGGTACGGCACCGCGGTGAACTTCGCGCTGTTCGTCTCCGGCCTCGACGTGGAATCGGTGGGTCAGCTCCGGGTGGGGCAGCTCGTCGACTACATCGTGGAGTCGCTGGGGAAGGTGCCGGCCGGGTCATGAGCATGGTCCACGCCAACGGGGTCGACCTGCACGTGGAGGAAGTGCCGCCGGTCGGCCCCCGCCAGGGCACGGTGGTGCTCATCCACGGCATGACCTCGGACAGCATGGCGAGCTGGTTCCTGACCATGGTCCACCCGTTGGCCGAGGCGGGGATGCGGGTGCTGCTCTACGACCTGCGCGGCCACGGGCACAGTTCCCGCCCGCCGACCGGCTACCGGCTGGATGATTTCGTCGACGACCTGCAAGCCCTGCTCGCCCACTGGGCAGTGGACGAGCCGGTGCACCTGTTCGGCAACTCGTTCGGCGGGACGATCGCTTTCGCGTACGCGGCCCGGCACCCCAGCGCGGTGGCCGGCATCGTGGCGATCGAGTCGGCACCGCCCACCGCCGCCTGGTTCGCCCGGATGGCCCAACGGCTGTCCCGGGCCGCCGAGACGCTGGCCGACGCGGAGGCGGTGGCGACCAGCCGGCCGCTGCTCGCCCGGCGCCTGCGGGACGCCTCCGCGCTGCTGTCCAGCACGGACCTCGGCGAGGAGCTGCCGGCCAGCCCGCTGCCGCACCCGTCGCGGTTCGCGGCGATCACTTGCCCGGTGCTGTGCCTGTACGGCGGCGACTCGGTCGTCAAGGAACTGACCGCCGAGACCGAACGCCTGGTGCCGCAGTCGAAGCACGTGGTCGTCGTCGGCCAGAAGCACACCCTGCTCATCAAAGCTCCCGACCAGGTACGCGCCGAGGTGCTGCCCTGGCTCGCCACCTGCGTGCACTAGGAGATCCCATGGACCGCGCCATCATCATCAGCAACGGCCGCTGTGGTTCGACGCTGCTCTCCGACCTGATCGTCGAGGAGCCGGAAACCTGTTCGGTCCAGGAGTTCTTCATGTCGGTCGCGCCGTGGAACCGGAGCACCGAGATCATCGACGGGCCGGCGTACTGGCGAGTGCTCAGCGGCCCGAAGGAGGAGCTGTCGGTCCTCTTCAAGATCGGGGTGCCGCCGAAGGAGGTCCGCTACCCGGCGTCGGGGCGCTTCAACGACGACCTGGTCAACCTGCCGCGCATCCTGGCGATCACCCTGGCGAAGTTGACCGACGACCCGGACGCCCTGTTCGACCAGCTCGCCCCGCGGGTGTCGGCGTTCCCCACCCAGAGTGTGGGCGCCCACCACCAGGCGTTCCTCGACCTGCTGACCGAGCTGACCGGTAAGAAGCGCTGGGTGGAACGCTCGGGCGGCAGCAGCCAGGTCACCACGTCGCTGCTGGAGAACTTCCCGACCGCGAAGATCGTCTACTTGACCCGGGACTGGGCGGCCACCGCGAAGTCGATGAGCCGGCACTCGTCGTTCCAGCTCGTCCAGCTCCGGGTGGAGGCCGTCGGCCGGTACGGCGTCGACCCGCTCACCGCCGAGGAGTCCGACGACATGCCGGACGAGGTGCGCGCGTACCTGCCGGACCGGCTCACCGCCGAGTTCCTGCAGCAGCGCGGTGAGGACCCGAAGCGGTTCATCGGCCTGTGCGCGTTCATGAGTAGCCAGGCCGAGCAGGCCCTGGCCGACCACCCGCCGGCGCACCTGCACCAGATGGCCTACGAGGACCTGGTCGCCGAGCCGGTGAAGGAGCTGACCGGGCTCGCGGAGTTCCTCGGCTTCGCCGACCCGGCAGGGTGGGCGGCGTCGGTCGCCGATCGGGTCCGCAGGCCGGCATGAGTGCCCTGGCCGGATTCGCCGCCGCCGTGCTGCTGGTCACGGGTGCGTCCGTCGCGCCCGGCCCGGCTGTCGGCCGTCATCCCGCGCCCGGCCCGGCCGCCGACACGTATTCCTCCCGGCTGCTGGGAAAGGCCGTGCCGGACGAGTGTTTCGCCGGCATCGGGCAGCCCTATCCGGCCGGGCCGCCGTGCGCCACGGGACAGGCGAAGGTCAACCAGTCGTATGTCTGGGGCATGACCCGCGTCGGCCGTCAGGTGTGGTTCGGCACGGGCGCCAACACGCATTGTCTGACCAGCGGCTCCGGCCTCGCCGACTCGAAGCCGGTGGTCTACGACGACTACGTCTGCGAGTTCGCCGAGAGCCAGATCGCGAAGCAGCACCCGCTGGTCCCGGACGCCCTGGGCGACGTCCGCGTGCCGCAGGTCTGGACCTACGACAACGGCGTGCTGACGAATCGGACCCCGGACGACCCGCGCCTGCGCAGCACCCTCGGACTCCGCGCGGCGGGCACTGCCAACGGCATAGTGTTGTTCGCCGGTCCGTCGTTGAGTGCCACGCTCAACCTGTTCGCCTTCGACGCGGTCACGAAGCGCTACCTCGGCTCGCGGACCCTCGCTCAGTACGGCAACGCCCGCACGTTCCTCGCCGCGGCCGGTGACCTCTACCTTGGCGCCGGGATCGGCCCGGACGGCGGACTCGGCGGCGCCGTGCTGCGCTGGCGCGGCAACCGGCTCGCCCCGTTCCTGTTCGACCGGGTGGCGACCCTGCCCGCACAGGCCGCCGACCTGGCCTATCAGGACGGCCACCTCTACGCGACGACCTGGTCGACCCTGCAACCCACCTCCGACGCGCAACTCGCCGGCGTGTGGCGCAGCCCGCCGCTCCCGCTGGCAGGCGGCGAGTGGACCCAGGTGTGGCACACCGGCCGCTACGAGAAGGACCCGCTGACCGCCACGACCTACGGCGCGGGCGGCGTAGCCGCCTACGGCGGCTGGCTCTACTGGGGCACCATGCACGTCCCGCTCAAGGCGACGAAGGTGCATCAGGCGGCCTACCCGCAGCCCACCGAGGAAGCCAAGAACCTCCAGGTCCGCTACACCCAACGGGCGGCGGCCATCTGGCGCGGCCGCAACCTCGGCACCCCCGACGAGCAGATCGAGCTTCTGTACGGCGAACCGGCCTTCCCTGTCTACCAGCCCGCCACCGGCACCTGGACGCCCGTCCCGACCGGCTGGACCCCCAAGTACGGCAGGTCCGGCTTCGGCAACGGCTACAACAACTACACCTGGCGGATGATCGTCGCCGGGGACCGGCTGTACGTAGCCACGATGGACTGGAGCTACCTGGTCCACATCCTGTCCAGCACCGCGCCGCCGACCGACCCGGCCGGCTGGGGTGGCGACCTGTGGACCTTCCCCGCCCCGGACGCCCCCGCCGAACCGGTCGACACCCGCGGACTCGGCAACTACCTCAACTACGGCATCCGCACCATGGCCGCCGACGGCGACGACCTGTACCTCGGCATGGCCAATCCGATGAATTTGCGCACCGACCCGGCCGATTCCGTCCCCGAGGGCGGCTGGGAGCTGATCCGGCTCGAGAGAACATCCTGAGAGGACCCCCCTCGTGCGAGCATCCCTGCGCAGACTGGGCACGGCGGCCGCCGTCGTGCTGCTCGGTCTGACATCCCCCGCATCCCCTGCCGCCGCCGACGACCCGTACACCGTGAAGCTGCTCGCCAAGGCCGCCCCCGACGAGTGTTTCAACGGCATCGGCAACCCGTACCCCGCGGGTCCGCCGTGCGCCGAAGGCCAGGCCAAGGTCGACCAGGCGTACGTGTGGGGCCTCACCAAGGTCGGCCCCGACGTCTGGTTCGGCACCGGCGCCAACGTCAACTGCCTGGTCAGCGGCGCCACCCTGGACAGCATCAAGCCGGTGGTCAATTCCGACTACGTCTGCGAGTACGCGGAAAGCCAGGTCGTCGCCCACGACCCGGACTGGCCCGCGGAGATCGGCGACCAGCGTGCTCCCGAAGTGTGGCTCTACAACACGCTCACCAAACGCAAGGTCAACAAGAGTGCGGAGATCCGGGCCCGCAGCACCGACGACGCCGAACGGCTGCGCACCACGATCGGCCTGCGCGCCGCGGGCAACCTCAACGGTGTCGTCCTCCTCGGCGGCCCGGCGCTGAACGAGTCGCTGAACCTGTTCGCCTTCGACGCCCGCACCCGCCGCTTCCTCGGCTCGGTCAACCTCCCGCAGTACGGCAACATCCGCACGTTCCTGGTCGCCGAGAAGCAGCTCTACCTCGGCGTCGGCATCGGCGCGAACGGCGGCTCCGGCGGGGGCGTGCTGCGCTGGACCGGCGAGCTGAAGAGCCCGTTCACGTTCCAGACGGTGGCGAGTCTGCCGGTACAGGCCGCCGACCTCGCCTACCACGACGGCCGGATCATGGCGACGAGCTGGCCCGCCAACCAGCCCACCTCCCCGGCGCAGCTCGCCGGCGTCTGGATCAGCCCGGCGCTGGCGGACGGCGAGCCCGGCCTCGGCGAGGAAGACGCGACGCTCTGGCGGCAGGTGTGGCACGCCCGCCAGTACGAGACCGACCGGGTCGTCGCCGCGACCTACGGCGGGGGCGGCGTCGCGTCCTACGACGGCTACCTCTACTGGGGAACCATGCACGTCCCGCTGAAGGCGACGAAAGTGCACCAGCAGGTCTACCCGCAGACCACCGACGAGGCCAAGCAGGCCCAGGTGGCGAACACCCAGCGGTCCATCAGCATCTGGCGCGGCAAGGACCTCGGCCTGCCCACCCAGAAGATCGAACTGCTCTACGGGGCGACGGCGCTGCCCGCGTACGACCCGGCGACCGCGGCCTGGACCACGGTGCCCACCGGCTGGACCCCGCTCTACGGCAAGTCCGGCTTCGACAACCCGTTCAACAACTACACCTGGCGGATGACCGTGGCCGGCGGGAAGCTCTACGTCGGCACGATGGACTGGAGCTACATCGTCCAGCACATCGTCGCCCAGGACCCCGGCATCCGGCTCAGAGATGTGGCACCGCCGCCGATCGACCCCGCGATCTACGGCGGTGACCTGTGGGTCTTCCCGACTTCCACCGAGAAGGCCCAGCCGGTGAGCACCACCGGCGTCGGCAACAACCTCAACTACGGGATTCGCAACATGGTCCCGGACGGTCCGGATCTCTACCTCGGCATGGCCAATCCGATGAACCTGCGGACCGACCCCGCCGACGACGTGCCGGAGGGCGGCTGGGAGCTGATCAAGCTCACCGCACCCCGCCCATAACCCTCGCAAGCGTGGACGGGCGGTGCTTCCCACGACGCCGCCCGTCCACATCCCTCCTCCTTTGAACGCGCCCCCGCGGGCCTCCGCGGCGGGCGCTCGTTGCGTCTCGGAAAGGAATTCAGGTTGATCAATATGCGGAGAATCTTCGCGGTCGGGGCGATAGCCCTCGTCACCGCGAGCACCGCAGCGGTCGTCCCCGCGACCGCCGCACCCCTGCGGGCCGACTACACGTTCACCCGCCTCGCCAAGGCCCAGCCCGACGAATGCTTCGACGGCGTCGGCAAGCCGTACCCCGCCGGACCCCGGTGCACCACCGGCAAGCCCAAGGTCAACCAGGCGTACGTCTGGGGCCTCACCCAGGTCGGCAAAACCCTCTGGTTCGGCACCGGTGCCAACGTCCACTGCCTCGTCAGCGGCGCCACCCTCGACTACGTCAAACCCACCGCCAACGACAACTGGACCTGCGAGTACGGCGAAAGCCAGGTCCGCAAGAACGACGAGACCATCCCCGACTACATGGGCGACATGCGCGCGCCCGAAGTGTGGACGTACGACACCGTCAGCGGCCGCTCCGTCAACAAGAGCGCCGAGATCCGCGCCAAGTCCCCCGACGACGCGCTGCGGCTGTCACACACCGTCGGCCTGCGCGCCGCCGGCAACCTCGGCAACGTCATCCTGCTCGGCGGCCCCGCGCTCGAGAACACGCTCAACATGTTCGCGTTCGACGCCACCACCCAGAAGTACCTCGGCTCGATCAACTTCCCGGACTACGGCAACATCCGTACGTTCCTCGTCGAAGACGGCGCCCTCTACCTCGGCGTCGGCATCGGCCGCAACGGCTCCGCCGGCGGCGCCGTCTGGCGCTGGACCGGCGACAGCACCCGGCCGTTCGACTTCACCACCGTCGCCGCCCTGCCCGTGCAGGCCGCCGACCTCACCGTCTACGACGGTCGGATCGCCGCCACCAGCTGGCCCGCCGAACAACCCACCAGCCAGCAGATGCTCGCCGGCCTGTGGATCAGCCCCAAGCTCGCCGACGGCCTGCCCGGCCTCAACGACGAGGACAAGGCCGGCTGGAAGCAGGTCTGGAACGCCCGCCTCTACGAACAGGACCGGGTCGTCTCCGCCACCTACGGCGGCGGTGGCATCGCCGCGTTCAACGGCTACGTCTACTGGGGCACCATGCACGTCCCGATGAAGTCCAGCATGGTGCACGCCACCGTCTACCCGCCCGCCACCGACGAAGCCGCCAAGCAGCAGAACGTCAAAACCCAGCGCGCGATCAGCATCTGGCGCGGCAAAGACCTCGGCCTGCCCACCCAGAAGATCGAGCTTCTGTACGGCGAGAAGACCCTCCCCGCCTGGGACCCGGCCACCTCCACCTGGTCCGACAAACCCACCGGCTACACACCGCTCTACGGCAAGTCCGGCTTCGGCTACCTCTTCAACAACTACACCTGGCGCATGACCGTCGTCGACAACAAGCTCTTCGTCGGCACCATGGACTGGTCCTACCTGGTCAAGGACCTGATCGCCGGAGCGGCACCCCAACCGCCGGTCAACGCCCGCGCCAAGCGCGCCCTCCGCGACCCGGACAACTGGCACCTGCCCCTGATCGACCCCACCAAATTCGGCGGTGACCTCTACATGTTCCCCGACACGGAATCCCCGGCCCAGGCCGTCAACGTCCGCGGCCTCGGCAACTACCTCAACTACGGCATCCGCAACATGATCCCGAACGGCAAGGGCGGCCTCTACCTGGGCATGGCCAACCCGATGAACCTGCGTACGGAGAAGTTCGACGTCAAGCCCGAAGGCGGCTGGGAGCTCCTCGAGATGAACAAGCGTTGATGATCTGCCGGGCGGGTATCCACCGTGGATTCCCGCCCGGCTCCTGACCGCGCCCTAACACTGCTCGAACATCGTCGAGGAAGGCTGGTCCCATGAAGCGCCGAACCGCCCTCGCGGCCGTGCTCCTGCTCCTGCTCGCCGGCTGCACCGGCCGTGACCGCCGTGACCCCGCCCCCACCGAGCCGACCGCCGCCGCCTCGACCGGGGCCACACCCGCACCGGCCACCCCGCCTTCCCCCGGCGAGCAGACCGGTGCCCCCCCGCTGCCGGCCGGGCGCTCCAGCG
The DNA here is from genome assembly GCF_044452725.1 of Actinoplanes sp. NPDC051859. Taxonomy (NCBI): domain Bacteria; kingdom Bacillati; phylum Actinomycetota; class Actinomycetes; order Micromonosporales; family Micromonosporaceae; genus Actinoplanes; species Actinoplanes sp. NPDC051859. The sequence continues at coordinate 4,623 of NZ_JBITBX010000004.1, read as the reverse complement.
CCAAGCTCACCGTCGACGGGCGCGAACGCACCTACCTGCTCTACCGGCCCGCCAACGCCAAGGCCACCGCGCCGCTCGTCGTCGTCCTGCACGGCGCCGTCGGCACCGGACAACAGGCCGAACGCGCGTACGGGTGGAACGCCGAAGCCGACAAAGGCGGCTTCCTCGTCGCCTACCCCGACGGCGTCAACCGCACCTGGAACGTCAGCCCCGACTGCTGCGGCGTGGCGGCGCGTGACGACGTCGACGACGTGGGCTTCATCGAGCGCCTCGTCAAAGCGGTGCCCGGCGTCGACCCGAAGCGCATCTACGCCACCGGCATCTCCAACGGCGCGATGCTCGCCTACCGCCTCGCCTGCGAAACAACCACCTTCGCCGGCATCGCGCCCGTCGCCGGCACCATGCTCAACAAGTGCGACAATCCCGCGCCCCTGTCGATCATCCACATCCACGGCGACAAGGACCCCACCATTCCGTACGGCGGCGGCCCCGGCAAACGCAGCAACGACGGCGGCGGCCGGCTCCCCGTGAAGATCGACGGCCCGTCCGTGCCGTCCCTCATCGACACCTGGCGCCGTACGGACAACTGCCCGGCACCGGCCACCACCAAAGCCGGCACCGTCACGACGTCCCTGGCGACCTGCCCGCAAGGCCGGGCGGTCGAATTGATCACAGTGGCCGGCGCCGGACACCAGTGGCCGGGCTCCAAAGAAGCCCCCGTGGCACAGCGCATCTTCCAGCTCGACCCGCCCTCCACGGCACTCGCCGCGACCCCCACCATCTGGTCGTTTCTGCAGGCCCACCCCAAGAGCTGAAACCTTCTCCACTTGGCACACCGCTAGGGTTGACTAGAGACTAGAGCAACGCATTAACGTTCTTGCATGAAGACCAACGGGGAGAACGATCCGCGGGCAACCGAGGCGCGCCGGTTGCGCGCCGAGACGCGGATGTCCATCGCGCAACTGCGTGAGCACTTCGACGTCAACCGGGACACGATGGCGGCCTGGCTCTGGAACGAACCCGTTCCGGAATGGACCCGGCGGCCCAACGCGAAAGACGAGCTGCGCGCCGAAGCGGTGACCCTGCGCGAGCAGGGCGGCACGGTGCCCGAGATCGCCGTGCAGCTCGGTGTCGCCAAATCCACCGTCTACCTGTGGGTTCGGCACCTGCCGCTCGATGAGACGAGCGAGCGCGCGCAGCGCCGTCGGCGGGAGCACTCCCGCCGGATCTCGGAAACGCGGTGGGAGCCGCTACGACAGAAACGCGACAGTGAGCGCGCCGCGACCAATCGGGAGGAGGCGGAGTGGGTTGGCGCGCTGTCGGACCGCGAGGTGCGGCTGCTCGGTGCGGTCGCCTACTGGTGCGAGGGAGGCAAGGCCAAGCCGTGGCGGCCCAACGCTTGCCACCTTTCCTTCATCAACAGTGACCCGTCGTTGGTGCTGCTCTTTGTTCGCTTCGCGGAGCTGATGGGCCGAGACCGAGCTGATCTCACCTATCGCGTCAGCATCCATGAGTCCGCCGATGCGGAGGCGGCGGGACGGTGGTGGGCCGACGTTGTCGGGGTGCCGTTCGACATTTTCCGGCGTCCGACCTTGAAGACGCACAACCCGTCCACGGTTCGGCTGAACGTCGGCGATGCTTATCGTGGCTGCCTGGGCGTCGAAGTGCCCAAGTCTCGCCAGCTCTACTGGCGGGTCGAGGGCATGATGCGGGGGATCGCGGCTGCCTCCGGTGAAGGAGGAGGCGCTAGTATGTAACCCGCGTACATGACCTAGATAGTTATGTCCGGTTTGCCCTCCCGGGTCGTCTAAGGGCAAGACTGCGGTTTTTGGTACCGTTAATAGGGGTTCGAATCCTCTCCCGGGAGCTTTCTGTCTGCGGCTGAGTTGGCGCCGCTTCTCTGACACACTGCGAACAATGGAGTCCCGCGTGAGCCAGGCCCCGAGTCGTACCGTCGTCGTTCTCGCCGCCGGCGAAGGCAAGCGGATGAAGTCCGCCACGCCGAAGATGTTGCACCCGCTGCTCGGCCGGACCCTGCTCGGTCACGTGCTGCACGCCGCCGACGCCGCGCAGGCCGCGCGCACCGTCGTGGTGGTCGGGCACAAGGCCGACCAGGTGAAGGCCCACCTCGCCGAGATCTCGCCGGGCGCGATGCCGGTGTTGCAGGCCGAGCAGAACGGCACCGGGCACGCCGTCCGGATCGCCCTCGACGCCATCCCGGAGGCGGTCGGCACGGTCGTGGTGCTGAACGCCGACGTGCCACTGCTGCGGCCCGAGACGGTCGAGGCGCTGGTCGCCGCGCACGAGGGCGCCCGGACCGGTGCCACCGTGCTGGCCGCCGAGGTCGCGGATCCGACCGGGCTGGGCCGGATTGTGCGCAGCGCCGACGGCAACCTGGAGCGGATCGTGGAGGAGCGCGACGCCTCCGCCGAGATCCGGGCGATCCGCGAGATCAACGCCGGCATCTACGTGTTCGACGCCGCGCTGCTGCGCGAGGCGCTCGGCAAGCTGTCCACGGACAACGACCAGGGCGAGGAGTACCTGACCGACGTCTTCGGCATCCTGGCGTCGGTGGGGCATCCGGTGGGCGTGTTCGTGGCCGCGGACGCCCGGGAGACGCTGGGCTGTAACGACCGGGCGCAGCTGGCCGAGTTGCGCGCGCTGCTGCGGGACCGGGTGAACACGGAGTGGATGCGGGCCGGGGTGTCGATCATCGATCCGGCGACGACGTGGATCGACGTGACGGTGACGTTGGAGCCGGATGCGGTGGTGGAGCCGCAGTGCCAGCTGCAGGGCGCGACGCGGGTGGCGACGGGCGCGGTGGTGGGCCCGGACACGACGCTGCGGGACACGGTGGTGGCGGAGGGCGCTGCGGTTTTGCGGTCGCATGCGTTGGGCGCCGAGGTCGGCCCGGACGCGTCGGTGGGGCCGTATTCGTACCTGCGGCCGGGCACCCGGCTGGGCCGGAAGGCGAAGGTGGGCGGTTTCGTGGAGACGAAGAACGCCGAGTTGGGTGCGGGCGCGAAGGTGCCGCACCTGTCGTACGTGGGTGATGCGACGGTGGGCCCGAAGGCGAATATCGGCGCGGGCACGATCTTCGCGAACTATGACGGGGTGGCGAAGCATCACACCTCGATCGGCGAGGCGGCGTTCGTGGGCAGCGACACGGTGTTGATCGCGCCGGTGGAGATCGGGCCGGGCGCGTACGTCGCGGCGGGCAGTGCGGTGGCGAAGGATGTTCCGGCGGGCAATCTGGGTGTGACGCGGGCGCAGCAGCGCAACATCGAGGGCTGGACCGCGCGTAAGCGGCCGGGCACGGTGTCGGCGGATGCGGCGGAGCGCGCAGGGGGCGAATCCGGGGAGTAATCGGGTGGGTCCTAGTCACCTATCCGCTGGTCGCGCAAGCTTGGGTGAGGCATCCCACGACCCGCTCCCGGCAGGTTGCCTGGCGGCGTCCGGGGGTCATACTTCACGTGAACCCACCCCCTCGAGTCTCGGGAGCGGACGAGCCCATGGGCAGCATCGTCGCTGAGAACCGTAAGAGTTTGATGCTTTTCTCCGGGCAGGGCTTCCCGGAGTTGGCCGAGGAGATCGGTCAGGTGCTGGGCGTGGCGCCGACGCCGTCGGACTCGTACGAGTTCGCGAACGGCGAGATCTTCGTTCGGTTCAAGGATTCCGTGCGTGGTTCCGACGCCTTCGTGGTGCAGTCGGTGACCGAGGGCGTGAACCGCTGGGTCATGGAGACCCTGATCATGATCGACGCCCTGAAGCGGGGTTCGGCGAAGCGGATCACCGTGGTGCTGCCGTTCTACCCGTATTCGCGGCAGGACAAGAAGCACCGGGGTCGGGAGCCGATTTCGGCGCGGCTGATCGCGGACCTGTTGAAGACGGCGGGCGCGAACCGGATCCTCACGGTCGATCTGCACACCGCGCAGATCCAGGGCTTCTTCGATGGCCCGGTGGACCACCTGTTCGCCATGGACATCCTTGCCGACCATGTGCAGCGCAAGTTCGAGGGCAAGCCGATGACGGTGGTCGCGCCGGATTCGGGTCGGGTGCGGGTCGCGGAGCGTTGGACGGACCGGCTGGGTGGCTGCCCGTTGGCGTTCATTCACAAGACGCGGGACCCGTTGAAGCCGAACCAGGTGGTGGCGAACCGGGTGGTCGGCGAGGTGGAGGGCCGGATCTGCCTGGTGGTCGACGACATGATCGACACGGGCGGGACGATCACCAAGGCCGCGGACATCCTGTTCGACTCGGGCGCGGCGGATGTGATCGTGGCGTCGACGCACGCGTTGTTGTCGGATCCGGCGACGGAGCGGCTGAAGAACAGCCGGATTTCGGAGCTGGTGGTGACGAACACGTTGCCGTTGCCGCCGGAGAAGCAGCTGGACAAGATCACGGTGTTGTCGATCGCGCCGCTGCTGGCGCGCGCGATTCGTGAGGTTTTCGACGATGGCTCGGTGACCACCCTGTTCGGTGGGCTGAGCTAAGTCGGGTTTTTTCTGGGGGCGGGGGGGGGGGTGGGGCCCCGCGGGGGTGGGTGGGGGGGGGGTAAATTGTCCCGGGGTGGTTGGGGGGGGGGCCCCCCCCCCACAGCGGGGGCCGTGGCTGTGATCTGGG